>JAWSUI010000001.1:0-250690 GCA_033551855.1 Deferrisomatales bacterium
GAGCACGGTGAGGAGCTCGCTGGCCGTCCCCTCGCCCCCCCCCCGGTGAGGGAGGAGACGTCGGCGGCCCCGACCCGCGCGCAGGCCTCCCCCTCCGACAACCCGAGCTTGCCCACGAGGTCGGACAGGTAGCGCAACTGCCTGGCGGTCGGCTGGCGGCTCTCCCCCTGCCGCTCCCGCAGCGCATCGATGAGCTCGGAGGCCTGCGCGGCGTACCGAAGCTCCTCCCAGCCCTCGAGGCCCCCGAGCGCCGCGGCCTCCTCGCGGCTCGCCCCAGTCTCTGCCAGCAGCCGCTCGATCTCGGCCCGTTGCCTCTCCGAAGGGGCCGGGAGGACCCCCGCAGCCCGCAACCGTTCGATCCGGTCGTTGGTCTCTGCCCAGCTCAGGGACGACGCGTCTACCTCGTCCACGAGATCGAGGGGAGCGTTCGCGAGCAGGGCTTCCAGACGCGCGCGCTGCGCAGGGGTCTGCCCCCCGGCGCGGCGGGCTGCCTGGGCGCCCTCGTGGGCCTGGCGCACGGCGTCGCGCAGGGTGAGCCAGACCGGAGGCGCCGGCTCGCTCCCCTCGGCGATCCCGTCGAGGCACTCTTCCAGGGCGGCGGTGTACGCGACGTCGAACAGCGGCTCGCCGTCCGAGAGGGCGTAGAGGGGCGCCACGTCGAGCCACACCCGCCTGCCGTCCTCCGTCGGGACCAGCGCGCCTCCCTCCTCCCGGACGTACTTCCGGTCGAGGAGCGTCTCCACGGTCGAGGCGTAGGTCGAGGGCCGGCCGATCCCCGAGTCCTTCATCGCCTTGACCAGGGTGTGGGCGCGGTAGCGTGCCGGCGGCTGGGTCTCCCCCTCTCGGAGATGGGGGTTCGGGGGGTCGCCGCCCGGGAGGAGAGCCAGCCGCGACCCGACCGCGATCTCGACCGGCTGCGAGCGCACGGGCTCCCGGTCGAGATCGGCGAACGCCAGCCGCCAACCGGGAGCCGCATACCACGAGGCCGACCCGGTCAGCGGGCGGTCGAGTCCGTCGGCGGCAGCGGTGACCTGGAGGCGGGACTGGCGCGCAGGGGCCATCAGGGACGCGAGCAGCTGGGCGCGGATCAAGGCATAGAGGCGCAGCGCGTCCTCGTCGATGCCTTCCCCCTCCGGTATCTCGACCGCGGCGCGGGTCGGGCGGATCGCCTCGTGGGCGTCCTGGATCCGCGCGGCGGTCTTCTTCCCGGCACTCGCCCCCGCCCCCAACTGCGCGGTCCCCCACAGGGCGGTGATGACGTCTCGTGCCTCGGCGACGGCCCCCTCCGAGAGGCGGGTGGAGTCGGTCCGCAGGTACGTGATGTGCCCGCCCTCGTAGAGCGTGCTCGCGAGCTTCATGGTCTTCTTCGGGGACCAGCCCCAGCTCCCGGCGGCCTGGAGGAGGGTGTCTGTGGTGAAGGCCGGCTTCGGGGGGATCACCCGTTCCCCGGGTTGGACCGAGGTCACGACGAGGGCTCCCGCTCTCTCGATCGCCCGGTGCGCCTGCTCGGCCAGGGACCGGTCGGACGTGCGGTCCCCCTGGAACTTGCCCTTCTCGTCGACCCAGCGCGCGGGGTCCGCCTTCTCGTGGAAGCGCACCCGGAGCTCCAGGTCGGGGACCCGCGCCGTGACCTCGAAGTAGCGCACCGGGACGTGGGCCTCCCGCTCGAGCTCCCGGTCCACGACGAACCCGAGCGCCGGCGTCTGGACCCGCCCCATCGAGGCCTTGCTCGCCGTCACGAACCCCCGGGCCAACTTGGAAGTGCGGTACCCGATGAGCCGGTCGAGGAACCGGCGCACCCGGGCGCTGTCCACGAGGGGCATGTCGATCTCGCGGGGGCGGGCCAGCGCCTCGGTCACCGCCTCCCGGGTGACCTCCTGGAAGGTGACCCGGGGGGTGGCCCCGTGCGATGCCAGGAGCTCGGAGAGCCGCCAGGCGATGAACTCCCCTTCCCGGTCCGGGTCCGTGGCGAGGTGGAAGACGGCCCGTGCGCCCCCGGCCGCCTCGAGGATCGCCCGGACCGCCTTCTCCCCGTTGTCCGTCCAGGCCCACGGCGGCGAGGGCAGCGCGTCCTGCGTCGACGCCCAGTAGGCCTTCTTGCCCTCCCTGGGGTCCTCCCTCCGGGTGGGGAGCTCCTGGACGTGCCCGCCGGTGGCGAGGACCACCCAGGGCTTCCCTAGGTACTTCTGGATGGTCTTCGCTTTCGCCCGGGACTCCACGATCAGCACGTTCATGGGTCATTCTCCCGGCAAGGCGGCCGCGAGCGCGGCGGCCCAGGCCTCCAGGGGCTGCCCGTCCACGGTGAGGGGGCCGCGACGGTGCGCCGCCTCCAGCCAGCGCCGGCTCTTGGCCACCAGGGGCTCCCAGGTCTGGCGCTCGCCGGCGAACCGCGCCTCGAGCACCGCGAGCGCCACCGCCGTGGCCACCAGCGCGCGCGCCGCCTCGCGGTCCCCCGGCCCCAGGGCGTCCGCCGCCCGGGAGAGCTCCGTGAGGGAGACCCCCAGCCGTTTCGCCAGGCCGTCCTCCAGCCAGAAGCCCCCCGCGGGCCGCTGGGCGGCGAGCAGGTCGAAGAGGAGGTCGTCCGGCGAAGTCCGAGCGCCGGAGACCGCCCGCTTCCCCGGACGACCAAGGAGCGAACTGGAACTCGGGAGAATCCCGTTGGTGACCGAAAGTGGCTCGCGGGCGTCACAAAGCCCCAGTGAAGGCACGTCCGCCACGAGCCGGCAGGTCTCCATCGCCATCGCGTTCTCCATGCCGTGCCACCCGTGAGTGACGGGCACGGGCACGCGCCGCAGCACGGCCTCGCCGGTGGTGCGGTCGGTCTCCTCGCGCTCCTCGACCACCACGAAGCTCGTCTCCCGGCAGACGACCCCGTAGCGCCGGGAGAGCTCGAGGAGCCGGCCCCGGAGCGCGTCGGCGCGCCGCTCGGCCTGGCGCGAGCCGCCGGAGCCCCCCTCCTCCAGGTCCCGGATGGCCTCGCGTGCCCAGAGCTGGGGCACCGCCGCCCGGGCCCCGTCCCAGGGCTGCACGGGCACGACCCACTCCCGTCGCTCCCCCCCGAGGGTCCCCGAGACGGTCACCTGCGCCGGGAGGGGCCCTGCCCCCGCGGGAAGCCGCCCGAAGAGGCTCACCGCCTGCCCGGGGAAGGCGCAGGCCTCCCGGGGCGCCGGGTCGAGGCCGGGGTGCTCGATGCGAAGCCCCGTGACGCCCTGGGCCAGGACCTTCCCGAAGAGCCCCAGGACCGCGGGCTCGATGCGCTCCCCGGGGGCGACGAGCACGGAAGCCCCCCCGGAGGCGCGCGCCGTCTGGCGCACGAGGTAGTCGTTGGGCCCGTGGCCGATCCCCACGGCAAACACCCGCACCCGCCCCGGCGCCGAGCGGGCGAGCGCGACGACCTCGGCCTCGTTGCCCACCTCGCCGTCGGTGAGGAGGAGCACGCTCCGGGGCCCCGGGCGCCCGGCCGGGGACTGGTAGATCGCCCGAAGCGGCGCGAGGATCTCCGTGCCGCCGAGGTCGGCGTCCACCCGGGCGAGGCGCGCGAGCGCCCGGCCCACGTGGGCGGGGTCCGCGGGGCGCTCGGCGGGCCAGAAGCTCTTGAAGGTGCTCCCGAAGCGGACGAGGTTGAAGGAGGCCTCGGGCGGGAGGGCCCGCAGGAGGATCTCCAGGGCCCGCTTGGCCTGGGCAATGGAGGAGCCGCCCATGGACCCCGAGCAGTCGAGGAGGAAGACGACCTCCCCGGCCGGCGCGGCGGCGGGGCCCTTCCCGAGGTCGGGGGGCAGGGCGAAGTCCACCTGGACGAACCCCTCCGCCTCCCCCGTCCCTTCCGCCGTCCCGTCACCCGCTTCGTCCCCCCTTCCGTCCCCCTTCTCGACGGGACCGGCGGTGCCCGCCCAGGCGCGGTGGCCCGCCGCCTCGCGGGGCCGGACCAGGAGCACGAAGTCCCGGTCCATCCGGGTCGAGTCCGCCGAGAGCTCGACCTCCACGGGGTCTTCGCCGAGCGCGCAGCGCACCGGGTGGGTCGGGGACTCCACCGCGGCCACGGCGTCTCGCCCGTGCACCCGCACCCGCAGGCGAAGCCCGTAGGGGACCTCGCCGGCGTATGGGGGGTGGAGTCGGTCGGCGGCCGGGACGCCCCCCTCGTCCGGGGCGTCGGCAGGGACGTAGCGCGGGGAGATGGTGGTGGGGAACCGGAAGCGCACCGCGCCGTCGACCTCCTCCAGGGCCTCCACGTAGGTGAGGGTGAGCTCGGCCCGGGCGCCGGGGTTCAGGTTCCCGACGGAGAGCGTGAAGATGTTGGGGCGCTCCTCGTCCAGGAGATAGGCGCCGTGGCCCTTCTCCAGAGCCTCGTCGTAGCGGGCAAAGGCGCGGTCTCGCTCGTCCACCTCCCCCTCGAAGACCCGCTCCCCCACCCGGGCCCGAAAGCCCGTCAGCGCCGCCCCCTCGGGGAGCGGAAAACGGTAGACCGCCTCCACGGGCTGCTCCTCGCGGTTCTCGAAGCTCTGGGTGACCTCCACCCGGGCGCTCCGGCCCACGAGGTCCGCCTCCACGGCGACGCCCAAGAGGGGAATCTGCGCCTCCACCCGGCTGTTGAACAGACCTGCCGCCTCTGCGCTCATCGCGAACCTCCCTGTGCAGTGAGGGCGCGCGCCAGGCGAAGGATCTCGCGCACCGCGGCCCCCAGGTCCTCCTCGACGTCCCGGCGTACGTGGAGCTCGAGGCCGGGGACCACCGTCACCCGCGCCCAGGCCTCCCGGGAGCCGGCCTCGGGCCCCTGCCCCAACGGCGGGGCACCCGGGGCCTCGGGTGGCCGGGGTGCCGTCTGGCCCTCCACGACTCGCGGATCTTCCCGAGCTTCCTGGCCGGCCAGGTGCTCCCGGATGGTCGCGAGCCGCAGCCCCCGGTCCTGGAGCTCCCGAATCCGGCGCAGCCGCTCCACGTGACTGTCATAATAAAACCCCCCGCGGCCGCGCCCGGCCGGCGGGTCCAGGAGGCCCTCCTGGACGTAATAGCGGATGTTCCGGCGGCTCACGCCGGTGATCTCCACGAGCTCGTCGATGGTGTAGCGGGGCTCGGCCATGGGACGCATTCTATCAGTTGACTGTCGTTTTGCAAGGGGCAAACCGCAGCCCGCCACGGATTGCCACCGGGGTGCCCCGAAAGGGCGTCCCTGCGGGGCGATTCGAAGAGCACGGCGCCCGAGGTTTGCCCCCAGATGAGAAGTGACGGCTGACAGATTGTGTCGGTCCACGGGGGAGGGACGAGGAGCGGGACCCTCCCGCTGACATCTCAGCCCGTACGGCGCTGTCCGTCAGCGCACCGACGGACTGCACGCCGGCGGGGATCTCCCGGCGGATCCGCAGGATCCCCTGCACGCCACGGGGCTCCCCCTGGCAGCGGTCCGGCCGCGAGGCCCTCGGGCCGTCCCCTCCCGGGGCAAACGTTGCCGCAGGAATCCAGTCGGTATATCGGGTCCCCGTTCGCCGGAGCCCGGGCGAAACACCGGAAACACGCGGATTTCGGCGTCTCGGCCGCAGAAACGGCGGACCCCGTGCCCCCCTTGGGTGCCTTGTGAAAACATACACTCGGCGCGCCCACCCTGCTCGAGGGGAGGCGGCCGGGGCCGGGCGAGGAAAAAACTTTCATCGTGATATCATTGTGTTACAGGATTTCTCCTCCCGGCCTTGTCCTTTCCTTCACGGTTGGCACGCCTCCTGCTCTCTACAGAGGGCGAGAGCGCACCACACAGCCCAACCGACACCGGACCCCGGTGCAGATCAGAAGGAGAACGCCATGAAGACCACGACCAGAGCCGCCGCCATCGCAACGATCGCCACCATCGCCAACGCCGCCACCGCCCTGGCCGCCACCGGCACCCGGGTCGATCACAGCGGGATCTTCGTGTGGGCGTTCCTCGGCTTCTGCGCCCTGATCGTCGCCGCCCAGGTGGTGCCCGCTATCCTGATGGCCGTGGGCGCGGTGAAGGGTGCCGCCGCAGGGATCCGCGAGCACCAGGCGACCCGCATCCCCGTGCGGTAATCCCAAGAACCGCCAGGAGGCCGACGAGGGGCCCGGGTCGATCGACCCGGGCCCCTCGTGCGTCACCTTCCCCAAAACCCCGACCCGCAACAAAACAGGGTTCATCCGGCAAACGACCGGGTGGGTCCACCAGCGCGGCGAGGGAGGAGACATCGGCGATCCCGTCGAGGCACTCCTCCAGGGAGGCCGTGTAGGCCACGTCGAAGAGCGGCCCGCTGCGGGCATTCCTCAGGTTTTCCGGAGCGGCCACAGGTCCCAAACCCCGCGTTGCCCGCGATTACCCCGCACCACCGAGTCCATTGTCCAGAACGCACGCAGAAATACCGCTTGACCCTCGGCACGCCCCGTGCTACCCACGTGCCGCCGGGGGGGGTTCGCGGTCGTGCCCAACCCCAGGGCCGCCCCAGCCCCGTCCGGACGGGGCCGGCGGACGATCCCTTCCTTTCCGGTGGAGTCGGAGGAACGCACCATGCAGAGCTTGACCCGCTTCTTCGTAGCCCTGGTCCAGAAGTACCTGCCCGACCCCTTCCTGTTCGCCGCGATCCTCACGTTCGTGGTCTACGTCGGGGGCCTCCTCCTGACCGACAACGGCCCCTACCAGATGGTCCAGCACTGGGGCAACGGGTTCTGGAACCTGCTGACCTTCTCCATGCAGATGGTGCTGGTGCTCGTCACCGGGCACGCCCTCGCAGAGAGCCCCCCGATCAAGAAGATCCTCCGGGCGATCGCCTCCCTCGTCACCTCGCCCGGCGGCGCCATCATGATGACCTGCTTCGTCGCGGCGATCGCGAGCTGGATCAACTGGGGCTTCGGGCTGGTGGTGGGCGCCCTGCTGGGGCGCGAAATGGCCCGCAGGGTCAAGGGGCTCGACTACCGCCTCATCATCGCCTGCGCCTACATGGGGTTCCTCGTGTGGCACGCGGGCCTCGCCGGTTCCATCCCCCTCGCCCTCAACACGCCGACGGACTGGTCCTTCCAGATCACCAACGGCATTCCCGTCAGCCAGACGATCTTCGCGCCCTTCAACCTGATCACGGCCATCTTCCTGATCCTGACGCTGCCGATCCTGGCCCGGCTGATGATGTCGAAGGACGCGGTCGAGGTGGACCCTGCCCTGCTCGCTGAGCCGGACACCGTCGTCCCGCCGGCGAAGACCCCCGCCGAGAAGATCGAGAACAGCCCGGTGGTCTCCGTCCTGCTGGCCGCGGGCGCCGCGGCCTTCCTGATCTTCCACTTCGGGAAGGGCGGCTCCCTGAACCTCAACATCGTCAATTTCCTCTTTCTCTTCTCCGGCATCCTCCTCCACGGCACCCCGCGGCGGTACATCACCGCCCTCTACTCGGCCGCGAAGGGCTCTGCGGGCATCATCCTCCAGTTCCCCTTCTACGCCGGGATCATGGGGATGATGGTGTCCTCGGGCCTCGCCGTGATCATTTCCCAGTGGTTCGTGAACATCTCCACGCCCTTCACGTTCCCGTTCTTCGCCTTCCTCTCGGCCGGGGTCGTCAACGTGTTCGTCCCCTCGGGCGGCGGTCAGTGGGCCGTGCAGGGCCCCATCATCCTCCCGGCGAGCGCCGCCCTCGGGGTCGACACCGCCCGGGCTGCCATGGCCATCGCCTGGGGCGACGCCTGGACGAACATGATCCAACCGTTCTGGGCGCTGCCGGCCCTCGGCATCGCCGGCCTCAACGCCCGCGACATCATGGGGTACTGCCTGATGGCGCTGCTCTACTCGGGGATCATCATCACGATTGGGCTGCTCTTCCTGTAGCGGCCGGCCGTTCGCACGGCGGAGAACCCAAGGGAGGGGCGCGCCGCAAGGCGCGCCCCTCCCTTGGGTTCGGCTCATCAGGGGAGTGACCGGGTACTCGTCTCCAGGGACGATCGGGTGGGCCCGACCACGTAGGCGGACGGCCGCTCGACGGGAGCAGCTGCTTCGGGAGCCGAATTGTCGCGAGGATTCCGGATGCGACAGCGGGAGCGCTCCCACCGTGCAGCCCGGCATCCTCTGCCGGAGTGGGCGGGCCCACCCGGTCGTTTACCGGAGGAACCTTCGTTTCGGGGCTCCGGGCCCCCCGCGGTGGGCCGCTCTCCCTGAAACCCTTCGCCCCGAGCTTCATCCAAGGAGCCTCCGGACGCCCTCGCAGCTCCGGAAACCCCAAGGCGACCCGAAGGAGGAAGAGATGGCTCGAAGGATCCCCGTCCGGCCCTACCGCTATTGGTTGGGCGGGCTCGTCCCCGCCGTGCTGGCGGCGGGCTTCGTGGTGCCGGTGGTGATGCTCGCGGCCCTGGGGACCGCGGCCCTCGGCGGCGGGCGCCGGTTCTGCGGCCGGTACTGCCCCCGGGGCTCGTTCCTCGAGGCGTGGCTGGGCCGCCTTCCGGGGGCCCCTTCGCTGGGCGGTCATGGTGGCTCTGCTGGCGTTCATGGTCTGGCGGCTGGCCGCGAACCCGGCCGACCCGGCTCACTGGGGCCGGGTGTTCTGGGTGATGTGCCTGGCCACCACGGCCGTCGCCCTGGCGCTCGCCGCCGTGTACCGGCCCCGGGCGTGGTGCGTGGTGTGCCCGGTGGGGTCGATGTCGACCCTGCTGCGCTGGCCCCGTCACCGCATCGACGTGCCCGAAGGGTGCCGTGGCTGCAAGCTCTGCGACAAGGCCTGCTCCGTCGGTCTCGCCCCCTCCCGGGGCATCCGGGGCACCGCGGCGGCCGACTGCCTCCAGTGCGCCGCATGCACCGAGGCCTGCCCCCTCCTTCCCGAAGGCGGTCGACTGGCAGCCTGAAACGGAGCCGTGGGCGGCCGGGGCGTGACGTGCCCGGCGGCCCCGCGGTGGTTAGGTTGAGGGTGACTGGGGGAGCGGGGAGGGCGCTCTCCGGCGGGTTCTTTGACCAGGTCGCCCCACAGCATCGTCCCGTTGCGCGCGCGGGCCTGGGATGGCCGCAGGGCACAGACCACGACGCGTAGGGAGTCCTTCCCGGCGGGAGAAGGCAGGCCCGCGAGGCCTACCGGGCGCCGCCACAGGAACCCATCTTGACGCCTGACGACCCCGGCTGGAAGGCTCGCGGCGCAGCGGGCTTGGCGATCGGCCCTTCGGGGCCGTCGTTGCGTATGCTCCCCGACGCCCACTCGCGGCCCCCCGCGGCCACGGGCCGGGGATGCCCGCGGGCCGGTGCACGGGGCAGACCTCGGGGGTGACTCAGCGGGAGCTTCGGCGGTCGCGCAGCCAGGCCGCGATGTCGGCCTGGAGCTTACGCTCCATGGCCGCCGGCTGGGGCTCCTGGCTCTCGCGGCGGCGGATGACGGCAGGGCGGGGGGTAGGGGTCTGGGGGGTTCTCAGGTGGAACTCTCGTTTCTGCATGTGGTACGAACAACTCCTTTCGGTGAAGGTGGTCACGCGTTCCCGGTGCGCGGCGGCCCGGTCTGCCTCGGGGGCCAGAAAGGGCTCGGCCCCGCGGGGTTCCGCGGGTGCGGCCCGGCCTTTCCCGGCGCGGCGCACCGAGGTGCGGCGACGGGGAGCTTCCGGCTTCCATAGGGACAGGGGGCGGTCGGCGCTGGAACCGGAACTATACATCGTTTCGGCCGGCGGGGGGAAGCCCTTGAGTGCGGCCTGGCTGCCCCGGCCCGTTACCCCTGGGCCAGGACGGCCGCGATCCGGTCCCGGTAGGGCCGGCTCCCCTCGTCGGCGGCCACCAGCTCGAGGGCCGCCGGGCTTCCGGCCCCGAGACCCAGGGCCGCGGCCCGGGCGATCTGCCGCTGCTCGAAGACCCGGGTCCCCATGATGGCCGGGTTGCTCCCCAGGGACTTCAGGACCGCCACCCCGGCGGCGTCGGCGGCGACCCGGTCTGCCGAGGCGAGGAAGACGTTGCCCTTGGCGCGCTTGCCGGTCATGGGCCCGCCGTCCACGAAGACGTCCACCCCGTCGAGGACCACGAGGTCGGGTCGAAAGGGGACGTTGATCTCGGCGATCAGCTCCTGTTGGTAGGGGGAGCCGTGGAGCTCCCGCATGTACCCGAAACCGTGGCGAGTGGTGGGCACCACCCCTACGTGGAGCTTCAGCGCCATGGTGAAGACCCCGCCGTACTGGTGGGTCTTGAGGCAGGCGGTGGAGACCAGGCACTCCGCCTCCAGCACCGGCCGCGCGACCCGGAACCCGTCGCGCCAGTGGGTGTCCGGGGGGCGGACCTCCACCCAGTCCTTCCGCTCCAGCTCGTCGAAATCCACGATCCGGACGTCGAGCTTCGCCATCAGGGCGGGGACGCCCTTGGCCTCCAGGACCTCCCGGGTGAGGGGGTAGCTCCGCTCCCCGAGGGTCACGGACCGGGCCCCCATCCGCCACAGCTCCTCCACCAGGGCGACGAGGGTGTCATTGTGGGTCGAGCCGGGGGCCTCGTCCGCGGTGTTGAAGTTGGGCTTGAGGAGGACGTGCTTGCCCTTCGCCGGATTGAGCCCGAGGGCGGCCAGGCACGAGGACACACCGGCCCGGCGGTCCTCCGCCCGTGCGAGGGACACCCGGCTGGTCTCTACGGCCATGGCCCAACCTCCGGCGGGGCCCAGGAGGATCGCGCCCCCAGCGGCCCCGGAGCGTGCGAGAAACTCCCTGCGCGTGACTCCCCCTGACGGCCGGCTCACTTTTTCTTTCCCTCGCCCTTCTTCCGGAACTCCACCGGCTTGTCGCAGGTGGGGCACTTCTTTGGCTTGCACCGGCCTTCCCTCTCGAAGCCGCATCCGGGGCACGTCCACGTGGCCATGCTACGCCTCCCTCCGTTCGTGTGGCTCCTCCACCAGGTAGATCTCCCGAAGGTTCCGGTACTGCTCGTCGAGGTCCAGCCCGTACCCGACGAGGAAGCCGCCCTCCAGGCTGAGCCCCCGGTAGCGCACCGGCACCTCCACCTCGCGCCGGCCGGTCTTGTCCACCAGCGCGCACACCCTCACGCTCGCGGCGTCGGCCCCCTCGAGGTCCCGTAGGAGCCGGGAGAGGGTCCGCCCGGAATCCACGATCTCCTCCACCACGATCACGTGGCGTCCCGCCACCGAGTCGGCCAGGCCCATGAGCTCCCGCACGGCCCCCGAGGATGAGGTGCCGGGCCCGTAGGAGGAGAGGCGCACGAAGTCCACCGAGCAGGGCACCCGCAGGTGCCGCACCAGGTCGGCCAGGAAAATGAAGGACCCCTTGAGCACACCGATCAGGTGCACGTGCTGGCCGGCGAAGTCGAGGTTGATGGCCTCCGCCAGCCGCGCCACGGCATCGCGGATCTGCGCCTCCGAGTAGACGACCTTCACGGTCTCCTCCCGGGTTGACAGCTCCCCTCGGGCAGCTAGTCTTGCTTCTCGGACTTGTAGCACACGTTCCGGGAGGACGCCAGGAAACGGACTTTCCCGCGCCCTCCCCCTTGCGGTGACCGGGGGGCGGGGAGGGCACCTCGGCGATGGCGGACCGCATCCTGGTGCCGGTGGACTTCTCTCCCATGTCGAAGAGGGCCCTGCGGGCCGCGTTGTCCATGGCCAAGCGCAGCCCGGTGGAGATCCACCTGCTCCACGTGATCCCGGAGTACGAGGTGTCGAGCGCCTTCCACATCGCCCTGCCGGAGCGCGCGGAGATCGAGACCCAGGCCGGGCGCTGGTCCGAGAAGGCCTTCGAGACCTACTTGCGGGGCGAGGACCTGGGGGGCACCGCCCCGGTGCAGGTGGTCCGATACGGAAACCCGGCCCGGGTGATCTGCGACTACGCCGACGAGATCGGGGCGGAGGTGATCCTGATCGCCAGCCATGGGCGGTCGGGCTTCGAGCGCGCGGTCTTCGGCAGCGTGGCGGAGAAGGTGCTGCGCACCTGCCGCCAGCCCGTGATGGTGGTCAAGGGAGAAGTGTGAGCCGAGAAAGGGGAGTCCGATGGAGGTGACGATCCGAAACATTCTCGTTCCGGTGGACCTTGGGGCGGCCAGCGACCGGGTCGTCGCCTACGCGGCCGCCATGGCCCGGTCCTTTGGCGCCCGCGTCACCGCCCTCGTGGTGGTCGATCAGGCGGAGGGGCTCAAAGGGCTGAACCTGCCCCTGGTGAGCTACGACGACCTCTTGCCCCAGCTCGAAGAGCGGGCGCGCAAGAGCCTCGAGGCGTTCGGGCGCAATCACTTGGCGTCGGTGAAGGACCTGGAGCTGCGGGTGGCCCGCGGGCAGCCCTGGGAGCGAATCCTGGAGGCGGTACGAGAGACGTCGGCGGATCTCGTCGTCATGGGGACCCACGGCCGCCGGGGGCTGGACCGGGCTATCTTCGGCAGCACCGCGGAACGGGTGCTGCGCCGGGCCCCGGTGCCGGTGGTGGCCGTGCCCCTCTCGGAGTCGGGTGCGCCGGAGGGGTGACGAACCCTCAGCCCAGCCGGGCGAGGGCCTTCAGCCGCTCCCAGTCGTGGTCGACCTGCTCCTGGATGAGGTCGAGGTCCTCCCGGCCGAGGTGTTTGAACCGCCCCTGCCCCTGGTAGTACTCGTCCACCAGGTACCCCACCGGCTCCAGATTGATGGTGTACACCTCGCCCCCCTCGACCTCGTACAGGGGAAAGATCCGCGTCTGGACGGCCAGGCGCGCCAGCCGGACGCTGACCTCGCTGGGAACCTTCCAGCCGGTGGGGCACGTGGCGTACACGTGCAGGAACCGGGTGCCCCGGATCCGGCAGGCCTTCTGGACCTTCCGCACGAGATCCTCGGGGTAGGCGATGGAGGCGGTGGCGGCGTAAGGGATCCGGTGCGCCGCCATGATCTGCATGATGTCCTTCTTCCGGGTGCGTTTGGGGCTGCCGGTAGGGGTCGTGGTGGTCCAGGCCCCGGCGGGGGTCGCGCCGGACCCCTGCACCCCGGTGTTCATGTACGCCTCGTTGTCGTAGCAGACGTAGAGGATGTCCTCGTTGCGCTCCGCGGCCCCGGAGAGTGCCTGGAGCCCGATGTCGAAGGTGCCCCCGTCGCCGGCCCAGGTCACCACCTGGGTGTCGGTGTCGCCCTGGACGTCCAGGCCCGCCCGGATGCCGCTGGCCACGGCGGCCCCGGTCTCGAAGGCCGTGTGGAGGATCGGGACCTTCAGGGCGGAGAAGGGGAACGGCCCCGCGATGATCGACCAACAGCACGCCGGGATCGTCAGGATGGCCCGCTCTCCGAGCCCCTTGAGCAGGAACCGCATGGCGATGGCCGCCCCGCACCCGGGGCACGCTAGGTGGCCGGAAACCATTCGCTCGCTGACCGGCAGGTCGATGGGCACGGCGGCCGCCTCCTCTGCTACTCCCTCACGTCCACCCAGAGGATGTCCCCCGGGGGTCCCCCGCCGCCCGCGCGCTCTACGACGGCCGCGATCGTCGCGGGGGTGATGTCCCGGCCCCCGAGCCCCGCAACGAACGGGTACACCGCCGGGGCGCGGCCCCCCTTGCCCCCGGCGGCCAGGGCCGATCGGATCTCCTGGGCAAAGATCCCCCCGTACCCGAAGGAGAGGTTGCGGTCGAGGATCGCCACCCTCTCGTAGGGGACCAGGGCCCGGCGCACCTCGTCCTGGGGGAAGGGACGGAACAGGCGCAGCTTCACGAGGTCGAAGGAGACCCCCCTTTCCCGCAGCTCCTGCTGGGCGACCCGGGCCGTGCCCGTCACCGAGCCCGTCGTGACCAGCGCCAGGGGGGCCCGCTCGCCCTCCCGGGCGGGCAGGACCTCGAGCATGGGGTAGGACCGCCCGAAGAGCGCGCGGTACTCGTCGTCCACGACCGGGTACAGGCGCAGGGCCTCCTCCATGGCCTGCTGCATCTTGTACCGGAACTCCATGTAGTAGTCGGGGCCCGCCAGTTGGTTGAAGGCCTTGGGGTTCGCCGGGTCCAGGACTTCGGGGGGGTTCCACGGGGGCAGGAAGGTGTCCACGGCGTCCTGGCTCGGCACATCCACCGGCTCGTAGGTGTGGGAGAGGAAGAAGGCGTCGAGGACGACCATCATCGGCAGGCTCACGCTCTCCGCAAGCCGGTAGGCGATGAGGATGGAGTCCAGGACCTCCTGCACGTCTTCGCAGTAGACCTGCATCCAGCCGGTGTCCCGCTGGGAGAGGCTGTCCGTCTGGTCGGCCCAGATGTTCCACCCCGGACCCAGGGCGCGGTTGACCTCGGCCATGACGATCGGGAGGCGGGCCCCGGCGGCCCAGTGCAGCATCTCGTGCATCAGGGCCAGGCCGTGGCTGGAGCTGGCCGTGAAGGTGCGCGCCCCCGCGGAGGCCGCCCCGATCACCGCCGCCATGGCGGAGTGCTCGCTCTCGACCCGCACGTACCGGGCGTCGAGCACCCCGTCGGCGACGAGCTCCGCCAGGAGCTCTACGATGTGGGTCTGGGGGGTGATGGGGTAGGCGCTGATGACCTGGACCCGGGCCAGGTCCACCGCGTGGCTCACGGCGTGGCTGCCCTCGAGGACGCGCCTCATCGGGGCTCCTCCTCGAGGACCATGGCGTTGCGGGGGCACTCCACCACGCAGACGCCGCACCCCTTGCAGTAGCCGTAATCGATCTCCCGACTCCCGGCTCGCAGGTCGCGGAGCACCGAGACGTCGGGGCAGAAGAGGTAGCAGTTGTCGCAGTGGTCGCACAGCCCGCAGTGGAAGCAGCGCTCGGCCTCCTTCAGGGCCATGGAGGCCGCGATGCGCATCCGGACCTGGTCGAACCCCGTGCGCCGCTCCTCGAGGGTGATGCGGGGCCGCTCCCGCCGCTCCAGGTACTGGAAGTACGTGGTGTTGAGCTCTTCGTACCGGACCACGTGGTCCTGTCGCAGGGTGCGGTCGCCGCCCGAGAAGCGGTTCAGGGAGACCGCCCCCTTCCTTCCCACTCGGATCGCCGGCCAGGCCTCGGCCGAGTCGCGGCCCCGGAGCAGGGAATCGATCGCGATCGCCGCTTCCTTGCCCGAGGCGATGGCCGTCACCACGGCCTTCCGGTCGTTGACCAGGTCGCCCCCCACAAAGACCGGGGGCCGGGAGGCCCACTCGCCCCGGGGCATGACCTTCCGCAGGTGGACCCCCACCGGCGACCACCCGCCCAGGTCGGATGCCCCGGCGGGCAGGCCGGGGGACGGGCGGGCGCCGATGGCCGCATAGACCGCCTCCACGTCGGCCAGGACGTCCGGGTGGCCCGAGGGCACCACCCGGGGGCGGCCGCCCTCTTCCCCCTCGAGGACCGCCATCGTGGACAGGGCGAGGCGCAGCCCTCCCCCCTTCCTGGCCGCGATGCCCCTCGGGGCCAGGAGCGTGCGGATCGGGATTCCCTCCTCCCGAAGCTCCTCCTTCTCGTCCGGGAGGGCCGGCATGTCCTCGAGCCGGCGCCGGTAGTACACCGTGGGCTCCGCCCCGAGGCGCAGGAGGGTCCTGGCCACGTCCAGAGCGGTGTTGCCCCCCCCCACGACCGCCACGGGCCCCCGCACCGCGGGCGTGTTCCCCCGCCGCACGGCCTCGAGCAGCGCCAGCCCGTCCCGGGCCAGGTCCTCCCCTTCCACCCCCAGGGGCGCCGGAGTCCAGTGGCCCAGGGCGAGGAACACGGCGTCGTGCCCGGCCAGGTCGTCCCAGGCCAGGTCCTCCCCCAGGGTGCGGCCGGGGTGGAAGCGGACCCCGTCGGCAAGCACCATCGCAGTCTCCCACCCCAGGACGTCCGTGGGCAGCCGGTACTCGGGGATGGCGTAGCGCAGCAGCCCCCCGGGCTCCTCCCGGGCATCGAACAGCTCCACCTCGTGCCCCCAGCGCCGCAGGAACCAGGCGGCCGTCAGCCCGGCCGGACCCGCCCCCACCACCGCCACCCGCCTGCCGGTGGACGGCGCCTCCAGGGGCGGCGGGGCGGCGCCCCTGCGCCGGGCGTGATCGGCCAGGAACCTCTCCAGGGAGCTCACGGAGACCGGTGCGTCGTACTCGCCCCGGTTGCAGGAGCCCTCGCAGGGGTGGTAGCAGACCCGGCCGCATACGCCGGGAAAGGGGTTCTCCTCGCGGATCCGGACCCAGGCCTCCTCGAAGGCGCCCTGGCCCGCCAGGAGCTGGACCCGGGCCACGTCCTCACCGGCGGGGCAGGCCTCGGAACAGGGCGCCGTCTTGTCCTGGTACCGGGGCCGCAGGAACCGCCAGGACCCGGTCCGGTTCCACAACATGGTGTCGGCGGACCGGGAGCACAGGGGGAGCTCCGAGGCACCGCGAAGGGAGACGGGGCTCATGGGCCCACCCTCTCGGCCGCCGACTCGAGGATGAGGCTCTCGTAGGCCTCGACGGCCGCCTCCACGTTGGCGCCGTGGTGGGAGGGGACCTCCTCCCGGATCGCCTGGCACACGGCCTCGAGGGAGACGAGGCCGGTGGCCCGGGCGAAGGCCCCCAGGATCGCCGTGTTCACGATCGGGTGGGTCCGCGAGCCCAGCCCGTGGCGCAGGGCGATGGGGCTCGCGTCCACGGTGGCTACCCGGAAGGCCGCGAAGTCGGGAAAGTCGCGGGGGCTGTGGTCCGTGTTGAGGAGGAGGACGCCGCCGGGCTTCAGACCCCGGCTCACGCTGACCGCCTCGATGAGGGTCGGGTCCAGGACCACCACGTGGTCCGGCGTGTACACGTTGGTGCGCAGGTGGATCTTGCGGCCGTCGACCCGGAGGTACGCCTCCACCGGCGCCCCGCGCCGCTCCACGCCGAAGGCGGGAAAGGCCTGGACGTGCTTCCCCTCCAGGAAGCAGGCCACCGCCAGGATGTTGGACGCCACCACCGCGCCCTGGCCGCCCCGCCCGTGAAAGCGGATCTCGATCACCCCCTCACCCCTTCTCCCCCGTGAACACCACCACCAGGGCCTGGGCGGGCTCGGCCCCCAGCCCCCGGAAGGCGTGAGCGACCTCCGACTCGAAGTACAGGCAGTCGCCGGGCTTGAGGGTGCGCAGCTCGTCGGGGGTCCGGAACTCGATCTCACCCCCCAGCACGTACACGCACTCCTCGCCCTCGTGGGAGTAGAAGACCATGTCCTTCTTGTCCATCGCTTCGAAGGTGACGAGGAGGGGCTGCATGTGCTTGCGGCTCTTGTGCAGCTCGAGGGACTCGTAGAGGTATCCCACCTCGCTCGCGTCCTGGTGGGCCCGGCGGGTCAGTCGCCTTCGTTCCGAGGCACGGGTGACCGCGATCTTCTCCTCCTTCTCCTCTTCCTGGAAGAAGTGGGAGATGTTCACGTCGAGGGCCCGGGAGATGCGCAGCAGGGTGGCGACGGGGGGCATGACGTGCCCGTTCTCCACCTGGGAGAGCAGGGGCTTCGACAGACCCGTCTTGGCGGAAAGGTCCTGCAGGGTGTAGCGGCGCCTCTGGCGCAGCTCACGGATCTTCGCGCCGATCCCCAGGTCTTCGACGGCGGGGTCGATCTTCTTCGTCATGGTCGCGCTTCGCTCCTCTCCCCGGGAGAGTACCCCACGGCGTGTTTGATTTCCAGAAATACCGTTTCATGAAAAGAAATAGCCTTCCCCCCATCTTGCCCCTGGGGCGGATTTCGTCAAGCTCCCTCCATCCGCCATCCGCCGCCGGTCGAACCGCCGCGGACATCGCGGCGAAACACAAGGCCTCCCCGATCCCTCTCTCCTCCGAGGGCGGGGATCCAGACGGCTGCCCCGTTCTTTTGGACCCGCCGCAATCGTGGTATCTTTCCCCCCGCTCCGCGTGGTTCGGACATTCGGCCGAGGGCCCTCGCGCGGCGAGGTGACCACCGCTGACAGCTTCGGGAGGGCAGCCCATGGATCTCACCAAAGAGGACACCTACTTCCGGCTCTGGAACGACTCCGAGGCCATCACCGTCCGGATGCTCTCCGTGCTCAACCGCCTTCGGGTGGACCGGGGCGTGCTCGTGCACGTGTATGGGCGCTCGATCGCCAAGGTGAGCTCGGTCGAGATCCTCAAGGTGCACCGCCACGCGCGCCTGATCCTGGGGCAGGACCTCACGGTGCAGGACACCTTCCCGGTGCTGGAAGCCATCGGCCGGCTGGACCTCGGCCCCTGCCGCATCGACTTGGGGAAGCTCACGGTCAAGTACCAGGCGTGCGGCGGCGCCTGCGGCTCACTGGACGCGTTCGTGGCCCAGGAACTGGCGTCGGTGAGCACCGGGCTCAAGCCGGTCCTGGGAAGGCCCCAGGACGTGGTGCTCTACGGCTTCGGGCGGATCGGTCGGCTCCTGGCGCGCATCCTGGTGGACAAGACCGGCCGGGGGGACAAGATCCGGGTGCGCGCCACCGTGGTGCGCAAGGTGATGGAGGGCGACCTGAAGAAGCGCGCGGCGCTGTTCCGCATGGACTCGGTCCACGGGCCCTTTGCCGGAACGACCCAGATCGACGAGGACGAGAACGGGATCGTGGCCAACGGCAACATGATCCGGGTGCTCTACTCGGAGGGCCCGGACCAGATCGACTACACCGCCTTCGGCATCGAGGACGCCATCGTCATCGACAACACCGGCAAGTGGCGGGACCGCAAGGGGCTCGGCCGGCACCTGCAGACCCGGGGGACGAAGAGCGTGCTGCTCACCGCCCCGGGCAAGGGGGACATCCCCAACATCGTGTACGGCATCAACCACGAGGGCCTGGACCCGGGGGAGCGGATCGTCTCGGCCGCCTCCTGCACCACCAACGCCATCGCGCCGGTGATCAAGGTCGTCCAGGACCGCTTCGGCATCGTCTCGGGCCACGTGGAGACCGTGCACGCCTACACCAACGACCAGAACCTCATCGACAACTTCCACAAGAAGGCGCGCCGGGGCCGGTCGGCCCCCCTGAACATGGTCATCACCGAGACCGGCGCCGCGAGCGCCGTGACGAAGGTGCTGCCGGAGATGGCCGGGAAGCTCACCGGCAACGCCATCCGCGTCCCCACCCCCGACGTCTCCCTGGCCATTCTGCAGCTGCGGCTCGACCGCCCGACCTCCAAGGAGGCGCTCAACGACTACCTGATGGGGATCTCGGTGAACAGCCCCCTGCAGAACCAGATCGACTTCACCACCTCCCCGGACATCGTCAGCTCCGACATCATCGGCTCGCGCCACGCCGGCGTGGTGGACGGGGAAGCCACCCTCGTCAACGGTACCGACGGGCGCAACGTGGTGCTCTACGTCTGGTACGACAACGAGTTCGGGTACGCGTGCCAGGTGATGCGGCTGCTCCAGCGGATGGCCGGCATCCACCTGCCGGAGCTGCCCCCGGACGAGGGGTGAGGCCGCGCCGGGGGAACGTCACCCCCGCCGGCGCCCCTTGAGCTTGTAGCGCAGCATCCTCTCGCTCAGGCCCAGAGCCCGGGCGGCCCGCGACTGGTTCCCCCCTGCTTCCAGCAGGGCCGCGTCGATCATGCGGCGCTCCAGGGCGCCCAGGGCCTCCCGCAGCGTCCCGCCCGGCGGCAGGCCCTCGCTCCCTCCCGCCCCCGCCCCGCCGGTGTTGCCGAAGGGCAGGTCCTCGGTGGAGATCCACGGGCCGCGGCTCACCACCGCGGCCCGCTCGAGGATGTTCGCGAGCTCCCGCACGTTGCCCGGGTAGTCGTACTTCAGGAGGAGGTCCCGGGCCTCCCGGCTCAGCCCCTCGAGGTGCCGGCCGTTTTCCCGGGCGAAGCGCTCGGCGAAGTGGTCGATCAGGACGGGCAGGTCCTCCCGCCGCTCCCGGAGGGGGGGGATGTGGAGGGTGACCACGTTGAGCCGGTAGTAGAGGTCCTCGCGGAAGGCGCCTTCCCGCACCCTCGCCTCGAGGTCCCGGTGGGTCGCACCGATCACCCGCACGTCGGCCCGGAGGACCCGGTTTCCACCCACCCGCTGGATCTCCCCCTCCTGGAGGAACCGCAGCAGCTTCACCTGGACCGACGGGCTGAGCTCCCCGACCTCGTCCAGGAACAGGGTGCTCCCGTCGGCCTCCTCCAGCCGTCCCCGGCGCTGCTGGACCGCACCGGTGAACGCCCCTCTCTCGTGGCCGAAGAGCTCGCTCTCGAGCAGGCCCTCCGGCAGGGCCGCGCAGTGGAGCGTGACCAGGGGGTGCGCCCGGCGGGGGCTCAGATCGTGGATCAGGTGGGCGAAGAGCTCCTTGCCGGTGCCGCTCTCCCCCCGGAGGAGGATCGTGGCCCGGCTGGGCGCCACCCGCCCGGCCAGATTCACCTGCTCGGCCATCCGGGAGCTCCGGTACAGGAGGCGGCCGGCTACCCCGGCCCCGGTGCCCAGCTCGCGCCGCAGCACCTCGTTCTCGCGCACGAGCCTCCGGCGCTCGCCGAGGCGCTCCAGCAGGAGGAGGAGCTCGTCGAGGTCCACGGGCTTGGTCACGTAGTCGGAGGCCCCCGCCTTCATGGCCGCGACGGCGTTCTCGACGCTCCCGTAGGCCGTGAGCATCACCGCGTCCACCTCGGGCTGGGCGGACCTCGCCCGGCGCAGGACCTCGAGCCCGTCCATCCCGGGCATCCGCTGGTCCAGGAGCAGGACGTCGACGGCCGAGGTCTGGAGCAGCCTCAGGGCCTCCTCGCCGCCGCCTGCGGCCTCCGCCCGGTGGCCCTCTCGCCGCAGGGCGTCCCGAAGCATCTCCCGCTGGGTCGGCTCGTCCTCTACGATCAGCACGTCCAGTGTCGGCATCGACTTATCTCCCTGGGCACCGGTCCGGCGGGAGCCCCTGCGGCCCTACCCCGCCAGGGGCAGCCAGACGTCGACGGCGGTCCCCCCGCCGACCCGGCTCGCCACGCGAAGCTCTCCCCCGTGGGCGTTCACGATCTCGTGGGCGACGGCCAGCCCGAGCCCCAGCCCCTTCTCCTTCGTGGTGAAGGCGGGGTCGAAGATGCGCTCCCTGTCCTCCCGCGGGATGCCCGCCCCGGAGTCCTGGACCCGGATCCGGACCCTTCGCGCCTCGGGCACGTCGACGACCACCCGCACCTCCCCCTCCCCGGGAATCGCCTCCAGGGCGTTGCGCAGCAGGTTCAGCAGCGCCTGGCGGAGCTTGTCGCCGTCCCCGAGGACCCGCAGGGCGGCCTCGGGAATCCGCGCCTCCACCCGGACCCCACGGGCCCGGGCCTCCTCCTCCAGGAGCGCGAGGGTCTGCCGAACGACCTCGGCCACCGGGAAGAGGACGGGGGCCCCCCGGGTCTCGGGCGAGGCGGCCAGGAACTCCCCCACGAGGGCGTCCAAGCGCCGGACCTCGTCCCGCATGAGGGCCGTGAGACGCCCGACGGCCTCCCGGGGCTCCCCCTCGGGGGGCAGGAGCTCCCTCTGGATCCGCTGGAGGCCGAGGCCCAGGGCATTGAGCGGGTTTCGGATCTCGTGGGCCAGCGCCGCCCCGAGCCTGCCCAGGGCCGAGAGCCGGCGGGCCCGGGCCAGGCGTTCCTGGAGCTCGCCCAGAGCCCGGTGGTGCCGGACCTGCACCCGGTACAGGAGCCCGATGGCGAAGAGGCCGACGGCGGCGAGCAGGGAGGTGGTCATCCAGAGGCGCAGTTGGTGCCGGGAGAGGACCCCCTGGACGGCTTCCGGCCGCAGTCCCACCCGAACCCATCCGGCGTGCTCGCCGGGCAGCCGCAAGACCGCGGCGACCTCGAGGAGCTCGACCCCATCGGCCCCCGCGCGCGTCGGGGGTTCGCGGCCGGGAAGCCCCCCAGGTGGGGTCTCCTCCCCCCCCCAACCCAGGAGCCGGCCCTCCGCGTCGATCACCTCCACGTAGACCACGTCCGCCGGTCCCGCCGCCGCCTCGGCGGCCGCCTGTGCGGCGGCCTCCAGGGCCCGGCGGCGAAAGTCCTCCTCCCCGACCAGGAGCACCACCACGGGACCCCCGCCGGCAAGGGCGAGGGCCGCGAAGCGGGGGGCCTTGGACGCGTGTCCGCCGCCGAAGAGGTCCAGGACCACCTCCGACCGCCCCTCGAGGAGGGGTCGCAGGCGCTCCCGAACCTCGGCGGGGAGGTCCGGGGCTTCGGCAGGAGCCCCATCCTGCCCCAGGAGGACGACCTGCCCCGTGCCCGGGCCATCCGAGGCCAGGTGCGGGTCCGAGGCCAGCGCCCGAAGCGTCTCCAGGAGCTCCCCCGCGATCACGTCGAACAGGGTGGTCCCGCCTCCCAAGCCGTCCGAGGAGAGGACCACGTCGTCCCCCGCCAGGGCTCTCTCCACCAGGTCTTCCACCGTGGCTCCCAGCCCGGCGGCCAGGGCGTCGGCCCGAGCCTCGACCAGGTCCAGCAAGGCCTCCTCGGTGCGTCGCAGGTCGAGGACGCCCGTGGCGAGAAAGAGCAGGCCCACCACAAGGAAGACCAGCCCGAGGGCCAGGCCGGGCCGCACGCCCGCCGAGCCGGTCACCTCTCGCGCCACAGGCCGGGCCCTCCTCTCCCCCTGCCGGGAGCCGAAGCGCACCACCGCCGCACCTGCTCCGGCTCCAGGAAGGCCCGCACCTCGAGGACGTGCTCCAGGAGGGTCTCCTCAAGCCTCCGGCGGAGGTCCGAGACCTCCGCCGCCTTGGCGCGGATCTCGCCCCGCCCCGCCTCCGGGTCGCGCAACAGGGCCTCCAGCTCCATCCGGCGGGCCATGAGCTGATTACGCAAGGCGTCGAAGGCCGGCCGAAAGCGAACTTCCGCCTCCCGCACCGCGGTGCCCTGGCCCTCGGAGAGCCGGAGCGCCTCCAGCTCCACGCAGCCCCCCCGCCCCACGCGGGGGCTCGGCCCCTCGGCGTGTACCGCCGGGAGGGCAGCCGCCGCGACCCCGAGGACACACAGGACTGCGCTCCAGCGGACCATGGGCGCCTCCTTGGATTTCGGGACGTTCCTTCCGCCGCCACCGTAACAGCCTTCGACACATCTGTCGATGCCCGGCAGGAACCGTCCCTGGCGGTAAGCTCCCGTGAGCACCCGGTTTTCTCCTGACACCGGCCGCACGCCTCGACACTTCGTGCCGCCCCCCGGCACCCTCCCCCGGCGCCGAACCCGCGTCCGAAGGGGAAACACCCGCGACCCGGCCGGCCGGCACGGGGGATGCAAAGGTATGGGGCAAGGCGCCGGTCCCGCGGCCGGGCCGAACCCGGGCACCGCCCCACCGGGGCGGAGCCCGACCACCCTCTGCGAGGAAGGAGACAGAACCATGGGAACGAGACACCTCTTCTTGACGACGGCCGCCGTCCTCGTCGCGGCCTCGGTCGCGGCTGCCGGCCCGTGGGGCCAGGGTCCCGGAAACAGGGGGGGCAAAGGCCCCGGCAAGGGCCCCATGGGCCTCGGCCCCCGTGCCGCGGAGGCCCTCGGCCTGACAGAGGACCAGCAGGAACGGCTCCGGGCCCTGGGCAAGTCCCACCGGGAAGAGACCGCCCCCCTGCGCAACGAGCTCCTGGCCAAGCGCGAAGAGCTGCGCCGCCTGTGGACCGACCCGGACGCCGGCGCCGAATCCCTACGGTCGAAGCAGGCCGAGCTGCAAGAGCTCCGGGGCCGGATGGCAGACGCCGGGCTGGAGCACCACCTCGAGCGGCGGGAGGTCCTGTCCGCGGAGCAACTGGAGAAGCTCGCCTCCCTGGAGGTCGGCCCCGGCAAGCGGGACCGCGGCAGGGGGGAGAGGGGAGGCTGCTGGTAGGAGGGCGGCACCGGGGTGCGGCGGTCGGCGGGGAACCTGGTCAAGGACCCCACCGGCCGCCCGTCGCCTGCCGCAGGGCCTCGACGGAGGCCCGGGCATAGGCCCAGGCGGCGTCCGCCCAACCCGGGGGAACGACGATTCCCCCTTCGTCGTGCAGGCGCCCCAGCCCGTACCGGTCGGCGTACTCCGCCGGCAGACGGTCGGGGAAGCTCCGACCAGTCATCACGCCGTAGGCCAGAGCCCAGGCCCGGGGCACGAGCTCCACGCGGTACCCGCCGCCTCCCAGAGCCAGCCAGCCCCGGGTCGCCCGGCCCAGGTCGCCCAGCTCTTCCACCACCCGGGCGTAGCCCCGGGTGGTGAGGAGCAGCTGGGCCAGGGGGTCGGAGTAGTGGGTGTCCACCCCGAGCTGGGTCACCAGGACGTCGGGCGCGAACCGCCCCACCGCCGGGGGCACCACCTCCCCGAAGGCCCAGAGGTAGACCTCGTCGGTGGTCCCCGGCGCCAGGGGCACGTTGAGGCTGAAGCCGCGCCCCTCCCCTTCCCCCACCTCGTCGGCGAACCCCGTTCCAGGGAAGCGGGTGAGAGGGGTCTCGTGGAGGGAGATCGTGAGGACCTGGTCCATGCGGTAGAAGGCGGCCTGCACCCCGTCGCCGTGGTGCACGTCCACGTCCACGTAGGCCACCCGCAGCCCCCTCTCGACCAGCCACCGGATGGCGACCGCCGCGTCGTTGAAGACGCAGAAGCCGCTCGCGCGGGCAGGCCGAGCGTGGTGGAACCCCCCCGCGAAGCTGAACGCCGTGCCGGCCCGTCCTGCGAGGAGGAGGCGCGCGCCCGCCAGGGCTCCCCCCGCCTTCAGGGCCTCGGTCTCGTACATGCCCGGGAAGACCGGGTTGTCCCCGGGGCCGAAGTTGTACCGCCCCGCCTCCGCGACCCTCTCTCCCCGGCTCAGGGCGGCCACCGCCTCCAGGTACTCCGGGGCGTGGAACAGGGCGAGCTCCTCCCGGGTCGCCGGCGGCGGCGCCACCACGGCGGAGCCCGGACCGTCGAAGGCGCGGTACGCGCTGAGGAGCTCGAAGGTGCGCCGCAGCCGCTCGGGCTTCAGGGGGTGGCCCTCCCCGTGTCCGCAGGCCCACATGCCCTCCGCACACAGGACCACCGCCCCCTTGTCGCTGCTCATCCGCCCTCCCGCACTCGGCCGATCGACGCCGCGGCAGCCCCGGCGCGGGACCCCGTCACGGCCGCCTCACCCGCCCCTCACGGAAGGAGGATGACCGGCTTGCCGGCCGCCCGGTACAACAGCACCGTGCGTCCCAGGATCTGGGCGACCCGCGCTCCGGAGCGCGCGGCGAGGTCCCCCGCCACATCACGGCGGTCCCGGGCACACCCCGGCCCGATACGCACCTTCACGAGCTCGTGGGCCGAGAGATTCGCGTCCAGGGAGGCGGCCACCGCGTCGGTCACCCCCTCCTTGCCCACGGTCACCCGCGGCTCCAGGCCGTGGCCGAGGCCCCTCAGGAACCGAGCCTGTCTGCCGGTGAGGGGGGCGAACTCCCCCGTGGCCACTGCGTCGGTCATGGAACCCTCCCAACGGTGAACGGCCCGGGCCGGGGCCCGGTCAGCCCTGCTGGGGCTCGATCCGGATCTCGACCCGCCGGTTGAGCTGGCGCCCCTCGGGGGTGGCGTTGTCGGCGATCGGCCGCGACGGGCCGTACCCCACCGTGGTGACCCGCCCCGGGGCGACCCCGTGGCCGACGAGGGCGTTCTTCACCGAGTCCGCGCGCCTCTCCGAGAGCCGCTGGTTGTACTCCTCGGCCCCGGTGCTGTCGGTGTGGCCCGCCACCAGCAGGGTCGTCTGGAGGTACTGGTTGAGCACCCGGGCGACCCGGGCCACCTCGTCCTGGGCGCCGGGCTTGAGGGCGGCGGAGTTGACGTCGAAGCTCACGTCCCCCTTGAAGGTCACGGAGAGGACGTCCAGCTCCCGCCGGACGCTCGCCGCCTCGGACTCGGCCAGTGCCTGGCGCATGGCCTCCTCCTGGCGGTCCATGTAGCTGCCCACCGCGGCGCCGGTCAGGCCGCCCGCCGCCGCGCCGATCGCAGCCCCGATGAGGGTGGACTTGGTGTCCCTCCCGATGGCCTGGCCCAACCCGGCCCCGACTGCCGCCCCGGCCGCCGTGCCCACCGCGGCGCCCTGCCCCGTCTTGGTCTCCATGCCGGCGCAGCCGGATAGCCCGAGCAGGATTGCCGCCGCTGCACACGCGATCCTCTTCATCCCTTCTCTCCCGTCCCCTCCCCGATGCGTCTTGTCCTGGGCGGAGCGCCCCTGCGGCCTCTCCCGACCCGTCATCCCCCCGGGGCAGCCCCCGCCCCCCGCCGGCCCCCCCGGAAGGCCCTTCCCAGGCTCCACGCCGTGCCCAGCTTCTCGCCGACCCTCCAGTAGGTGTTGTCGTGCATGGAGAAGACGATGGGGTCGAGCTTGGCAAGGTCCGGGAGGCCCTCGGTCAGGATCCCCGGGTCCGCATACACCTCGGCGATCTCCCCGATGAAGACCTCGTTCATCCCCCCCAGGTCCAGGGTCCGGACGACGCGGCACTCCAGGTTGAGGGGGCACTCCCGGATCATGGGCGCCGTGCCGAGGACACCGTAGACGTTCTCGAACACCCCCGACTTGTCCACCGCCGCGCCGGAGTGGAGGCCGACCCAGTCGGTCACCTCCGCCAGCCGGGCGGGCGGGATGTTGACGCTGAACGTTCCGTGCTCCCGGATCCCGACGTTCGTGTAGTGGCCCCGCCCCAGGGTGACGGCCACCATGGGCGGCTTGTGCTGGACGATCCCGCAGTAGGCCACCGTCAGGTAGTTGGCCTTTCCCCCGACCAGGGCCCCCACCAGGACCGTCGGCATGGGGTAGAGACACGTCTTCGGCCCGAGCTTCACCTTGTCCACGTCCGCCTCCCGCCGCGACCGGCGTCGATTCCGACAGGGATCTCGGCCCAGATGCCGCCGTCGATCCCGAGTTGGTGGCCTCGGGCACGTCAGAACCCCGGCACGGTCTCCCCTTCCGGGTAGGTCACGGCGTAGCCGAAGCGGATGGTGACCTCCTCCCCCGGCTGGTAGGTCCGGCGCCAGGCGACCACGCCTCGCACCCCTTCCGCGTCCCGCTCCGTGGGCGGCGTAGAGCCTTCGAGGAGCTCCACGTGGATCCGCTCGTCCCGGGGGACCGGGAGCTGGTCGAGGACGGTGACCTCCAGGGGCCGCCCGTGGTGGTTGCCGACCGCCATCCGGTACCGCCGCTCTTCGCGGCGGCGCTTCTCGAAGATCCCCCTGCGGGAGCGCTCCCCCGTTTCGAAGGCGTGGACGACGCGAACCCGGTCATCGGCCCCGAAGGACAGCTCCAGCTCTTCCCCCGGGCGGACGAGGGGCAGACTCACCCTGCCCACGTGGGTGTCGCCCCGGAACAGGGCTACCGGGCCCGGCAGGAGCGGCGCCGGCCCCTGGAGGACGGCGCGGGCAAGCAGGTAGCCCACCGGCTCCCGCTTCGGGACGGCCCGCACGGAGAGGCGGGGCTCGAGGGTCTGGCCCCCGACGGCGAACTGATGGGGCTGGCGGTCCGACGGTACGGTGACGGTCCCCGGGATGCGGTACTCGGCCGCGAACTCACCGGCGACCACCTCCGCCTCTTGGCGGGCAGCCGCCAGGGCCCCCGCGTCGGGGGCTGCCGCGGTCTCCAGGCGCAGCGCCACGTCCTCGGCCGCCGGCCCTTTCGCCCGGGGCAGGGGCGCGACGCGCAGGAAGTCGATGAACCAGGGGTCCAGGCCCGGGGGCTCGGCCCCCACCCCCGGCCGAGCGGTGGACAGGGTCAGCGTCACCTCGTTCCAGTCCTCGCCGGTGCTCTGGCGCACCCGGGCGAGTTGGTCCAGGTACAGGGAGCCCTCCTCGGGAGACAGCCTCGCGTCGTACGCAGGCGACCACTCGGCCCCCCCCACGTGGTAGGAGAGGAGCAGGGTCGCCCGTCCCGCCTCCACCGCGGCCACCCGGAGCCGCACCTGGACCTCCTCGCGCCGGCCCGTGGCGACCTGAGCGAGCTCCTGCTGGACCCGGCGGATCTTCTCCCCGATGGCCCGCCGGGCCACCTCGGTCGCCTGGATGGCCGCGTAGGTCTCTGCTGCCCCGGCGCCGACCGCGGTCCACGCTTCCCTCCAGAGCCCTGGCTCCGTTGCCCCCCGGGCGAGCTCGGCGTCGAGGCGCTCCGGGAGCTTCTTGCCCAAGGCCTCGATGAAGGCCAGCTGTGTCTGCAGGGCCCGGGCGTGGTCGGCCGAGGCCCGCTCCTCGTCCCGGAGCCCCTGCAGCTCCTCGGTCAGGCGCCGCTCCCTGTCCCGCACCAGCTCCTCCGAGAAGACCGGGCGGCTCTCCAGGGGCCCCAGCACCAGTCCCATGGGGGCCCGACCCTCGACCCGGAGGGAATCCTCGATGAGGCCCGCGGGCAGGCCCCCGACGACCACCGTGGCCTCGCCCCGGGGGAGGTCCACCTCCGCAGCGCGCGTCACCACGGCGCGGTCGGCGAAGACCGTGACCGCCGAGGTCCTGGACTCCGCCGCGAGCTCCGCGCCGATCGCCCCTGCGGGGACGAGGACGCCCCCCGCCAGCAGCGCCAGCCCAATCGCGGCCGTCCGCAGGATCCTCTCCATGGGTGCCGTCCTCCCTCCTGCCCTCGACTGTTCCCCCGGGTCGTCGCCGGGGGCGACCCCCCTCACCGCTCCTCCGCGCGGACCGACACCTCCCACTCCCGGCCCTCCCGCAGAAACCGAACCCGCACGTCGTCGCCGGGGGCCAGGGCCCTGAGGGCGCGGGCGTAATCGGACAGGGTCTCCACCCGCACCCCCCCCAGGCCCAGAACCACGTCACCCGGGAGTAGACCCGCCCGCTCCACCGGGGAGCCGGGGGACACGCCGGAGAGGCGCAGACCCGGTCCCTCGTGGGCGGGATCCGGCACGGTGCCGAGGTACACCTTTCGCCGGCCTGCGCCCTCCCCCAGGCGGCTCCCCGCGCCCGAGGCATCCGGCAGCGTACTCGTCAAGGGGTCCGGGCTCCCGGTCAAGTATTCCAGCATCTCCTGGACCACCGAGGCAACCCGGACGAGCCCCTGCCCATCGACCCGATCGGCGGTGCCGGTCGCCCGGCGCACGTCGGGGCGGGGCCCGGTGAAGACCTGCACCGCCGGCACCCCGATCTCGTGGAAGCTCACCGGGTCGCTTCCCCCCGGGTCCCGGGCCGCGACCTCCACCGGGACCCCCGTCACCACGCCAGCCCCCTGGAAGAGCTGATTCCACTCCCGGGCCGTGCCACCTCCCAGCACCCGGAGCGGGCCGGAACCCGGGCGCCCCGCGGTGTCGAGGCTGAGCATGGCCACGGCCCGCGACGCAGGGTGGGGCCCGCCCGCCGCAGCGTAGTGGCGAGATCCCAGGCGCCCCGCCTCTTCCCCCGCGAAGGCGGCAAAGACCAGGGTCCGGGCGGGGCGCCACGTCCGGCTCCGACCGGGGCCCAGGGTCCGGGCGAGCCCCAGGAGCACCGCCACACCGCCGGCATCCTCCTCCGCCCCGCGATCGGCGTGACCCCGGTCCTCGGCGCGACCCGGGGCTCGGCCCGGGTGGTGGTAGCGGGCCCCCACCACGACGCTCTGGCCCGCCCAGTCCTGCCGGTGGCCCGGCAGCACCCCGATGACATTTCGCAGGGCAGGCTCCCCCTCGGGAGCCCCTTCCCGGGCAGCGAAGGTCTGAAAGTAGGAGCCCCCGTCCCCGCCAGGGACGAGCCCCGCGGCCCGAAACCCCTCCGCGATGCGCTCGGCAGCCGCGTCCGGCCCCGGGGTGCCCGAATCCCGCCCTTCGAGACCCGGGGAGGACAGCGCCCGCACCGTGTCGGCCATGCCCTCGGCCGAAAAGGCCGGTGGGGGTCGTGCCAGGGGCTCCCGGTGAGGAAGCACCCCCGGAGGCGGGAGGGGCCCGCCGGAGGGGGCCGCGCTCAGGGGGGAGTCCACCACGGGCCAACGGCCCTTGGCCGTGTTGTGGGGCTCGTCCCCCTCGAAGGCGAGGTAGCTGTACTTGTGGTAGTGGGGGAGCCTCCGCCCCAGGCCGGGAAGGGCCGCCGGGTTGCCCGTGGCCACCAGGCTCAGGGTCAGACCGGGGTCCGCGGGGTGGCGACCGACGAGGACGGCCGCGCTGGTACCCGCAGGCACCTCGACGCCGTCCCACCTCGCCCCCCCGCGACCGAGGGTGGCACCGTAGGGGCGCAGGCTTTGCTCCAGGGCGGAGAGAAACCGGTTATCCCATCCCAGGAGCCACACCGCCCGGTCCGCCGGGAGTGCGGCCACCTCCCGATCCTCGACCACCTCCCACCGCCCGGGCTGGGAGCGGGCCCAACCCCGGGCGACCTCCCGGTAGGCGGCCAGCAGCTCCGGCGGGGCCCCGGAAGGCAAGAGGACGAGCACGGCCTCGGCCCCGAACCCCCCGCTCAGGGCGGGGGGGAGCTCCGCCGGGTCGAGGCGCCGGAAGAGGTCGAGCTCCGGATCCACGTCGACGCGCACGGGGCGTCCGGGGACCTGGAGCCGGAAGGTCGTGGACCGGGCGCCGATCTCCAGCACCGCCCGGTGAGCCTCCTGCCGGCCCTCCAAGGTGACCGCCACCGGAACCCGGAGGCGGTACGGGATGCCTTGCTGCACCTGGTCGATCCGCAGCGCCAGCACCCACTCGTCCCCCTGGGGGGCCGGCGCGGCGGAGACCCCGGACAAGACGAGGGCCGGGGCCCCGGTCCGCTCCACCCACTGATCGAACTCCCCCCGCAGGTCCTGACCCGACGCCACCTCCAGCGCCAGGCGCAGGTCGTCGAAGGTGGCGGCCCGGAACTTGTTGGCCTTGTAGAACCCCCTCAAGCCCCGGAGAAAGACCTCGTCGCCCAGCTGCAACCGGAGCATGTGGAAGAACAGGAGGCTCTTGCCGTACCCGACGGCCTCGGTCGCGGAGCTGTGGCGGGCGCGGAACTCCCGCAGGGGGAAGTCTCGCTGCCGGGAGGCGTAGTCGACGTACTTCTGGAGGGTGGCCTGCCGATACTCGGCCCCGCCGCCCTGGGTTTCCTGGAGCAGGTGGTCCGCCAGGTAGGCGGTGAGGCCCTCGCCCCAGTTGCCGGACCCGTAGTCCACGTACACCCCGTTTCCCCACCAGTTGTGGAGGATCTCGTGGGGATAGGAGCTGTGCAGGATGAAGGGGAGGCGCAGGACCCGGGGGCCCAGCAGGGCGAAGGAGGGCATGCCGTACCCCGTCTCCCAGAAATTCTCCACCAGCGCGAACTTCTCATAGGGGTAGGGGCCCAGCAGCCGGGAGTACATCTCCAGATACCGCCCCCCGGCTTCCAGGTACCGCCCCGCCAGTTCCGGGTCGGGCTGTCGCAGAAACACCTGGACCTCCCAGGGCCCGTGTTGCCGGGAGAGCTCGGTGAGGGGCCCGGCGACCAGGTAGATCCCCTCCTGGGGGGAGGACTCCTCCCACCGGGCCCGGGTGCCGGCCTCACCCCGTTCGTGGGCCGTTCGCCGGCCCTGGCTCACGGCGTCCCACCCGCGGGGAAGCCGAACATCCAAGGAGAAGGTTACGAGCTCCCGCCCCAGCTGCGGCACCCAGAGGGAGGCCCCGGACAGGAACGCCCCTTCCTCTCCCACCAGCCCCGAGGTCCGGCGGAACCCCCGGGAGTACTCCTGCTCCGCCGAGAGGGGATCGTGCAAGACCCCGGAGTAACGCACGGTGAAGGCCCGCTCCCCGGGGGGCAGGTGGACCCGGTAGGCGGCGCTTCCCGCGGGAAAGTCGACGGAACCCGGCGACTCGGCGATCCGCCGGAGGGCCGCGCCTGGGGAAACCGCGGCGACGGAGAGATTCTCGTGGAGGAGGAAGACCGCCTGCCCGGAGGCGGCGCGGGCTTCCGGCAGGGTGAGGGTAGCCGTCACCTCGATGCGGCGCCGGGCCGGGTCGAGCTCGACGGAGAGATCGTGGTGCACCAGCGAGCCGGCCAAGGCGGCGGTCCCCGACCAGGAGGCGCTCCCCGAGGCGAGCAGCAGGGCAACCGCAGCCACGGCTCTGCGGGGCCTCACGGGTGGCCCCGCAGAGCCGTGGCGACGCCGGCCAAGAGCTGTTCCCCGTCGAAGGGTTTTCGGACGAACGGGCAGTCGGGGGTCAGGGTCCCGGCCAGATCCTCCCGCCCGGAAATCACGAGCACCGGGACCTCGGGGGCGAGGCCCCGCAGGACGCGGTACACCTGGTCCCCCCCCAGCTCCGGCAGGATCAGGTCCAGGACGACGAGCCCGAACCGCTGGGGATCCTTCTGGAGACGCTCCATGGCCTCGAGGCCCGTCCGGGCCCACGCCACGCGGTATCCGTGGTCTTCCAGAACCGCCACGAGGAGGCGCTGCACGTCCTCCTCGTCCTCGACCAGGAGCACCGCCCGGGGCGTGAGTGGGTGTCCCGGCCGGGTTCCCGGGCGGGCCCGGGCGGAACGGCGCCGCCGCGCCGGCGCCGCGGGCAGCCGAACGGTGAAGGTGCTGCCCTCGCCGGGTGCAGAGTCTACGAGGAGCTTCCCTCCCCAGCGCTGCACCGAGGCCTGCGCCGTGGACAGGCCGAGCCCCACGCCCAGCTCCGCCGACTTCGTGCTGAAGAACGGGTCGAAGATCCTTTCCCGGAGGGCCTCGCTGATGCCGTGCCCGGTGTCGGCCACCTCCAGATCGACCCACTCCTCCCCCGTGGTTTCCCGGCTCCGGCCCGCCCGGATCCGCAGCGTGCCGCCCCCGGACATCGCGTCGCGGCCGTTGAGTGCCAGGTTGAGGAGCGCCGCCGTGAGCAGGGACCGGTCGGCCCGCACCGGCGGAAGCCCCTCATCGACCGACGTCTCCACGAGGATGTTCCGGGGGAGGGTGCGCTCCAGGATCTGCCGCACCTCGTCCACGGAGGGTCCCACCTGGAGGAGCTCCTCGCGCCCGGGACGGCGGCGGGCCACGGAGAGGAGGTGGCGTGTCAGCTCCCCCCCCCGCTGGCACAGGGCCTGGATTCGGTCCAACTCCGCCGCCCCGCGGGCCGAGCTTCTCAGGGCGAGCCTGGCGACGTACACGCAGCCGAGGATGCTTCCGAGCAGATTGTTGAAGTCGTGGGCCACTCCCCCGGCGAGGCGGCCCACCGCCTCCAGGGTCTGGCTGCGCCGGAGCTCCCGCTCCACGGCGGCCCGCTCCCGCTCGGCCGCCCGCCGCCCGGAGACGTCCCGGAGGATCGCCCCCACGCTGTCCGCCCCGTCCTCCGTCCGGAAGCGGAAGCTGCTCACCTCCACCTCCAGGGAGCCCCCGTCGGCCATGAGCAGGCGCAGCTCCAAGGGCCCGACGGTCTCTCCCCGGGCGATGGCGTCCCGCTCCCCCCGGGAGCGGTCGCGGTCTTCGGGGTGGATCAGGAACTCCACCGGCCGGCCCAGGAGGGCTCCCGGCTTGTACCCCAGGAGATGCTCCGTGGCCGCGTTGACAAACCGGATGCGGCCCCTCCCGTCCACCAGGTGGATCATGTCGCTGGTGGCGTCGGCGATCTTGCGAAACCGCTCCTCGCTCGCTCGGAGGGCCTCCTCGGCGCTCTTCCGCTCGGTGATGTCCTGGATCTGGCTCACCGTGTGACGGGGCGCCCCCTCCCCGTCCCGGACGAGGGTCACGTCCAGTGATACCCAGCGGGGCTCGCCGCCGCGGGTCAGGTAGCGCTTCTCCAGGTGATACCCGGGGATCTCCCCGGTCAGGAGGCGGTGCATGAGGGCGCAGCTCCCCTCCCGATCCTCCGGGTGGGTCACGTCGAGGAACGACCGGCCCACGAGCTCCCGTTCCGGGATGCCGAGCAGATCGCACAGAGCGCGATTCACCTGGAGAAACCGCCCCTCGGGAGAACAAAGGGCCATGCCCAGCCCGGCCCCGTGGAAGGCGTTCTGGTAGCGCTCCTCGCTCTGGCGCAGCACCTCGTCCACGCGCTTGCGGTCCGAGATGTCTCGCACGCAGGCGAGCACCCGGTCTTGGCCGGCGACGACCGCCCGCCGCAGGCTCACCTCGGTCCAGAACAACCGCCCGCTGCGGTCCCGGTACAGCCACTCGAAGCGCTGGGGGCCCTTGCGCGTGGCGAGGGACACCCACCGCCGGGCGTCCGCCTGGGTGAAGGGGGGCTCGCCACTGCTGATGTCCCCGGCCGTCCTGCCCCGGAGCTCGTCGGGTGTCCACCCGAAGAGCTGGCAGGCGGCGGGGTTCACCTCCACGATCCCGCCGGTGAGCGTGTCGTGGACGAAGATGGCGTCGTCGAGGGCGTCGAAGACGGCCCGCCACGGCTCTCCCGCGGAATCACCCGGCGGGGCGCGCACAGGGGAGCTGGTGGGGGTCACGGTCCCTCCGCTGAGGCGGGGCGCCTCTTCGGTCGTCCTAGCGCAGAAGGCCCGGGTGCGCCGGGCCTTCTGCCCAAAGGAGGCGCTCGGTCCTCACGTTCCCGGCGGGGGGGTGAAGACGCGCTGGCCGGCCTCCTGGTCGAGGAGCAGAACCCCCCGGCCGTCCCCTTTGACCATCTTGAGCTTGCGCACGTAGGCCGTTACGCTCGCCTCCTCCTCCACCTGCTCGGTGACGAACCACTGGAGGAAGATTTGGGCGGCGTGGTTGCTCTCCTTGCGGGCCAGGTCCATCAGGTCGTTGATCCGCGAGGTCACGAACTGCTCGTGCTTCAGGGCGGTCTCGAAGGCCTCCAGGGGGGTCCGGTACGCGGAACGGACGGCGTCCATCCCGCGCAGATCCGCCTGGCCCCCCGCCTCGAGGACGAAGCCGAAGAACTTCTCCCCGTGGGTGAGCTCCTCCAGAGCCTGCACGCGGAACCAGTTTCCGAACCCCTTCAGCTCCTCCCCTTCGAAGTATGCCTGCATCCCCTTGTAGATGTAGGCGGAGTAGAACTCGTTCTTCATCTGCTCGTTCAGGGCGTCCTGCAGTTTCTTGCTGAGCATGGGCACCTCCTCTGAGTTCCATGGGCGGCCCCGGCCCGCCGTCCCCCGGCAGGGTACCATCGATCCTCCAGCCTTCCAGGCCCCCTCGCCCGGCCCGCGGCCCCTCCGGCGCAACGCCCGCCGGCCCCGCGCTACTCCTACCGGAGCTGCGCGGCGAAGGCCTTCATGGAGCGGTCGTAGGTGCGCTCCGCTTCCGGGGTGAAGTAGCACCCCACCATCTCGTTCCTCTCGCGGTGGTAGGCGATGCACCGGCAGCAGGCCCCCCGCTTGTCGCAGGAGGTGTACGTGCAGGAGCACAGGGATGCGTTGGCTTTCTGGGTGCAGTCCATCGGCGGCCTCCTCCCCGGGGTTTCGAGAAAGCATACGAAAGATCGGGGAGCGCGGGCAAGGACCGCAGGCGCCCGGACCCACCGCCCGACACGTGCTCATGGCCGGGGAGCCCCTCCGAGACCCGTCGCAACCCGGGGGGGCGCGGCGGCGCTGGCCGGTGCGGGCGGCCTCGGCCGTCCTTGGCGGGCCGCCGGAGGAGGAACCTCAGAACAAGCGGCGCAATCCCGCGCCCCAGAAGTCGGAGCCCCCGTGCACCCCGTCGTGGAGGCCGAAGACCCCGGAGCGGTGGTGCTGGCGGAGGGAGAGGCTCCAGCGCTGTTCCCCAGGAAGAGCCAGGGTGATCTCGAAGAGGAGGTAGTTCAGGAGCCGCGTCGAGCGCCCGTGCCGCCGGATCTCCACCTCGGGCACCCGGGTGGCGTAAGAGAGACCGTCGCCCACTGCGACGGAGGTGGGCAGGTAAGCGTTCCACGGGAAGGCGAGCCACCGCAGGATCACGAGGCCGTTCGCCTCGCCGTGGGTCTGGAGCCCCATGTGCTTGACCGCCTGTACCTCCGCCTCCCAGCGGGCCCAGTGGCCGTGCCGTCCCACCGTCTGGGCAAGTCCCAGGGCCAGGAGATAGGAGTCGAAGGTGCCCGCCCGGAAGGCCGTGGTCTTCCCCACGGACTCGTTCGAGGCCAGCCCTGCGAAGACCGTGGCGAAGCGCTCCCCGGCCCCGGCCGGCGAGGCAAACCCGGCAGCGGCAAGGAACCAGACCAGGGCCGGGAGGACCCGCCACCGCCCCGGCCGCGCCGGGGCAGGCTGCCCCTCGTCCCGGCCGGAGCGGGGGCTTCCGGGCCCCCCCGAGGGGGAGCGTCTCCTTCCGTGCTGCGAGCGCTCGCTGTTCACCGAGATACCCTGCCCTCCCTCGCCGCCCGCGCTCCGGGGACCTTCTCCCGGGCGGACCGCATCCTGCCACAGGAGGTGGCCCTGGGGCCAGCCCGGCCCGACAGCCCCGGAGCGGGTTGGGCCACCCGCCCGGTTCCCGGGCACCGCCGCAGGCCGGGCGCCGAATAGAACACAGTTGCACGTACCGCCCTCGATGGTATGATCGGGGGCGAACCAGGGGCGCCCAAGCCCTGGGCGCTTGCGTCGCATCTGTGCGCCAGTGCGCTGAACACCCCCTGCGCGCGAGGGTCTTGCCAGAACGACGTATCGGATCTTCTCAACCCGGCGCACGAGATTCGATGGCCGTATCCAACCGGGAAGACAGCCGCCTCAAGCTCCTCGCCGACCTGGTGGAGGAGAGCGAGGACCCGGCCGTGGCATTTCGCCCCGCGAGGGGCAAGATCGCCTACGCCAACCGGGCCTTTCGTGAGCTGACCGGGAGCTCCCCGGAGGACGTTCTCCGGAGGGGCCTCTACTTCTGTCTCGGCGACCGGGCCGGCAGCCAGACCCGAGAGGCGGTCCGCCCGCTCCTGGAGGGAACGGCCGGCCGGGTATCGATCGAGCTCACCCTGGAACGGCCCCTCTGCCCCCCCCGAGTCCTGGACGCCACCTTCAGCCTGGTGCGACCCAGCCCGCAGCGGCCCGTGGTGGCGGCACGGCTGCACGACACCACGGCCCGGTCCGAGCGAGAGCGGGCACAGGCCTCCCGGCTGCGTTTCCTCTCCAGCATCATCGAGGGTTCCCTGCAGTGCATCATCGTCACCGACATGCGGGGCAGGATCGAGGTGTTCAACCGGGGAGCCCAGAAGCTGCTCGGGTATCACGCCGGAGAGGTGGTGCGGCGCAAGTACGTCCAGGACCTGTACGACGGGGAGGCGGGCCGTGACGTGCTGGCCCGCGTGCGGGAGCCGACCCACGACGGCCCCGGGGTGCTCGACCGGTACCAGGCGATCCTGATCGGGAAGAACCGCAGCCGGATCCCGGTGTGGATGACGGTGCACCTGCTGTACGACGAGGCCAGCCGGGAGGCGGGGACCGTCTCGTACATCCAGGACACCCGAGACATCGTGGAGATGGAGCGGAAGCTCGAGGAGGTGCAGCTGCAGCTGATCCACGCCGACAAGATGGCGTCCTTGGGGAAGCTCGCCGCCGGCGTGGCCCACGAAATCAACAACCCCCTGGGGGGAATCCTCCTCTTCGGGGGGCTCCTGCTGGAGGACATGGACTTCTCCAACCCCTTCCGGGAGGACATGGACCGCATCGTCCAAGAGGCCCGGCGCTGCCGCGAAATCGTCAACTCCCTCCTGGACTTCGCCCACCAGAAGAAGCGCTACCACGAGCCCGTGGACCTCAACGCGGCGGTGGAGCAGTGCCTCTCTCTCCTCGGGAACAAGGCGCTGTTCCACAACATCCGGGTGGAATCGCACCTCGCCGAGGGGCTGCCCCCGGCCACGGGAAACCCCAGCCAGATCAAGCAGGTGTTCACCAACATCGTGACCAACGCGGTGGACGCCATGGAGGGGGAGGGCCTGCTCACCCTCTCTTCGCGTTTCGAGCCGGAGGCCGGCGTGGTGTCGGTGTCGTTCACCGACACGGGGCCCGGCATCCCGGCGGAGATCCGAAACCGGATCTTCGACCCGTTCTTCACCACCAAGGAGCCCGGCAAGGGTACCGGCCTGGGCCTGAGCCTCTGTTACAACATCATCCGCATGCACCGGGGAGACATCCGCTTGACCTGCGGGCCGGGGGGCGGCACCACCTTCACGGTCGTCCTGCCGGTCTCGGAAGAGGAGGGACCGTGAGAGCCCTCATCGTCGACGACGAGCGCTCCATCCGCGAGGGCCTGGCAAAGACCCTCAAGCGCATGGGTCACGACTCGGTGGCGGTGGACAACGGCTCCGAGGCCGTGGAGGCGTTCACCCGGGGGGGGTGCGACCTCGTCTTCCTCGACCTGAAGATGCCGGGGATCGACGGCATGGAGACCCTGGCCCGCCTCAAGGAAGCCGATCCCGAGGTGATCATCGTCATGATCACCGGCTACCCTTCGGTGGAGAACGTCCTCAAGGCCTTTCGGCTGGGGGCCTACGACTACATGCCCAAGCCCTTTTCCCCCCAGGAGGTCCGGATCATCACGGCCCGGGCCGAGGAGAGGCGGCGCCTGCGGTTCGCCAACGAGCAGCTGCGCCGGCAGCTCAAGGCCGCCAAAGGCGACGCCTTCGTCATCAGCCGCAGCTCGGCGATGCGCGAGGTCAACGCCTTGATCGACAAGGTGGCCCGCACCGACGGCAACGTGCTCCTGACCGGAGAGAGCGGTACGGGAAAGGAGGTCATCGCCCGGACCATCTACGAGCTCTCGCCCCGCAAAGACCAGGAGTTCGTGGCCGTGGACTGCTCGATGCTGGCCGAGCCGCTTCTGGAGAGCGAGCTCTTCGGGCACGTGAAGGGGGCATTCACCGGGGCCGAGGCCCCGAAGCGGGGACTCTTCGAGCTCGCCGACGGGGGCACGTTCTTCCTGGACGAGGTGGGCAACCTCTCCCCCGGCATCCAGTCCAAGCTCCTGCGGGTGGTCCAGGAGCGGCAGATCAAACCCGTGGGCGGAACCGCCGTGAAGACCGTGGACGTGCGCCTGATCGCGGCCACCAACGCCGACCTCCACGAAGCCATCCGCCAGGGCCGTTTTCGGGAAGACCTGTACTACCGCCTGGCCGTCTTCCCGATCCACCTGCCCCCCCTGAAGGAGCGGGCCGAGGACATCCCGGAGCTGGTCGCCTTCTTCGTGGCCAAGTACGGGGCCAAGGCGCGCAAGCGGTTCCGGGAGGTCTCCCCGTCCTTTCTGGCCGTGCTGTCTTCCTACGACTTCCCCGGGAACATCCGGGAGCTCGAGAACATCGTCCAGCGGGCCGTGGTCATCGAGGACTCCGAGGTGCTTCGCCCCTCGAGTCTCCCCGCCTACCTCCTGAAGAACCAGCCGGGGGAGCAAAAGCGCTTCCCGACCCTGGCCGAGCTCGAGCGGGACCATGTGTCCCTGGTGCTGCGGGCCTGCGGCGACCGCCGGGCCCAGGCGGCCCAGGTGCTGGGGATCGACCGCAAGACGCTCTACCGAAAGCTCAAGGAGTACGGGCTGGGCTGAGGCCGGGGGCGAAGTGCCCCACCCGAGAACCCGCATCCGGCGCCGTTTTGCCCTGGGGAGCCGGGACCCGACCCCGGGGGACGCCCAACTTTTGGGGCAGGATGCCCCAGATCCAGGGGCCCCAAACGCGGCGGCCCCTTCGCCGAGAAAAAACACGAGTAATTCCAATTGGTTACACGCATGGCACGGTCGTTGCTATCCCACAAGGGCAACGGCGGGGATTTTCCGGGCCCTCGCGGCCCCCGACAAAGGAGGATGCCATGCAGACCAGACCCGACGTCATGATCCTCGACACCGACCGCAGCCGCAGCAAGTCCCTCCGGAGAATCCTTCAAGACGGGCGGCAGGACGTGAGGGTGGAAGAGGTCGCCGAGGTCGCGAGCGCCCGCGGGGCCATCCTCTCCCGGCGACCCGCCCTGGTGCTGCTCCACTCCACCTTCCCGTATCTCGAGGGGGACGGCACGGGGCTTCTCGAGCTCATCCAGGACGACTTCCGCAACAGCAACATCGGCGTGATGCTGGTGCTGCCCATCTCGGGTTCCCTGCTGTACCGGTCCGGGTACCAGGAGGGCATGGAGATGCTCGAGATGGCCGACGACCTGATCACCACCGACTACACGAGCGACATGATCCAGTCCGTGGTCTGCGACTACCTGGGTCGGCGCGCCGCCGCCACGGAGAGCGTGGTGGAGGCCGCAGGCACCCCCGAGTACGCCTTCGTGCCCACGAAGCGCGTTTGAGAGGTCCGTTCGCGGATACGGTGACGCACCGGGAGCGTCCGCGGGGACGCGCAGGCCCTGGGGGGGGCGCGGGATAGCGGGAGAAGAATCGATGGCGAGCGGCAAGAGCCCCACGGGGGCGGTGCTGGTGGTGGGAGGGGGCATCGCCGGGATCCAGGCGAGCCTGGACCTGGCGGAGAGCGGCTACAAGGTCTACCTGGCGGAGAGCCGCTCCGCCATCGGGGGCCACATGGCCCAGTTGGACAAGACCTTCCCCACCAACGACTGCGCCATGTGCACCATCAGCCCCAAGCTGGTGGACGCGGGCCGCCACCTGAACATCGAGATCCTGACCGGCGCGGAGGTCCTCGCCCTCGAAGGCGAGGCAGGGGACTTCCGGGCCAGGCTCCGCCGCCACCCCCGCTACATCGACCCCGCCAAGTGCACGGCCTGCGGCGACTGCGAGAAGGTGTGCCCGGTGGAGATCCCGGGCCGCTTCGACGAAGGCCTCGTGCGCCAGCGGGCTGCCCACAAGCTGTACCCCCAGGCCGTCCCGAACGCTTACGCCATCGAGAAGATCGGGGTCAGCCCCTGCCGCGACGCGTGCCCCGCGGGCCAGCGGGCCCAGGGGTACATCGCCCACATTCGCAACGGGGACTACGAGGCGGCGTTCCGGACGATCAAGCTCGACAACCCCTTCCCCGCCATCTGCGGGCGCATCTGCAACCACCGGTGCGAAGACGCGTGCAACCGGGCCAAGCTCGACCAGGCCCTGGACATCCGTGCGCTGAAGCGCTTCGTCACCGACCACGAGTATGCCAAGCCCTACCAGCCGCCGGAGCCGGCGGCTCGGCGCTACGAGGAACGGGTCGCGATCATCGGCGCGGGCCCGTGCGGGCTCTCGGCAGCCAAGGACCTGTGCCTGGAGGGGTACGGGGTCACCGTGTACGAGGCGCTGCCCGTGGCCGGAGGGATGCTTCGGGTGGGCGTGCCCCAGTACCGGCTGCCCACCGAAGTGATCGACAGGGAGGTCCAGGAGATTGTCGACTACGGCGTGGACTTGCGGCTGGAGTCCCCCGTGACGAACGTGGAGGAGCTCTTCGCCCAAGGCTACGCGGCGGTCCTCATCGCGGTGGGGGCCCACGAGGGCATCCGGCTGCCCATCGAGGGGGCCGACCTTCCCGGGGTGCTCACCAACACCTCGTTCCTGCGCGACGTGCGGCTCGGGTCCCCCCCGGAGCTGGGGGAGAGGGTAGTCGTCATCGGGGCCGGCGACGTGGCCATGGACTGCGCCCGCACCTCCGTGCGCCTCGGCCGTCAGGTGGCGGTGCACTACCGCCGAAGCCGGGAGGAAGCCCCCGCCGACCCCCTGGAGATCGCGCACGCCCTGGAGGAGGGGGTGGACTTCCACTGGCTCTCCAACCCCGTGGCGGTGCTCGCCGGACCGGACGGCCGGGTGCGGGGGCTCCGCCTCCAGCGCATGGCCCTCGGCGCCCCGGACGAGAAGGGGCGGCGGCGCCCGGCCCCCGTCGAGGGCTCCGAGTACGAGGTCCCGTGCGACAACGTGATCTTCTCCGTGGGGCAGAGGGCCGGTCTCGCGTTCCTGCCCCCCGACACGGGGGTGGCAATCGGGGGGGACAACACGGTCACCGTGGACCCCGAGACCTTCGCCACCTCGCGGCCGGGGCTGTTCGCGGCGGGGGACAGCACCACAGGGACGGCCTTCCTGATCGACGCCGTGGCTTCCGGCCACCGGGCGGCCCGGGGCATCCACGCGCACTTGAGGGGCGAGCCGCTGCGGCGCACCGCGAAGGAGCGCCTGCCCGTGGCAGATATCCCGCGTGAGGCCCTGGTGGCCGGCGCCGACCGGGGGGAGCTCCGCCGGGAGGGACGTCTCCACGTGCGCAACCTAGACGCCTCCGAGCGCCGCCGCAGCTTCGACGAGGTGGCCTTGGGGTACACCGAGGCGGAGGCCCGTCACGAGGCGGAACGCTGCCTCTCCTGCGGTGTCTGCTCCGAGTGCTACGCCTGCGTGGAGGCCTGCAAGGCCGGCGCGGTGGTCCACGAGGAGCTGGAGCAGGAGGAGTGGCTCCAGGTCGGCGCCGTCGTCCTGGCGCCGGGGTACGAGCTCTACGACGCCCGCCTGAGCCAGGAGTTCGGCCTCGGCCGCTACCCCAACGTGGTAACGGCCATGCAGTTCGAGCGCATGCTCTCGGCCTCCGGCCCAACCCACGGCCACGTGAGGCGTCCCGGTGACGGGACCGTCCCGAAGCGGATCGCGTTCCTCCAGTGCGTCGGGAGCCGGGACCAGAACCACGACTACTGCTCGAGCGTGTGCTGCATGTACGCGGCCAAGGAAGCCATCATGGCCGTGGAGCACGAGCCCGGAACCGAGGTGACCGTGTTCTTCATGGACACCCGGTCCTTCTCCAAGGGCTATGACGAGTACTACCGCCGCGCCCGCGAGCGTTACGGGATCCGCTACGAGCGGTGCCGGGTCTCGCGCCTGACCGAGGACCCTGCGAGCGGCGCGCTCACCGTACGGTACGTACGGGACGGCGCCCTGCGCCAAGAGCCCTTCGACCTGGTGGTCCTCTCGGTGGGGATGGAGGTCTCCCCGTCCGTGAGGGAGCTGGGCGGCCGGTTGGGGGTGGAGCTCGACGAGTACGGCTTCTGCCACACCACCCTCTTCAACCCCCTGGAGTCGAGCCGGCCCGGGGTCTTCGTGGCCGGCCCCTTCCGGGAGCCCAAGGACATCCCGGAGACCGTAGTGGAGGCGAGCGGCGCGGCCTCCCGGGCGGGTACCCTCCTGTCGTCCGCCCGGGGCACCCTGACCCGGCTGCCGGAGTACCCGCCCGAGCGCGACGTGGAGGGAGAGGAGCCTCGTGTGGGGGTCTTCGTCTGCCACTGCGGGTCGAACATCGGGGGCTACCTGGACGTGCCGTCGGTGGCCGACTACGCCGGCGGCCTGCCCGGGGTCTCCCACGCCGAGGCGAACCTCTACACCTGCTCCCAGGACACGGTGGCCCACATCAGCGAGATCGTGCGGGAGGAGGGCCTGAACCGGGTGGTGGTGGCGTCCTGCAGTCCCCGCACCCACGAGCCCCTCTTCCAGGACGCTGTCCGGGCCGCCGGACTCAACCCGGCCCTCTTCGAGATGGCCAACATCCGGAACCAGTGCTCGTGGGTGCACGCCGGGGCCTGGGACCGGGCCACCGAGAAGGCGATGGACCTCGTGCGGGGAGCCGTGGCCCGGGCCGGGCGCCTGGAGCCGGTGCACTCCCTGGAATTCCCGGTGCGGAAGTCCGCCTTGGTGCTGGGGGGGGGCGCCGCCGGCATGACGGCGGCCCTCGAGCTCGCAGACCAGGGGTTCCCCGTCCACCTGGTGGAGAAGGCCGCGGAGCTCGGCGGGAACCTGAGACAACTGCGCTTTCTGGAGGACGGGAAGAGCCCCGCGGAGTGGCTCGGGGATCTGGCGGGGCGCACCGCCGCCCACCCGAACATCGACGTGCACCTGGGCACCACCCTGCAGGAGATCGGCGGCTTCCGGGGCAACTTCTCATCGACCCTGGCGGGCTCGGGCGGCGAGACGGTGCGAGTGGAGCACGGGGTGGCAGTGGTGGCCACCGGCGCCCGGGAGTACCGGGGACCGGAGTACGGGCTCGGCAGCCACCCCGACATCGTCACGGCCTTGGACTTCGAGGAGCTGCTCTACCGCAAGGCGGGGGGCAACGGCCACGACGCCGCAGCACACCTCACGGCTCGGCCGCTGCCCGACAGCGTCGCCATGATCCTGTGCGTGGGCCCTGCGGAGCGCTTCTGCGCCCGCACCTGCTGCACCACGGCCATCAAGAACGCCTTGGTGCTCAAGGAGCTCAAGCCCGACGCCGAGGTGACGGTGCTGTACAAGGACGTGCGCACCTACGGCTTCAAGGAGCGCCTGTACACGGAGGCCCGGCGCCGAGGGGTGCGCTTCCGGCGCTACGACGAGGCCGAAAAGCCCCGGGCCTCGGTGGAATGGAGCTCCGTGCGCTTGGATTACCGGGACGCGGGCTCGGGCCGGTCCGTGACGCTGCGCCCGCAGATGCTCGTCCTCGCCGAGCCCATGGTTCCCCACGCCGACGCCGGGGAGCTCGCCACCCGCCTCAAGGTGCCCCTGGACGGCGACGGGTTCTTCCTGGAGGCCCACGTGAAGCTCCGGCCCGTGGACTTCCAGTCCGACGGCCTATACCTGGCGGGCCTCGCCCACTACCCCAAGTTCCTGGCGGAGTCCATCGCCCAGGCACAGGCGGCCGCCGCCCGGGCGGCGACGGTGCTCTCCAAGGACGTGCTCCACGCCGAGGGGATCGTCGCCCACGTGGACCAGGAAAAGTGCGTGGGGTGCCTCACCTGCGTACGGGTGTGCCCCTACGAGGTGCCGCAGATGCAGGCCCAGGCCGGCGGGGTGGGCGGCATCGCCGGGGCCGCCTACGTGGAGCCCGCCACCTGCCACGGCTGCGGCGTGTGCGCGGGTGAGTGCCCGGCAAAGGCCATCCAACTGGCCCACTACACCGACGCCCAGGTGGGCGCGATGGTCGAGGGCCTGTTCGAGGGCAGGGCCCGGTATCACGGAAAGCCGTCCGAGGGGACCGCGCCGGGCGGGTGTTAGGGGAAACGGGGGTAAGACGGGTTTTCCACCTCACGAGGAGGCCGAGATGAGCGAGTTCAGCCCGGGCATTGTCGCCTTCTGCTGCCACCACTGCGCGTACGGGGCTGCGGACCTCGCAGGGGCCATGCGGCTAAGCTACCCCGACGCCGTGCGGGTGGTGCGCCTGCCCTGCACCGGCAAGCTCGACGTGGCCCACGTTCTCTCGGCCTTCGAGCACGGTGCCGACGGGGTGATGGTGGCCGGTTGACTGCCGGGCGACTGCCATTACCTGGAAGGTAATACGAACGCAAAGAGAAGAGTCCGCTACATCGCCCAGCTCCTGGAGGAGATCGGCGTGGGGGGGGAGAGGGTGCGCATGGTTCACCTCTCCTCGGCGGAAGGTGCCCGCTTTGCCGAGATCTGCACCGAAACGACCGAGGCCTTGAAAGCGCTGGGGCCGAGCCCGTTGGGAAGGAAACCGGACGGGGTGACGGGATCGACGGGGGGGGAGAGCGGAACGCGGAAGGCCGCGGAGGAAGGCAACACGGAGGCGCCCGCAGCACCGTAGGCAGATCCGGGCGCAACCGGTTCACCCCGTCATCCCGTCCCAGGACAAGAGGGTTCCCATGATCGTCGCCGAACAGAAGCCCCTCGACGAGATCCTCGCCATGACCGCCGACGCCTCGGATGTGCTCGTCCTGGGGTGCGGCACCTGCGTGACCGTGTGCTTCGCCGGCGGAGACAAGGAGGCCGAGATCCTCGCCGCCTCCCTGCGCATGAAGGCCCAGCTCGCGGGCTCCCCCCGGGAGGTGGCCCACGCCACCGTGCAGCGCCAGTGTGAGTGGGAGTACCTGGACGGGGTCGGCGAGGCCCTCCAGGCGGCGGGCGCCGTGGTGTCCCTCGCCTGTGGCGTCGGCGCCCAGGCCATCGTGGAGCGCTTTCCCGAGGCCAGGATGGTTCCAGGGCTCAACACCCGCTTCTACGGCCTCCCGACCACCCACGGCGTCTGGGAGGAACGGTGTGCGGGGTGCGGCGACTGCGTGCTCGAATACACCGGTGGCATCTGCCCCGTGGCCCGCTGCTCGAAGAGTCTTCTCAACGGCCCCTGCGGCGGCACCAACAAGGGCAACTGCGAGGTGGACCCGAACACGCCGTGCGCCTGGCGCCTGATCGTCGAACGCATGGAGAAGCTCGGCCACCTGGGCCGCCTCGAGGAAGTCCACGCCCCCAAGAACTGGCGGGCGGGCCGGGACGGCGGCCCGGGGCGCATCCTCCGGGAGGACCTGGTGCGCGAGCGCGACCGCGAGGCCCTGGGGCTGAGGGAGGAGGCGCGCGCAGGGGGGTGACCGGTAGGGGTAGGGGACTCGACCGGATGAGGGGATCGAAGGGAGGCCGAGGCAAGGGCAAGATCCTTGGGCAGGATGACGGGAGGAACGGGATGGCATGGCGGCAGGAACACGATGGAAGCGGACGCGAACCGGAGACCCGTGTGAAACGGCTTCATCCTGTCCATCCTGTGATCCCTTCCAAGAACGTCTTCCTGTTCATCCCATGGGAGAAGGCGCGATGAGCGAGGCAGCCAGCCAGAGCAACCTGGAGAAGGTATTCGCGTCGGGGACGTTCGCAGTCACCGGCGAGCTCGGCCCGCCCAAGGGCGCGGACCCCGAGGTGATCCGCAGGAAGGCCCGCCTCCTGCGCGGCGCGGTGGACGCGGCGAACATCACCGACAACCAGACGGCGGTGGTGCGCATGTCGTCCATTGCGGCAGGCCTGCTGGCCCGGGACGAGGGCGTCGAGCCGGTGGCCCAGATGACCTGCCGCGACCGCAACCGCCTCGCCATCCAAGCCGACCTCCTGGGGGCCTGGGGCCTGGGGCTCCGCAACCTCCTGTGCCTCACGGGAGACCACCAGACCTTCGGGAATCACCCCTCGGCGAAGAACGTGTGGGACGTGGACTCGATCCAGCTCGTGAAGATGATGGCGGAGATGAGAGACCGAGGCGTCTTCGCCAACGGCGAGGAGATCGAGGAGGACCCGCCCCGCTTCTTCCTGGGCGCCGTCGAGAGCCCCTTCGCGGAGCCTTTCGCGTACCGCCCCTTCCGGGTGGCCAAGAAGGTGCGGGCGGGTGCCCGCTTCCTCCAGACCCAGTGCATCTACAACATGCCCCGCTTCAAGGAGTTCATGGCACGCCTCGGCGACATGGGGCTCCTGGACAAGGTGTACGTGATGGCCGGCCTCAGTCCCCTCAAGGGGCCGGCGATGGCTAAGTACATGGCGGCCAACGTACCGGGCATCGACATGCCCGACGCGGTGGTGGAGCGGCTCACCCAGGCCGGGAAGGGCCTCGAGGACAAGGCGGAGAAGTCCAAGGCCTGGCGCGCCGAGGGCATCCGGCTGTGCATCGAGCAGATCCAGGAGGTCCGGGAGATCCCCGGCGTGGCAGGGGTGCACGTCATGGCCATCGAGTGGGAGGAGGCGGTACGCCCCATCGTGGAGGGTGCAGGGCTCCTCCCCCGCCCCCAGCCCCTGCCGGCCGAGAGCAGGGGACAGGGGGCGTAGCGTCGTCGCGGGCAGAGCGGGGCGCACGGCGCGCCGAAGCGAGCGGCGCGGCGGGAGCGCGTGGGCAACCGGGCAATCCGGTCGCGCAGCAGATGGATTCACAGGCGCAGAGGTACCGATGACCGCACAGACGAGCACCTCCCTGGCCGAAAGGGTCGAGCAGGCCACACACCAGAACGCCCATCTGTGCTACCAGTGCCTCCGGTGCTCCGCGGGGTGCCCTGTGGCCGAGGACTTCGACCTGCTGCCGAGCGAGGTGATGCGGGCGGTCCAGGAAGGGGACGAGTCCGTGGCGGGGAGCCGGACGGTGTGGCTCTGCGCCTCCTGCCAGACCTGCAACACCCGCTGCCCCCAGGGGCTCGACATCCCGGGCATCATCGACCACTTCCGCCAGCAGACCCTCGACCGGGCCTCGGTGCCGGAGACCGCCCGGTTCTTCAAGGCGTTCCTGCGGAACGCCCGGATCTTCGGCCGGGTCTACGAGGCCGGCCTGATGGGCGAGCTCAACCTCCGGGACGGGCACCCCTTCCGGGACCTCGGGATGGGCCTGCGGATGATCCGTAAGGGCAAGATCCGCCTGCTGCCCGACTTCGCCAGACCCCCTCGCAAGGTGTCGGCCGTCTCGCCCGCACCCAACCGGGTGGCCTACTACCCGGGCTGCTCCCTCCACTCCACCGGCGCGGCCTTCGACCGGTCCTTCCGGGCCGTGGCGGGGGAGGTGGGCCTCGACGTGCTCGAGATGCCCGGGTGGACCTGCTGCGGCACCACGCCGGCCCACGGGGCGGACCCGGTGAAGGCGGTCGCCATGCCGCTCCAGAATTTGGCGATCGCCGAAAAGATGGGGCTCGACCGCGTGGTGGCTCCCTGCGCGGCGTGCTACGGCAGGTTCCAGGGGGCGCTGCGCCACTACCGGCAGGGAGGCGCCCTGGCCGACCGGGTGGACGCCGCGCTGGGGAGCGAGTACGGGGACGGCGTGAAAGTGCTCAACGCGGTGGACCTGTTGGGCGAGGTGCCCGCCGAGTCCTGGGAGGAAAAGTGCAAGGCGCCCCTGCGGGGCCTCAAGGTGGCGTGCTACTACGGCTGCCTCCTCACCCGGCCGGCCGCCGACACCGGGGCCCCGGACCCGGAGGACCCCCAGGGGATGGAGCGCCTGGTGCGTGCCCTGGGCGGTGAACCCCTCCCCTGGTCGCGGAAGACCGACTGCTGCGGTGGGAGCCTGGCCATCTCCCACACCGGTTTGGCGAAGCGGATGACCGCCGAGATCCTCAAGGAGGCCCAGGCCCGGGGCGCGGACCTGATTGCGGCCGCGTGCCCCCTGTGCCACGTGAACCTGGATGAGCGCCAGCCCGAGATGGCAGCCGACCTCGGGTTCACGATCCCGGTGGTGTACGTGACCCAGATCCTGGCCGTGGCCTTGGGCCTGCCCGCCGAGGCCCGGGCCCTGGACCAGTCCGCTGTGACGCCGGAACCCCTGATGAGGCTCTGACGCGGCGGGGCGCCGCCCGCGGCCGGCCTCGGCAGGGCTGGCGCCCGGCCCGCGACCGCCCGAAGCGAGGTCCCATGTCCCCGAACCGCAACGGCAATCCCAGGAAGGTGGGTTCGGTCCTCGTCGTGGGGGGCGGCGTGGCCGGGATGCGGGCGGCCGCCGATCTGGCGGAGACCGGGCTCCAGGTGTACCTGGTGGAGGCCGCCCCGGGACTCGGCGGCCGGGTCTCCCAGCTCGGCTTCATGTTCCCCACCCACGACTGTGTGCTCTGTCGGGGCTCCCCGGACCACGGATACGGGTGCACGCGCCCCTCCATCTCCCCCGCCTTTCAGGACCACAACCTCCACCCGAACATCGAGGTCATGACCCTGACCGAGGTGGTGGGTTTCGAAGGCCAGGTGGGGAGCTTCACCGTCACCCTGCGCCGCCATCCACGGCACGTGGACACCGAGCGGTGCATCAACTGCCGCCTGTGTGCCGTGGTGTGCCCGGCATCCGTCCCGAGCGAGTTCCAGATGGGGATGTCCAACCGGAAGGCCGCGTACAAGACGGCGCCCCGGTCCATCCCGGACGCCTACGTCATCGAGAAGGGCCCCTGGTGTGAGGGCTGCGGCAAGTGCGAGCGCATCTGCCCCACGGGCGCCGTGGCCCTGGACGAGGAGCCGCAGACCGAGACCATTCGGGTCGGCGCCGCCATCCTGGCCCTCGGCTATCAGCTCTTCGACCCCTCCGCCCTCGAGGAGTTCGGGTACCGCCGCTATGCCAACGTCCTCACGTCGATGCAGTTCGAGCGTCTCGCGAGCCGGTCGGGCCCCACCGAGGGGATGGTGGCGCGGCTCTCGGACGGCCGGAAACCCGGGCGGATCGCCTGGCTCCAGTGCATCGGGTCCCGGGATCGCGAGCACCCCTACTGCTCCTCCATCTGCTGCATGATCGCGACCAAGCAGGCCATGCTCGCCAAGCAGCGCCTCGAGGACGTGGGCTGCCAGGTGTTCGTCATGGACGAGCGGGCGTTCAACAAGGAGTACACCAAGTACTACCACCGGGCCGTGGAGTCCCACGGGGTGATCTACACGCGCTGCCGCGTGAGCGCGATCCGGGAGGACCCCAAGACCCGCGACCTGCTGCTGCGGTTCCCCGACGAAGAGGGGAACCTGGTGGAGGAGCGCTTCGGCATGGTGGTGCTGGCGGTGGGCATGCAGCCCCCGGCCCGGTCCGCCGAGCTGGCCCGGATGATGGGGATCGAGCTCAACGCCCACGGCTTCTGCGAGACCGACAAGTTCCAGCCCCTCCAGACGAGCCAGCCGGGCGTCTACGTGGCCGGCGCGTTCCAGTCCCCGAAGGAGATCGCCGAGACCGTCTTCGACGCCGCGGGCGCCGCGGGCGAGGTCATGCGCGTCTTCCACGACGTCCTGGGGGGCCTTCCCGCCCCCCGGGAGTACCCCTTCCTGGCGCGCACGGCGGGTTTCCCCGCCGAACGGGACGTGTCCGGGGAGAGCGCCCGCACCGGGGTCTTCCTCTGCGGGTGCGGACCGGTGGTGGCCCAGAGCCTGGACCTCGAGGGAATGGCCGAGTACGCCGGAGCGTTGCCCGGGGTGGCCCACACCACCATCGTGCCCCTGGCCTGCTTCCCCGAAGGCGTCGAGACCATCCAGGAGACCGTGGAGGCCCACGGCCTCAACCGGGTCGTCGTGGCGGCCTGCAGCCCCCGCACCCACGAGGCCCTCTTCCAGAGGGCGGTGCGACAGGTTGGTCTCAACCCGTATCTCCTGGAGATGGTCAACCTCAGGGAGTACTGCGCCTGGGTGCACGACCGGCAGCCCGCCGAGGCCACCCGCAAGGCCAAGGAGCTGGTGCGCGCCGGTGTCCTTCGGGCCGCCCGCCTGCTCCCGGTGCACCGGACCCCGATCCAGCCCTACCGGCGGGCCCTGGTGCTGGGCGGGGGTGTGGCCGGCATCACCGCGGCGCTGACCGTGGCCGACAGCGGGTACGATGTGACCCTGCTGGAGCGCTCGGAGGCCCTCGGGGGCAACGTGCGGCACATCTACTACCTCGCCGAGGGGCTGAACCCCCAGCGGCTTCTCCGGGACCTGATCAACCGGGTTCGAGGCCACCACCGGATCGACGTGCTGACCGAGGCGGAAGTGGAGAGCTCCAGCGGTTCGATCGGGAACTTCCGCACCCTGGTGCGGACCGCCGAGGGCCAAGTGGAGGTGGAGCACGGCGTGACCATCGTGGCCACCGGCGGCCGGGAGGGGACCGCCGAGGCCTACCTCCACGGAGAGGACGAGAGGGTGGTGACCCAACTGGAGCTGGAGGACTGGCTCGCCCACCAGCCGGAGCGCATCGCCGGCATGAAGAGCGTGGTCATGATCCAGTGCGTGCAGCCCGCGGAGGCGGAGTCCTTCTACTGCTCCCGCACCTGCTGCACCAACACCATGAAGAACGCGATCCGGGTGAAGATGCTCAGCCCGGAGTGCCAGGTCACGGTCCTCTACAAGGACATCATCACCTACGGCTTTCGGGAGCAGTTCTACACCGAGGCCCGCCGCCGGGGCGTGGTCTTCGTGCGGTACTCGGATGACCGCCGGCCCGAGGTGACCCCCTCGGCCGACTCGCTCCGCCTCCGGGTCCTCGACCCGTCCTTGGACCGCGTGTACACCCTGGAGCCGGACCTGGTCGCCCTGAGCATGTCCATCATCCCGGCCGACGGCACCCGGGAGCTGGCGCACGCCCTCCGGCTACCCCTGTCCAGCGAGGGCTTCTTCCTCGAGGCGGACCTCAAGATGCGCCCCATGGACTTTCAGGCCGAGGGGGTCTTCCTCTGCGGCATGGCGCACTACCCTCGGTTCCTCGAGGAGGCCATCTCCAGCGCCCAGGCCGCTGCGGGGCGCTCCCTCACGATCTTGAGCATGGACCCCTTCTACACCGGCGGGGTCGTGGCCGAGGTGGACCCGGACCGGTGCGTGGGCTGCCTCACCTGCGTGCGCACCTGCCCGTTCCACATCCCCGCGATGGAGTACGACCACCCCGGGGTAGGGGGTCTCGGGGGACACGCCCGGATCGACCCCGCCCTGTGCCAGGGGTGTGGTTCCTGCACGGGGGAGTGCCCGGCGGTGGCGATCCAACTGGCACACTACCGGGACGAACAGGTGATGACCGGGGGCCTTGGGGCCTGGGAGACCGGCGGCCCGGCGATCGGCACCACAGGAGCGCACAGCCCATGATCGAGAGCCGGCCCCCGGCGGCCCCCCCCTTCGAGCCCGAGCTGACGGCCTTCACCTGCGCATACTGCGCGTACATGTCGGGGGACACCGCCGGCGCGCTCCGCCTCCAGTACCCCGCCAGCGTCAAGGTGGTGCGGCTTCCCTGCACCGGGAAGACCGATGCGCGCTACCTGCTCCGGGCTTTCGAGGAGGGGGCCGACGGCGTGTACGTGCTCGCGTGCCCCATCGGCAACTGCCACCACGTACGGGGCAACGAGCGGGCCAGGGCCCGGGTGGCGCAGACACGGAAGCTCCTGGAGCAGGTGGGCCTGGAAGGGGGACGGCTCGACATCTTCTTCCTCTCCGGGGGCATGGGTGAGGGCTTTGCGGTGGCGGCTCGGGAGATGACCGAGCGCATCCGCAAGCTGGGCCCGAACCCGCTGAGAAACGGACGAGGGTTGGACGGGATGACAGGATGCACAGGATGACCAGGAAGGGGGGGCTGGACGGTTCCCGGGGTCCTGGCAGCCGAGCCACGCCCACGAGAGGAGGCTTATCCTGTAGATCCTGCGAATCCTGTCCAACAGAACGCGAGGTGTTCTCATGATCGTCGGCGAGCAGAAGCCACTGGCGGAGATCAAGGGGTTCCTGGACGGGGCGCAGAAGGTCCTTGTGGCAGGGTGCGGCACCTGCGTCACCGTGTGCCTGGCCGGGGGCGAGAAGGAGGCCCAGCTCCTGGCCTCCGCCCTGCGCATGGCGACGACGCTCGACGACGCCACCCGTCAGGTGAGCGACGTCACGGTGCAGCGCCAGTGCGAGTGGGAGTACCTGGACACCATCGGGGAGCGGGTGCGGGACGCAGATCTGGTGGTATCGCTCGCCTGCGGCATCGGGGTGCAGGCCATGGCGCGGCACTTCCCCGACCAGTGGGTCGTACCCGGCCTCAACACCACCTTCCTGGGACTCCCCGAGGAGCAGGGCGTCTGGACCGAGCAGTGCCAGGCCTGCGGCAACTGCATGCTCGGCCTGACCGGGGGGATCTGCCCCATCGCCCGATGCTCGAAGCAGGTGCAGAACGGGCCCTGCGGTGGCTCCGAGAACGGCCTGTGCGAGGTCAAACGCGTCAAACGGGAGAACGGCATCCCGGTGATGAGAGCCGATGCGCGAGGCAGGCAGGCTCCCGTCACCGAGGATGTGGAGTGCGCGTGGCACCTGATCCACGAGCGCCTCAAATGCCTCGGGCGGCTCGACCTGATCCGAGGCGTCCAGGAGCCCAAGGACTGGTCCACCTCCCGGGACGGCGGCCCCCGCCGCATCGTCCGGGAAGACCTGCTCCTGCTGGACGAGGAATAGGAAAAGGCCGGTTTGGACAGGATAACAGGATGGACGGGATGAAGACGGCGGGCGAACCTGCGGGGCGGATTAACCGGCCAGGGCGTAAGCCGACCTGAACGTTCACATCCCGGTCATCCTGTCAAGGGACGTCCTACTCGTGGGGTTTTGAGATGACGACGGACAACGGCTACAAGTCGGGCAGCAACCTGGAGAAGGTCCTTCGGGCGGGCCATTTCGCCGTGACCGGGGAGCTCGGCCCCCCCCAGAGCTCGGACGGCGACCACATCCGCAAGAAGGCCGCGCACCTGAAGGGCGCGGTGGACGCGGTGAACGTCACGGACAACCAGACGGCCGTCGTCCGGATGTCGAGTCTGGGGGCCTCGATCATCGCCGTGCAGGAGGGCCTGGAGCCGGTCATGCAGATGACCTGCCGGGACCGCAACCGGCTGGCGATGCAGGCAGACTATCTGAGCGCCTACGCCCTGGGCATCCGCAACATGCTCGCCCTGACCGGCGACCACCAGTCCTTCGGAAACCACCCGACGGCCAAGAACGTCCACGACCTGGACTCCCTGCAGCAGCTCCGCATGATGAAGGACCTGCGGGACGGGCGGAAGTTCCAATGCGGCGACCCGGTGAAGGGGTGCGAACCCCGGTTCTTCATCGGGGCGGCGGCGGCCCCCGAGGCCCACCCGGTGGAGTGGCGGCCCCAGCGCCTGGCGAAGAAGGCCGCCGCCGGGGCGGACTTCGTGCAGACCCAGCTCGTGTACAACGTGCCGGCCTTTCGGCGGTACATGGAGGAGGTGCGCAGGCTCCGGGTCCACGAGAGGCTAGCCATCCTGGTCGGGGTCGGGCCGCTGAAGGGACCGGCCATGGCGAAGTACATGCGGGACTTCGTCCCGGGGATCACCGTGCCCGACTACGTGATCGAGCGGATCGAAACCGCCGCCCGGGGCATCCCCCCCGAGGAGAAGGAGGAGCGCCAGCGGGTATGGCGCGCCGAGGGGCTCAAGATGTGCATCGAGCTGATCCAGGAGCTCCGGGAGGTCGAAGGGGTGGCGGGAGCCCACGTCATGGCCATCGAGTGGGAGGAGGCGGTGCGGCCCATCGTCGAGGGCGCCGGCCTCCTGCCGCGGCCCGTGGTGTGACACACCGGGCCCCCAACATCCCGTCGATCCCGTTATCCCGTCGAAAAGGGGTTTCGATGGAACCAGTAACCACGACCAACCAGCTTCGCCCGGACCTGGCCCGCGAGATCGAGGCCCGCACCGGGCAGAACGCGTTCCTGTGCTACCAGTGTGTGCGGTGCACCAGCGGGTGCCCGATGACCGAGTTCTACGACTACACCCCCAACCAGGTGATGCGGCTCGTCCAGATCGGCGACGAGGAGGCCGCGCTGGGGGCCCGGACGCCCTGGCTGTGCGCCTCGTGCCAGACCTGCAGCACCCGGTGCCCCCAGGGTCTCGACATCGCCCGGGTCATGGAGACCCTGACCCAGGTGTCCCACGAGCGGGGCATCGAGCCCGCGGTCCCCGACGTCGCCCTCTTCCACAAGATCTTCCTCAAGGACGCCAAGATCTTCGGCCGGGTGTACGAGCTGGGATTGATGGGCGCGATGAACCTCCTGTCCGGGAACTGGTTCCAGGACATGGACCTGGGCGTGGCGATGTTCAAGAAGTCCAAGATCAGCCTGCTGCCGTCGGTGGCCCGGTCGCGACCCGACCGCCAGAAGGACCGACACCCCGCGGTCAACCAGGTGGGCTACTACCCGGGGTGCTCCCTCCACTCCCTGGCCAAGGAGTTCGACACGTCCTTCCGCGCTTCGGCCCGCGCCCTCGGGTACCACCTGGTGGAGCCCAACGGGTGGACCTGCTGCGGGGCGAGCCCTGCCCACCACGTGGACCCCTACCTGGGAGTCAAGGCGCCGCTGGCAAACCTGTCCCTGGTGGAGGCCAGCGGCTTCGGCGAGGTCGTCGCCCCGTGCGCCGCGTGCTACAACCGGTTCAAGGCGGCCGACCACGACGTGCGTCGCGACCCGAAGCTCCGCGCACGAATCGACGCCGACCTGGGATACCGGTACCGGGGAGAGGTGGAGGTGCTGTCCATTGCAGACTGGCTGGCCGGGCGCGTCGGCGTGGAGGCGATCCGGGGGAAGGTGGTCAAGCCTCTCGAGGGCCTCAAGGTGGTGTGCTACTACGGGTGCCTACTCACCCGTCCGCCGGAGGTCACCGGCCACCCGCACCCCGAGTACCCGATGGAGCTCGACGAGGTGTGCCGGGCTCTCGGGGCCGAGAGCCTCGACTGGGACGACAAGACCCTATGCTGCGGCGGCAGCCTGGCCGTGCCGGCCAAGGAGGTCATGCTCAAGCTCAGCCAGAACATCGTGGAGCACGCCCAAGAGGTCGGCGCCGACGTCATCGCCGTGGCGTGCCCGCTCTGCGACTCGAACCTCGACAGCCGCCAGCTCCAGATGCCGGGGCTCGCGAAGCGGACGCCGGTGCTCTACGTGACCCAGCTCATGGCCCTGGCGTTCGGGCTGGGGGAAAAGGCGGCGGGTCTGGGCAAGAAGCTCGTCGACCCGCGGCCGGTGCTGCAGGAGAGAGGGCTTCTCTAGCAGGGCGCCGGTGTCCCGCACCGCCCACCCCGGAGGCTATCCCATGCTCGTCAAGCACCTGATGACCCCAGACCCGGTCTCCATCGCCCCGGAGCAGTCCGTGGCCGAAGCGGGAGAGCTCATGACCGAGAAGGGCATCCGGCACCTCCCGGTGATGGAGGACGGCCGCCTGGTCGGACTGGTCACCCGTACCTCCCTGGCCCAGGCCCTCCCGGGGCTCGGCACCGGACTGACGCGCTTCGAGTACAATTACCTCACCGCCAACACCAAGATCCGCGAGGTCATGATCCGGGACCCGGCCCTCGGCACCGAGGACATGGCGGCCGAGGAGGCCGCCCGGGTGATGAATGCCCAGAGGATCTCCAGCCTGGTGGTGGTGCGCGACGGCTTGCCCATCGGCATCATCACCGACACCAACATCTTCGAGGCCATGCTGGAGCTGCTCGGTGCCCGGCGGCAGGGGGTGCGCCTGACCGTCCACCTGGCCGCCAAGGCGGGGCAGCTCAGCCGAGTCTCCGGGGCCATCGCCGAGGCAGGCGGCAACATTTCCGCCGTGGGTGCCTGGCAGGTGGACGCCGGGACGTGGGGAGTGGTCATGAAGGTGGAGAACGTTCCCCCGGATCAGGCCGTCGGCGCGGTGCAGGGGATGCCCGGCGTCTCCCTGATCGACGTGCGAACCTAGCCCCCCCGGGGGCCTCGTGCCGGCAGCCCCGTGCTCCAGGGTCTTCCGGGGAAGGACGGGTTTTCGGGTTCTTCCGGTAAACCACCGGGTGGGCCCCCCCCCTCCGGCGGACAATGCCGGACTATATGGTAGGTGGGCTCCCGCGCCGCATCCGGAATCCTCGCGGCATCGCGGCCCCCGATGTGGCTGCTCCCGTCGAGCGGCTGCCCGCCTGCGTGGCCGGGCCCACCCGGCCGTTTCTCGGAGGATCCCTACTTCATCCCCCGGCTCACCAACAGCTCCAGGTCCTCCAGTAGGGACTGGAGGTCTTCCTCGTGTTCCACCTCCTGCTCCAGGATCGTCATGACCATGTTGTAGGTCACGATGTCCTTGCCTGCCACCGTCTTGAGGAGCGCGTCGTAGGTGCTGATCGCGCACTGCTCGCCCTCGATGTTCTGCTGCAAAATCACCTTCACGTACTCGTCGTCCGGGGGCAGATACCCACAACCGGACCACTCGTACCAGAGCCGGGGCTCCGTCACGGGCTTGCCCCCGAGCTGGATGATGCGGTTGGCCACGAGGTCGGCGTGGGCGAGCTCCTCGGTGGCGTGCTGCAGCAGCTCGGCTGCGACCGCGTCCTTCATGGGTCCCTTGACCACTTTCGCCCCCAGCCAGTACTGGTAATACGCAAACCACTCGTCCGAGAGCGCCTTGTTGAGGAGCTTCAAGAGCTCGTCGACGTCCAGGCCTACGATTTCCCTGCCGCGCGTTCCCATGGGTCCTCCTCCTGATGGGGCCTCGGGTGAGGCACGTCTACGTCGGGCTCCACGATATCGCAGGCTCCGCGCCACGACTAGGCGGCCGAGGACGAACCGGGCCGGGGACGCTTCGGATCGGGGGGTTCTCGGACCGCCGTCGTCTGGTATGATGAGGGCTCCCCTTCCTGCCCCGCACCCGCGCCGGGGGCAGGAAGAGGCATGTACTCAGACGGGCGAAGCCCGGTTGGGGAGCCCTTCGGCGCGCTGGGGAGGCCGACCATGGCCGAGGACGTGCGGAAAGAGGCGGCCCTCTACAACCTCGAAGGGGGCCAGCGGCACCTGGTCGTCCAGGGAGGTGTCGTCAAGGCGGTGGCGCCGGGGCTGCGGCTGGTGGAGGCCACGGAAGAGGAGAGGCAGCGGGTCGAGGGGACGGCCCCGGCCAAGGGGCCCCGGGAGTACGGTCTGCCGGTGTAGCCGGGGGGACTGCCGAAGCCGGAAATGCGAAAGCCGGCCCTTAGGGCCGGCTTTCGCTCTCGAAGACCGGTGACGCGGTCACTCCCACCACGGCCGGGCGCCCCGCATGGCCACCCGACGAACCCGGCGGGGCCGACGCTCCGGGCGCAGCGCCCGAAACAGGCCCGACACCAGCTTCGCGAAGGGCGACGGGGACGGCAGCCCCCGGCGCAGGACCACGGGGGAGGCGAGCAGGAGAATCGCTGTGGTGAGTTGGGCCAGGAGCAGTTGTTCCGTCATGGTGGTCGCCTTCTCGGAGCCTCGGTCGCTGCCTTGGACAATGACGCGTACAAGGTACTATTTGCTGCAATGCGGCGTCAAGAGGAAAAAGGTGGCGGCCGAAGCGGGCGTTGGGGCTCTCTGGGGGCCCGTCTACGCCGTCTTCCCCGGCCCCTCGTTCCGCAAGGCGGCAAATCGCGGCGCGCGCCGGGGTACCTGACAATGAATCCCGCAAGCTCGAAGCCTCATCCGGGGAACCCCCCGTGACCCCGCGGCCGGCCGGGCTGCCCGCCCTCTGGAGCCGTGCGGCCCACGCGGGCCTGGCGGCGCTCGGCTACCTCCTCTCCCCCCTGTCCTGGTGGAACGACGCCGTCGTGAACCTGCCGCTCGCCTATGCCTTCGGGGCAGCGGCGGAGCTGCTCTTCCCGGGGCGCTTCGCCGGGGCCGTGATCGTCGGCTACTGGCTCACGAACGTGGCCGGCCTGGTGATGCTCCACTCGGGCGCCGGCCGCGCCCTGTGCCGGACCCCCCCCTGCCGATACACCCGTCGCATGCTCCTCCGGGACCTGGCCGTTTCCGTTCTCTACACGGTCGCGATCGCCGCCCTGGTCTGGGGCGGCGTCCTGAGACCGCCGGCAGAGCTTCTCGGGCGTGGTTGAGGGTCAGAGGCGGGCGAGGGTCTGGACCACCTCGTCGATGATCCAGGCCGGGGTCGATGCCCCCGCCGTCACCCCCACCCGGCTGAGGCCGCGCAGCGAGCCGAGGGGGAGCTCCGCCGCGGTCTCCACGTGGTACGAGGGGACCCCCAGGGCCTCCCCGATCTCGGCCAGCCTGCGCGTGTTGGCCGAATTCCTTCCGCCGATCACCACCAGGGCATCGACGCGCCCGGCCATTTCCCGCACCTCGGACTGCCGGCGGTGGGTCGATTGGCAGATGGTGGCCAGCGCCTTCGCCCTGGGGTAGCGGTCGAGCACGCGCTGCCGAATGGCGTGAAAGACCTCCTCGTCCTGGGTCGACTGGGCCACCAACAGGACCCGGTCCAACGGCGGGAGCTCATCGACCTCGTCGGGCCGCGACACTACCCGCGCAAACCCCGAGGCGTGGCCGAGCAGCCCCACCACCTCCGGGTGGTCGGCATCCCCGGCGATGATCACCGCGTAGCCGCGGCCGCTGAATTCCGCGATCTTCCGCTGGATCGTGGAGACCTTGGGGCAGGTGGCATCGACGACGCGACGCGACCCCTGCTCGAGCTGCTCCAGCTCAGCGGGAGGCACCCCGTGGGCCCGCACCACCACCGTACCCTCCGGGACGGGGCCGTCCGCGGGGAGCGGGATCACCCCCTTGTCCCGCAGGTCCTCCAGGGCCTGCGGGTTGTGGATGAGGGGGCCGTGGGTGAAGACCTCCCCCTCCTCCTCCTTGACGGCCTCCAGGGCCATCTCGATGGCCCGGCGCACCCCCATGCAGAAGCCCGCCGAGCGGGCCAACACGATCTCCACGGTTTCCCCTCCTATACGGAAACCCGCTGCCCCGCACGCCGCCTGGATCCTGCCGCCGTTCTCAAGGCACCCGGCCCCACCATTCCAACCCACTATACGTCGATCGAACGCACGATCTACTAGGACCGTCCATCTCCTTCCCGCCGTCTCCTTGCGCGCCGGTGATTATCAGGCTGCAACTGACTAGGCTGCAACTGACCCATTGACAAACGCGCGCGCCCGGAATAATCTCCTTATGGGTTTTACTAAACACTCCCTGATCTAATCGCCGCAGCTTGGCGGCGTTTGTTTCCCTCGCTGCCGTCACCCAAGAAAGCGGGCTGGTTTGCGCAACATCAGAGCTACGTATCTCCAGAGGAAGGGAGGGAGTGCGATGGTCTCTCGGATCAGCATTCTGGCGGTTACCTTAGTCGCCTCAATTACAGCTGGGTGCATGTCCGCTCAGCAGCACTACCAGCAGACCCACGGCGCCCATGAAAAGGAAATGACGGTCGGCATAGTCCAAAGAGAGATTAGAAAGGGAATGTCTGCTGCAGACGTAGCGGGCGTTCTGGGCTCCCCGAACATAGTTACCACGGACGAGAGCGGCCGAGAGGTCTGGATCTATGACAAAATATCTACAGATGTATCGTATTCGCAGAGCTCCGGAGGCGGAGGTCTTGCGCTGCTGATTGGTGCCGCAGCTGGAAATGTGGTCGGCGGAGGTCTGGGGTCAACGAGTTACTCGCAGTCGGCAGGGGCTCAGTCCAAAACGCAACGGACTCTGACGGTCATTATAAAATACGATGAAGACAAGCTCGTTCGGGATTTTGCCTACCACTCCAGCAAGTTTTAGAGCGGAGCGCGGCGATGAGAGGGCTGCATACGACTAGAGCCCTTATCGGCTCCATAGGGTTTCTTACCCTCGTTTCCTGCGCGCCCACTGTGCCAAGAGACGCTCTAACACTAACGCCGGAGTCCTTGGCCGACCGCCAGGTACAAACGAGGACTTTCGACACGAGTGACGAAGCGAAGATTTTGGAGGCCAGCGCCGCGGTTCTGCAAGATTTGGGCTATACGATCGACGCCTCTGAAGTTCCTTGCGGAGTCATCGTCTGTTCGCGCGACCGAGACGTGACCAATCCCGGAGAAGTTGTTGGAAAAGTGCTCCTTGCTGCGCTTGTGGGGACACCGGCAACTTGGAACAAGCGCCAAAAAGTAGTAGCGTCCCTGGTGACCCGCCCATTAGGAGAAAACAGGATCGCCGTGCGCATTACATTCCAGCACATGGTCTGGAACACACAAAATCAAATGACGAAGAACGAGACGATAAAGGAACCCGCTGTCTACCAAGAGTTTTTCGAGCGTCTCTCGAAGTCTGTATTCTTGGCGGCGCACGACCTCTAGGAGGCCTGAAATGCAATCAGCCAGAACGGCTCTTGCTGTCTTGGTCCTCCTTGTTCTGGCGGCCTGTGCCAGCCCGCAAAAGCAGATACTGGACACCAAAGAGTCTCAAGTAAAACTGCGCGCAATGCAAAGCCGCGCCTTCGATACTACAGACAAGAACAAGATGCTTCGAGTAGCAATATCTACACTTCAGGACCTTGGATTCGTAGTTGATGGAGCAGATGCAGCACTTGGAACGGTCTCTGCAACAAAAAGGTCGGGATACGCCCTGAGAATGACCGTTTCTGTTCGATCCAGAGGGGAGTCTCAACTAGTGGTTAGGGCGAATGCCCAATACAATCTCCAGACAGTAGAAGATCCTGAGCCGTACCAGCAGTTTTTCTCCTCATTATCCAAGGGACTGTTTTTGGAAGCGCAACAAATTGAGTGAGGCCAAGGCATAATAACACAAGCCCCAATGTACGGGCCGGTCACTGCGAAGCAACCCGCGTGCACCCCAGGGAGGGGTAGCTTGGCGTCAGGTCAGAACGGCACGTCGTCGTTGGGGTCGAAGGCGGCGTCCTCCGGGCCGGGGAAGTCGTCGGGGCCGCCCCCGCCCGCGGCGGGGGCGGGCTTCGGGGCCGGGCGGCTGCTCGCGGCCCGGGGACCCTCGAACCCCCCGGCCTCCGCCCCCTGGCCCTTGGTCCGGCCCAGGAACTGGACGTCGTTCACGACGATCTCGGTCGTGTAGCGGTTGTTGCCTTCCTTGTCCTGCCACTTCCGGGTCTGGATACGGCCCTCGATGTAGACCGTCGACCCCTTCTGCAGGTATTGGTTGCACAGCTCCGCCTGCCGCGCCCAGGCGACGATGTTGTGCCACTCGGTGTGGTCGACCCACTCCTCCCCCTGCTTGCGGCGCTCCGTCGTGGCCAGGCTGAAGGTGCACACCGCCGTCCCGCTCTGGGTGTAGCGGATCTCCGGGTCTTTGCCCAGATTCCCGATCAGGATCGCCTTGTTGACGCCTCTGGCCATGGTGCCTCCGCGGGTCTCGGGGGGAGTCGTGGGGGGCAGTTTAGCGGCCGGTCCCCGGAGGGGTCAAGGTCGGCAGGCCTTAAGAATCCACCGTCAGACTCTTGGGTTCATCCGGGAAATGACCGGGTACTCGTGTCCAGGGACGACCGGGTGGGCCCGGCCACGCAGGCGGACAGCCGCTCGACAGGAGCAGCCACTTCGGGAGCCGCGATGCCGCGCGGATTCCGGATGCGGCGCGGGAGCACACCTATTGTACAGCCCGGCATCATCTGCCGGAGGGGGCGGGCCCACCCGGTCGTTCACCGGAAGAACCGACTCTTGGGCGGTGTCGGGGAGCCGTGGAGCGCAGCCCCGCACCGCCTCGACCGATGGGCCCAAGCCCGCAGAAACCGGTGAGGCCGGGCGTACCCGCTTCCTCCCCAACGCCTCGTCCGGATACCGCAGATGGCGGGGCGGAGCGGAGGGGCTCCCCGAGCCCGGGCACTTGCCAGGCGGTGGATCCAGGGCCCAACGCTCACCAAGCCCAGGAGAGGCCGGCCCCCGTGACCCCCGGGCCCAGGACCAGACCCCACCGGGGCAGCGCCCCCTCCTCCCGGCTCCGGAAGAAGCGCCCCTCCTCCCGGCGGTTCCACTTGTGGGCAGCGTTGACTGCGCTGGCGATGTTGCCCGAGTACCAGCCGAGCTCGAAGAACCCGAGCACGCCCGCCAGGGCCCACTGCTCCCGCCGCGCGGCCTCGTAGGTTCCCCACAGGAAGGCGGCGTTCAGGAAGAAGGAGACCGCCGCGTCCCGGGGGCGGTCGGTATAGAGGTGCCCCGCCCCCGGCAGGACCGCCGCCAGGGTGCCGGCGGCCCGGGGGCTCTTTCGGGGGAGCTCGCGATACTGGTCGGCGAGGTCCGCCCGGGCGCCCTCCGACAGGCGCTCGGCACCCACCCGCAGGAGCGCCAGGGTGCCGAGGGTGGCCGACGCGGGGGGCGCCCCGGGGGTCAGGAGCACCCGGGCGGCGTCCGTGTAGCGCTCCCCCCGATAGAGGGCGGAACCCAGGAGCCAGCGCGCCTCCTCCCCGTCGGGGAGCCGCCCGAAGGCGGCCGCAGCCTCGTCCCACCGGCCGGCTTGGGCGTAGGCCCGCCCCAGGCCCTCCACCGCCCGGAGCACCTGGGGGTGCTCACCGAAGTGGTGGAGGAACCGAAGGTACTCGGTGGCCGCCCGGAAGCTCTCCCCCGCAGCGAGCAGCGCCTGGGCGAAGGACAGGATCCCCTCGGGGGTGGCCGGTGGGGCCGCCTCCTCCGCCCGGGTCGGCGCGGCGGCACTCAGGACGAGCAGGAGGAGGAGGGCACCCCAGACCCCCCCCCGGCGCCGCCCGGCCGCCCGGCGGCCCCCCGCCCGCTCAGGGCGCAAGCCGCCCCCGCAGGAACGCCAGGTCGTCCTCGACGGGGGAGTACACCTTCCAGCGCCCCCCGACGAAGATCCGGGGGGCGAAGGCCGCCTCGTCCGCCTCGGCCTGGAGCCTGCCGGCGGTGAGCACGGCGCCCAGGACCGGCCCGTGGGTGCGAACCGCCTCGAGGGCGTACGCGGAGCAGGTGGGGTGGGAGGGGCAGCGGTCCCCGTCCACCCGGCTCACGGTGGCCCGGTAGGCCTTCACGGCCCACTCGAGCGCCACAGCAGCCGGGTTCGTGGGACCGACGTCTGCGCCGTGGTCCGACGCAGGTCTCTGCACACGCCAGCCGGGCGGATCCCACCCCGCCCCCGCGAGGGACGGCGCCCCGAGCAGCCACAGGGCCAGGAGGAGGAGGCTCCTCAAAAGTAGTACCGCATGCCCAGGTTGACGAAGCTCTCCCCGCTGGTCCCGAAGGTGGTCCGGTCGCCCACGTCGGTCAGCCCGAGGCCCACTTCGCCGGTGAAACCCAGGTTGGGGAGGCCCTGGAAGAAGTACTCCACGCCGGCGAAGGCCTCCGCGGCGACCCCGTTGTCCGAGCTCCCGCTCCGCCGCTCCCGGAGCCACGCCAAGCCGCCGCCGCCGTAGGCGTGGAGGTTCTCCTCCTCGACGAACTTGATCAGGAAGCGCCCGCCGAGGTTGTAGAAGCGCTCATCCGGCCCATCGTCCCGGTCCACTAGGCGGAACCCGCCCAGGAACTCCACCGCGAGCTGGCGGTCGATCCAGTACCGGACGGCCACGGACGAGAGCCCCGAGCCCTCCGGGGCAAACCCCTTGCTGAACCCCACACCCCACATGCCGGAGAGGTCCTTCGCGCCCGCGGGCAGGGCGAAGAGAAGCAGGGCCAGGCTCAGGGTCAAGGCGATGGTGCGTCTCATGGTCTTCCTCCTCATGACGTGCTGCAGGTGACGGCCCGGCGGCCCCGTGCCGCGCTCCGGAGCGGGCCGCGGTTCACTCCTGGTTGTGGCGGTACACGAGCCGCGGAGCCTCGTGGGTGACCTTGGTCTGAGGGGGCACGCTCTCGGTGAGCCAGACGTTTCCTCCGATGACGCACCCGCGGCCAATCACGGTGTGGCCCCCCAGGATGGTGGCGCCCGAGTAGATGACCACGTCGTCCTCGATGGTCGGGTGGCGCTTGGTGCCGCGCACGAGCAGCCCCCCCTCGTCGCGGACGAAGGACAGGGCGCCGAGGGTCACCCCCTGGTACAGGGTGACCCGGTCGCCGATCTCGCAGGTCTCGCCGATGACGACCCCCGTGCCGTGGTCGATGAAGAACTCCCGGCCGATGGAGGCGCCCGGGTGGATGTCGATGCCGGTCGCACCGTGGGCGTGCTCCGCCATCATGCGGGGGAGGACCGGGACCCCGAGCCGGTGCAGGGCGTGGGCCAGCCGATAGACGCTGACGGCGTAGAGGCCGGGGTAGCTGAAGACGACCTCGTCGTAGCTCTTCGCCGCCGGGTCCCCGCGGTAGGCAGCCACCACGTCCCCGGAGACGAGCTCCCGCACGGTGGGAATCGCCTTGAGGAACTCGAGCGCCTGGCGCTGCCCTGTCTCGAGGCAGTGGGAGCACAGGCTCTCCGTGCGGCGGCACTCGTGGCGGATCGATCGGGAGACCTGGAGGCTCAAACGGTCGAAGAGCTCCGTGGCTTCCTGCCCCACGTGGTAGGGAAGGCTCGCCCAGTCCACCTCCTGACGGCCGAAGAAGCCGGGGAACACCAGGTCGCGCATGAGCTCGATGAGCCCGGTGACCTCGTCCTTCGAGGGGATGAGGGCGGCCTCCACGTGCGCCACGTGGGGCACCGTGCGGCAACTGGCGACGATGGCGTCCACCGCCGCGGGAAGCTCGTCGCGAAACCGCCGATGGTGTTCCTGGGTCGCCTGACAGACGTCCTGCTCGGCCATCAGGTCGGCGATGGAAGGGATCTGCTGCTTGGGGGTCATGGTGCACGCTCCTGAGAGAGGAGGCCCAGTCGACGCGCCGCGACCTCGGCGGCCCGGCGGGCCTCGGGGGGGTGGGAGACCTCGGGGGGCCAGGGGCGCGGGTGCCCTTCGCCGGGACCCTTGGTGGTGGCGTCCACGGCGATCTTTCGCCCCAGTACCCGCACGTCCCGGCAGGGGTCCACGCTGCTGAGCGCCCTCCAGGCGAGAAACCGGAGGTCCTCCCCCCCGGTCCCCTCCACCGCCACCGACACGTCGACGCCGGGGGTCTCGAGGGCCGCCTCCGCCAGGGCGGCACCCTCCCCGACCCGGGACTTCTCGAGGACGAGGAGCGCCAGCCCCCGGCGCGCCTCCGGCACCGGGATCCGGCACGCCTTCAGACCCGGGAACCGCCCGGAGAGCTCCCGGAGGAGCTCCTCCTCCCCGGGCACCGTGCCTCCGGGGGGCTCCGGGGACCCCTGGGTCGGCTCCCCCGGCAGCGGGCCGGTGGCGTCGATGCCGAGCTTGCCGCCCCACAGGGCCTGGGGGCTCGCGTGGTCCAGCGCGTCGAGCACGCCCTCGCAGAATACCAGCCCTTCGGGGATGCGGGCGCGGTCCAGGAGGGCCCGGCACGCGGCCCGGGGGTCGCGCACGTCCGCGTCGGGGTCCAGGGCCGCCAGGATCTTGGTGAAGCTCATCTGCCCCGCCCCCCACAGCCCCTGGAAGAGCCTCCGTGCCTGCATGGGATAGTGCTTGTCCAGGGTCAGGAGCGCAAGGTTGTGAAACACCCCCTCTGCCGGCAGGTGCATCTCCCGCACCTCGGGCCACTGGGTCCGGAGAAGGGGGCGGAAGATCCGCTCGGTGGCGTACCCGAGCCACTCGTCCTCCATGGGGGGAATCCCGACCACCGTGGCGAAGTACAGGGGGTCCCGCCGGTGGGTCACGGCGGTCACGTGAAAGACCGGGTAGGGCTCGGCCGGGGAGTAGACCCCGGTGTGGTCCCCGAAGGGGCCCTCGACCCGCTCTTCCCCGGGGTCCACGTACCCTTCGAGGACGATCTCGGCCGTGGCGGGCACCTGGAGGTCCACGGTGACGCACCGGGTCAGTGACACGGGCTTCTTCCGGATGAACCCGGCCAGGAGGAGCTCGTCCACCCCGTGGGGCATGGGTGCCGTGGCGCAGTACGTGACCACGGGGTCCGTGCCGATGGCGACGGCCACCTCCATGCGCTGCCCGGAGCGGCGGTGGAGCCCGTGGGTCCGGCTCCCGTCCTTGTGGACGTGCCAGTGCATCCCGGTTGTGCGTCGGTCGAAGACCTGGAGGCGGTACATGCCCAGGTTCTGCCTGCCGGTCTCGGGGTCCCGGGTGAACACGCAGGGGAGGGTCACGAAGGGCCCCCCGTCCCCCGGCCAGCAGGTCAGGACCGGCAGCCGGGTGAGGTCCACGTCGTCCCCCGTGCGCACCACCTCCTGACACGGGGCCCGGCCCCGGTGGCGCCGGGGCGGAACCCCCCTGAGCTCCAGCAGGGTGGGCAGGAGCCGGAGGGCATCCCCCAGCCCCCGGGGGGGCGCCGTGGAGAGGAGCCCCTCGATGCGCCGCGGGATCTCCTCCACGTCCTCGACCCCGAGGGCGATGCACAGCCGGCGCCGGCTCCCGAAGGCGTTCACCAACACGGGCATCCCGTGCCCTGTCGGCCGCTCGAAGAGCAGAGCCTGGCCCCCCCCCGGCGCCTTCATGGCCAGGTCGGCCAGGGCCGGGATCTCCAGCCGGGGGGAGAGGGGGTCGGGCACGCGCCGGAGCTCTCCGGCCCGGTCCAGGGCGGTCACGAACTCCCGCAGGGAAGGAAAGGCGGCCATGGGACTTACTGGGACCTCGTTCGACCCCGAAAGACGGAACAACCCGAACCGGCTGGGCGGCACATCCCGGGGCCCAAGACCCTCCGCGTTTCGGGGCGGGGGCCTGCCTCTCCGCAGAGGCGGAGGATCGAGGGGGTCCGCCTTGACCGGCCCGGAGGGTCCCGCGTACGCTACGCCGAGCCGCTCACCGGGCGGGTATCCGACTGTAGCAGAGGAGAAAAGACTCTGTCCACCCGGCGCACCCTCTACCGGGGCTCCGTCGTCGATCTCGGCGTGGAGGAGGCCGTGCTCCCCGGGGGCCGCACCCTGCCCCTCGAGGTAGTGCGCCACCCGGGGGGTGCCGCCGCCGTGGCCGTCGACCACCGGGGGCGGGTGTGCCTGCTGCGCCAGTTCCGCCACGCGGTGGGCGGCTGGCTGTGGGAGATCCCGGCCGGAAAGTTGGACCCGGGGGAAACGCCCGAGCGCACCGCGCGGCGGGAACTGGAGGAGGAGGCTGGGGTGCGGGCCGGGACCTGGCTCTCCCTCGGGCAGATCGTGACCGCGCCGGGGTTCTGCGACGAGGTCATCCACCTCTTCCTCGCCCAGGACCTGGAGACGGGAAACCCCCGGCCGGAGGACCACGAGGTGCTCGAGGTCCACTGGGTGGACCTGGGGGAGGCCCTGCGCCGGGCCGCCGGAGAGCTCCGGGACGCCAAGACCGTCGCCGGCCTCTTCCGGGCTCGGGAAGCTCTCCGCCGATGAGCCCTGCGCCTCCCCTCCCCCCGCCGCTGCGGGTCGGCCGGATCGGGTTCGCCAACTGCACGCCCCTCTTCCTGGCCCTCGAAGAAGGGGGCGCCTTGCCCGGGGTGGTGTTCGTTCCGGGGATCCCCACCGAGCTCAACGCAGCCCTGCGGGACGGGCGGATCCACCTCTCCCCCTCGTCCTCCGTGGAGTACCTCCGCCGGCCGGATCTCTACGGGTTCCTCCCGGACCTCTCCATCTCTTCTCTGGGCCCCGTGGAGTCGGTGGTCCTCTTCAGCCGCCGCCCCCTGGGGGAGCTGGACGGGCGGTCGGTCGGCCTCACCCCGGCGTCGGCGACGTCGGTGGTCCTCCTGCGGGTCCTCCTCGAGGGGCGCCTCGGGGTGCGGCCCCATTACGTGGCACCGGAGGAAGACCCCGAGGCCGTGCTGTGGATCGGCGACCGGGCGCTGCAGGAGGCCCGGGGCGGGGCGTGGCCCTTCACCCACGACCTGGGGGCCCTCTGGCACGAGGCCACGGGGACCCCCTTCGTGTTCGCCCTGTGGATCTGCCGGCGGGATGCCTACGCCGCCGCCCCCGACGCCGTCCGGGATTTCTACCGGGAGCTGGTCCGGGCCCGGCAGCGGGCCTATCGGAGCTACCCCGCCTACGCCCGCCGCTCCCCGGAGGCGGCGTGGATGGGACAGAAGGGGCTTCTGGACTACTGGCAGACGATCTCCTACGACCTCACCGCCTGGCATGTCCAGGGGCTGCGGCGCTTCGCCGAGGAGGCGACGGCCCTGGGGCTCCTGCCGGGGACGGCCCCCCTGAACCCCCTGCCGGTGGAGGGGTGACCCGTCAGAGCTGCAGCAGCCAAGTGGCCAGCCCGAAGTAGAGCAGCAGGCCCGTGATATCGACCACCGTGCTGAGCGCCGGGCTGGCCACCACCGCCGGGTCGAGGCGGAGCCTCGCGGCCGCCAGGGGCAGCACGGCGCCGAAGGCAGTGGACGTCACCACCTGCAGACCCAGGGCGAGGGCAACCGTCGCGCCGATCCAGCCCAGGTGGAAGCCGGGCGGCACGTCGCCCGCGCCCGTGAAGAAATACACCTTGCCATAGACGAGTGACCCGAGGGTGAGCCCCAGGAGGATGCTCACCCGCAACTCCTTCCAGAGGATGCGCAGCGCGTCGGAGGCCTCCACCTCCCCGAGGGCGAGGGCTCGTATCACCGTGGTGGAGGCCTGGGAACCGGTATTCCCGCCCACCGAGGCCAGCATGGGCAGGTAGACCACCAGGAGCATGAGGCTCGTAAGGGCCCCCTGGAAGGTGTGCAGGATCCAGCCCGACACCAGCTGCAGCGCCGCCAGGGCCACGCACCACGTGACGCGCTTGCGGTAGTGGACGGGGGACGGCACGTCCAGGTAGCTCTCCTCCCGGGTCTCGCCCGTGATGCCCATCAGGCGCTCCAGGTCCTCGGTCTGCTCCTCCCGCAGGATGTCGAACGCGTCGTCGTGGGTGACGATGCCCACCAGGGAGTTGTCGCGGTCCACCACGGGCACGGCCAACAGGTCGTACTTCTCGATGGTGCGGGCCACGGCCTCCTGATCCTCGTCCACGCGGACCGCGATGGGACCCGGGACCATGAGCGCCTCGACCACCGAGTCCGGGCGCGCCAGGATGAGATCCTTGAGGGACACGGAGCCCACGAGGGTGCGCTCGGGCCCCAGGACGTAGGTGTAGTACACCGTCTCCCGGTCGGGTGCCTCCCGCCGAATCTTCTCGATCGCCTCCCGGGCCGTCAGGTGGGGCAGCAGCGTGACGTAGTCGGAGGTCATGGCTGCCCCGGCGGTTCCCTCCTCGTACCCGGCCAGCCGGCGGATGTCGTCGCGCTCCGCCTGGGCAAGGGCGGGCCACAGGGCCTCCAGGGTCTCCTCCTTCAGGCGCTTGACGAGGTCCGCCCGCTCGTCCGGGCTCATGTGGGTGACCAGCTCGGCCAACTGGTCGCGCTTCAGCGACTGGGCGAGGCGAATCTGGGTGGCGACTTCCAGGTACGAAAAGACCTCTCCCCGATCCAGAGGGGGTAGGCATTGGAGGAACGCGGCCAGGTCCGACGGCTCCATGTCCCCGACGAACTCTGCGATCGTGGCGGGGTGGAGGTCCTCGGCAAACTCGCGGATGGCGCGCGCGTCGCCGCGCGCCAGCGTGGCCCTGATTTCCGGGATGAGGATTGTATTCATCGGCACCTCCCGCGGCCCAAGGCCCCGGCGCGGTGCCGCAGGAGGTCAGGCGGACCGGACCTCCCGGGAGGCGTTTCCACGCGGGGCGGGACGGGCAGGGTAGGGTTCGGGGCGACTGCCTGGGTCGTCCATCGGTCCTATCGACTCCTGGGGTGGAGGGGCGGCCTCGCCGCTCCCCGAGAGGCCTCCTTGTACGCCCTCGAGCGCCGCAACGCAAGGGAGATCCGCGACCGGGATCCCCCCCCGGCCGCGTGCTGGGAGCCGGGGAGCCCCTGCGTTTCGCCGCGAAATCCGCCCCTGTTCGAGACGCTGACCACGAGGGCACCGGGTGCGCCCAGCCTCGCCCTTCCGCCCTCACGGCTCCGGGCCGTGAGCCGTGCCAATACTTTCCCCAGAAAGGCTGCTGTCGTGGTATCATGGCGGCGTCGGAGCTCCCGTGGCCCGACCGACGGACGTCCCCGGAAGAGGAAGGCACATGGCTCGCGATCCCAAGTTTGCAAAGCGCCAGAAGGAGCGGGCGAGGCAGGAGAAGAGGGTCCAGAAGGCCGAGCGCCGCGCGGACCGCAAGGCCCAGCGCGCGGAGGCGTCCCGGGCCGAGGACGGCCACGACCCCGACATCGCGGGGATCGTTCCCGGCCCCCAACGGCCCATTTGGGAGCGGCTCGACGAGCCGCCGGAGACGGAAGAAGAGGAGGAACCCGATGCTGCCGCCCAGGGCTGACCGCCCGAGGGAGACCCTATCGGAACGCGCCATGCCGGTCACCCGCCACTCCCGGTGCGAAGACCGGGCCGGCGGTGGCGGGGGGGCGGGCGCGTGCGCAAGCGCCAGGTCCGGGCCCGCAGCCATGCCGGCTCAACGGGAAGGGTACCGGGATCAGCGCAAGCTCGAGATCCGGTCGGTGATGCGCATCTTACGGGGTCAGCTCTCGGACCCCTCGCCCGAGGCCAAGCTGTGGTTGGCGGTGATCGAGTTCGCGGTGCGCGACGCCTACTCCTCCACGGCGCGGAGCGCCGAGGCCCGGGAGGACGCCCGGCAGTGGCTCCGCTCGGACCACTTCGAGGGGGTGGCGACGGCCATCGGCCTGCACCCGGAGTGGGCCCGACAGAAGATCCTCCAGATCCCGGACGTCCAGGATCCGAAGCCCGGCCCCGAGGCCGGCGGCCCACTCCAGCCCTGACAAACCGAGGCCGGCGCCCCCTCGCCGACCTCCGACCCGCCCAGGGGCAACCCCCGATTCCGCAGCGCCCGTGCGGCGGGATCGGGGCCCTTCCGGCCCCGATCCCGCCGCCTCACCTCACCCCTTGGGCTTCCCCAGCACGGCCTCGAACGCGGCCTCGTCCATCAGCCGGCCCTCGGCGACGAGCTGCCGGTACTTGATGAAGTCGATCACGTCCTCGCCCGTGAGCTTCTTGGTGGAGAAGGCGGTGAACCCCAGGAACGCCTCGCCCATCATGTTGGCCGCGAGCCAGTGGCGGTTCGGGAGCTTGGCCTGGTCCCAGAAGAACTTCTTCTTGGCCCGGATCGAGTCGATCGACATCTGCAGGCACCCCGGGAACAGGTTGGCGAACCGCCACACCACGTCCTGGACCACCTGGTCCAGCCGCGTGAAGTCCGTGGTGCACTGCGCCATCAGCTCCTTGGCGGCCTTGGCCTCGTCGCCGGTCTTGAACTCGCCGTACACGAGCTCGCCGTCGCGCACGTAGGTGTCGGTGAACACGAGGGGGTTGCGGACGAACGTGCCGTCCTTGACGAGCACCGGCACCGCCTTGGAGATCAGGTTCTTGGCCTTCATCTTGTAGGCCGACCAGGTCTCGCAGGACACGCAGTTCCACATGGCGTCCTCCATGGAGAGGAACCACGGGAGGAAGTCGGTGGCACCGCCCACCGGGGCGGAGCCGTGCTTGGGGCCGGCTTGGCCGTAGACCGCCAGGTCCGAGGAGATCGCGATGTCGGCGGCCATGCCGATCTCCTGGCCGCCGGCCACCCGCATCCCGTTGACGCGGCAGACGACGGGCTTCTTGCAGTCCAGGATCGAGTCGACCATGAGGTTGAACAGGTCCATGTACTCGCCGTACTCGTTGGGGCGCTTCGAGTAGTACCGGGAATATTCCACCGTGTTGCCGCCGGTGCAGAAGGCCTTGTCGCCGGTGCCGGTGAAGACCACCGCCACGACGCTGCGGTCGCCGGAGGCCGCCTTGAAGGCCGCGATCACGCCCTTGACCATCTCGGTGGTGTAGGAGTTGTACTGAGCGGGGTTGTTCAGGCGGATCCACGCCACGAAGAGGCCGGGCACCTCCTTGCCCGCGGGGTCCGTGAGGGGCCGCCTCTCGTACACCGTGCACGGCGCTTCCGTGCCCCAGTACTCGCCCTTCATCAGGCCGTGGTCCTTCATGTGGTCGTCGCGGGGAAGCCAGTCGAGACTCATGGGTTTCTCCTGTAGGTTGCTGGTTGTGGGGTCATTCCTGTCCGTCGTCAGAAATCGGGCTCCAGCACGACGCGCTTTTCCACCTTGCGATCGTGGATGTCGTCGAAGGTCTGCCGGATCGTCGACATGGGCCGGGTCTCGATGAAGGGCTCCACCTGCACCTTGCCCGACTGCACGAGCTTGAGCACTTCCGGGTAGTACTTGGGCAGGCAGCCCCACGTGCCGATCATCTCGGCGTCGAAGGCCATGAGCTTGGAGAGCATGTACTCGGACTTGGCCATGGTGTAGCCCACCACCACGAGCTTGCCCACGAACGACAGGAGCTGCAGCCCGATCTCCTGGCCCGGTTTCGAGCCCGAGACCTCGAAGATCTTCCAGCCCCAGTTGTGGGGCACACCCTTCTCCTTGCAGATCGCCCGGAAGGCCTCCTGGACGTCCCGGGGGGTCTTGCCCCGGGAGTTGATGGTGGCGTCGGCGCCGAAGGACAGCGCTCGCTCGAGCTTGGCGTCGTCGATGTCGATGCCGATCACCGTGCCCGCGCCCAGCGCCTTGGCCATCTGGGTCATGTACACACCCACCCCCCCGCAGGCCCCCACGACCACGACCCGGTCCCCCGGGGCGATCCCGGCCCGCATCGCCGCCTGGTAGGGGGTGGTCACGGCGTCGGCGATGACCGAGAGGTGCGACAGCGCAACGTCGCGCCGGTCCACGACGCACAGGTCCGCAAAGGGCACCGGGATGTGGCTCGAGAACCCGCCGTACGGGCCCAGGCTGTTCCCGGGCATCTTCTGGGCGAGGCACCGGTTGCCTCGTCCCGTGGCGCAGATCGGGCAACCGTTGCACGGCATGACCGCCGGCACGATGACCTCCTTGCCCACCCACTGCGCGGGGCCGTCGACCACGGTGCCGCTGATCTCGTGGCCCAGGGCCAGGGGCGGAGGGTTCACGGTGGGCACGCCGTCGTAGAAGTACCCCAGGTCCGTGTGGCACACCCCGCACCCGGCCACCTCCACCAGGACGTCGCCCGGCCCGAGGGCCGGGGCGTCGATCTCCGCCCTCTCCATGACCCCGTGCTCCCCGGTCTTCGGGTCGGAAGGCTTCGTCATCTGCCACGTCTGAATCTTCTGCACCTTCATGTCTTCCTCCTTTCGCGCTTCAGGCGCTCCCTCTGCACACACCGCACGCCGGCCGACAACTCCGGCGACCTGCCTTGGACGGGACGCTGATGAGATGTGCGGTGTTTCCGCTCCCCCGAACACGAAACCATCCCGTCCGTTCTCTCGTCCCGTTACAAGGGAGGTCTTGCCTCCTTCCGCTTCGAGTCCCCTCCTACCCCCAGAAGAGCACCGAGAGCCCGAGGGCCAAGCTCACCCCGAGCCCCAGGGGCACCGTCTTGCGCAGGATCGCGCCTTCCTGCCCCACCGCCCCGCACAGCGGCGTGGCGATGGCGATCTTGAAGGGGCTCGAGACGCTCCCGATGCTGGCCCCGATGGCCAGAGCCGCCGCCAGGCTCTCGGGGGACACCCCGAGGAGCCCGGCCGCCACCACCTGGAACTTCCCGAAGAGCATGATGCTGGCCACCCCGTACCCGGTGAGGAAGGTACCCACCCACCCCAGCAGGGGCGCGAACACCGGGTAGAAGGAGCCCGCATACTCGTAGGTGCCTCGGGCGAGCACCGAGGCGACGTTTCGCCCCTCGTCCAGGGCGGCAAACCCCTCCGAGTACCCCGAGTAGGCCACCATCTGTCCCATGGCGCCGAAAAGGGCCATCGCCAGCACCGGTCGCCAGGCGCGCCCGAGGCTCCCCACCAAGAGGCGGCCCCGCTCGCCCTGCTCGAAGGGGTGGAGCACCAGGACCAGGGCGAGGGCGGCGAAGAGGTACGTGTAGGCGTCGAAGAGGGGGCGCACCGTGATCTGGTGGACCGGCACCACGGAGAGGTCCAGGGTGAGGGTCTCTCGGGCGAAGGCCCGCAGTCCCGGGTGGAGGCTCACCGCCGAGAGGCCGGCGATGATCAGGGCAAAGGGGGCGAAGTCCCGCAGGATCGATCTCTCGAGGGCGAGGCCGCGGCGACCCCACAGGATGAGCAACGCGATCACCGCCAGACCCCCGAACATGGCCGACACGGGCACGCCCACCCAGAGCACGGTCGCCCAGGCCCCGAACCCGGCGGTGAGGCCCACCGCCGCGAAGAGGCCGGCCCGGGCGCGCACGGCGGCGGGGCCCTCCGCGAACCACGGCACCGAAAGGGAAAACAGCACCGTCGGAAGCACCGAGAGTGCCGCGATCCGCAGCCCGAGCTCCTGGGCGGGAAGGCCGGTGACGGCCGCGAGAACCGTGACGATGATCCCCGCCAGAGCCAGCGTCATGAGGCCGGAGTAGCCCACAATCGACAGGGCCGCCGCCGCGGCCGGGCGCAGCCCCGCGGCCCGGAGCATGGGAGCGAGCACGGGCTCCGCGATGACCCCGGCGCCCTCCATGAAGTTTCCCAGGCCCAAGGTGAGCAGCGCCGTGCGGTGCCACTCCCCGGCAACCCGGCCCTCGTACCACCCGACGATGCGCTGCAGGCTCCCCTTAGCCAGGCACACCACGGACAGCGCGAGGCCGGCCAGAATGACCAGCAGCAGGGGCAGAGTGGTGAGCACCCCGTCGAGGCCCGCGGCCAGGAGAACGCCGGCCGGGGTGCCGAACGCCGTGGCACAGAGGACGAAGGTGAACCCGAGCCCTGCCACGGAGAGGTCCAAGGCCGGGCGGCGGAACGCCACGGCGAGCACGAGCACCAGGAGCACCGGCGACCAGGCCAGGGTGTAGGACAGACCGAAGCTCACGCCCAGTCCCCCCGCTCCGCCGCCTGGAGGAAGGCCTCGGCCGTCTCCACCCGCAGAAGGGGCCACAGCGGGTTCTTCCGGTACAGACCCAGGCACGCCTCGTGGACCTCGTCCCGGTGGGCCGTGGAGGCGTCCTCGAGGATGACCGCCCGAAAATCGTGGGCCACGGCGTCCAGGGCGGTGGCCAGCACACAGAACGGGGTGGTGATCCCGCACACCGCCAGGGTGTCCACTCCCCAAGTCCGCAGGGTCTGGTCGAGATCGGTCTTGAAAAAGGCGGAGAATCGGCGCTTGGGGAGCTCCAGATCCCCGGGCTCGGGCGCCAGCTCGTCGACCACCCGGGCCCCCGGGGTTCCCCGGAGCGCGTGGGGCTGCATCCGACCCCCGAAAAGGGCGTCCCCCGGGAGGAAGGAGTCGTTGGCGTAGATCACCGGGACCCCACGCCGGCGGCACCGGGCCAGGAGGTCCCGGAGGCAGGGGACCAGGGCCGCCCCTTGGCGCTCCATGGCGGAGTGCTTGCCCGTTCCCAGATTGTCCGCCAGCATGTCTACTACCGCCACGGCTGCCTTCACGTCCCCTCCTCCCCGCCCTCGAGCTTCAGGATGCGCGCCGCGTTGCCCCCCAGGATGGCTGCCTTCGCCTGGTCGCTCAGGGGCAGGGCGGCGATCGCCTCCACGTTGTGTCGGATGCCCGGGTTTCCGGGCCAGTCGCTGCCGAAGACGACCTTTCGGTGGAGCCGCTCCAGGCTCGGGAAGTAGGCGGGGAGGTTCCGGGGCGGCAGGCCCGAGACCTCCAGGTAGACGTTGGGGTGCAGTTGGGCGAGGAACTCCGCCCGCTCGTACCAGAAGCCCCTCCCCCCGTGGACCAGGAGGAGCGACAGGTCCGGAAAGTCGGCGGCCACGTCGTCCAGGTGCAACGGGTCCCCGTACTTGAGCTTCGCCCCCGGAAAGATGCTCGAGCCCGTGTGGGCCATTACGGGCAGCCCCAGTGCCTGGCATGCGCCGTACAGGGGGTACAGGCGGGGCTCGTTGGGGTAGAAGTGCTGGTAGGTGGGGTAGAGCTTCACGCCGCGGAACCCCAGCCCGGCCAGCCGCTCGATCTCCCGGTCCAGCCTCGGGGTGAGCCAGGGGTTCAGGTTGGCGAACAACACCAACCGCCGCGATCCGCGGAAGCGCTCCCACACGTACTCATTGGTGGTCACCCCCGTGACCAGTGGACTGATCTCGGGCAGTCCCACCGCCCAGTCCACACCTTCCTGCTCCAGGTAGGCGTCGAAGCCTTCCGGCGTGAGGAGGGTGTCCCAATCCCCCCGGGCCCCCCAGAAACTGTCGCAGAAGGAGGCAGAAGCGGGGACCAGGTGCTCCCGGGCAGCCAAGTGTACGTGGAAGTCGATGATCATCGGGTTCCCCGGCGCGCGGGGCCGCGGGGGTGACCCCCCCCCGGCCCCGCCGGCCTCAGCGGTTCTTCCAGACCGGGGCCCGCTTTTCCAGGAACGCGGCCAGGCCCTCCTGGGCGTCCTCGGTGGGCATGAGCTCCTCGAGGTAGATGCGCTCGACCCTCCCCAGGGCCTCGGCGAAGGGAAGTCCTCGCCCGGCACGGATCGCCTTCTTGGTGGCCCGCAAGACCGTGCCGGAAAGCGTCGTGAAGATGCGAAGGAACTTCCCGAACTCCTCGTCGAAGGAGGCCAGGGGGACGACCTTGTTCACCAGCCCCAAGGCCAGGGCCTCGGGCGCCCGGATCACCTCCCCGCCCGCGATCAGCTCGAAGGCCCGCTTCTCCGGGATGAGGTAAGGGAGTGCCACCGCCGCGAGGGGGGGGAAGACGCCGACCTTGATCTCCGGCTGCCCGATCTTGAGCGAGTCGGAGGCCACGATCATGTCGCAGAAGATGGCCAGCTCGCACCCGCCGCCCAGGGCGGCGCCCTTCACCGCCGCCACCGTGGGGATCTCGAGGGCGTCGAGATTGCGGAAGATGTCGTGGAACACCTCGATCATTCGGTCCACCTTGTCGGCGGTGTGATCCCCCACGTCCACGCCGGCCGAGAAGGCCTTCTCCCCCTCGGCGGTGATCACCAGGGCCCTCACCTCGCCCTCTCTCGCTTTGACCGCGGCCAGGGCGGAGTTGAGCTCCGTCATGGTGGGGATGTCGAGGACGTTCAGGGGCGGCCGGTTGATGCTGATCCACGCGGCGCCGTCTGCATCCCAGGTCTTCAGAAACTGGTAGTCGCTCATGTCTGTCTGCTCCGTGATAAGTGGTCCGAGACCGGGGGGACCGTGCCGAACGGGTCCCCGCCACGGTCTAGATGTACTGCCCTCCATCGACCTTGATGACCTCGCCGGTGATGTGACGGCCGCACTCCGAGGCCAGGAAGGCCACCAGCCACGCCACGTCCTCCGGGGCGCCGGCGCGCTTCACCGCCGACTCGTCCACCGCCGCCTGGCGGAACTCCGGCGGCATCCCCTCCCCCATCTCGGTGAGGATGAAGCCGGGCGCCACCGAGTTGCAGGTGACCCCGAACTTTCCCAGGTCCTTGGCCGCCGCCTTGGTGAGCCCGATGACCCCGGCCTTCGCGGCGGAGTAGTTCGTCTGGCCGAACTTGCCCCGCAGGCCGTTGATGGAGGTGATGGCGAGGAACCGGCCGTAGTTCTGCCCCTTGAAGACGGGGGCGCAGGCCCGCAGGTAATTGAACGTCCCCTTGAGGTCGACCTCGATGACCCGGTCGAACTGCTCCTCGGTCATCTTCCAGACCACCCCGTCCCAGTTCATGCCGGCGTTGGTGACGAGAATGTGCATCCCGCCCAGCTTCTCCACTACCTCGTCCACCATCCGCTGGGCGTCGGCGAAGCTCGCCACGTCGGCCTGCACGGCAAGGGCGCGCCGCCCCTGGCCTTCGAGTTCCTTCACCAAGGCCTCGGCCTCCGCCGAGCTCTTGCGGTAGTTCAGTGCCACGTCCGCGCCGTAGCGCGCCAGGGTCCGGACGATCTCGGCTCCGATCCCTCGGGTCCCTCCGGTGACGATGGCCACCTTCCCGGTCAAATCGATCATGCCTTGCCCTCCTGTGATCTGGCGGGCCGGGCTGCGGGAGCCCGGCCCTCTCGTTACCGGTTTCTAGCTCTCGCGCCGGATGATCATCGCCATGGTCGAACCCCCCCCTCCGCAGATGGAAGCGATCCCGAGCTCTTTGTCCAGCCGCCGCAGGGCGTGGTACAGGGTGACGAGGATGCGCGCCCCCGAGCAGCCGGTGGGGTGCCCCAGGGCAATGGCGCCGCCGTGGACGTTGAGCTTCGCCCGGTCCCAGCCGAGCATCCGCTCGTTGGCCAGGACCTGGGCGGCGAAGGCCTCGTTCACCTCGATGAGGTCCATGTCGGACAGCGCCATCCCGGCCCGCTCGAGGGCCCTGGGAATGGCCACACCCGGCCCCTCGCCCATGACCTTGCCGTCCACCGCGGTCTGGGTGTAGTCGACCACGGAGAACAGGGGGGTAACGCCTCGCCGCCGGGCCTGCTCCCGGGTCATGGCGACGAGGAAGGCCGCGCCGTCGGTCAGGCCGCAGGAGTTGCCCGCGGTCACCGATCCGTCCTTCTTGAACGCCCCCGCGAGCTTGGACATCTGATCCGCGGTGGCTCCGTAGCGGATGGACTCGTCCTTGTCGAAGGTGACGCTGGGGGCCTTGCGTCCCCCCGGGATCACCACCGGTGCGATCTCGGCGTCGACCCACCCGTTCTTCTGGGCCGCCTCCGCCTTCTGATGGCTCTGGGCGGCGAACTCGTCCAGTTCCGCCCGGGTGAGCTGGTACTTGTCGACCAGGTTCTCCGCGGTGAGCCCCATGGAGAGGTCCGCGACCGGGTCGTGGGAGTCGGTCCAGCCGTCCTCCAAGGTGACGGGTCCCATCCGGAAACCCTGCCACCGATACCCCTTCACCAGGTGCGGGATCGTGGACATGCTCTCCATGCCCCCGGCCAGGACCACCTCCGCCTGACCCACCTGGATGAGCTGGGTGGCGAGGCTCACGGCCTTCATCCCGGCGGGGCACGCCTTGTTGATGGTGACTGCGGGGGTCTGGGGCCCACACCCGCCCCTGAGGGCCGCGGTACGGCCCGGATTGACGAAATTGCCAGCCTGCCGGCACGACCCGACGATGGCGTCGTCCACCTCCTCGCCCGCCACGTTGGCCCGCTTCAGGGCCTCGCGGATCGGAAAGGAAGCGATGTCGTAGACCTTCATGTCCTTCAGGCTGCCCCCGAACTTCCCCATGGGGGTGCGCACGGCGCTGACGAAGACCACGTCTCTGAGCTCTCTCACGGCATTCCCTCCTCTATGCGATGGCTACTCCTGGAACGGCCCGATGGGTCGGCCCGGCGGGCCCCTGTGATGGCCCTCGCGGCGTGGGGGCCCTCCCTCACGCCACCGGGCACTCGAGGCTCAGGCGCTGGCTGGGCCCAAACCCCATATGTCCGAAAAACTTCAGCAGACCGAAGTCCTTCCAGTCTACCAGGGTGTAGATCTTCTCCACTTGGGCAACCTTCATGTTCGCGCGGAACTGTGCGAGCAGGGCGCTGCCCACCCCGCGGTCCTGGTAGGCCGGGGAGACCCCCAGCGCCTCGATCATCGCCGAGCTCTCCGGGATCCCGAACTCCCCGAGGAAGAGGCTCCCCATCAGAAACCCCACGACCTTGCCGTCGGCTTCGGCCACCAGGGACGTGTTGAGCTGGGCATCCCGGAGGCTCGCGACCTGCAGCTTGTGGGCATAGTACTCCGGCTTCGCGGACCCCGTGACCTCCTCGTCGATCGCGACGATCGCGTCCATGTCCTGGGGCCGGAGCACCCGTACCACGATGTTCACGCTCATGGGGCCTCCTGCCGCCCTTCGGCGGGCCTGCGCCCGTCAGAACAGCTCTTCCAGGGACCCGCGCCCGGCTCCCCCGGGCCGAGTGTAGACCACCTGGTACCTCGCCGGGTCTCCGCCCGCCTCGAAGCACGCCGTGCACGCCCCGGCGCTCCCCTCGGCGGCGCACTCCTCCAGGACCGGGACCAGGAGCACCTCGAAGCCGAGCCGCCGGTACGTGTCCACGATCTCCGCCAGCCGCGGCTCCGCGGCGGTGCACTGTCGGCGCCAGCCCTCCCGGGTGGGGTGCCTGGGGCGCCCGGCGCCGGGGCGCGAAGTGGGATCTGCCATCTCGGTGCTCCGGGTCAGAGCCTCTGAAACCTTCAAGGGAACCCTGTCTCGTCGTCCGCCCGCGCGGGCCTCGGGCCCCGGTCTGCCCGCGACGCTTCTCTCACGGCGTCAGAACACGTCCTGCGGGTCCTCGCTCCCCGGCATCCGACCGTGCTCCGCCAAGTGCTGCAGAAGAAGCTCGGCCTCCCGGCGGGTGTAGAGGGCTGCCTCCTCGTACGTGAAGAACGCGGCCCTCGCCCCTGCGAGCTCTTCCTCCAGCGCCTGCCGCAGGCGGCTCACCCCGCGGATCTTGCGCACCCCGCCCGCCCCGTCCCAGAGCTGGTACACCCCCCCCGCCTCGGGCAGCCGGGCCACGGCGACGGCGCTGAGGGGCAGGACGCCGCGAGGCGCCTCCGGAACCCGGGGCAGCGCGAGCCTCTCCCGGACCTCGGCGAGCCATCGCCGGCACCGTTCCTCCCTGCCGGCGGAGCGGGCTCCCGTGGGGCACACCAGCGCCCGCGCCCGGCAGAGGGCACACTCCTCCTCCCCCGGGGGGACCCCCGCTTCCCCCAAGCCGCCCGCCGCCTCGACCCCGGCGATGCCGCGGCACGCATCTTCGCACCGCAGGCACTCGATACAGCGCGCAGGATCTCGGCCGCGGCTGCCTTCCGGGCCGACGGGAAGGTCCCGGGGCACGTACATCGGGGCCTCCGGGCCGATTCCCACGAAGGCGGCAACCCCCGCGAGCTCACAGGTGCCGCGCTTCCAGCAGCAGCGCTCGGCCTCCGGCAGGCCGCGGGCGCACCGGGTCCGACTGCAGTCGTCCGCGAGGGAGCAGACGAGGCAGGCGTGGGGGTGATGCGCTAGGACGCGGTGGAGCGCCTCGACCCTCGACCGCCTCACCGCACCGGACGCCGTCCAGACCTCCATCCCCTCCTCGGCCCCGACCTCGCAGGCGCGCACGACCCCCGCACCATCGACCTCCACCGCGCAGATCCCGCAGCGGCCCCGGGTGCCCAGGGCCGGGTGGGCACACAGGCGGGGCACGTAGGCCCCGGCGGCGTCGGCCGCCTGGAGCAGGCTGTACCCGGCGGGGACGGTCAACGCCGCCCCGTCGAGGCGAAGGGCGACCCGCCCTTCGCCTCCCTCGGCCGGCCCCTGCCTACCAGCTGTGGGAGATCGCATGGAAGGGGCACGCCGAGACGCAGGGCAGGGGCGAACGGCCTCGCAGGGGCTTGCACCCGGCACACTCGTGCGGGAGCACCTTCCGTTTCCCCTCGTCGATGGCCACCGCCTCCTCCCCGTAGGGGTCCTCTTCCACGCAGAACAGGGCGCGGGGGCAGGCGGAAACGCATGGCCTCGCCCCGCAGCAGGCACACCGCTCCGTGTCGATGGCGATGTAGAAGTCCCCCTCGGCGTCCGCGTAGCCGTAGTGGGCGATCACCCGGCCGCTCCGCGGCGAGACCTCACCTGCGCCGCTCCTTCTGGTAGAGAGTGTGGGCGAAGAGAGCGGCGCCCAGGGCCCCCGCGATCTGCGTGTCGATGGTCGTCTTGACCGCCTCCACCCCGATGATCTCCTCCACCCGCCGCACCACACCGCTGTTCTTCGAGATCCCCCCGGTGATGAAGAAGTCGGGCTCCACGCCGATCCGCTCCAGCAGCGCCGCCACGCGCTCTGCCATCGCCCGGCAGTAGGCGGCGATCACCTTGTTCTTGCTCCACCCTTCCTTGAGGCGGGCCATGGCCTCGCTCTTCGCGAAGACCACGCAGACATCCGAGACGGCCGGCGGCTCCTCGTCCACGTCGAAGGACCGGGAGCCGAGCTCTTCGATGGGCACCTCGAGCAGATCCGCGATCACCTCCATGCCCCGGCCCGTCCCCGCCGCGCACTTGTCGTTCATGAGGAAGTCCGTCACCTTGCCCCGCTCATCGATGTGAATGCCCTTGCAGTCCTGGCCCCCCATGTCCAGGATCGTCCGGACGCGGGGCCCTCCCATGTAGTGGGCCCCCCGCCCGTGGCAGGCGATCTCCGTGATGGCCTTGTCCGCAAAGGGGATGTTCACCCGCCCGTAGCCGGTGCCGACGGTGTAGTGGATGTCCTCGAGCTTGAGGCCCGTCCGCTCGAACAGGCCCTTCACGGCGCTCCGGGCCGACTCCGGGGAGCTCGCCCCCGTGCGCACGGTGTTGTAGGCGTAGAGCTCGCCGTCGAGGCACAGCACCGCCTGCGAGCTGACGCTGCCGACGTCGATCCCCTGGGTGATGATGCGGGCCTCTCGCCAACGCGCGTCCGGGTGGACCCAGAACTCCTCGGTCCACCTCCAGAACTCCCGTTTCTGGCCGTTCATGGGTCGGCTCCCGTCGGGGGCGTCGTCACGTCGACCGGGACACGCGAGCGGCGGCCGCGACCGCCGCGCCCAGGGCGTCGGCAAGCTCGGGGTCCGGGGGGATCTTCAGGCTCTCCACCTCGAGGTTGTCCCGCAGGGAGCGCACGAAGCCCGGGTTGCGGGCCAACCCGCCCAGGAGCACCACCTCCCCCTCGACCTTGATCCGCCGCACCATGGAGCTGACCCGGTTGGCGATGGCGTCGTGGACCGCCCGGGAGATGTCCCGCCTGTCCGTGCCGGCGTGGATCAGCGAGACCACCTCGCTCTCGGCGAACACCGTGCACTGGGCGTTCATGGGGATCCTCACCGAGCTCTCCAGGCTCTTCTCGGCGAACTCCTTCAGGGTCATCCCCAGGGCCCGGGCCATGGACTCGGTGAAGCTGCCAGACCCGGCGGCGCACTTCTCGTTCACGGCCGAGTCCACAACCCGTCCCTTCCCGTCCGTCCTGATGGCCCGGCTCTCCTCAGCCCCCACCTCGACCACGGTGGTGGCCCCAGGGTAGAGGAAGTTCGCGCCTCGCGCGGCAGCGGCAATGTCGGTGATGCGCGAGTCGGCAAACTCCACGGCCTGCCGCCCGGCCCCGGTGGCCGTGACGTGGAGCACCTCCCCGCGGGTCAATCGGGCCGCCGCCAACGCCTGGTCCAGAAGCTCCTCCGCGGCGGCACCCTGGTGGAACCCCCCGGTGCCCATCGCCTGGGCGACCACTTCGCCGTCCCGGAGGATCACCACCTTGATGTTCCTGCTCCCCACGTCGATCCCGGCGGTGACCATGGGTACCGACCTCCTCCCGCTCCGGTGCCCCCTCCCTCCCCGGTTCGAGCCGGGAGTGCGGAAACTCCGAGCGGGTAGGAGCAAGGGCCGTGCCAACCCCGGTTGATAACGGAAAAGCCCTTTCCATCCAAGCAGTTGTGATTTACTCTCCGCGAGAGGGGGATCTGTCTCCCCAGTGGGGTCGGCCGATCTCGGCGACTTCGGTTGAAGCTTCACCGTGAGTGTGGTGAAGAATGACCCCTGGGCCGGGCCCGCCGGGAGTCCCCCGCTCGGGGGAGCGCCGGGGTACCTCGCGAGGGGATCCTCAGGGGCCGCACCCCGCGGCTGCCGTCCGGGCTGCCCCGTCGCACGTGGGGCGGCGCACGGGCTTTCCGACCCCGTCTCCGGGAGCAGCGGCCGGCGCCGCAGACGGACTCTTCCGGGGAAGGACGGGTTGCCGTACTCCAAGACGGCCGGCTGGGTCCGACGGCGGAGGCGGACGGCCGCCCCATGACCGTATCCCCGTCGGGGCCGGTGGTCCCTTCGGGCGTCTCGGCAGCCGCGCGGGTTCGGAGCGTCGGGTCGTGCGGCATCGGCCGCCGGTGTGGGCGGACCCACCGGGCCGTTTCCCGGATGAACTCAAAGATGTGTCCAAAGATGTTGACACCCATCGGCATCGGGGGTATCCAGCCCTTCCCTCGGCAGAAGGCCGGGCTCCCTCCGGGAGGCCGGCGGCCGGTCGCGGGGGGCGGGCATCCGGGGGCGAGAGACCGCGCTCGCTCGACAGGAACAGAAAGGCGGTGGGCGGCCCCGATGAAATCCAAGACCCTCGAGCAGCTCTACGACAAGTGGACCGTCGCCAAGGCCCGGGAGCTCTACGGAATCGACAACTGGGGCGCCGGCTACTTCAAGATCAACCCCGCCGGGGAGGTCTGCGTGTGCCCCGACGCCTCCCGACCCGACGCGTCGGCGAGCCTCGTCCAGATCGTCAACGGGCTGCGGGAGCGCGGGCAGGATCTGCCGGTTCTCCTCCGGTTCGAGGACATCCTCGCCTCCCGGATCCGGCTCCTCAACAAGACCTTCGCGGCCACCATGAAGAGCTACGGCTACGAGGGGGGGTTCCGCGGGGTGTTCCCGATCAAGGTCAACCAACAGCAGCAGGTGGTGGAGGAGATCACCACCTTCGGGAAGCGCTACCACCACGGTCTGGAGGCGGGGAGCAAGGCGGAGCTCATCGCGGCCATGGCGTACCTCGACGATCCCGAGGCGCTGCTCATCTGCAACGGGTACAAGGACGAGCACTTCCTCCGGTTGGTTCTCCACGCGCGCATGGTGGGGCTCAACTGCGTCTGCGTGATCGAGACGCTCAACGAGCTGCCGCTGGTGCTGCGCCTCTCGCGGGAGATGGGGGTCAAGCCGGTGCTCGGGGTGCGCATCAAGCTCGCGGCCAGCGCGAGCGGTCACTGGAAAGAGTCCGGCGGCGACCGTAGCGTCTTCGGCCTGAGCGCCTCCCAGGTGATCGAGTTGGTAGACCTGCTCAAGGCCGAGGGGATGCTCGATTGCCTGCAGCTCCTCCACTACCACCTGGGTTCCCAGATCCCCAACATCCGCCAGATCCGCACCGGGCTCATGGAGGCCTGCCGTACATACGTGGGACTCACCCAGGAGGGCGCCCCCATGGGCATGCTCGATCTGGGGGGAGGGTTGGCGGTGGACTACGACGGCTCCCACACCAACTTCCCGTCGAGCTGCAACTACTCCCTGGACGAGTACTGCCGCGACGTGGTGGAGGTGGTGCAGGAGATCATGGACGAGACGGGCACCGCCCACCCCACCGTCGTCACCGAGTCCGGCCGGGCGACGGTGGCCTACTACTCCGTGCTGATCTTCAACGTCCTGGACGCGAGCCGCTTCTCCGGGGACGAGGCCCTGCCCGACGTGCCCGAGGAGGCGGCGTCGATCACCCAGAACATCCACGAGGCCGCGGCCAACGTGCGGGAGAAGAACCTGCAGGAGGTCTATCACGACGCCATCTACTACCGGGACGAGGCGCGCGAGCTGTTCAAGCGGGGGCAGATGGGCATCCGCGAGAGGGCCTTGGTGGAGCGCATCTTCTGGTACGCGATGCAGCGCATCCAGCGGGTCCTCGGGGGGATGCGCTACGTGCCGGACGACTTCGAGGGCCTGGCCGAGGCCATGAGCGACATCTATTACGGAAACATGAGCGTCTTCCAGTCCCTGCCCGACGTGTGGGCCATCGACCAGATCCTGCCGGTGGTGCCCATCCACAGGCTGGACGAGCCGCCCTCGCGCCACGCGATCATCTCCGACATCACCTGTGACAGCGACGGCAAGATCGACCGCTTCATCGATCTGCAGGACGTCGCCCGCACCCTTCCGCTGCACGCCCTTCGCGGCGGCGAGGAGTACCTGCTGGGGGTCTTCCTGGTGGGGGCGTATCAGGAAACCCTGGGGGACCTCCACAATCTCATCGGCGACACGAACGTCGCCAGCGTCCGGATGGGCGACAACGGCGAAATCGAGTACGTCCGGGAGCTCGACGGGGACTCGGTGGGCGACGTCCTGTCCTACGTGGAGTACGACCCGCGGGAGCTGATGACCCGGTTCCGGGAGAAGGCCGAGCGCGCCGTGCGGGAGGGGCTGATCAACGGGCAGCAGCGCCGGGCCATCACCGCAGCCTACGAGGCGGGGATGCGCGGCTACACCTATTACGGCTCGGACGGGAACACCGGGTAGCGTGTCCCCCGGCTTCGCGGGCTCAGGAGGTGACGAGGATGAGCAAGGTGCTGATCATCGGGGCGGGGGGAGTGGGACGGGTGGTGGCCCACAAGGCCACCCAGGCGAAGGACGTCTTCACGGCCATCACCCTGGCCTCCCGCACCAAGGCCAAGTGCGACGCCATCGCGGCGGAGCTCCCGGTGCCGATCCGCACGGCGCGGGTGGACGCCGACGACGTGGGGCAGCTCGTGGAGCTGATCCGCCGCGAGAGCCCCGCCCTCGTCCTGAACGTGGCCCTCCCCTACCAGGACCTGACCATCATGGACGCGTGCCTGGAGACCGGGGTCGACTACCTGGACACGGCCAACTACGAGCCCCGAGACACCGCCAAGTTCGAGTACTCCTGGCAGTGGGCGTACCACGACCGCTTCCGCGAGAAGGGCCTCATGGCCCTCCTGGGGAGCGGCTTCGACCCCGGGGTCACCAACGTCTTCACGGCCTGGGCGGCGAAGCACTGCCTCGACGAGCTCCACGAGCTCGACATCATCGACGCCAACGCCGGCAGCCACGGCCAGCCCTTCGCCACCAACTTCAACCCCGAGATCAACATCCGGGAGGTCACCGCCCCCTGCCGCCACTGGGAGGACGGCCGCTGGGTCGAGTCCCCTGCCCTCAGCACGCGGCGGACCTACGACTTCCCCGAGGGGATCGGCCCCATGGCAGTCTACCGGATGTACCACGAGGAGCTCGAGTCCCTGGCGAGGCACTTCCCCACCCTCCGCAAGGCCCAGTTCTGGATGACCTTCTCGGACAACTACCTCAAGCACCTGGAGGTGCTCCAGAACGTGGGCATGACCCGCATCGACCCGGTGCTCTACGAGGGAAGGGAGATCGTCCCGCTCCAGTTCCTCAAGGCCGTGCTCCCGGACCCGGGGAGCCTCGGGCCTCTCACCAAGGGGAAGACCTGCATCGGCGTCGTGGCCCGCGGGGTCAAGGCCGGGGCGAAGCGCGAGGTCTACGTCTACAACATCTGCGACCACGAGGAGGCCTACCGGGAGACCAACTCCCAGGCCATCAGCTACACCACCGGGGTGCCGGCCGTCGTCGGCGCGGCCATGATGCTCGGGGACCGGTGGCGGGGCGCCGGCGTCTTCAACCTGGAGCAGTTCGACCCCGATCCATTCCTCGAGACCTTGGGCCGGATGGGCCTTCCCTGGCAGGCGGTGGAACGGGAGGGCTGGACGGCCCTCTGAGGGGGAGGGTTCCCGGCCGCTGAAAGCGTCGGGCGCGGCTTCAGGCGCTGCGGCGGGGAGGCCGGTTGACCAGGACCATGCCGGTGCACACCAGGCCCAGGGCCACCAGCAGGGTGACCCGCAGGGTCTCGCCGGGCAGCAGCATCACGCTCAGGAACACGCCGAAGACCGGGGCGAAGAAGGTGAAGGCTGCCAGCAGGCTCACGCTGTAGCGCTCGATCATCTCGAACCACACGATGTAGCTGAGAAACGCCACCACGAAGCACTGGTAGGCGAGGGACAACGCCACGGCAGGGGTGACGCCGATCCACACCCGGTCCTCCAGGAGCGCGCTCCACACCAGGAGCACCGGCGCCGAGAACGCGAGCTGGTAGAAGAGCACCTGCAGGGGCCCCGCCCGGCCCACCAGGAACCGCTTGATGTAGAGGGTCGTGGCCCCCCACAGGGCCGCACCGAGGAGCACGGACAGGTCCCCCGGGAGAGTTTCCCGGCTGGTGGCCCCCCACCCCTGGGCGAAGAGGCTCGCCACGCCGGCGAAGGCGAGCACGAGCCCGGCAGCCTTGACCGGGTGCAGGCGGTCCCCGGTGAGGAAGAGGTGGGCGCCCAGCGCCACGAAGAAGGGGTGCGTGTAGAGGAGGATGACCCCCCGCGACGCCTCGGTGTGGAGAAGCCCCAGATAGATGAACCCGAACTCGAGGCCGAAGAGCAGCCCCACGGCGACCCCGTGGCCGAGCACGGCCGGGCGCCCGGGGGGGAGAACCGGCACTCCGCGCGCCCGCATCCAGACCCACACGCACAGCCCTGCCACCAGGGACCGGAGGCCAGCCGAGAAGAGCGGCGCGACGCCCTCCACGCTCACCTTGATGGCGACCATGTTGCCCCCCCAGAGGACACACAGGACCACCAGGACCAGCACGGCCGCCCGAGGCAGCTGACCCTGGCTCACGTGCACCCTCCCGGGGTTTTCCCTCCCCTCGCCAAGCTGCGCCTCCTTCGTCCTCCGGGTCCGGGCAGCATTACCAGGCAACTACCACGGGGTGTCAACCGGATTCTGCGGTTCGCTCCCGGATCGTGTCGGCATGGATCCGCCAGGGGAGGGGCCCTGCGGGCCGTCTCGTGCCGCGGGCGGCGCGACCCCGTCGCCGGCGTCTCCAGCCCGATGGGAACCCACACCGATCGCGACAGAGTCGACCGTGCTCGGCCGGACCGCGCGGGCGCGGGCAACCGCCTTCAGTTCCGGCGCGGGCCGGCCGAAAGGGACGCTGCACGAGCGGCTCACGAGGAACGAAAACGATGTTCTTCCCCCTCCACCAGCGGTCCGACGCGGAGCGGCCCATCGCGGCGGGCAGACTCCTGCTCGCCGGCGCCTCGGTGCTCGCCCTGGGGCTGGCCCCACCGGAGCCGGGCCCGGGCGGGGGCCTGCTCTTGGGCGTTCTCCTCGCCTACGGCCTGTATGCGGTCGCAGCAGCGGCGCTCGCCGCCGCCGCCCGGGTCCCGCGCGGCCCGCTTGTCCTGGCCAGCCACGGCCTGGACATAGCGGTCGGGGCGCTGCTCCTCGGGCTCACCGCCGGCCTCGCGAGCCCCTTCTTCCCCTATCTGGTCTTCGCGCTGCTCAGCGGCACCCTGCGCTGGGACGGCCGGGGCGCCCTCTGGACGGGGGTGGCCGTCTTCGGCGTGTTCACGGCCCTCGCCCTGGCCGGCGGCTCCCCGTCCGGAGGGGCGGACGGGGGGATCGACCATCGCCTCGCGCTTACCCGCGCAGGCCACCTGTCGGCGGCCACCCTCCTGCTGGCCCACCTGGGGGGTCGCCTGGCGCGGCTCCGGGGGGACGCGGGCCGTCTCGCCTCGGGCCTCCGGCCGCCCTCCGGGGACGCCGACGAGGCTCTGCGGGACGCCCTGGCCCACGCGGCCGTCACCCTCGGCGCCCCCCGGGCAGCGGTCTGCTGGGACGACCCCGAGGAGCCCTGGCTCCACCTGGCCCTCTGGTCGGCCGAGGGCTTCGAGCGCCGGCGGGAACCGCCCGGGCGCTTGGATCCGCCGGTGGCAGAGCCGTTGCTCGAGGCGGACTTCTGCTGCCCCGGACCTTCCCGGCCGCGGGCCGAGGTGACCTGCCGAGCCCCGAGCGGTCTGGCGCGCTGGCGGGGGGAGCCCCTCCACCCGGGGCTCCGGGCCATGCTGGCCCCGCGCTCGGTGCTCGGCCTGGTGCTCCTCGGCGAGACGTTCCAGGGCCGGCTCTTCGCCCTGGACAAGGAGGGCCTGGGCGAGGACGATCTGGCGCTGGGGCGCGCGGTGGCCCGCCAAGTGGCCGCACACCTCGACCAGGCCCACCAGGTGGAACGGCTGCGCCGTGCCGCCGCCTGGGACGAGAGGGTCCGGCTGGCCCGGGACCTCCACGACGGCGTGGTCCAGTCCCTCACGGCCGCGGCCCTCAAGGTCCAGGCGGCCCTGGGCGCCCTGGGCCGGCGCCCGGAGGACGTCGAGGCCCGCCTCCGGGAGGTGCAGCAGATCCTGGCCGACGAGCAGCGAGACCTCCGGGCGATCTCCCGGGACCTCAAGCCCTGGGCCTCCTCGCCCACGGTCGAGCGGGATCTCGCTCGCCGCCTGCGGGAGGTGTGCGAGCGGGTGGAGGCCCACTGGGGGCTCCGGGCGGTGTTCCAAGGGTCCCTCAACGGGCTGGGGGCGGTGCCGGGCTCCCTGGCCCACGAGACGTGCCGTACCCTCCACGAGGCCCTGGTCAACGCGGCCCGCCACGGCCGCGCCCGGATTGCGCGAGTGGCCCTGGCCGCCGGAAGCCCCGGCTATCGCCTGACCGTCGAGGACGACGGCAGCGGCTTCTCCTTCCGCGGCGCCTACGAGCTCCCGGAGCTCGCCGCGCGGAGGATGGGCCCCCTGGCGCTGCGGGAGCGGGTGGCCGGGCTCGGCGGGACCCTTCGCGTCGAATCCCATGAGGGAGGGGCGCGGCTCGAGATCGGCTTTCCCCTTCCGGGCAGGAGCGGGTGACGTGAAGATACGCTTGGTGCTCGCCGACGATCACCCCCTCGTGCTGGAGGGGCTCGCGAACCTGCTGGGGCGCGACGGCGCCTTCGAGGTCCTCGCCCAGTGCCCCACGGGCCGGGAGGCCCTCGAAGCGGTGCGGGAGCACCGGCCGGACCTCCTGGTGCTGGACCTCCAGATGCCCGGCATGGACGGCCTCGAAGTGCTCCGCCGGCTCCAGGAGGACGGCAACGGCACCCGGGTCGTGCTGCTCACCGGAGCGCTGGACGAGGACGAGGTGCTGGAGGCGATCCGCCTCGGGGTCAAGGGCGTCGTGCTGAAGGAGATGGCGCCCAGCCTCCTCATCCAGTGCCTGCGCAAGGTGCACGCCGGAGGCCAGTGGCTCGAGAAGGAGTCCGTCGGGAAGGCCCTGGAGAAGCTCCTCCGCCGCGAGGCGGGCGCGCGGGAGGCGGCCGCCGCCCTGACACCCCGCGAGATCGAGGTGGTGCAGATGACGGCCCGGGGGCTCCGGAACAAGGAGATCGCCGAGCGCCTCTTCCTGAGCGAGGGCACCGTCAAAGTGCACCTCCACAACATCTACGAGAAGCTCGGTCTGGACGGCCGGGTAGCACTTCTGCTCTGGGCCCGGGAGCGGGAGCTCGGCTGAGAGTCCGGGGAGGCCTGACGGGCACTGCAAGACACACCGAGACGAGGGGTGCTCCACGCACGAGCCCCCTCTCCCGCACGGGAGAGGGGGCTCGTCGCTCCCGGGCTCGGGTTCCTACTCCTCGGAGCCCTCGTCCGGGTTCCAGCAGAAGGTGACGTGACTGATCTCCCGCGGCTCACCCGACCCGGCGTTGAGGGGGGCGTGGAGCCCGGAATCGTAGAGCTCGGCGGGGTCGTACACGAAGGCGTTGGCCCCCAGGCCACCCTTGACGATTACCGCGCCGATGCCGACGGTGGCCTCCCACCAGAAGGAGTCGCCGTCGTTGATGATCGCGATCTCGTTGCCGGCGTGCTCCCAAAGGCCGTCCGGGGCGGCGGCGTCCACCTTGAACCCGTAGGCGAACTCCCCGACCCGGGCGCACTCGGCCTCCGCGCTCCCGTTCACCCAGGTCTCGAAGACGATCGGGTTCACGAGGGCCGTGAAGTCGTCGTCGCCGTCACCGCCGGACCCGGACCCGCCCGAGCCCCCGGTATCGCCGGAGTCCGACCCGGAACCGGTGTCGGTGTCGGCATCACCCGAGGGGTCCCCGGAGACGCTGTCGCCCGTGCCGCCCGCCGCGGTTCCGGAATCCCCGCCTCCCGCACCCCCGCCCTCGAGGACGGTTCCCGTGCTGCCCGTGCCGGCGCCGTCCGGGCTGGGAGTATCCGCCGAAAGGCTCCCGTCCCCCGCCACGAGCCCCCCGCCCCCGCCCCCGCCCCCGCTGCCGCAACCGCCGAGGAGCAGCGCCATCACCGCGACCACCACTGCAAAATTCGAGCTCTTCATGGGTCACCTCCGTGTTCGGTTGGTCAAGATCCTATCCGTGAGTTGCACAAGGGGCTTTGCCATCTGTTGGGCCTCGACCTCGGCCCCGTTCTGAACCTGGGCCAAAGCATAGAGACCGCTGGTACCCGCCACCATTTGGCGACGGATACATTTGCGGTCCCTCCAGGGGTGTATGCGGCCTATGTCTCGGGGTATAGGCGGGTTCGGCCCCGTCCGGCCGTCGACACACCAGCGGAGGGCGGAGCGTCGACCACGACATCCCCCAATTCGCTCCCGGGAGCCTTCCGAGGGCTCTCCTGCTCGCCCCGCCTCCGATCCCGGGAAGATCCTGTCAATAGCCTTTTCATGCTATTTGCTTGAATTATGTCCTCCAAATGGTATAGATGTGCGTCATGGGACCGGAAGCACCCTTTGCGTGCCTCACCTCCGACATCGTGCGCTCCCGGGAAGCCCCCGACCGGGCGGCCCTCCAGTGCCGCATCGAAGCGGCCTTGGCAAGGGTGAACGAGTCGTTGCGGGGGCAACTCGCCGTGCCGCTGGCAGTCACCGTCGGCGACGAGTGGCAGGGTCTGTTCACGTGCCTGGAGGCGGCCCTGGAAGCCGATCTCGTCCTGCGGGGCGCCCTGGCCCCCGAAGTCTTCGCCACCGGCATCGGCGTGGGCGGCCTGGCGACTCCCCTGGCCGGCAGGACCGCGGACATGGACGGCCCGTGCTTCCACCGAGCAAGGGGTGCCCTGGAGAGAGCGAAGCGCCGGGGGTCGGGGGGGGTAGCCGTCGACTCGGGGGACCCGGGTCTCGACCTGCCGGTCAACACCATCTGCCACCTGCTCTCCGCCCTCTCGTCCCGGTGGACCGAGAAGCAGCTCCGGGCCGTCCTCACCTACCGGGAGCGGGGCACCGAGCTAGCGGCGGCCGAGGCCCTGGGCATATCCCAGCCCGTGCTGCACCGGAGCCTCGCGGGAGCCCGCGGACGGGAGTTCCTCGAGGCCTACCGGCAACTGCTGGCGTTCGTGCGGGGCTACCCGGGGGGCCCGCGGGAGGAGGCTCGCGCCCCATGACCGCGGTGCAGGGACTTCTCCTCCTCGCCGGCTACGCCGTCGCGGTCTTCGGGGGCGCCGTGGCCGTGGAGGCCGGCCTGCGCCGGCTCCTGCGAGCCGAGGACGTGGAGGGGATCTCGTCGTTTCGCCGCATGGGGCTGCACGACGCCGGCAGGATCATCGGCTGCCTGGAGCGGTTCCTCTTCCTGACCTTCGTCCTCGCCGACGCGTGGTCCGCCGTGGGTTTCGTGCTGGCCGCCAAGGGGCTGATCCGCTACGGGGAGATCCAGGACGATCGGGACCACAAGATCGCCGAGTACGTCCTGATCGGGACCATGGCGAGCCTCGCCTGGGCCGTGACGGTGGGGCTCCTCGTGAGGCGCTGGATCGGCTGACCTCGCCCGGGAGAGTACCGTCCGTTAGCCGACGGGCCTTCGGCATCCAACCCCCCTTGAAGGGGCGGTGCCCGACCCGCCCTAGCCGGCGGTCCACCGAGGTCCGTTGGGGGGGAGGTTGCCGACGGCGAGAACGGCCGTGGGGCAAGAGTCGGTGGGCCGCGTTCAGATCTTGGACAGATTCGTGGGGGACCCGCTCAGCCCACCGCCCGGCCCGTGGCCCTCGAAGCGCAGGTCGGTGAAGCGGACGCCGACGGCGGCGTGTGCGCCGGCGGGCTCGACCCGGAGGACCTCGCTGCGGCACTGGACGGCTATCTCTCTGTTGGCGCGGCGGCCGGGCAAGCGGACGGTGAGGGGGAGGACCTCGCCCAGGGCGGGGGGGGTCTCGGCGGTCCATTGGGCGCCGAGGCGGCTCACGTTCGTGGTCACTCCGGTGCCCCCGGGCCACTCCACCAGCAGGGCCAGGGCGAAGCGGGGCGCCGCGCGGCGCTCCTGGCCGGGATCGTTGCTCTCTGCGGCCATGGGGCCTCCCCTCGCGAGTGCCGCTGTTCACCACGCATGCCGCAAGGGTACGGGTGTCCGCCGGTCCTCACCATCTGGCAGGGGGCATAATCGCGTGTGGCCGTTGGGAGTAGCTTTCCTGTGTCCTTCGATGTAGGCGCGCGGCAGGGGCTCGGCCTGGCGGCGGCCTCCCCGGGACCACCGGCGGGACGCCGGGAACGAACCAACCCAGGAATTCCTCCGCGCCGCAGCGACTCTGCGCGAGATCGTTCTTGCCTTCGACCGGCCCATAGAGTTTCCGGAAGCGCCTCTTGACCCCACGGGCGATTCGGGCATGATGGTGGACTCCGCCGGGAGACGGCGGGTCAATGGAAGGGCGGAAGGGGCCGGTGCACGGGCCGGGGAGCGGACATGGGCGCGAAGAAAGCGGACTACTTCCGGATCTTCTTCGAGGCGAGCGAGGCGGTGCTGTCCTCACGCACCCTCCAGGAGGTGCTCAATCTCCTGGTGCGGCGCAGCGTGCACGCCGTGGGCGCCAAGGCCGGGAGCCTGCGGCTGGTGGACGAGAAGTCCAACCGGCTGGAGCTCGTGGCATCTCACCTGCTGAGCCGGAGGTACCTCGCCAAAGGCACTCCCCACCTCGACCGCAGCATCCCGGAGGTGATGGAGCGCGTACCCGTCTTCATCGCGGACGCCTGGAGCGACCCCCGGGTGGAGTTCCCGGAGGAGAAGCGCGCGGAGGGCCTCCGCACGGTGCTCTCGGTGCCGGTGGTGGCGAAGGAGCGGGTGATCGGCGTGCTGCGCCTCTACACCGCCGAGCCGCGGGAGTACCTTCCCGAGGAGATCGAGTTCGTCTCCGCCTTGGCGGAGATGGGAGGGCTCGCCATCGCCAACGCGCGGGTCTACGAGGAGCAGGGGGTGAAGCTCTCGTCCCTCCTCGAAGGCATCGGGGTGCACCTGCCGGCCTCGGGGCCCATGGGCAAGCGGCGGTTCCGGACCTTCGCGGTCCAGCCGGTGCCGCCGGAGAAGAGCCTGGAGCAGTTCCGGGCGCTCCACTCCGCGACCCGCGCCATCCTGGCCACCCTGAACTCGTCGGAGGCAACGGCCCTCATCCTGGAGGAGGTGCTCAAGCTCACGGGGGTGAAGGGCGGCTCCATCCGCCTGGTGAACGAGACCTCCGGTCAGCTCGACCTCGTGGCGTCCCGGGGGCTCAGCGAGGCCTATCTGCGCAAGGGCCCGCTGCACTCGGACCGGAGCATCCAGGAGGCGCTGACGGGGATTCCGGTGCTGATCCGGGACGCGCAGACCGATCCCCGGGTGGAGTACCCCCAGGCCGCCGCCCGGGAGGGGATCGTCTCTCTCCTGACCATTCCCATCGTGGCCCGGGAGCGGGTGATCGGCATCCTGCGGCTGTACGCCTCCGAGCCGGTCGACTACAGCCAGGGGGACGTGGCCTTTCTTTCCGCGCTGGCCGAGGTGGCGGGCATCGCCCTGATGAACGCTCGCCTCTACGAGCGCACCCAGTACGACCTCTCCTTCTGGCAGACCACGGTGGAGTATCTGGGGGCAGGGGGCACTGGGGGAAAGGCAGGAGTGTGAGCGGCGAACCAAGGGGGGGAGGCGCGCCGAAACCGTTCGCGCCCCCCCTCCGTCGCACCGGCCGTTGGCCGAACCGGACCCCGCCGCTACAAAGAAGCTGCCCCCCCTCTTTGACTCTCCGGGTTCTCCATAGGGCGGGGCTCGCCCCCCGGACCCGGCGGGAGAAGCCCGCTGCGCGGGAACCTCCCGCCCTCCCGTTTCATCCCTCGGGGTGACCAAGGGTCAAGGGCAACTCAGTCCCCGGTTTCGTACTTGAAGGACAGGGCCACCCGGGTCCGGAACGCCACGACCTTGCCGTCCTCCACCTTCAGGTCCAGCTTGGTCACTTCGGCGACCCGCAGGTCCCGGAGGGTCCCGCTTGCGGTCGCCACGGCCTTCTGTGCCGCCTCCTCCCAGGACTTGGTGCTCGTGCCCACCACGTCGATGATCCGGTACACGCTGTCTCCCATGGCGCCCTCCTCTCCCCTGTGGGGTGCGTTCTCCCGTGCCGCGCACGCTGCGCGCCGGTGTACCGGGAGGTTACCCTGGGTATGGGGATTGTAAAGGGAAGCGGCGGCGCCGGTCGGCGCGAGCCCGCGGGGGGCGATTGACCGGCTCAGGGCCCTGTGACAAGATGCCTGCGAGCGGGACCTGATCCCACCCTTGCGCCGGGGAAGCGCCGTGACCGTAGAAGGAACCGTTAGCGAGGCCTCGTTCGTCAGCCTGAGCCGCCGGCTCTTCTATCGCCGGCCCGTGATCCTGCTCCTGCACATGGCGGTGATGGGCGTGGGGCTGTACTGGACGAGTCGCCCGGAGGCCGAGGGCGGCACCGCGGCCCTCGGGTGGCTCCCGATCCTGGTCTTGCTCATCCTCTTCATCCTGGTCACCCGGCGGGCGCAGCAGCAGTACCAGGGCAACCGGACCCTGCGTTCGCGGGTCCGGTACGAACTGCGCGAGTCCGGACTGTTTCTCCAGACCGCCGAGGCCGGGGGCTTGCTCCCGTGGGGGGAGATCCACCGGCTCGAGCAGACCCCCTCCCACTTGGTGGTCTACGGGAGCCACGGTCAGGCCTTCGTCATCTGCAAAGAGTGGTTCGCCGGCCCCGGCGACGCCGAGGCCTTCGCGGCAGCGATCGAGGCCGCCCTCCCGGAAATGCCCCGCCCAAAATAGGGTTCTCCCGGGAAACGACCGGGTGGGCCCGCCCGCTCCGGCACACGAGGCCGGACTGCACGGCAGGTGTTCTCTCCCGCCGCGTCCGGGATCCTCGCGGCATCGCGACTCCCGAAGCGGCTGCTCACGTCGAGCGGCCGTCCGCCTACGTGGTCGGGCCCACCCGATCGTCCCTGGACACGACTACCCGGTCATTTCACGGATGATCCCAAAGTGACAGCCGACGGGGAGAGCCCGCGGACCCACGAGCAGTCGGTACGCCCGCTTTTCGGTGCTCGCGACGGCCGCCACACGCAGCGCAGAGGGCTCACACGTCCAGGTTGATCACCTCCAGGGCGTGGGTTCGGATGAAGTCCTTCCGGCATTCGACGTCCTCTCCCATGAGCACGGTGAAGACCTCTTCCGCTGCCACCGCGTCCTCCAGCTTGACCTGAAGGAGCACCCGGCGGTCGGGATCCATGGTGGTCTCCCAGAGCTGACCTGGGTTCATCTCGCCCAGCCCTTTGTAACGCTGGATGCCGAGAGACTTCCTCCCCTGCTCGAGGAGGAGCTGGAGCAGCGCCTCCTTGTTGGGCGCCACGGCCAAAGGCGCATCGACCCCGTTCTTCTTCAAGAGGAGGAACGGCGGTTCCTTCAGGTCCTCGAGGGTGTCGTTGACCCGACAGAGGCTCCGATAATCCGCAGAGTCCACCAGCTCGTAATCGATGGGGCTCGAAATCCATCTCCCATCGGTCAACTTCGCCGCTTCGAACCGGAGAAGGCTGTGCTCCCGGTCCTCCCCCGCGGGCTCCACCCGATACCCTCGGGCCTCGAGAGCTTCCCGAAAGGGGCGAAACGCCTCCGCCGTTTCGAGGCAGGCCGCCGCGGTGAAACCGTGATTCGAAAGAATCCGAGTGACCATGCGGTCGTAGCCTTTCCGTTCCAGGCGATCCATGTGGTACTTGAAGTCGAAGATGTGGAGGAGAAGCTCCCGCAGGCGCTCTCCAGTGTATATCGTTCCGGTCTTCTCGGTCCGTACTGCGTGATCCGTCACAGCCTCTTGTACAAGGAACTGATTCAGTTCGGCGTCGTTCTGAAAATAGTGCTCCTGCTTAGATTTCACCACCCTATACAGAGGCGGTTGCGCGAGATACAAATATCCGCGCTCGATCACCTCTGGCATCACCCTGTAGAAGAAAGTGAGAATCAAGGTCCGAATGTGACTGCCGTCCACGTCGGCATCGGTCATGATGATGATGTTGTGGTACCGAATCTTTTCGATGTCAAACTCGTCATGGACGCCGGCACCGAGGGCGGTGATGAGAGTCACGATTTCCTTGTTGGACAGGATCTTTTCGGGTCGTGCCTTTTCAACGTTCAGGATCTTTCCCTTGAGCGGAAGGATGGCTTGGTTGGAACGGTCTCGACCCTGTTTCGCCGAACCCCCTGCGCTGTCTCCCTCCACGATGTAGAGCTCGCTCCGCGACGGGTCGCGCTCCTGGCAATCGGCGAGTTTCCCGGGCAGGCTCGCGCTGTCCAGCGCGCTCTTCCGGCGGGTGAGCTCCTTGGCCTTGCGGGCCGCCTCGCGAGCCCTCGCCTCCTGGATGCACTTCGCGACCACCTGGCGAGCGACGACGGGATTCTCCTCCAGAAACACCCCCAACTTCTCGTTGACGATGTTCTCCACCAGTCCACGCACCTCAGAGTTGCCAAGCTTCGTCTTGGTCTGGCCCTCGAACTGGGGGTTCGAGATCTTCACGGAGATGACGGCGGTGAGACCGGCGCGGGCATCATCACCGCTCAGGCCCTCTTTGAGGTCCTTGAGCATGTTCTGACCCTTCGCGTAGTTGTTGAGGCATCGGGTCAGGGCGCCCCGAAAACCCGTGACGTGGGTCCCCCCTTCTCTGGTATTGATGTTGTTCGCGAAGCTGAACACCTTTTCATTGAAGCCGCCGTTGTACTGTATCGCCACTTCGACATGCGTGCCCCCGTTTTCTCCACTGAAATAGATCGGTTGGTGCAGAGGCTCCGCATTTCGATTGAGGTGCTCAACAAAAGAACGGATTCCTCCTTCGTAACAGAACTCCTGCCTCTTGTCCGTCCTCTCGTCTTCAAGAACGATGCGAACTCCGCTGTTGAGAAACGATAGCTCTCTCAAGCGGGTTGCGAGAATGTCGAAGGAAAATACCGTGTCCGTGAAGATGTCGGGATCCGGCTTGAAGCGCACTTTCGTGCCGCGCCGCGATGTGACCCCGGTCTCGGCCAAGGGGGCCAACGGCAGACCCCGCCCATAGGTCTGCGTGTACACCTTCCCGTTGCGGAGGATCTCGAGGTCCAGCGTCTCCGACAGGGCATTCACCACGGAGATGCCCACACCGTGGAGGCCCCCTGACACCTTGTAGGTCTTGTTGTCGAACTTTCCCCCCGCGTGGAGCACGGTCATGACGACCTCGGCAGCCGACGTCCCCGTCTCTTTGTGGAGGTCCACGGGGATGCCGCGGCCGTTGTCGATCACGGTCACGCTGTGGTCCACGTGGATTACCACGGAGATCTCATCGCAGTAGCCCCCGAGCGCCTCATCGATCGAGTTGTCCACCACCTCGTACACCAAGTGGTGGAGCCCCGGCGATCCGGTCGAGCCGATGTACATTGCCGGGCGCTTCCGCACGGCCTGCAGGCCCTCGAGGACCTTGATGGTATCGGCGTTGTAAGAGTCGTCTGCAAGGGTTCTCAGCTCTTCCATGTCTGTCATGCACTTTCTCTGGCTGATCCGGTCAGGCCGGGATCACACACCCGGATTCCAAGCGGAAATACCGCGCGGCGGAAGGATCCGGAATGGGTACGGAATCTCTCTCGGTGGAGGCAATGATCACCTGTCCCTGCCAACCTTCCAAGAACCTTCCCAGGTGGGCCAGCCGCGCGCGGTCCAGCTCCGAGCCCGGATCGTCCAGGAGGAAGAGAGGGGGTTCGGAGAGCGTGGACTGTCCCCAGACCAACAGGGCGAGCTTCACGCTCAGTGCGAGGGTTCGCATCTGACCCTGGGAGGCAAAGCGCTCTGCGGGTTTTCCCTCGAGGAGAAGGCGGACCATCTGCCGGTGGGGTCCGGAACCGGTGTAGCCGAGGCGCAGGTCCCTCTCGCGGCCCCGAAACAGCTCTTCCCGCAGGTCAGCCTCTACATCTCCGCTTTCGCCATGAGGTGGGGGACACGTGAGGTCTGCCTCGTCCCCTCCGGAGATCTCCCCGTGGATCCTTCTCAAGACCGGGACCAGCCCCGTCATCGTAATTCGCCGCGCTCGAGACACTTCCGACCCGAGCCGAGCAAGCTGCTCGTCCCACACGGCGATGGATTCCCCGTCCTTCCGGAGACAGGCGTTACGGTGGCGTAGGACACGGTTGTAGTCCCGGAGGCGCACCAAGTGTGAGGGATCCCTCAGAAACGTGGCGCGATCCAGGTAGCGCCTCCGGAGATCCTGACTGCCCCGAGCCAGATCGATGTCAATCGGGCTGAACAAAACCGTGTGGAACGCTGACAGATAGGAGGAGGCACTCGGCGGATTCTTTTCGTTCAGCTGTGCCGTTCTCCCGGAGAGATCCAGCCGGACACGCAAACGCACCGTGCCGCGGTCTCCCCGGAGCTCGCCATCTACGACGGCTTCCGCAAAGCCTAATCCTATCAGATCGCGGAGTCGGCGCGTACGAAAACTTTGCAGATTCGAGAGCAGATGGACCGCTTCGATGAGATTCGTCTTGCCTTGCGCGTTGGACCCGAAGAGAACACACACGCCCGGTCCGGGCTCGACGTAGACGTCTCCCAGGTTCCGGAACCGACGCGCCTTCAGGTGCGCCAGCGCCATCGCATCGGTACCATGTCAGTCGACGCGCATGGGCATGACCACGCACAGGGAGCGGGGATCATCGTTGCTGCGCAACAGACACGGCGAGAGGCTGTCCAGGATGGAGAGGGTGACCGCGGTCCCCCCCAGTGCACGCAGGGCCTCCAGCACGTATGCGGCATTGAACGCGATCTTCAAGGGAGCGCCTTCGTACTCGACCTCTATCTCATCCCTGGCTTCCCCCAAACGAACGTCCGCCGAGCTCAGCACGGCAAGCCCTCCCTGCGCCTCGAGCACCACGCTGCGGCTCTCCTGGTCACTCAGGAGCGAAACCCGACGAAGGGCATCGATCAACACCGATCGATCTACCCGGAGCCCGTGGGGGGCCTCCGCGGGGATCACCTGCTGATAGTTGGGAAAGGTTCCCTCGACGAGGGTCAGGGAGATATCAGTGGCTCCCACCCGTGCGTGGACTCGTCCCTCGTGCGCCGTGAGCTCGAAATTCCCCTCGACATCCTCGAGGACCACCTTCAACTCGGACAACCCTTTCTTGGGAAGGATGACGCCGTCCGCAAAGGGGCCGAGGGCCGAAGGAAGAGGCCGATCGATGAGAGACAGGCGGTGTCCGTCCGTGGCCACCATGCGCAGCAGAGACCTTCCGTCGTCGTCCGTCCAGGCCTTCGTATACACACCACACAAATACAACCTGGACTCATCATTGGAGGCGGCAAACAGGGTCTTGTCGAGCATCTCCCGGAACGTGCGCGCATCCGCTGAGACGAAAGCGCTCGGCGGCGGCGGAATGCTGGGATACTCTTGCGGATCCGTGCCGGGAAGGTGAAACACGATCTTTCCCGCGCTCACCGTGATCCAGCCGTTCTCCATGACCTCGATGTCAACGGATCCCTTCGGCATCTCCCGGAGAATTTCGTGCAGCTTCCTGCCGGGAATCGCAATCGCCCCAGGGCGAGATACCTCGCACGGACCCCTTTGGACGATGCTCACGCGGAGGTCGGTTGCGGACACCCGAACGGAATCTCCTACAGCTTCGAGAAGAATGTTCTCGAGAATCGGACGAGTGCTCTTTCGCTCGAGAACAGACTGGGACAGAGAGAGAAGGGAAGCGAAGGACTCTTGGCCCACCTGGATCTTCATGATACGGCTTCTCCTTCTATGATTATTTTCTTAATTAATAAAAGTAGTTCGTAGTAGTAGGAGTTGTGGATTCTGTGGATAAGCGGCCTGTGGCGCCTGATATCGGCTCTCGTGACTGTGGAAAACTGTGCGGATAAGTGACTTGTTCTCCACAGCGGGTGGACCGCCATGAGTTGTGAACACGTTTTCCGCAAGGCCGTCCACAGGGGATCCACAACCTATCCGGACAGGGAATTTTTCAACGTGGTGATCACGGTTCGCAGGTCTGGATCCTTGGCGAGGGATGCGGTGATCTTGGAGCACGCGTACATCACCGTGCTGTGATCCCTGCCCCCTATCTTCTGCCCGATCTCCGGGTAGGAGGAGCCCGTGAGTTCCCGGCAGAGGTACATGGCGATCTGACGCGGATAGGCGAGGCCCTTGGTGCGGCGCTGGCCCTTGAGGTCTGCAAGGGACACCTGAAAGTGCTGGGTCACGACCTTGAGGATGCGGTCGGGGGTGATCTCTTGGCCGGAGTCTCGGATGAAGTCCTTTAGGACTTCCTTGGCAAGATCAACCGTGACCGGGTTATGGGTCAGGCTGGCGAAGGCGGCGATGCGGACGAGAGAGCCTTCGAGCTCTCTGACATTGCTGGAAAAGTTGTTTGCGAGAAAGAGAGCAACTTCGTAGGGAAGTGAAATCGACTCGATCTCAGCCTTCTTTTGGAGGATTGCAATTTTCGTCTCTAAGTCGGGTGGCTGAATATCGGCGATCAGGCCCCACTCGAAACGGGACCGCAGGCGGTCTTCCAATCCGGCAATTTCTTTTGGAAACTTGTCGCTGGTTACGACGATGTTGCTGTGACTTTCGTACAGTGCATTGAAGGTGTGAAAAAACTCTTCTTGCGTCCGTTCTTTCCCGGATATGAATTGGATATCGTCCATCAAGAGAATATCCATACGGCGGTACTTTTCTCGGAACTCAGGCATTCGTTTCGCCCCCAAAGCCTGAATGAGCTCGTTCATGAAACTCTCGCTGTGAACGTAGCACACGCGGGCGTCGGGGTATGAAGAAAGCTTGAAGTTCCCTATGGCGCTCAGGAGATGGGTCTTGCCGAGTCCGACACCCCCGTAAATGAACAATGGGTTGTATGTGCGAGGCGACTTTTCTGCTACGGCAAGACAGGCAGCGTGGGCGAACTGGTTGGAGGAACCGACGACGAAGCTGTCGAAAGTGTATTTTGGGTTCAGCCCCAGACTGCGCGCTTTGTCTTTCCAATTGTTCTCTGAAGGCGTTTGACGAGCACGGTTGGATGGATTCTTCCTGAGGTAAGACTTGTCTCCTTTCTCTACGACAAACTCCAACTCGAGAGACGGCCTCCCTTGTCTTTCCAAACTCTTGCGGATGAGCGCAGGGAAGGAGTTTTCCTGGAGCCAGTCTACGAAGAATCTGTTCGGGACCTGCAGTGTGAGACGCCCCGCGTCAACCCGCAGAGGCTGTATCGGGACGATCCAGGTGGAAAACGTGTGGGGAGGAAGGGTACCTTCCAGATCGTCCAGGACACCCCTCCAGATGTTCTCCATGTGGACGTCTCGAGCAGCAAAGGTTATCCACAACTGTGGAAAAAGCTGTGGATAAACAGGCGACCTGCGTTCGCGAAAAGCGAGCGTGGAATGTGAAGGTGGAAGGCGGTCGGGGAAGGGATACCCCCGGTCGCCTGGAGACTAACAAAGGGCAAGGTGGGCAGGCAAGGGGTTTGTGGACCGGGCAAGAGAAACGTTGTTCGGGGGAGCTCATGTTGACGCAACCGCCCGTTTGCGTTAGTGTTTCGGACATTCTGCCGGTGAGTGGGCCGCCGGGGAGAGACCACAGGGGAGGGAACATGGGAAGGGACGCCAAGGCGCAGCGGAAAGCGGCGCTGAAGAGGAAGCGAAGGGAGCACCGGGTGCAGGAGGCCAGGGCCCAGCTCCGGGCCGCAAAGGCGGGGGGTGGGGGCAAGGCGATTCTTTCGCGTCTGGAAGAGTTGCCAATCCACGAGTGCGTGGTGAGTCGCGGCTGGGAGGAGAGAGGCCTGGCCCATGTGCTGCTGGCCCGGCGCGCCCCGGGGGGCGCCCTGGTCGTCGGGGGGTACTACGTCGATACCCTCTGTACGGGGCTCAAGGACACCGCTTTGATGAACGAACTGAGCGAGGAGGAGTACCGCGAGAGGGTCAAGCCGAACATCTTCAATGACCCCGTGGAGTTCGAGGAGTGTGCGCCCGGCACGGCCCGAGCCCTGGTGGAGGGAGCCGTGGCCTTCGCCGCCTCTTTCGGCCTAAAACCCAACAAGCGGTGGCCGGAGTCCAAGCGGCTCTGGGAAGGGATCGAGGCGGATCCGGGGACCATCGCTTTCGGCCGGAACGGGAAGCCGTGTCTGATCGTGCGGGGCCGCGAGAACGTGAGCGGAGTGAGGGCAAGGCTCGACCGCACCGTGGGCGCCGGCAACTACCTGGTGGAGGAAACGGAAGCCCTGTCCTAAGGGGTTTCGGCTGGGCCGGGGCGGGCTCGGCCTCTCACACCGGGAGGCACGACGACAAGAGGCCGTCGCTCGTGCCGACGGCCTCTTGGGGACTCGGTGGTGCCCAGGGACGGAATCGAACCGCCGACACGAGGATTTTCAGTCCTCTGCTCTACCGACTGAGCTACCTGGGCGCCGGGGAGGGCCGGAAGGTTAGTCCATGCGCCGAACGGGTGTCAAGCCGGTTCCCGTAAGGGATCACTTCTTCCTCTCCTCTTCCCCGAAGAGGTCGCCGAAGTCGAGGTCCAGGAGCTCCTCGGTCTCTTCCTGAGCAGGCTTGGTGCCCTCTTCCTCATAACTCGTCCGCTCCACGAGCACGTCGAAGGATTCGTCGAAGTCGAGGGGCTCCCGCGGAGCGGCTTCCTCGCTGACGAGGATGTCCGGGGTGAGCCCGGCCCGGTCGGTGTGTGCGGATGGGTCAACGTCTTGTCGTTCGGAACCCGGGGACGGGGCAGGCGCGACGGGGGCGCGTTCCTCCGGGGGCACGCAGATGACCTGAAGGAGCGAGCGGGCGTCCCGCAGATCGGCTCCGCACCGCTTGCAGGCCTCCAGATGGTCGAAGCTCGTGTACTTGCACTTGGGGCACTTCATGGACGTGGCTCCTCATTGTGGGGTTCGGGGCGGGCAAGCTACCACGGGGCTCCCGGTGCCTCAAGGTCGCCCCAGCGAGACAGGAGCACGGCGAGGCCGGCCACCGCGGCGGTCTCGGATCGAAGGATCCGGGGGCCGAGGCTCCAGGGAGCAAAGCCGGCCTCGGTGAGGGCGGTCCGCTCCGCGGGGGACCAGCCCCCCTCAGGACCGGCGGCGATCACCGCGTGGGTTGGGGCCCTCGGGAGGGCAAGCGCGGTTTCGCCGGTGGCGTGCCGCTCGAGGAGGGCGAAGCGCACCTCGTGCGAGTCCGCGGGGCCCAGGGACTCGAGGGACTCACCGAAGGGCCGTGGTGCCGTGATCTGCGGTACGACAGCCCTCTCGCACTGCTTGGCAGCGGCCAGGGCCACTTTCTCCCAGCGGTGTCGCTTCTCCCGCAGGCGCCCCGGCGGGGCTCGCGGGACCGTCCGCTCGGTGAGGACCGGCAGGAAGCGGCAGACGCCGAGCTCGGTACCCTTTTCGAGGATCCACTCCCACCGCTCCGCCTTCGGTAGCGCTTGGAACAGGGTGACGCGCAGGGGGGGCTCGTTGGCGGGAAGGGGTTCGAGCCCTTCTGCGGTCAGGAAGTCGTTGGCGACGGTCCCCACCTTCCCGGTCCACCGCCGGCCCATGGGATCGAGCAGGGTGATGCGGTCGCCGGCGGCCGTGCGCAGCACGCGGCCGGCGTGCCGGGCCTCCTCGCCGCGGAGGACGGCGGTTCCGGCGTCGGGGTCCAGGTCGTCCAAGTGTACCAGGAATTGAGGCATGGGCGATCCTTTCGACAAGGGCCTTGCGGCACTTGAGGTTCGGCCACGGGCGAGGGAGGAGACCTTCGGATGAGAGCGTCGCTTCGGGCGTACCTCCTCGTCAATGCCGCCACGCTGCTGTGGGCGGGGAACGTGGTCCTGGGAAGGGCCTTGCGCGATGCGGTGGGCCCGTGGACGCTGGCCGGGCTCCGGGCCGCCGTCGCCGCAGTGCCCTTTGCCCTGTTGCTCGCCTACTCAGGCCGCCGAGACGGCCCGGCGCGCGGGGTGGGCTTCCGGGAGTGGGGGATGATCGCCGCGATGACGCTTTCGGGGGTCGTCGGTTTCCAGGTGCTCCTCTACACCGGGTTACGCCACACTACGGCCCTCAATGCCGGCGTGGTCAATGCCACGAGCCCTCTGGTGGCCCTGGTCCTGGGGCGGTTGCTGGGGGCGGGACCCCTCCGCCCCGGGCAGATGATCGGGGCTCTCGTGAGCCTGGCCGGAGTGGTCGTGGTGCTCAGCGGCGGCTCCTGGGAAACCCTGCGCGGCCTGGAGCTCAACCCGGGGGATCTCCTGGTCCTGGGGGCCGTTTTCCTGTGGGCCGTGTACTCGCTCCTGGCGAAGTGGCTCCTCGTGCGGCGCTCCCCGGTTTGGGTCACCGCCCTGTCGACCCTGGCGGCGCTCCCGGTGCTCGCAGCGCCGGCCCTGTGGGAGTGTTCCGTCTCGCCCCCTGCGATCCACGGGGGCCTGTTGCTGGGGATCTTGTACATCGGCCTCGGGCCCTCCTTCCTGGCGTTCCTCGCCTGGAACCACGGAGTCCAGCGGCTGGGGGTGGCCGGTGCGATGGCGTTCTACAATACCCTTCCGGTGTATGCGGGGGCTCTCGGAGCCGCCCTCCTGGGAGAGTGGCCCAGGGCGTATCAGCTCGTGGGGGCCGCCCTCGTGCTGAGCGGGTGCCTTCTGGCCGCGCGGGGCCGCTGAGGCCGGGCGGAACCGCGTTTTGGAGCGGGTAGAGGCTGGACCGGGTGGTCCGGAGAGGCGGCGGAGCCGGGGCCGGCCAAATCCTTGCGGCCCTCCGGGGGGTCTGTTAGCATCCTACGGGTTTTTCCCATGACGACGCGTTTTGCGGAGCGAGATCAGAAGGTTAGGATTTCCGATGGAGCCGGTCAACGAAAAGCGGGTCGTCCTGGGGACTGCGGGGCACATCGACCACGGCAAGTCGTCCCTCGTGCGGGCCCTGACGGGCACGGACCCCGACCGCCTCAAGGAAGAAAAAGAGCGGGGCATCACCATCGAGCTGGGGTTCGCCCACCTGGCCCTCCCCTCCGGGATCGACCTCTCGATCGTGGACGTTCCGGGACACGAGCGCTTCGTCCGGAACATGGTCGCCGGAGCAAGCGGGATCGACCTGGTGATGCTCGTGGTCGCGGCGGACGAGGGGGTGATGCCCCAGACGAGGGAGCACCTCGACATCTGTTCCCTCCTGCGGGTGAAGGGGGGGCTGGTGGCCCTCACCAAGGCCGACCTCGTGGACGAAGAGCTCCTGGAGCTGGCCCAGGAGGACGTCTCGACGGCCCTGGCGGGCAGCTTCCTCGAAGGGGCCCCGGTGGTGCCCGTCTCGGCAAACACCGGACAGGGGCTGGGGGCGTTGGTGGATAGTCTGGACGCCCTGGCCCGGACCGTGCCCCAGCGGGGAACCAAGGGGCTCTTCCGGCTGCCGGTGGATCGGGTCTTCACCATGCGGGGCTTTGGCACCGTCGTCACGGGAACGGTCATCTCGGGCGCGGTGCGCAAGGACGAGGAGGTAGAGGTCCTCCCGAGGGGGCGTCGAGGAAAGGTGCGCGGCGCTCAGGTGCACGGCCGATCGGTGGATCGGGCAGCCGCGGGGCAGCGTACGGCCCTGAACCTGAGCGGCCTGGAGGTGGCGGATCTTCACCGGGGGGATACCGTGGTGCACGTCGGCTCCCTGGAAACCACGCACATGCTCGACGTGCGCTTGGATGTGCTGCCCGGAGCGGGGCGCCCCCTGACGGACCGGGATCGCGTGCGGCTCCATATCGGCACCCAGGAGGTGCCGGTGGTCGTGGCGCTGTTGGAGGGGGACGAGCTCTGGCCGGGGGAGGGGGGGTATGCTCAGCTCCGAAGCCCTGCCCGGGTGGTGGCGTGTCCGGGCGATCGGTTCGTGCTGCGCCAGTTCTCCCCGGCACACACCCTGGGGGGAGGGGCCGTGCTCGATCATCGCCCGCGCCGTCACCGGGGCCGGCGGTCCGAGACGCTGGCCTCCCTGGAGCGGCTCGAGTCCGAGGACCCGGCCGAGCGGTTGGAGGTCTTCCTCTCCGCCCGGGGTCCCGCCGGCCTCGGGCCCCAGGAAGTGCAGGCCGCTCTTGGGGTCCCCCTGGAGGAGGCGCGACAGCTCCTCCAGGGGGCTGCTCGGGGCGGGTGGGCCCTGGTGACCGACCGCAAGGGCCAACGGCACCACCACAGCGACCTGGTGGCCGGCCTCGAGGCACGGGCGCTGGAGGTTCTCGGGGCCTATCATGCGGACAACCCCCTCAAGCGGGGTCTCGGGGTCGAGGAGCTCCGCACCAAGTTTCCCCGGTATATCGGCCCTCGGTTGGTGGAGTTCGTGCTGGGGCGGATGGCAGAGGCGGGCCGGGTCGTGCTGGAGGGAGACCTGGTGCGGCGCAGTGACTTTTCGTTGCGGCTGAGCGCCGACGATGAGAGTTTGCGAGGCCGGATCCAGGAGATGCTCGCTGCCCGGGGTTACGAGGCCCCTTCCCTGGAGGACGCGGCCGCCGCCCTGGGGGAGGAGCCCAAGGCGCTCCGGCCGGTGCTCGACTACCTCGTGGGGCAAGGAGTGCTTCACCGGACCAAGGAGGGGTTCTACTTCGAGAGCCGGCGCCTGGAGGAGCTCGGCCGCAGAGTGGCGGCCCTGCTGGAGCAGAAGGGGGAGATGGCGGTGTCGGACGTGAAGGACCTTACCGGCACGACCCGCAAGTACACGGTGCCGTTGCTCGAGTACCTGGACTCCCAGAAGGTGACGGTGCGCAAGGGAGATGTTCGGGTGCTGGGTCCCCGGGGGCGAGGCTGAGGGGGGTGTCTCCCCCGTGGCCCGTGGCCGGGCTCGGGGGAAGGTTCGAGAGGGTCGACGACGTAGTGGGGAGGAATGTGCCGCTCGCCCCCTCCGGGGACGGCCGGGAGGGCGAGACACTTCCCTGACCGGGGGAGCACGCGCGGGAGCCTGTCCTCGGCCCGCGTCTGGCGGACGAGCCGGGGGTCACCGTGGTAGGCTACGCGAGGAGCGGGCGCTTCGACGTCTACGACCACCCCCGTCGCGTCGACGGTGCCGGGGTGGAGCCGAGCTGAGGGGGCTCGACCGGGGGGCGGTGGGCCCTGTCGAGGGGAAGACGGCAACCGGGAGAGCGGTCCGTGCCGTAGGCGTGCGGCGCCGCGGGAGAGGTGCAGCGTGTCTGGAAAGCGAGCGGTAGTCGCGCTGATCGCAGCGCTTCTGGCCTTTGGCTACGTCTTCACCATGAACCCGGGATCCGTGGAGTTCCGGATCTATCCCGGAGCCACGGTGAACACGAGCCTCGCTCTGGTCCTGTTTTTCTTCTTCCTGGGGGGCTTCGGTCTGGCGGTGTTCGCCACTGCGTTCAAGGAGGCCCTGCGGTCGTTCCAGTTCTGGCTGCACCGCCGGGGTGACCAGCGGCGGGAAGCCGCCCACCGCCTCGTCCTGCAGGGCAGGGGGAGCGCCCTCCTGGGGCGGACCGCCGCCGCCCGCAAGCTGCTCCGCAAGGCATACCGGAAGTCGCGGGAGGCCCCGGTGGCCCTGGAGGTGGCGCGTGCCGAGCTGGGGGACGGCAAGGTTTCCCTGGCGGAGCGCCGTCTCAGGGCCCTTCTCGAGGACGATCCCCGCAACCCCGAGGTCCTGGCTCTGCTGCTCGATGTGTACCGGGGGCGGAAGGACTTCGAAGGACAGGTGGCCGCCTTGGGCCGCTGGCTGGAGGTCGAGCCGGACCACCTGGCCGCCCTCCAGTCCCTTCGAACCCTCTATCGGGACGCCGGGAACTGGTCGGAGGCAGCCCGGGTGCAGGAGCGGGTCGTGGCGCGCACCGAGGCGCGCCAGGCCCGCGCGGCCGAGCGGCGTGTTCTGAGCGAGCTGCGCTGGCGGCAGGCCGGGAACCTACCGGCGGTTCCGGCGCGGCGGCTCCTGGAGCGGGTGGTGGCCGATGACGAGGGGTTCGCGCCGGCCCATGCGGCCCTGGGGGAGCGGTGGCTCGCGGCCGATGACGTCCCCGCGGCGGTGCGGGCGTGGGTGCGGGGCTACGAGGCGACGGGCCAGGCGGGCCTCCTGCTGCGCGCCGAGGAGGTCTTGTTGGAAGCAGGACGGACCGACGAGATCCTCAAGCTGTACCGGAAGCTGGGAAAGCGGGGGGGCGCCGCCTTCCTGCTGCGGGTGCGTCTGCTCCTGGATCTGGAGCGATCCCAGGAGGCCCTCCAGGTGATCGAGGGCGAAAGAGCCGCGGGTGGGGCGGGACGCGCCGAGAAGCTCCTCCTGGGGGAGGCGCTGTATCGACTCGGGTCCTATGACCAGGCGGTGCGGGCGTTTCGGGAGGGGGCTCTCGGAGCGGACGGGCCGATGCCGATCTCGTTCATCTGCTCGGGGTGCGGCCACGCCTCCCCGCGCTGGGGCGCGCTGTGCGCGGCCTGCGGCCGCACCGACACGCTCGAGCTCGAGTGGGGAGCTGTGCCTTCCCGAGCGGCTCTTCCCGAGCCGGCCTAGGAAAGGCTCACCCGGGACGACGGCCGCGTCGGCCTGTCCACGCCGGCGAGAGATGCCGGACCACCAACGTCGCCCGTGGGCCGGGGCCGGCCGGAACGCCCAACGGAAACGCGGGTCCCGACGGTCTGCCGGAAACGAACGGCCGCCCGCGTGCGCGGCCTGACGTACCCGGGCGTCCGCGGGGAGCCGGCCCCGGTCATTCCCTGGAAGACCTGCAGAGGAGGGGGCCCGTGCGACGCGCGGCACTGATCATCCTGGACGGCTGGGGAGAGCGGGAGGCGTTGGAGTTCAACGCGGTGCGGCAGGCCCGGACTCCCCGCCTGGCAGCGCTGCTCCAGAGCTTTCCCTCCGCCACCCTTGGGGCGGGCGGCCTCGCCGTGGGTCTCCCGGAAGGTCAGATGGGCAATTCCGAGGTCGGGCACCTCAACCTGGGCGCCGGCCGGGTCGTGTACCAGGACTACACGCGCATCAATCTGGCAGTGGAGGACGGCTCGTTTTTCGCCAACCCGGTCTTGACCCGGACCTGCGATCTCGTGGGGGGGGCCGGGGGGGCGCTGCACCTGTTGGGGCTGGTCTCGGACGGAGGCGTGCACAGCCACCAGAACCACCTCCACGCCCTCGTGGAGCTGGCGGCCGGCCGTGGGGTGGAGCGGGTCTTCGTCCACGCGTTCCTGGACGGCCGGGACACGCCGCCCCAGAGCGGGTGGCGGTATCTGGAGGCCCTCGAAGAGCTCTTGGGCCGCGTCGGCGTGGGGCAGGTCGCAACCCTCTGCGGGCGCTACTACGCCATGGACCGAGACACCCGCTGGGATCGGGTGGAGAAGGCGTTCCGAGCCCTGTGTCGGGGCGAAGGAGTGCCGGCACGCTCCTCGGCCGAGGCCGTGCGGAGCGCGTACGACGAGGGCCAGACCGACGAGTTCGTCGTGCCCCGGGTGGTGCTGGACGGGGACGGTCGCCCCGTGGGCCCCGTGGGGGACGGCGATGGGGTGATCTTCTTCAACTTCCGGGCAGACCGGGCCCGGGAGCTCACGAGGGCCTTCACGGAGCCGGGCTTCGAGGCCTTCGACGTGACCGGGCGGCCGGCGCTCCGCTCCTACGTGACCTTCACGGAGTACGACGAGACCTTCGGGCTTCCCGTGGCGTTCCCGCCGGAGCGCCTGACGCATCTGCTCGGGGCCTTGGTTTCGGACGCCGGTCTTCGCCAGCTCCGCATCGCCGAGACCGAGAAGTACGCGCACGTGACGTTCTTCTTCAACGGCGGCGAGGAAGAGCCCTTCCCCGGGGAGGAGCGCATCCTCGTGCCGAGCCCGCGGGACGTGACCACCTACGACCAGAGGCCGGAAATGAGCGCGTTCCAGGTGCGGGACCGGCTGGTGGCGGAGATCCACCGGGGGGTCCACGATCTGATCGTCGCGAATTTCGCCAATCTCGACATGGTGGGCCACACCGGGATCCTCGAGGCCGCCGTGCGGGCGGTCGAGGCCGTGGACACCTGTGTCGGGGACGTGGTGGACGCCCTCCGGGCAGCGGGGTACGCTGCCGCGGTCACGGCGGACCACGGCAATGCGGAGCAGATGTGGGACCCGGGAAGCTCCCAGGCACACACCGCCCATACCACGAACCGGGTACCCTTCGTCCTGGTGGACGAGGGGCGCCGGTCGTTGCGGCTTCGGCCGGACGGGATCCTGGCGGATGTTGCGCCGACCCTGCTCCAGGTGATGGGGCTGGCCCAACCGCCGGAGATGACCGGCAGGAGCCTCCTGCCCGGCTAGGGCTTCGCTCCGGTCTCCTCGGGCTCCTCCACCTGCTCCTGCCCGCCGTGTGCCCCGCCTGCCGGCGGCGGGAACCGGGGGAGGCCGCCCAGCCGTTTTGCGGTGACTGCCGAGACCGCCTCGAGCCCCTGCGCGAGCCGTTTTGCCCCGTCTGTGCGCTCCCCTTCCCGGGGCAGGGCCCCTCCCACCCCTGCCCTCGCTGCCTCGAGGATCCGCCAGCTTTCCGAGAGCTGCGGGCCTGGGGAGTCTATCGAGGTCTCTTGCTGGAGACGCTGCGACGCTGGAAGTTCGGCGGAGACCCCTGCCTGCGAAGGGGCATGGGCGATCTGGCCGTGGAGGCGCTGCACCGGTTCTGGCCGCGGGAGCACTTCGACGCGGTGGTGCCGGTGCCCTGTCATGCAGCGACCCTGCGGCGGCGGGGCTTCGACCTGCCCGCGTTCCTCGCGCGAGGTGTGGCGGGGGCAGCCGGTGTGCCGTGGCGCCCCTTGGCCCTGCAAAAGGCCCAGGCGATACCCGAGCTGGTGGGGCTGGACGTCCGCCAGCGGGTTGCGGCGGTGCGAAGCGCGTACCGGCCCCGGCAGGGCCTGGAGGGGTCCGTCCTGCTGGTGGACGACGTGGTCACCTCCACGGTCACGGCCAGGGCCTGCGCCCGCGCGTGCCAGGAGGCCGGCGCCGGGCAGGTGCGGGTGCTGTCCCTGGTGCGGACCCCATTGGAAGGCGCCGGGCGGGGAGGGTTCGCGGGTGGGTGGTAGGAAGGCCCATTCCGCAAGTGCGCCGGCACACGAGCGCCGCCGCCTCAGCCGCGGTACCTGCCGGGGGAAGGCTGCCCGGCTTTTCTCCCAGCCAGGTGCCACCGCGGCGCACCGACGCTCTCGGTGCGTCACCGGATCTGGCGACCATTCCACTTAGCGCTGGCCGACCTCCCGACCCTGTGGTACAAGCGAGGCACTTCTTGGCCCGGCCACCGAGGACTAGGGGAGGGACCATGACTCCGAGTCAAGACAGCCTGACCATCTGGTGGCGCAACCGGACGACCGGAGAGAGGAGCCGCCTGAGCCTCTCCCGGCGGGGGACTCTTTTCGCAGGGGGTCTGTGTCTGGCGGCGTTCGCCGCGGCGTGGGTCCTCGGGGCCGTGTCGCTGCGGCTCCACCAGGAAAACGCCCTCCTCCACGCCCGGCTGGGAGCCGTGGAGGAGCTCGCGCGGGGACTCCGGGACGCCGAGATGGAGATCGCGGCGGCACGGGACGGCCTGGAGCAGGTGCGGGCCGAGGAGGCGAGAATCCGGAAGTGGCTCGGCCTGGATGGGGAAGGCGGGGCCGGGCGGCGAACGGCCGACGGGGCCGAGGCGGAGGGGGGGCAGGGTAGCCTGGGGGACGTGGATCTGGCGGTGGTGGCGCCGGAGGAGCTCGCGACGGTTGCCGTGGAGGAGGGGCTCCCGGGGGAGGGTCTGGGGTACGCGGCCTGGGCCCTGGCCTCCGACCTGGCGGATCTGGCGTCCCGCCTCCACGAGCGGAAGCGCCAATGGGACGCGCTTCCCTCCCTGACCCCGGTGGATGGGGAGCACTGGGTCAGCTCGGCGTTCGGGTGGCGTCGAAGCCCCTTCACAGGGGAACGGGAGTTCCACTCGGGGGTGGACTTTGCCGGCGCCCGGGGGACCCCCATCGTCGCCGCGGGGGACGGGACGGTGGTGCGCACGGTCAACGACGCCCGCCTGGGAAAGGCGGTCACCATCGACCACGGGAACGGCATGGAGACAGTGTATGGCCACTTGGACCGCATCTTGGTGCGGCGGGACGACACCGTCTCCCGGGGGCAGGTGATCGGGAAGCTGGGCAGCACGGGCCTTCGGTCCACCGGCCCCCATCTGCACTACTCGGTGCGGGTGGGGGGAAAGTACGTCAACCCGCGAAACTACCTCTTCGACGCGGGCCTGTTCCCCTACCCTGTCGCCGGAAGGTGACCCGCGGCCCGCGGTGGGCCACCACCCCGCACTTCCCCTACCCCCCGATGCGATTCATCGCGAGATCGTCTGTGGGCGGGGTCCACCCGAGGCGGTGGGCCTCGGGCTTGTGGGCGACCACGTCCCGGACCGCCGAGGCGAGGGCCCGGTCGTCTGCACCGGCCCGTAGCAGCTCTCGCAGGTCGGTCTCGTCTCGGGAGAAGAGGCAACCGCGAAGGCTTCCGGACGCCGTGAGCCGCAGGCGGTTGCACCCGCCGCAGAAGTGCTCGCTCAGGGGGCTGATCACGCCGATGCGCCCACCCCGGGGCAGCAGGAAGACCCTGCAAGGACCCGACAGGCTGTCCGGAACGCTGGGGGCGAGTGGGTAGCGCGTGCGCAGGGTCGCGAGGATCTCCGCGGCTGACAGGACCCGGTCGGCGTCCCAATATTCGCGGGATGCCGGCATGAGCTCGATGAACCGGACCTCATAGCCCCCCTCTTCGGCGAAGGCGGCGAAGTCGAGGATTTCCCCGTCGTTGACCCCCCGCTGGGCGACCACGTTGATCTTCACGGGGCTGAGGCCCGCACGGCGCGCGGCGTCGATTCCCGCGAGAACCCTCTCGAGGCCCGGCCGGCGGGTGATCACCGCGAACACCTCGGGCCGCAGGGTGTCGAGGCTGACGTTGACGCGGCGAAGGCCCGCCTGTCGCAACGCTGAGGCCAATTCCCCCAGGAGCAGCCCGTTCGTGGTGAGGGAGAGGTCCTCCACGCCGGGAATGCGCGCGAGCTCCCGAACGAAACCGAGCAGCCCTCGGCGCACCAGAGGCTCCCCCCCCGTGACCCGCACCTTGCGGATCCCCTCCGCCACGGCAACCCGCACGACCCGGAGCATCTCCTCGTAGGACAGGATCGCCCCGTGCTCCAGGGGGGCCACGCCTTCCGGGGGCATGCAGTAGGTGCAGCGCAGGTTGCAGCGGTCGGTGACCGAGAGGCGCAGATAGTTGATCGTGCGCCGAAAGCCGTCGCGCAGAGAGGGGCTCGTCATCGCAAGACGTCCAGGGACCGCGGGTCGGAAGGATCGAAGGGAAGGCTCGACGGCGCGGCCTCCCCGCGGGGAGGCGGGGGAGGGACCGAGCCCCTGACGAAGGCGGCGGTGAAGCTCTTGGAGGTGGACGGGCCCGCGAGGAACCCGGTTTCTGCATCGACGCGGGCGAACTCCACCCCCTCCGGGACGCCGAATTCAGCAGGGGCCCTTCCCGCGACGGCGGCCCGCATGAAGTCCAGCCAGATCGGGGCCGCAGCGCGCCCGCCCGTCTCTCCCCGCCCGAGGCTCCGGCTGTCGTCGTAGCCGATCCACACCGCCGTGACCAGGTCGGGGGTGTAACCGAGGAACCAGGCGTCCCGGTTGTCGTTGGTGGTCCCGGTCTTGCCCGCGGCCGGGCGCGGGAGCCCTCGGGCCTGGCGGCCCGTGCCCTCTTGGATGACGGCCTGCATCATGTGGGTGAGGACATAGGCGGTTTCCGGCCGCAGGGTCCGTTCCCCTTCGGGGGGGGAGAAGGACTCCAAGGGTGTCCCGTCGCGGTCCTCGACCCGAAGGAGGAAGGTCGGCTCCCGACGAATTCCCCCCGTGGCGAAGGCCCCGTACACCGAGGCGAGCTCCAAGGGGGTAACCGTCGATGCCCCCAGGGCCAGAGAGAGGTCGGGACTGATGGGGCTGCGGATGCCGAGGCGCTGGAGGAAGGAGACCGCGTAAGGGACCCCGATGTCCCGCAGCACCTTCACGGTCACCACGTTGCGCGAGTGCACCAGGGCCTCCCGCAGGGTGGTCGCCCCGTAGAAGGCCTCGGTGTAGTTGCGAGGCTTCCACTTGTCCTCGCGATCGGGAGAGTCGTAGACGACAGGAGCGTCGTAGACGAGGGTCGATGGGCCGAACCCCCTCTCCACCGCGGCGGCGTAGATGAGCGGCTTGATCGCGGAGCCGGCTTGGCGCTGGGCCTGGAGGGCACGGTTGAATTGGCTCTTGGAGAAATCGTATCCCCCGATGCAGGCCAGGACCTCTCCGGTGCGCGGGTCGAGGGCCACGAGCGCCCCGTCGACCTCCGGCTCCTGTGCCAGGCGAGCAGACAGGGCGCCGTGGGCCGATACCTCGAGGTCGCACAGGACGACGTCTCCGGGGCGGAGCACCTCCGGGGGGGTTCGGCCGCGGGGAAGGGCCCAGGACATGGCGTCGGCCGGGAGCGGAATCTCCTCCCCCCCGACCAGGACCGTTGCGCCGGAGGGGTTGACCCGGCGGACCAGAGCCAGGGTGCGGCCCGGGGCCGCCGGGGCGCCTCCTTCGGCGAAGGGTCCCTCGGCGGGGGGTTCCAGACGGTCGAAGGGGCCGCGATACCCCCGGGACCGGTCCAGGGCCTCGATCCCCTGACGCAGTGCGCGTTGGCCCGCCTCCTGAAGCCGTGCGTCCATGGAGGCGACCACCCGCAGCCCCTCGCGCTGCAGGGCCGCCGTCCCGTAGCGTGCTTCGAGCAAGCGGCGGACCTGCTCGGAGAAATGGGGGCTCCGGGTGGCGTAGGGGTTTCGGGCGCCGGAGAGCGCGAGGGGCTCGGCTGCGGCCGCCTCGGCCTCCTCGGGGGAAACCCAGCCCTCCTCCAACAGGCGGTTCAGGACGTACTGCCGGCGCTCCAGTGCCAGGTGGGGGCGCTGTTGGGGGTTGTAGCGGCTCGGCGCCTGGGGTAGTCCGGCGAGCAGAGCGGCCTGAGCCAGGTCCAGGTGCCGCGCCGACGTGCCGAAATACACCTCCGCCGCCGCCTCGACGCCGTAGGCGCCGTGGCCGAGAAAGATCTGATTGAGGTACAGCCGCAGGATCTCCGGCTTGGTGAGATTGCGCTCGATGCGGACAGCGAGGACGGCCTCGCGGATCTTGCGCCGGAAGCTTCGCTCCGGGGAAAGGAGCAGAGACTTGGCCACCTGCTGCGTGATCGTGCTGCCCCCCTGGACGATGCGCCCCTCGCGGACATTTGCCAGGGCGGCCCGGAGGATCCCACGCCAGTCGAGGCCCTCGTGGCGGAAGAACTTGCTGTCCTCGGCGGCCAGGAAGGCGAGTACGACGTGGTCTGGCAGGTCGGCGACCTCCACCACCTTCCGGCGCTCTTCGGCGAACTCCGCCATGAGGACCCCGTCGCGGCTCCAGACGGTGGTCACCACCGGCGGGCGATAGTGGCGGAGGGAGGCGACCGGGGGCAGTCCGGAGAGCACCTGGTGGAGGGCCCAGACGCCAAGGCCTGCGGTCAGCGCTGCGACGACAGCCAGGCCCAATCCGACGCGGGCCGCGATGTGCATAGGGTTCCTATGGGGAGAGTGAGCACGGGAAGCGACGTCCGCCGGGATTCCGGCTCGTGCGTTCAGGCAAGGCAGGCTTCTGAGGGGCCAACTCTAGCACAGTACAGCCTTCACGGACAACGGAGGGCTCCCCTCCTGGATTCACCGGCTGGTCAGCGAGCGGAGTCCGGGAGCCCCTGCGTTTCGCCCCGAAATCCGCGGTAATTCGAAGAAGTGCCCCAGCAGTCCCCGGTGCGCCGGGCTTCACCCGGTTGCACCGGCCTCGTCGACTCGGTGGATGCGGTGCGGGGCTGCACTCCTGGGCTTCCGGATTCCGCCCCACCATGTGGTGGTGGATTCTGGCCCCTCCGGGGCACTCCCCTCCTGCGAGGACCGGGTCCGGACGCCCCAGCGCTCCTTGCCCGGCGCGGTTTCCAGCCCTCCCTTCTATCGGCTCACTCCCCCAGGAGCTCGAGCTTTCGACGGGCGATGGGGGCCTGCTCGGAGCTCGGGTGCTCCCGCAGGAGCTTGCGAAGCAGGATGCGGGCGTCCACCGCGTCGCCGATCGCATCGAAGGCGAAGGCCTGTTTCAGCAGCGCGCTTGCCACCTTGTCCCCCCGGGGGAATTTCTGCACCACCTTGTCGTATTCCAGGATGGCCTGCTCGTACTGCCCCTGATCGTAGTGTGTCTCGCCAATCCAGAACTGGGCGTTGTCGGTGAGGTTGGTGTCGGGGTGGAGGCGGATGTACTCCCGAAACCCCTCTCGGGCCTCTTCGTAGCGCCCCTCTTTGTAAGTGGTGTAAGCCCTGTCGTAAAGTGCCTGCCCCGTTGCGGCCGGGGCAGAGGGTGCGAGAGCGACGGCCGGCGGTGCGGGTGTCGCGGGGCCCGGCGTGGAGGGCACTGTGGCAGCCGGGGCCGGCCCTCGTTGCTCGAGAGCCTCGAGGCGGAGGGCGAGGTCGGCGAGTCGGGACTCGAGCACCGGGACAGGGGCAGTTGTTCCGGCAACCGGCGGGGACCGTTCGGAGGCGTCGACCCGCCCCGCCAGGGTCCGTACCTGCGCGCCGAGCTCTTCCAGCCGCTGCCCGAGATCGGCAACCCGCCGGTTGAGCTCCGGGTCGGCCCCGCCGCCGGCCTGGGGGGCCCGTGCTTCTGCGACTGCCCTCTCCAGTCGGAGAACGCGCAACTGCAGTTCTTCGATCTGGCCGCCTTGCTGGGCTACCTGTCGTTCCGCGACGGTGCAGGAGGCGAGGAGCAGGAAGGCGGGCAGGGCGGCAAGAAGTGCCGCTCTGCCCGCCACCCGGCGGCGGGGAAGAGTCGGCATCAGCGCTGGGTCTCCACGAACTCGGCGCGGCGGTTCAGGGCCCAGGACTCCTCATTCTGCCGAGGATCGAGGGGGACCTCCTCTCCGTAGCTCACGACATGCATCCGGTTCGGGTCGACGCCGAGGTCCATCAGGTACTGAAAGGCGCTCTTGGCGCGGCGCTCGCCGAGCCCCAGGTTGTACTCGGTGGTGCCTCGCTCGTCGCAGTGGCCTTCGACCCGGATCTGCACGCCGGGGTTCGCCGCGAGGTAGGCGGCGTTGTGACCCAGGATCTCGCGGGCATCCGCGCGAATGACCGACTGGTCGAAGTCGAAGTGAATGCGCTGCAGGCCGGGTGAGGTCTGCTGGGCCAGGCCGCTGCCTGGTCCGGGGACCGGCGCGGGGGCGATGGCGGCGGTTTCCGGGGGAGGGGGCTCGAGGGGAGTCGCGCGGAGGGGGGCCTCCCGCACGGGCGCAGCCTCGGCGGCGGGGACGATCTCTCCCTCCTGGCGGACCTGCTTCTTGGCGCATCCCCCGAGGGTCAGGGTCACCAGAAGGGCGAGGGCAAGGGTGGCGGCGGTCAGCGACTTTCTTCTCATGGCACGGAACCTCCTGTGCGCGGCACGTGTCCAGTGGGCATCGGGTCAGCCCCCTCCGGGGCGGAAGAATACAGGGGACCAGGCAGGCTGCGACGCTTTCTCCCCCCTGGGGCTCACACGGCGGAACTCCTGGCCCCCGACCCGGAAAACGTACACCGCGCTGTCGCCCTCCCTCGCCGAGGTGACCGCGAGAAAGCGGCCGTCCGGGGACCAGGTGGGATCGAGGGTGTCGTAGGGTCCGAAGGTGAGCTGGCGCACCTGGCGGCCCTGGGGGTCCACCATGTACACCTGGAAAGCCCCCCGCTCGTCTTTGCCGGTGAAGGCGATCCAATCTCCCCGGGGGGACCAGTCCGGGTCTCCGTTGTGGGTCCCCGCGACCGTGAGCCGGCGCACGTCGCGCCCATCACGGTCCATGGTGAAGATGTGGGGGTTGCCGAGTCGGTCCGAGACGAAGGCGATGCGCTTTCCGTCCGGAGACCAGGTGGGTGCGACGTCGATGGCGCGGTCCCGGGTGAGTCGGACCACCTCCCGCGTCGCCTTGTTCATCCGGTAGATCTCGGGGTTTCCCTCTTCCGAGAGGACGAGCAGCAGTTCCTTGCCGTCCGGAGAGTCGCGTCCCCCCAAGTCGAGACCCCTGCGCTGGGAGACGGCCCAGTGTCTCGAAGTGGTCAGGTCCAGGAGGTAGAGGTCGGGATCGCCCTGCTGGTATCCGGTGTAGTACAGATACCTCCCGTCGCGCGACCACGCGGGGTTGAGGGTGAGCGAGCCCATGTTGGTGAGCCGGCGCGCGGCGGCTCCGTCCATGTCCGCGACGGCGAGCTCCTTGCCCTGCCCCTGTTGGACCACGTACGCGATCTGGGTCCCGAAGGGGCCCGGGGAGCCCGTGAACTCCTCCAAGACCGTATTGGCGAACATGTGGGCCACGGTGCGGGCGGCTCCCAACGGGGCCGAGTACTGTCGGCCAAACAGGGTCTGGCGACGCAGCACGTCATGGGCCCACAGCTCCACCGAAAGGGCCTCGCCGCTCCGGAAGATCCTGCCCTTGACGAGAACCTCCGCGCCGATGGCGAACCAGTCGGCATAGGCTGCGGGGGTGGGCTGCAGCGGGGCCTGGGGATCCTCGAGGTAGCCCCGGGGGTCGAGAACCTCGAAGAGCTCGGTGCTCGTCAGATTGGCCCGCAGCACCCGGGCGATCTCCGTGAGGGCTTCCCCCACGTCCCCCCCTTCGTGTCGCAGGGTCGGTGCCGCCAGGGGGATCCGCCGCAGGGTCGGGGCGTTGATGTCGATGTAGACCTTGGCCTGGGCGGGAAGCGCGCAGGCCACTGCCACGAGCGCTGCCGCCCACGACTTGGGACTCCACCAACGAGCAAGGTGAGGGGCGAACCATTGGGTGCGGGTCAAAGCGGAGCCGATCCCTTAACACCGCGAAACGCGGAGGTTTATCGCGAAGGCTTCACGATAGTATAGGGGGGTGCCCAAGTCAAGGACGACCGGATGTCCGTGATGCACCGCCTGGCACGTGCCCGGGGAGCCCCTCCGCTCCGCCCTGCACTCCGCGGCCATGCGAAGGGCTGTTCCCGCAGGCCCCGGTGGGCCGGGCTTCCCTCGTGTGCGCCGGACCGGGCGGGTCGGCAGGGGCGGTGCGGGGCTGCGCTCCAACGCTCCCCGGCCCAGCCGGAGGATTTGGGTTCTTCCGGTAAACGACCGGGTGGGCCCGCCCACTCCGGCAGACGAGGCCGGGCCGCACGGTAGGTGTTCTCCCCCGGCGCATCCGGAATCCTGGCGGAATCGCGACTCCCGAAGGGGCTGCTCACGTCGAGCGGCCGTCCGCCCACGTGGTCGGGCCCACCCGATCGTCCCTGGACACGAGCACCGGGTCGTTCCCCGGATGATCCAGAATTTGATGGCGGATTCCGGGATGCCCAGGTTCCCGCGTCTCGGAGAAGAACGGGATCGGGGAGCCCTTGGGTTTCGCCGCGCCATCCGAGTCGGCACTGTGCCCGCCCCTCAGCCCGCCTCCTCGGCGACGGCCCGGCCGAAGGCGGACGTGGTCAGGACCCGGACCCCTTCGGAGCCGGATGCCAGGTCGGGGGTGACGCGCCCGGAGGCGAGGACGCGAGCCACGGCCTGCTCCAGGCGGGCGGCCGCCTCCGCGAGGCCGACGTGGCGGAGCAGCATCGCGCCGGAGAGGATGAGGCTACCGGGGTTGGCCATCTCCTGGCCGGCGATGTCGGGCGCAGTACCATGGGTGGCCTCGAAGACCGCGTACTCGTCGCCGATGTTGGCCCCGGGCGCCAGGCCGAGGCCCCCGACCTGGGCTGCTGCGGCGTCGGAGATGTAATCGCCGTTGAGGTTCGAAAGGGCGAGGACGTCATAGCGCTCGGGCCGGAGGAGCAGCTCCTGGAACATGGCGTCCGCAATCCGGTCGTTGACGAGGATCGTCCTCGGGGGGAGGACGCCGGCGAGCCGGTCGTCACGCGGGCCCGAGCGGAGCTCGGCCTCGGTCACGGTCTGCTCGGCGAACTCGTGGGCGGCGACCTCGTACCCCCACTCCCGGAACGCCCCCTCCGTGTACTTCATGATGTTGCCCTTGTGCACGAGGGTGACCGACCGGCGACCGTTTTCGAGGGCGTAGCGCAGGGCTCGGCGGACGAGCCGCTTGGACCCGCGCACGCTCATGGGCTTGATCCCGATCCCCGAGTCCTCGGGGATCGGGGCCCCCATCTCCTCTGCCAGGAAGCGGATCACCTTGAGGGCCTCTGGGGTGCCTTCCCGCCACTCGATGCCCGAGTACACGTCCTCGGTGTTTTCCCGGAAGATGATCACGTCGAGGCGCTCCGGGTGGGTCACCGGCGACGGCACCCCTGCGAAGGAGCGCACCGGGCGGACGCACGCATACAGGTCCAGGGTCTGGCGCAGGGCCACGTTCAGGCTCCGGATGCCTCCACCGACGGGGGTTTCCAGGGGGCCCTTGAGGGCCACCCGGACGGACCGGATCGCTTCCAGGGTCTCGGGGGGCAGGGGGGAGCCGGTGCGCGCGTAGGCCGCTTTCCCGGCGAGAGCCTCCCGCCAGGAGAGGGTCGTGGAGCCCCGGTAGGCGCCCTTCACCGCCGCATCGACGGCTTCCACGGCGGCCGGAGCGACCTCGGGGCCGATACCGTCGCCCTGGATGAGGATCACGGGAACGGTGACGGGCGCGGTGGGCGAGGGTTCTGTCATGGGGGGATCCTCCCTTCAGGGGGTGTTGCGCTCCCCCAATGGCACCCATGCGCACCCCTGGGGTCCGCAGTAGTCGCCCACGTACACGGCCTCGGGCCGGTACAGCTCGGGCTTCTCCTGGGCCTCGGCGAATTTCTCCTCGATCACGTGGGCGCACCAGCCGGCGACGCGCCCCAGGGCGAAAACGGGGGTGAAGAGGTCGGTGTCGATGCCGAGCTGGAAGTAGGTGGCCGCCGAGTAGAAGTCGACGTTGGGGTAGATCTCCAGGCCCTTGCGGGCGCGGAACTCCTGTTGGGTCGCCTCGCGCACCGCCTCGGCGATGTCGATCCAGAAGCTCTGGCCGGTCTGTTTCCCGAGCTCCAGGGCGAGCTCCATCAGGATGGGGGCCCGGGGGTCCAGGGTCTTGTACACGGCGTGCCCCATGCCCATGACCTTCTTGCCGGCGTCGAGCTTCGCCCGCACGTAGGCCGCCGCCTTGTCCGGGGTGCCGATCTCCTGGAGCATCCGCATGACCTGCTCGTTGGCCCCCCCGTGGAGCTCCCCCGAGAGGGCCCCCACTGCCGCCGCCACCGAGGCGTACAGGTGTGCGTGGGTGCTCGCCACCTCCCGAGCCGCGAAGGTCGAGGCGTTGAAGGTGTGGTCGGCGTGCAAGGTGAGGCACACGTCCACGATGTGGGACTCCTGCTTCAGGGGTTCATCTCCCTTGAGGAGGTACAGGAAGTGGGCGGCGTGGGAGAGATCCTGCCGGGGCTCCAAGGGCGCCTTGCCCTCCCGGAGGCGCTTCCAGGCTGCGACCACGGCCGGAAGGCGTGCCGTCAAGCGCTCGGCCTGGCGCTTCACCGCGTCCTTGGACGTGTCCTTGAGCTCCGGATCGTGGTCGGCGAGGAACGTCACCGCGCCTTGGAGGACGTCCATCGGAACCGCGGTCTTGGGCCGAAGGGCCATCGCCTCGGCGACCGCGGCCGGCAGGGCGCGGCTCGCCCGGAGGCGGGCGTCGAAGGCCGCGAGCTCCTCCCGGGTCGGGAGGGCTCCGTGGATCAGGAGGTGGGCGACCTCTTCGTAGGTGGAATACCGGGCCAGATCCTGGATGAGGAAACCCCGATACTGGAGCTCGCCCTTGACGCCGTCGATGTAGCTGACCTTCGTGTCGGCCACGGGGATGCCCCGCAGGCCGGTGTTCTTCACCCGGGGAAAGCACACCTGTTCGTCCATCTCGGCCTCTCCTCTTGCGGTGGTGCCGGGTCTCGGCGGCTGGATGGGAGCCGGCCCTCGTCCCCGTGCTGGCACCGTTGCGGGTACGGGGTGGATGCCCGTGTCCCGCCTCTCTCTTTGCCGCTACTGGGTCCGTCCACCCCCTGCCCCCGCCGCACGGTGTTGTTCGGCGGTCGCCTCTGCTCCGGTCTCGCCCTGCCCTCGCCTTGGGTGACGGTTGCAAGGCGGCATCGGCATGGCAGCGAATCCCTGGCGCAAAACAGTAGCGGAGGCCCCGCCGCTGTCAAACCCCCGTGCTCGCCGCTCTTCGTTTGCGACGCCGGTGCCGCGCCACGTAGAAGGCGAGGAGGGCGGCGCAGAAGACCAGCAGGGCCAGGGTGGCCTCGCGAGAGTAGGCTCGGATGAGCTCCTCGTTGCCGGCGGCCACGTACCCGACGGCGGCGAGGATCGCTACCCAGATTCCGGCACCCAGGCCCGTGTAAAAGAGGAACCGCCCGAGGGGCATCCGCGCCAGGCCGGCGGGAAAGGAGATGTACTGTCGGACGACGGTGATCAGTCGACCGATGAAGGTGCTGATCTCCCCGTGGTCGCGAAAGAATGCCTCCACCCTGTGGAGCTTCTCCAGGGGAAGGAAGAGGAAGCGGCCGTAACGCTCCAGGAAGGGCCGCCCCAGCCACACCGCGAGGCCGTAGTTCACCAGGGCCCCGGCCATGGAGCCGGCGGTGCCGGCGGCGACGGCGGCCCAGAGGTTCATCTCCCCGCGGTGGGCAAGGTACCCGGCGGGGATCATGACGACCTCGCTGGGGAAGGGAAAGAACGAGCTCTCGAGGGCCATGAGCAGGAACACCCCGGGGTACCCGAGGTGTCCCACGGTCTCGATGATCCATGTGATCAGTTCCCCGAGCAGGTGCATCGGCAGCCTGGGAAGGAGAGGCGGGACAGGGGGAGGATACCCGAAGGTGCGGCTCGGGCGCGAGCCCGAGCCGCACGCGCGGAGATCAGGTGAAGCGCTCTCCTTCGGAAGGGGTGAGCAGGCCGGGGAGCAGGGAAGCCCCCAGGGCGAGGGCGCCGAAGACCGTCACGCCGTGGGCGAAAGAGGCGAGCTCCCCGAACCAGGATATGGCCGCCGGCACCGCCCCTCCCCCCAGCAAGAAGGCCAGGGGGACGGTTAGGGATACGGCGACGTTTCGCACCTCCGGGGTACCCAGCTGGGAGAGCGCCGCAAAGGCTGGAGGGAAGAAGCACACCGCGACCAAAGGCTGGAGGAGCACGGCCCCGGCCACCCAGGCTCCGGGGAGGACGCCCAAGAGCACGGTGAAGGCCCCGGTCGCGAGGAACACGCCCTGAAGGGCCCTGCGGGGCCCGAGTCGATCCGCTGCCCACCCCGCCCCAAAGGCGGCCACGAGCCCGGACAGACGGGACACCGCGACGAGGACGTTCACCCACTCGCGCTCCATGCCCCTCTCGGTCACGAGGTACAGGGGAAGGACCGCGTACACCCCCAAGCTCCCTCCAATGCCGAGGGTGAACAAGGCGACGAGCAGCCAGAACGATCGGGACCGGATCAGGAGCCCCAAGGTCCGCGGGCTGGGGACCTCCCCGCGAAACTCGCCACCCCGGCCGCGCCCCAGGAAGGCCAGGGCGGCGAGCAGGGAGGCGGCGCCCAGGAGTCCCGGGGCTGCCTGCCAGGGGAACCGGGCCAGGAAGGCCTCGGCCAGGAGCGGTGCGGCCACGAATGCCAGATTGGGGGCCATCTCGTGGACGGCCAAGGCCCGACCCCGCACGGTCGGGGCCACCAGGGAAGAGAGGGTGGCGATGCCCGAGGGGAGGTACAGGCCGGCACCCGCCCCGAGGGCGAGCAGGCCCGCCCGGATGCCGTTCAGGTCCTCTGCCACGGAGATGGCCACCAGTGCGGCGCCGGTGCAGGCGGCCGACGCGACCACGGTCCGGCGATGGTCGAGCCGGGAGGAAATCAGCCCGGATCCCAGAAGCCCCGCGCAGTATCCGGCCGAGACGAAGAGGAAGAGGCCCCCGGCCTGGGCGGGGGCGATGCCCAGGTCATCGACGATCGCCGGAAGCAGGGGTGCGAAGATGACCCGGCCGACGAAGTTCAGGAAAAACATCGCCGTGAGGGCCAGCAGGGGCCCCAGGGGGATGGGTCTGGGCCCCTGGAGGACGGGGCCGGTCACACGAAGCGTTCCATGAGGGAGCGGATCCCGTCCTCGACCCCTCCCGGCCCGTAGGCGCGGGTGAGCTCGGCCAGCACCGCCTCCGCGCGGGCGCGCAGCCCAGGGCGCTCCAGGTCTCGCAGCCCTTCCAGGAGGCCGGCCCGACGGCCGGCCTGGTAGAGGCGCTGCTCGCCGGGGTCGAGGGAGAGGAAGGCGTCGCATTGGGCCAGCAGCGGCCCCCGGTCGTCCGGAAGCTGCCCCTCCAGGTCGCCCAGGAGATTCAGGATGTGGTCGCTGGCGACCCGGGAGTGAATTCCCTCCAGACCCGCCAGGAAGTCCCGGATCTCGGAGAGGACCTCGACGTCGGTCTGGCGGGACAGCGGGGCGTCGGGCCCGTGGAAGAGGGCCCACAGGGGGAGCTTGGGGCCGAGGCACAGGGTCCGGAAGCGGATGAAGTGAGGGTCGATGGCGTTGAGGACTCGCGCCGTGTCCCTCGCGTGTCCTTCGCTCATCTCGCACCCCCCCAGCCCCGGCATCACGTACTCCGAGAGCTCCAGACCCGCCTCCACCACCCGGCGCCCGGCCCGGATGTGAAGCTCCGCCGTCGCCCCCTTGGAGATCAGGCGAAGGAGCGGGTCGTGACCGCTCTCCATGCCGATGTGGATGCGCGTGAGCCCGTGCTCGCCGTAGGAGCGCAGGTCCTCCACGGAGAGGCGGGCCACGGTGCGGGAACGGGCGTAGGTCGTGATCCTTTCGATCTCGGGGAAGCGGTTGCGGAAGTAGGCGAGCACCCGCCGCACCTGGGCAGGCTTCATGATGAGGGAGTCCGCGTCCTGAAGGAACGCCGTGCGGCCCCCGTGGGCCAGAGCATTGGCGACGCCGTACTCGGCATCGGTGCGCACGGGGCCGAGGCGCACGGCCCGGCGAGGCCCGCCGTCGGCTCCGGTCCCCTGGAGGCCGTCCCGGATTCGAGCCATGGCGTCGATGTCGGCCTCGATCTCCTCCGGGGTGCGCAGGCTGAAACGCCCGCGCTTGTAGGTGCGACAGAAGGCGCACCGGTTCCAGGGGCAGTTGCGGGTGAGGCGCAGGAGGTAGCTGCCTGCCTCGCTGGGTGGGCGGATGGGGCCGACTTCGAAGCTGTCCGTTGTCCGTTGCCCGTTGTCCGCGGGAGCTGCAGGGTCGGTGGTGGAGCCGTGCGGGTTGTCCTTGGTCATGGGGTCAGTGGGTCTCCTTGGAGGGGCTGGCGCCCGACGGAACGGGGGTACGCGTTGCGGCGCGGCGCAAGCTCGTCGACCAGGGTTCTTGGGGTCCTTACGTCTTCTTCCGTGAGCAGCCCCGGGCGTAAGCCCTGCGGAGTCATTGCTGGGCCTCGTGGAGGGAGCCGCGGGCGGTACGCACAAAGCGGCGACGGTCCCGACAGCTGCCGCGTCCCGAGCCCTCGGCGATGTTTGCTCCGACGGAGTCTGCCGATCGCACCAACTGCCGCCCGACCGTCTCCTGGGAAAACGAATCCCAGCACGCGACTACGTGCCAGATCCCATCTGCGAGTTGCTCCGAGAGCCGATACACGTCCAGTTGCTCGAAATTGCGGTTCTTCCGGTGAACGACCGGGTGGGCCCGCCCACTCCGGCAGACGATGCCGGGCTGCACGGTGGGAGCGCTCCCGCGCCGTATCCGGGATCCTCGCGATCTTGCGGCTCCCGAAGCATTTGCTCCCGTCGAGCGGCCGTCCGCCTACGTGGTCGGACCCACCCGATCGTCCGTGGACACGAGCACCCGGTCATTTCCCAGATCATCCGAAGTTGCTCTGTCCCACCGCTGCCCCCGGCAATCCAACGGGCCACGGGCTAGGGACGATGGGCCTCTTCTCTAGCAACCAGCGCCGCGCCGAAGGCTCCCAGGAACTGGGGATGGGGGGGAACCTCGACCTGGGCGCCGGTCCGTGCGGCCATCAGCTGGGCTACGATGGGGAAGGCACCCACCACCCCTCCGCTCATCACGATGAACGACCCGAGGGGGCCCATCTCTGCCACCCGGGCGACCACCGAGTTGAAGATCCCCCGGCACAGGTTCTCCGGGCCCTCTCCCTCGCGGATGAGCTTGATCACCTCGGTGGCCGAGAACACGGTGCAGAAGGACGAGAGGGTGATGTCCTTCGTGGCGGCCTCGGCGTAGGCCTCGATCCTCTCCAGGGGGAGGTCCAGGCGGTGGGCCACCTCCTCGACGAAGGCCCCGGTGCCCGCGGCACACTTGCGGTTCATCAGGAAGTTCGAGACCGCGCCGTCCCGCCGAACGTGAATGATCTTGTTGTCCTGCCCACCGATGTCCACCACGTCCATCTCCCGGGGAAAGTGGTGGAACGCCCCCGCCGCGTGGCAGGAGATCTCTGTGCGCCGGGCATCGGCGAAGGCCACGTTGCGCCGGCCGTACCCCGTGGTCACGGTGAAGGCGAGCCGGTCCCCCGGCGCCCCGTCGGTATCCAGGGCCTCCTGCCGGAGCTCGGCGGCCACGTCTTCGAAGGAGATGCCCGTGCGGCGAAGCACCCGTGCACGGACCTGCCCGTCGGCGTCCAGGAGCACCGCCTTGGACCAAGAGGAGCCGAGGTCGATCCCGAGAAAGAAGGGGTTGCTCATGGTCTGCTGTCCGTTGTCCGTTGGGGCACTCCGCGAGGCTACAGTCTACAACGGACCACGGACGACGGACCACACTCTACCCGCCCAGTTGCTCGACGAACGCCTCCAGGTTGGTGCGGGCCTGCTCCTCGGAAAAACACCGCAGGTCGTTCAGGTCGCCATAGAGGACGACGTAGGGAGTCCCCGTGCGTTCCTTGAGCCGCTGGGGCAGCCCATACCGGGTGTTTGAGTTGCAGGGGCAGGTCTTTGCATCGTGGTACACGATGCCGTCCACCGCGAAGTCCCGGGCCAGGCGGGCGACGACGTCCTCCTTGACCGCGTCCGAGCGCACGATGAAGAGCTCCAGGTACGCCCGGGCCATGGCCTCGAAGGGATCCCCCTCCCTGCCCCCCTCGAAGGCCTCGAAGATCCAGGAGTTGCAGTAGGTGGACACGACGACCGCCGTGCGGAGCTCCTGAAAGAACCCGGCGAGCTCCCGGAGCTTGCCCCACACGGGCATTCCGTCCCAGTAGATCCGGTGGCGCTCCCCCTCCACGCCGCCTACTCCCTGCGCAGCGCGCTCCTCGAGCTCGGCCAGCAGCTCGCGGTAGAAGGCCACGGGACCGGGTGTGCCCCGCAGGACCACCGCCGGCCCCATGAGGATGGTGGCGTCGAAGAAGGTCAAGGGGCTCGGCCGGTGGCGGCCGCTGAAAAGGCAGGCCTTCCAGAGCCGCGAGGTATCCGCCGAGAGGGCCAGGACCTCCCGGAAGCGGTCGATGTCAAACGTGTGGCCTGCGATCTGCTCCAGGGGGGGGACGAGGGCCTGGTACTGCGCCACCATGCCGTCCACCAGGGGCCGGGTCAGCTCCCCGACCTTGGTGGGAGAGTTGACCCCCACCAAGGGCACACCGAACTCCCGGGAGTAGAAGGAGAACCAGTCCTGCACGTCGCGGCACTGGTTGGTGTTGTACACGAGCACGTCGGGCCGGGGGACGCCCTCCAGGCCATACGCCTTCTTCAGGGGGGTGTCCTTTGCCAGGTACGCCCCGATGTCACTGGTCAGATAGCTGCAGATGTCGGGGCTGTACCCGATGGCGTTGGCCAGGGGGATGAAGTCGTTGGCCCGGCGGCTCGCCCCCAACAGGGCCCCGTGGTTCTCCGGGTAGTAGACCGTGTACCCCAGGCTGAGGAGCAGCTCGGCGGGCCCCACGCTGGTGCACCAGGCGACCTTTCGTCCCGGGTCCCGGGCGGCCTCGGCGACCTCCCGGAAGTGGCCGGCCATGAGCTCTTTCATCTGTTTTTGCGCCCGGAAGGGCTTGAACTCTTTCATGGGGTTGTCCGTTGTCTGTTGTCCGTCGAAGTTTGTCCGACGTCCATTGGCCGCTGGAGGCAAGACGCGCCCCCGGCTCTCCAGCGGACCGCGGACGATGGACCACGAGCCGTTTCTAGGCTCCCTTGAACTCCGGTCGCGACACGCCCACGCTCTTGAGGCCGGTCAGGGCGTCGGCGGTGCGGAAGATCTCCTCCAGGCGGCTGAGCTCGAGCTCGAGGCCGGCGGGAAGGTCCACGGTCATCCCCTCGTCGAGAATCTCGTTCGCGGCGCACACGGCCAGGGGGGCCTTCCGGGGAATGGCCTTGGCCGCCGCCTGGACCCGGGGGTCGCCGCTGGGAGCCCTTCCGCCCAGGACCTCGCCGATGTGCTGGTCGGAGAAGGCCTCAACTACCGCCTCCCACCCTGCCGGCACCGGCTTCTTCGCGTACTTGTCGGCGACGGCGCCCTTCGCGGCGAGGTTGCGAATGAAGGCGTCCGCCTCCGCGGAGGGCACGTAGTAGGCCGCCAGCCCGATCTCGTGGGCGGTCTTTCCGTCCAGGGGTGCGCCGGTGAAGACCAGGTACTTGCCGAGCTCCTTGCCCACGATACGGGCGGTGCGCTGGGTGCCGCCCAAGCCGGGGAAGATTCCGATGCTCGTCTCCGGGAAGCCGAAGCCCGCCTTCTCGGTGGCGACGATGGCTTGGCACGCCAGGGCGAGCTCGGTGCCGCCGCCCAGGGAGAGGCCGTCCACCTTGGCGATCACGGGTTTCAGCGAGGTCTCGAGCTTGCGCAGCACGCGCTGGCCCCGGCGCGCGAACTCGCCGATCTTCGGAACCCGGCCCGCCTCGATGTTGTCGATGAAGAACTTGATGTCGGCTCCGGCAACGAAGGCCTTGCCCGCACCCTCGATCACGATGGCCTTCACGTCCGCCCGCGCGGAGGCGTCGTCGAAGGCTGCCTCGAGCTGCTCCACCACGGCTTCGTTGAGGGCGTTCAGGGCCTCGGGACGGTTGATGCGGAGGGTGGCGATGCCGTCCTTCACGGCGAGTTGGACGACCTGGATGGGCCAGGGGGAGCCCGAGGCCTTTCGCGCGGAGAGGCTCTTGGCCAGGGGGTGGCCGAACTCGGCGCAGAAGGTCTCGGCCAGGGCGACGGCCTTGGCCGTGCCCACCTTGTTCATGAGCTCAAAGGGCCCCAGAGCCCAAAGAAGACCGATCTTGGCGCCCTGATCGACGTCCTCCAGGCTCGCGACCTCCTCGTCCAGGAGCTCGCCCGCCACCTGAAAGACGACCCCCATGAGGCGGTCGGCGACTTGCTGGAACTTCGCGTCGTCCGCGGTGCCCGCCAGATTCCAGGGCTCGTTCTTCTCTGCCTGGGCCTTGAGGAGCGCCACCGGCGGGTAGTAGCCCCCGAGCTCCCGACCCAGGGTGGCCTCCGCGTGGTACGCGATGGGCACGCCGGTCACGTTCATGAGCTCGAAGGGCCCCATCCCGATGCGGAAGGCTTTCTTGGCCGCCGCCTCGATGGTGGGGATGTCGGCGACCCCCTTCTCCAGGAGACGGACCGCCTCGTTGAGCCACGGGACGAAGAAGCGGTTCACCACGAACCCCGGACGGTCCTTGCACAGGATCGGCACCTTCCCCATACGCTTGGCGAGCTCGAGGCTGGCGTCGACCGCGGCCGCACTCGTCTTGGCCCCGGGGATCACCTCGACGAGGCGGTTCTTGGCCGGGTGGTAGAAGAAGTGGAGCCCGACCACGCGCTCGGGGCGCTTTGCGGCCTCGGCGAGGTGGGTCACGTAAAAGCTCGACGTGTTGGTGGCGAGCACGGTCTCGGGCCCGCACAGGTCGCCGAGCCCCGCGAAGAGCTCCTTCTTCACCGTCTCGTCCTCGAACACGGCCTCGATCACGTAGTCGCAGTCGGCAAGCTCCTTGAGATCTGTGGTGTCGTAGATGCGGGCCAAGATCTCCTCGACCTGCTCGGGCTTGAAGATCTTTCGCTCGACGGCCTCGCCGAGAAGGGTGCGGATGCGGGAGCGTCCCCGGGCCACGAACTCGCTCGTGAGGTCCTGCATCACGACGGCGAACCCCTCCTGGGCGAGCTTCTGGACGATACCGCTTCCCATGTTGCCTGCGCCGACTACCCCGATCTTCTTAAGCTTGGCCATGGCTTCCCTCTCCTCTGCGCCAGGGGCGCGATCGCTGAAAACAAACCGGATCCCGGTAAAGCTTCACCGTCTGTAGCTCTGCGGAGGCTCGCCGGGCGAGCCTGGTACCTGGCGCAACGTGCGCCGGAAAGCAGTATACAAGATGCGTACCTGTCCGGAGAAACGGCGAGGGGCGGGATGCCCGGGTCTCAGGGCGCGAGCGGGCCCGCTCCGGGCGGGGAGAAGCGGGAGACCTCCGGGGGGAGCGGGAAGCTCCTCCCCCCGAGCCCCCGGCAGGCGAGGCTCGCGACGGTCACCGCGAGACGGAGGGCCCCCTCGCGGCGCAGCCCGCGGACCAGGGCCAGCGCCAGGGCCCCGTGGAAGACGTCCCCGGCGCCGGTGCTGTCCCGGACGGTCACCCGCAGGGAGGGGAACCGCAGGATCTTGCCGTCGAGCAAGGCGATGGCCCCCTGATCCCCCAGCGTTGCGCAGCACCACCCCCGGGCCCGGCCCGCCACGGCCTCCAGGGCTGCCTCCGGGGGGGCCCCGGGGACCGCCTGCTCCAGAAAGCTCCGACTGACCGCGAGGACGTCGGCGCGGCCCCAGGTCTCCACCCATCGCTCTCCCGCCCGCTCGGCGTCGGCCACGGTGAGGATGCCGCGGTCCCGGCAGAAGGGCTCCAGCTCCGGGAGGAGATGCTCCCCCTGGCGGTCCACCAGCACCGCCCGCGCCCCTTCTGCGGCGGGCCGGACCTCCTCCCAGGCGAGTCTCTCGGGGGCAGAGGGCTCGTAGGCGATGGTCCGGGTGCCCCGGGCCCGGGAGACGAGGCACCAGGCCGTGGGCGTCCGGCCCCGGGGCGCGGGCATCCCGGAGAGATCCACCCGGAAGGCCGCCATCCGCTCCCGGGCGAAGCGGCCCGCCTCGTCGTCCCCCAGCACCCCCACGAACCCCGCCCGCCCTCCCAGGTGGGCCGCAAGGCACGCCGCGGTCGATGCCTGCCCTCCCCCCTCCCGCAGCCGGGCCAGCACCGGGACCTTGGCGTCCTCCGCCGGGTAGGCCTCCACCTCCAGGAGCTCGTCCACGCAGGCCCGGCCGACGCAGAGGAGGTCGAGGTCGCGGATCACAGGCGACCGACCGGGGCCGGCTCCCCGCGCATCATCCGTGCTCCTCCCCGCCGAGGAGCGCGATCGTCACGGATCGACCCCGGCCCGTGCGGACTGCGCCAGGGCAGGCTCGACCTCTTCCAGCCACTCCCGCGCCAGGGCCTCGAGGGCGCGGTCGCGGTAGGCGAACCAGGCTTCCCTCTGTTCGGGCTAGGCGGCCAGGGCGTCCTTGAACCGGCGGAAGGGTTTGGTGCCGCGAAGGGCCGCCTCCAACAGCTGCCGGACCAGGGGTTCGATCACCGAGGCAGCGAACTCGGCCATGAGGCGGTAGCCCTCGGAGGACGGCCGGGGCTCGATCAGGAGGTACCGGTCGCTGCCCTCCTCCAGGGCCTCGGCGAGCGCCTCGTCTTCCTCCCGGATGCCTTCGGTGACCGGGAAGACCTCGCCGGTCTTCCCGGTCGAGGAACCACTCCAGTCCCGGGTCGTTGCTTTCCAGTGCCATGGCGAGCTGGGCGAGGTCGACGGGCAGTCGATGCAAGGGGCTCTCTCCCGATGTTGCGGGGGGCGTCACTTCCAGGAGGCGTATTCCCGAATCTCCGAGAAGGCGACCACCTTGTTTCTTCCGGTGTGCCTGGCCGCGTACAGGGCCTTGTCGACCCGGGCGACGAGGTCCTCCGGGCCCTCCGACTCCCCCTCCAGCGTCGCGGCGCCGAGGCTGACCCGCAGGGCCAGAGGTCTTTCACCCCAAGACACAGTCAGCGCCTGCACGCCGGCCCGCACCCGCTCCGCCAGAGCCAGGGCGCCGTCCTCGGGCGTGTTCGGGAGCAGCACCGCGAGCTCCTCGCCGTTGTACCGGGCGGCGAGGTCGGTCGCCCGGGCGACCGCTGCGAGGGTGCGGGCGACGGCCTGGAGCACGGCGTCACCCGCGAGGTGTCCGTGCAGGTCGGTGATCTTCTTGAGTTGGTCGACGCCGAGGAGAAGCACGGACAGGGCCTGCCCGCACCGGCGGCTCCTCTGCACCTCTGCGGCGAGCCGTTCGGAGAACACCCGGCGGTTGGCGAGGCCCGTCAGCTCGTCCCTGGCCGCTAGATTCCCCAGCTCCTCGTGGGCGCGGAGGAGACAGATCCCCTGGGCGCCGTGCTGGGACAGGACCTCGCAGAACTGTACCGCGGCGGGGTCGAAGGCCTTCGGGGGAACGCTCGCCGCACATAGGATGCCGATGGGCTCGGCGCTCGCTCGCAGGGGCTGGAGGATCAGGCTGCCGAAATCCGGCGCCGGCAGCTCGTGGCTGAAAAGGGGTCGACGGGCCCCTTCCCGAGGGGTGTCGTACTGCAGGTACTGACCACTCTCCAAGACCCAACCCGCGAGCCCGTCCGCGGGCGAGAAGGCCACGCCCTCCCACTCGGCCCAGCGGGGGTCGCCGACCGCATCGAAACGAAGGCGCCCTTCGCCGTCCAGCAGGGCCACCGCGCAGAAATCCGGCTTGATGCGGGCCTGGAGCGCCGCGAGGGAGATGCTGAGCACCTCCGGGACCGAGCGGCACGTGACCAGGCTCTTGGAAAAGTCGTGCAGGTGCTGGAAGTCCAGGGAGCGGCGCTTCCAGTGCTCCAACTCGCGCAGCTGGGTGAGGATCGTCCCGACCTGGTGGGCCGCGACCTTGAGGACGGTGCTGTGTGCTTCGGAGAACGCGTTCTCCTGGAGTTGGTCCACCGCCAGCACTCCCTGCACCTGGTCGCCCTCGACGATCGGCACGCCGAGGAAGCTCTTCACGGCCACCCCGGGGCCGTAGTAGCCGAGGCGGGCCCGGGCATCGCGGAGGGCCCCAACGGACAGTGGCTTTCGGTTCTCCAGCACCCATTGGAAGGCCGTGCCCTCGAGGTTGAACACCCGGTCCTCGCGGATGTCGTGGCTGTCGGATACCAGCTCCCGCAGAAAGAGGCCCCCGCGGGGAGTCGTCACCACGAGGGCGGCCCCGTGGGCGCCGGTGTGCTCCTTCACTTCCTGGAGGTAGTCGTAGAGCAGGTCGTCGAGACGGGACAGGTCGCGGCGCGGGCCTTCCGGTGCGGACGGCGATCCCTCCAAGTGCTCCTGGTCGAGGCGGAGCTTGTCCAGGGCCAGCTGGAGGCGCCGGCGGTGGCGTTTCTCGAGCAGGGAGGCCACCCCGGCCGCCGCGGCCACCAGCTCCAGATGGATCAGGGGCGCCAGTGTGTCGCGCCAGAGGGGAAACGCCGCCAGCGGCAGGACGAGCACGGCGGGAAGGGGTACGGTGGAGGCGAGGGCGATGAGAAGAATGGCGTGGGCGGCGAGGGACCACGCGGGAGGGGCCCCGGCCACCACCAAGGCGGTGGACAAGGCCAGCGCCGCGAGAAGCCCGACCTCGGCCCTCTCCAGGTCGGGGGACCGGGAGCGGACCACCAAGGCGTGGATGCGCCACAGGAAGTAGGCGATGAAGGCGACCAGGAGAACCAGGGCGGATGGGTGGAGTCCCTGCTCGGGGTCGAACAGTCCGGCCAGGAGAGCCGCGCCGTGAGCCGCCGGGGCCAGCGCCCGGAGGGCCAAGGCCACAGCCGCGGTTCCCGCCGGGGGGCGGGCTTGGTGTCGGGGTTCAGCGCTGGGGGGCATGGCGCTCGGGCAGCAGGAAGACGGTCTCCCCTTCCCGGATCATCCCCAGGTCCCGGCGGGCTCGCCTCTCGATGGCCCTCGGGTCTTCCCGGAGCCTGGCGATGTCTCGCTCCAGGGCGGCGCGCCGATCCCGGAGATCAGCGATCTCCTCCGACAGGGCCGCCCGTTCCTGCCGCAGCCGGCGCAGCTCGCGCGATCCCTGGTCCCCGAGAAGCGCAACGGCCAGAAAAGCCAGGGCCGCCACGAGGGCGGTGCCCAGGGCGATTCGCTCTCGAACGCTCACGGGAGGTCCGCTGCCGTCCCGCCTATTCCAAGCGGAACCGGACCCGGATGGTTCCCCACTGCTCCCTCTCCTCTCCCGGCGGCAAGGCGTTGAACCGGAAGGCCTTGATGTACTCCAGGGCCGCGTGGTCGAGCTCCGGGTCTCCCCGCTCGGTGGGGTAGGCCCTGCCGACGTCGCCCTCGGGGGACACGTAGAAACGGATCGCGACGGAGGCCGGATGGCGGATGGGGACCTGGGGCGGGGGAGGTTCCCTGACCACGCGGCGATCGAGACCGACCGGGCCTTCGATCTCCAGTCGGCGCATGGCCTCCCGGGCGGCCGCGTCCAGGTCTTCTCCCGGGGCCGTGACCCCGCGGAGCAGTGCCTGTGCCACGTCCGTGGCTGCCGGGGGCTCGGGTGCCGGAGACCGCGCCGGGAGCAGGCCCGGGCGCTCCGGGAGGGGCTCGACCCGATCCGACCAGAACCGGCGCTGCCCCACCGTGTCCGGCTCCGGTAGCTCGGCGCGGCGGGTTGGAAGGCGCAGCGGGGGGAGCGGGAGCGGAGGGTCCCCGGCGGTCACCTGGGGCCCGAGCAGGTCCGGGGCCAGGGCCTCCAGGGCCTCGCGGGTGACAGCGGGGGGTGCGGGGCGTGCTGCTGCCGGGGGAGAAAGCGGCAGCGGGGGCGGAAGGGGTCGGTGCAGCTCCACTTCGACGAGGCGCTCCTCCCCCACCAGCAGGCGGACCCGCGCGGGCGGCACGAAGAGCACGACCGCCAGGTGGAGGATGAGGCTGGTGCCCAGGGCGAGAGCCAGGGCGACTCGGGCGGACATGGCACCTCACCGGTGGGGCCGCGTCGCGATAGCCAGGCGGCTCAGCCCGGAAATCTTCGCCCGGTCCATGACGTCCACCACGAACTTGTGGGGAGTCTCCTCGTCCGCCTCGATCACCACCAGGGTGTCCCGGTCGGCGCGGGCGGTGTCGCGCAGAAGCGCGTCGAGATCCTCGGCGCTCGCCCGCTGGTCTCCCAATAAGAGCGAACCCGCCGGGTCCACCTTGACGCGGAGCTCCTGGCGCTCGCTGCGGACGGGCTCGGCCTTCGCCTGGGGCAGGTTGATGCGGATCCCCGGGGAGACGACGAAGGTGGTGGAGAGCATGAAGAAGATCAGGAGCAGGAAGACGCAGTCGATCAAGGGCGTGAGGTCCGGGGTCACCTGTTCCCGTCGGGGCTTGCGGAACCTCATGCGTCCGCCTCGGCGCGGCTCGGGACGCGGGACCGCAGGTCGGCGTTCTTCACGAGATCCACGAAGTGCAGCGCGTACTGCTCCAGGCCCAAGATGATGCGATCCAGCTTGCCAAGGAAGTACCGGTAGGCGACGAAGGTGGGGATCGCCACGGTCAGGCCGGCGGCGGTGGTGATGAGCGCTTCGCTGATGCCCCCGGCCAGGCTGGCGGGATTCCCCACGCCCTGGACGCTGATCACGGTGAACGCCTTGATCATTCCGGAAACCGTGCCCAGCAGCCCCAGCAGCGGCGCCACGTTGGCAACGGTCCCCAGGATGCCCACGTAGCGCTCCAGGTGGGCGGCCTCTCGGCGACCCACCTCCTCCACGGCCTCCTTGACCGCATCGCGGCCTTGGCCGGCGTGCCGGAGGGCGGCCTGGATGACGGCCCCCATGGGGCTGGGGCTTCTTCGGCACACGGCCATGGCCTCTTCGAGGAGCCCCCGCCGAATCAGCTCTTCCGCGCGCCGCGCCAACTCCTTGGGAAGGTTGCGACTGCCGCGCAGCGTCCAGGCCCGCTCGAGGAACACGGCGACGGCGATGATGGAGCACCCGACGATGGGGATCATGAGGACTCCCCCTTTGAGCACGTATTCGTACATGGATTCCTCTCAGAGCCTGTGACCCAATGTGCTGCGCGACCGGATTGCTTCGTTGCGCACGCGTGCACTCCTAAGCCGATCTGTTTGAGCGCTCTCGTCGGTCGCTCCAGCGCGCGGTGCACGCCGGTCTGCTCACGACGATTCCGTCACCGGCGCCTCGCGCGGGAGCACGGAGGAAGCGTTCAGCGCGCCGGGGCTGCCGGCGCCAGGCGGCCCAGGCGCGCTTGGGCCGCCCGGACCGGCTCTCCCTGGGCCTCGGCGGCCACCTTCTCGTAGAGGGCCCGCGCGCGGTCCGGATCCCCCTGCCCCTCGAGGAGTCCGCCCGCCCGCAGCAAGGCCCGCGCCGCAGCTTCGTCGGTAAGGGAATACAGATACCCGATCCGAAGGTAGGTTTCCAGGGCTTCCTGGCCCTTTCCCACGGCTTCCTCGGCGCTTCCCAGCGCCAGGAAGGCCCGCAGGCCGTCGGGGCTGAGGCCCATCCCCGCCGCCTCCGTCAGCGGCGCCAGGGCGCGGTCCGGTGCCCCGGCCCGGAGTCGGAGCTCGCCGAGGTCTGCCAGAACCCCCTGTCGGAGCAGCCGGGCCTGAGGAGGGCAGGTTCCCAGGGCGGCCGCGAGGCGTTCCTCGGAGCCGGCCCAGTCCTCGAGGTCGCGTGAGGCGGCGGCCGCGCTGCGCAGGGCCCGGCAGCGATCCTCGCCGGCCGAACGCCGGCCCAGGGCGTCCCACGTGTCCCGGGCTGCCTCCGGGGGCCCCATCCGGTCGAGGACGCGGGCGAGCTCCCACAGGGCTGCCGCGCCGACGGGCCCCTCTTCCTCGGACACCTGCGAGAGGATTTCCGTGGCCTCCTCTGTGCGACCGGCCTCCAGAAGGCTCCGGGCGCCCTCCAACTGGGCCTGCGACGCTCGTGCGGCTGTCGGTGTGAGCTCAGCGGCCCGGCCGTAGGCGGCGGCGGCGGCCTCGGGCTCACCGCGCTCGGCGAGGGCCCGGGCCAACAGGAGGAAGAGGTCTGCCGCCCGGGGGTCATCGCCGTGGCGAGAGGCGAAGCGCTCGGCAGCCCCGGCGAGGTCTTCGATGCGGCCGAGCCTCACCAGGGAGAGGGCCTGACCGTAAGACCCCTCCGGGGTGTCGCCCAGGGCAACGTAGCCCTCCAGGGCCTCGGCGTAGCGGCCGAGGTTGTACAGGCTGTCCGCGCGCTTGCGGCCTGCCTCTTCCGTGCCGGGCCCATCGGGCTCCAGGAGGAGGGCGGCCTCGAAGCGGGGTAGGGCCCGGTCGAAATGCCCCGCCGCAAAGTCCAGCCACCCCAGCGCCTGGTGGGCACGGGAGGCGAAGGGGCCCTGCGGGGCGTCTTCGAGCAGGCGGTAGAGGACGGTGCGCCCTTCCGCTTCCCGGTCGCCGCGGGCCAACATCCAGCCGCGATAGTAGCGGACTGCGTGCCGATGGGTCTCGTCCTGGGTCTCCGCCTCCAGGCGGTCCAGAGCTTCGAGGGCGGCCCGCAGCTCCCGTCGGTTGAAATGGGCGCGCGCTTCGTTCAGCAAAGCCTCGTCCCGGTTGGGATCGGTCGGGTAGGCCCGGGCGAAGCGACCAAAGAGGTCGGCGGCCTCGTCCCAACGCGCGTCCTGGAAGGCGAGCCATGCACGCCCCTGGAGGGCTTGGGGGTACGCCGCGCTCCCCTCCGGAACGGCGCGGAAGGCGCGCAGGGCCTGATCCCGCAGGCCCTGGCGCAGTCGGGCTTCCCCCAGCCAGGCCCACACCCGGTCCGCCTCGGCATAGTTGGGTGCTCGGCGCAGCGTTTCCTCGAACAGGGCGGCGGCCTCCGCCGGGCGGCCCGCGAGGAGCGCGCACAGGCCCCCGCGGTGCAGCGCGGGCGGGCCGAGGTCGGTCTCGGGGGGTACCGCTCGGTAGGCAGCGCCCGCCTCCTCGTAGCGCTCGAGCTGGTAGAGGCTCTCGGCGATCATGAACCGTGGGATCGAGTCCTTCGGTGCGTCCCAGGCGCGCAGCGCAGAGCGGTAACGGGAGAGTGCTTCCTCGTACTCCCGCTGCCGGAAGGCGAGCCAACCCAGATCGGCTCGGGCCCACCCCACCCACGGCCCCTCGGGAGCCCTTGCCTCGAGCGCCCGCAGCGCCTCGGGAGCCTGGTGGTCCTCGGCGTCCACCAGGGCGCGGACCCTGCCGTAGAGGGCCGGGCCGAGGAGCTCCGGGGGGGGGTCGGATTCCAGGAGGGGCGAGAACCGCCGGTCGGCTTCCCGGGGCCTCCCCTGATCGAGGAGGGCCCACCCGAGGGCCACCCGGGCCGCCGGTGCGGAGGGGTGGTCCGGACTCTCCAGCAGGAACCGGAGGAGCACGGTCTCGGCGCCGGAGTGGTCCCCGGAGCCCTGCCGGGCGAGCCCCAGAGCCACGAGGCCTGCCGCCCGGACCTCCCGCGGGACCGAGTCGCCTCGTTCACCCAGGTCCCTTAGCGGCTGCAGGTAGTCCAGGGCTTCTTGGGGGTCCCCCGCGGCAAGGCGGTCGGCTCCGAGACGGTACAGGGCCTCGGGGCGGTGGATGCCGGCAGGGTCGCCGGCCAGGGACTCCCAGATGGGCCGAGCCTCCTCGGCTCGACCGAGGTCGGAGAGAAGCCAGGCGAGCCGGTAGGCGGCTTCCGGGGCGTAGTCTCCCTGGACCAGACGCAGAAATGCCGCCGCCTCCTCCGTCCGGCCCTGGCGCCGGCGGACCTCCGCGAGCCAGAAAGCGGCGTCGTCGGCTCGGGGATGCCGGGGGTGGTCCGCCCGGAGCTGGGCCAAGTAGGCTGCCGCTTCGTCGAGGACGTCTCGAGAGAGACGCTCCATCGCGGTCTTGTACAGCGCCTCGGCGCCGCCGGTCGCACGGGCCAGGGCGCCGCCGACAGGGTTTCTGTACGCACACCCCGGCGACCGAACTGCCGGCGCAGCCCCGAGGGCCGGGGAAGGGAGCACCTCGGGCGGCGGCTCCCATCGGACCGAAGCCTGGGCCAGGCGGGGCGCCTCGAGGGGGAGGAACCCGGCCCGCTGGGCGTCCAGGCGCACCTGGTCGATGCCGCGAACCACCACCTCCGGCAACTCGAGGCCCTCGGGGTTCGGCGCAATGCCAAGGGCCAGAGGGGCGCCGAGGGCGAGCGCGGCGCACCCGAGAAGGGCCCGGGCCAGGGGACGGGGAAGAGGGGCCAAGCGCACGGGCGCCTCCTGTTCGGGGAAGGGGGCGGGCCGCAGCCGGTCGGCACGGAGAAGGGAACGCCCCAGCGGGAGGGTGCAGTATAACACCGGTGCCGCGGGGACTGTACCCGGCAGGCGTTCCGTGCCCCGTCGTCCCCGCCGAGCTCGTCACAGGACGGACGCACGGGTGTCGGAGCTCTGAGCGCAGCCGGACGGAGAGGAGAGGTCAGAAGGACCGTTCGTCAGGGCGGCTCCGCGTGCACCCGATCGAGGAACTCAGAGATCCGGTGGGCGTAGTGGTCGACTTCGACCAGGAAGGCGTCGTGGCCGTAGTCGCTCTCGACGGACACGTGCTCCACGTCCTTGCCCAGGCGCCGGAGGACCCCTTCCATGACCCGGGAGTCCTCGGGGGGGTAGAGCCAGTCGGAGGTGAAGGTCACGAAGCGCACCCGGGCCCGAATCTGCGAGAGCGCCTCCTCCATGCCTCCGGCGAAGCCGTCCCCCAAGTCGAAGGTGTCGAGGGCCTTGGTGAGGTAGAGGTAGCTGTTCGCGTCGAATCGGTCGGGGAACTTGTATCCATTATAATGGAGGTAGCGCTCCACGTCGTACTGGGCGGTGAAGGCGTAGATCCCCTCGCGGCCCGAGATCCGCCGCCCGAACTTCCTGCGCATGGAGGCATCGCTCATGAAGGTGAGGTGGCCGATCATCCGCGCTATGGCGAGCCCGTCCCGAGGGGGCTCGCCGCCATAGTACTCCCCCCCCTTCCAGTTGGGGTCGGTCATGATGGCGCGCCGCCCGATCTTGTTGAAACCGATGCACAGTGGCGACGAGGCGCCGGTGGTGGAGATCGGGATGACGGAGCGGACCCGATCCGGATGCCGGACCGCCCACTCCAGCGCCTGCATTCCTCCCATCGAGCCGCCGATGGCGCAAAGGAGGCGCTCGATGCCCAAGAGGTCAAGCACCCGAGCCTGGACGCGGACCATATCCCGCACAGTGATGATCGGGAACTTCATCCCGTAGGGCTTGCCCGTGCGGGGGTTTGTGCTCGCGGGCCCCGTCGTGCCCTGGCAACCCCCCAGCACGTTGACGCAGACGACGAAGTACCGGTCCGTGTCGATGCCGCGCCCCGGGCCGATCATGGGATCCCACCAGCCAGGGCGCCGGTCGTCCGGCCCGAGAATTCCGGCAGCGTGGGCGTCCCCTGACAGGGCGTGACAGACCAGCACCGCGTTGTCCGCGGAAGGCGAGAGCCGGCCGTACGTCTCGAAGCAGACGTCTATCGGACCCAGGATGCGGCCGCTTTGGAGGTGGAGCTCACCGGGGGGCTCGCACACCGCCACCTGGCGCGGGGCAACGAGCCCCACACCGCTGTCGGACAGCGTCACACGCGACTCCTCGGAAGGGCGGCGTCGGGAGGTGTGCCGGTGCGGCGAGGGGCCGCCGGCAGGAGGCCGACCTTCTCATCTCTCGGGGCAGGACGCCCCGCAGGAATTAGCACCTTGCCCGGGGGGCCGGTTGCTGTGGCTTCGCAGGGCCTGGTCCCTCCGCCACTCTCGATAAGAAGCGCTTTCCGGCGTTGTCGACCGGAATAGTGTTTATAGCACCGCGGAACGGGGGCGTCAAACCCCTGTTTTTTGGATCATCCGGGAAATGGCCGGGTAGTCGTGTCCAGGGACGATCGGGTGGGCCCGACCACGTAGGCGGACGGCCGCTCGACGGGAGCAGCCGCTTCGGGAGTCGCGATGCCGCGAGGATTCCGGACGCGGCGGGGGAGAACACCTACCGTGCAGCCCGGCCTCGTCTGCCGGAGTGGGCGGGCCCGCCCGGTCGTCTGCCGGAAGAACCTGTTTTTCCCTCGGATCCGCCGTTTCCGTGTGGAGCCGGGCAGGGGAGGAACGGCTCTCAGTCCTGGCAGTCGGCGCAGAGCCCGTACAGCTCGAGGCGATGATACGTCACCCGAAAGCCGCGGCGGCCCGCGATGTCCTGCTGCAGCTTCTCGATGGTAGGGTCTTCGAACTCCTGGATGCCGCCGCAGGCGAGGCACACCAGGTGGTCGTGGTGGCCGACGTCCATCCCGGCCTCGTAGCGGACCCGCCCCTCGTGGAAGCGCCTCTCTTTTGCGATCCCGGCTTCCACGAAGAGGCTCATGCTCCGGTAGACGGTGGCGTGTCCGATGGAGGGATTCGTCCTCCGGATGCGCCCGCACAGCTCGTCCACGCTCACGTGGGCGCCTTCCCGAAGGAAGGTGTCGAGAACGACATCCCTCTGGCGAGTCGCCCGCAGCCCCTTCTGCTTCAGGTAGGCCGCCAGCCGCGCGCGTGCGTCCGCCACCCGCTGGGACGAAGCATCCTCAACCTTGCGTCGCGCCATGGCTTGCCTCCGCCAGGTCCGCCTTCACGGCCGCGACCAGCTCGGTGCCGAGGTTTCGGGCCTCTTCCAGGGCTTCCGGGCGCCGGAGGATCGCCCCTTTCTCGTCCACCTCCCGGCACGTCACGGTCCGCCACGGTGCGGCGTCCAGGGTGTCGAGGAAGTAGCGGAAGGTCAGGAGAGGACCGTCGAAGATCTTCGCTCCCGCGGAGCCCCCGACGCTGAGGAAGACCCCCTTGCGAACGGCGAGCGGGGTCCGGTTGGCGCTCTTGCCGCGCAGGTACTTGAGGGACCAGAAGGCTTGGCAGCGATCGATGAACGCCTTTGTGTGGGCGCTCACGGAATAGAACATGACCGGGCTCGCGAGGGCGATGGCGTGGGTGTCCCGCAGCGCCTCATACAGGCTCTGCATGTCATCCCGGAGGGCGCAGCGCCCCTCCTCTTTGCAGGCGTAGATCTCGCGGCACGGGGAGATCTTCAGGTCTCGCAGGTAGACGCGCTCGGCAACGCCGCCGCCCTCCTCCACGCCCTGGGCAAACGCGTCGAGGAGCAGGTCGGTGTTTCCGCGGATGCGCGGGCTGCCGTAGAGGCACAGCACCCGCACCGTGGCGCCGGTGGGCTCGTTTGACAGTGTGGCCGGGCGGTCGCTAGAATCCATCAGGCTCTGTTTTTTGGCGACTCCAGGCCCTTGGGGGGCTCCGGGACGAAGGAGATGGCGATGAGCGTTCGAGAGGCTGCCGTCGTCGCGCTGGGCGACGCCGTGAAATTCGAATCGGACGGCCGGGATTTCTACCTTCGAGCCGCGGAGCAGGCCGAAGAACCGGCGGCCAGAGCCGTCTTTCTCGCCCTGGCCGAGGACGAGAAGGACCACGTGGGAAGGGTACGGGAGATCTACGAAGAACTCAAGGACAAGCCCGGCTGGCCGGATGTCTCCTCCATGGTGACCCGGCGCTCTGGAGTTCTCGATGCTTTCGAGGCGGCATCCGCCCGCCTGTCGGGGGCAGCCTCGGAGCACGCGACGGTCCGTCAGGCGCTGGCTACGGCGCGGGACATGGAGAAGAAGGGCCTCGCCTTTTACCGAGACCGGGCGTCCCGCGCGACGTGCGAGGCCGAGGCGGAGTTCTATCGGCGTCTCGCCGACGAGGAGCAGATCCACCTCACGGCGGTCGAGGGGCTGTTGTCTGCGCTGGGCTGATCCGTCGGTGCGATCCCCGTTGGTTGGGCCGGAGGACCGACTCGGCCCCGGGCTCCATACCCTTGGCCCCGGTGTCTGGATCACCTCGGGGCGGTCCGTTGTCCTGGAGGGGGCGGACCACCTCGCCTTGGTGGATCCGGGGGACGAGCCCTTCGGGAACCCCGCCGCGCCGACCGGGCCGCTGGCGGAGCTGCGCCGCCTGGAGCGGGAGACGGGCAAGGTCCTCTCCTGGATCCTCGTCACCCACTCCCATCCCGATCACGTCGCCAATCTCTCGGTGCTGCGAGCCGCGGCACCCGATGCACGGGTCGTGGCCCACCGCGGCGGCCCCCTGGAGGCGGATCTGTCCGTGGGCCGGCGGGTGTGGCTCGAGCTGGGGGGCGGGGTCGAGGCAATCCCCACCCCTGGACACAGCGCCGCCGGAGATGACCTCTCGTTCTGGCGCCCCGAGGGAGCGCTCCTGCTCCCGGGCGATCTCGTGCAGCCCAAGGGGGAGACCTGGGGCGCCGCCTTCTACCCCAGCCCGTGGCCGTACTTCACCGAACCGGCGCCCTATCTGCGCAGCCTCGAGGGTCTCTCCCGACTGCCCTTCTCGGTTTTGGCCACCGGCCACCGGGAGGTGCGGTTCGAAGCGCAGGCCCGCGCGTGGCTGGAGCTCACCGCGCGGGCCATCCGGAGAGTGGGGGAAGAGGTGGCCCGGTGGCGCGGTGCCGATGACCTGGCGGCGGCCGGGCCCGCCATCTTTCGTCTCCTCGCCGAAGAGCGGGGAATCCCCGCGTCCGAGGTGGCCCGTCGGCTGGCCGTGGACGGGCAGGGCACCTCGCCCTTTCAGCGCTTCGACCTGCCGGGGGTCACGGGGTACTGGGCGCGAAGGTGCAGGAGGGCTCGGGGAGACGCGGAGGACGGGCTCCCCGGCCCGTGACCGCCGTGAGGAGAGGGGCCGGCCGGGCCGGGAACGACGACTTTGACACCCCCCCCGACGCTTGCTAGATTCCAGCGGCTATCTTGGACGCCTTGCGGCGATCGCGCTGCGGAGGGATGCCCCGATGTGGGATTACACGGATAAGGTCAAGGATCACTTCCTGAACCCGCGCAACGCGGGGAAGATGGCGGACGCGGACGCCGTGGGTGAAGTGGGGAGCCTCGCGTGCGGGGACGCCCTGCGGTTGTATCTCAAGGTTGCGGACGACCGGATCGTCGATGCCTCGTTCCAGACCTTCGGGTGCGGGAGCGCGATCGCTTCCAGCTCGGCCCTCACGGAGATGGTCAAGGGCAAGACCCTGGATGAGGCCCTCCGGGTGACGAACCGCGACATTGCGGACTTTCTGGGGGGCCTGCCCAAGGAGAAGATGCATTGCTCGGTCATGGGACGTGAGGCCCTGGAGGCAGCGATCAACAGCTACCGGGGGATCGAGATTTCGAAGCACGAGCTCGAAGGCGAGGTGGTGTGTGAGTGCTTCGGGGTGACGGATGCGCAGATTCGGCGGGCCATCGAGGAGAACGACCTCAAGAGCGTCGAGGACGTTACGCACTACACCAAGGCCGGCGGGGGATGCGAGCGGTGCCTGCCGGACATCGAGCGCATACTGGCGGAGGAGCGGGGAGCCCGGGAGGCGAGACCTGTCCCTGAGGGGGCGGCCCCGAGGAAGCTCACCAACATCCAGCGCATTCAGTTGGTGCAGAAGGTGATCGACGAGGAAATCCGGCCGAGCCTGCAGGCTGACGGGGGCGACCTGGAACTCGTGGACGTCGACGGCGGCACGGTGTACGTGAGCCTGCGGGGCACGTGCACCCATTGCCCGTCCAGCCAGCTGACCCTCAAGGGAGGGGTGGAAGCGCGGCTCCGGGAGATCGTCGATCCCGACCTCCAGGTAGTGGAGGTGCAGTGATGGAGACGGTCTACCTGGACAACAACGCCACGACGCGGGTGGACCCCGTGGTCTTCGAGGAGATGCGCCCGTACTTCTGCGAGCGGTACGGGAACCCCTCGAGCATGCACTCCTTCGGCGGCCACGTGGGGGTGAAGATCGCGGAGGCCCGGGAGCGGGTGGCAGAGCTCCTCGGCTGCGACCCCCCTGAGATCTTGTTCACTTCCTGCGGGACCGAAGGCGACAGCACGGCTATCCGCTCCGCTTTGGAGGCGCAGCCGGAGAAGCGGCACCTCGTGACCACCAAGGTCGAGCACCCGGCGGTGCTGAACCTGGCCAACCACCTGGTCAAGAAGGGTTACCACCTGACCCTTCTCGGGGTGGACGGTGACGGGAGGATCGACCTCGAGGAGCTTCGCAGCAGTCTGCGGGACGACACGGCCCTGGTGTCTCTCATGTACGCGAACAACGAGACCGGCACCGTGTTTCCCTTGCAGCAGGCGGCCGAGATCGTGAAGAGCCGCGGGATCCTCCTCCACACCGACGCCGTGCAGGCCGTGGGGAAGCTGGCCGTGGACCTGCGGACCCTGCCGGTGGACTTCCTGGTGCTGTCGGGTCACAAGCTCCATGCCCCGAAGGGGGTCGGAGCGCTCTACGTGCGCCGCCGGACGCCGTTTCGGCCGTTTCTCGTCGGCGGCCACCAGGAGAGAGGCCGTCGGGGAGGCACGGAGAATGCCCCGGGCATCATCGGCCTAGGCAAGGCCTGCGAGCTCGCGGGCGCGAACCTGGCGGAGGAGAGCGGGCGGGTGAGGGGTCTGCGGGATCGCTTGGAGAAGGGGCTCCTCGAGGCGATCCCCGATGCCCGACGCAACGGCGATCCCATGGAGCGGCTTCCGAACACTACCAGTCTGGCGTTCAAGTTCGTCGAAGGCGAGGCGATCCTGCTGCTCCTGGATCAGCTGGGCATCTGTGCCAGCTCGGGCTCCGCTTGCACCTCGGGGAGCCTGGAGCCTTCCCACGTGCTGCGCGCCATGGGGGTACCGTTCACCTATGCCCACGGGTCGATCCGGTTCAGCTTGAGCCGCTTCTCCACCGAGGCGGAGGTGGACTTCGTGGTCAGGGAGATGCCGGGAATCATCCAGCGGCTGCGGGCGATATCCCCCTTTCAGGAGGGGGATCAGCCCACGGCCGCCGGCACCTGCTGACAGCGGCGTCCGGGGGGCGGGGAAGGTCCTCGGGCGCGCCCACGGGCTCTGAGGGCACGGTGAGCCGCGAGCATTTGGACCGTCTCGAGCGAAGGATCGAACAACTCCGGAGGGAGTACGAACTGTTCCTCGCGGGGCAGCGGCGGGGAGAGCCCGTCGCCCTGCGGGAGGAGATCAGGCGGGAACTGCTCGCGAGAACCCGCCAGCCACCGCCTTCCACGGCGGCCGGTTTTCGCGTGCGGGCCCTTGCCCTCCGCTTCCAGGCCGTGGAAGCCCAAGTGCGCCGGCTCCTGGAGCCCCGAGGCGCCCGAAAGGGGGGCCGGCCGTCGGGGGTCGGGGGGGAGCAGGGTGTCCTGCTCCAGCGGAGTTGCCTGGAGGAGCGTGGGCTGTTGCAGGGGGGCGCTGCCCGGCTCCATCGCGAGCTGGTTTGCCTGGTGGGGGAGCGGGGGGCGCCGCCCGCCGGTGTGGTGTGTGAACGCCTGGAAGCCGAGATGCGCAGGCAGCTCGCGGTGCCGGGCGTGGAAGGGGTGCGGTTCCGGGTCGAACGGGGGGAAGCCGGCGCGACGATCCGGGGGACGGTCGTTCGAAGGGCCGACGGGCCTGGCTGAGAGGCCCCGGCCGTCAGGAGTGCGCCGCAGCCCCGCCAGGGGGGCTGCGGCGCAGGACCGTCCCGCCGAGGAGCTCCTGTCGTCGATTTCTCGGCCTCTTGCTGGCGCGAGGGCCCGGCGCCGCCAGCAAGTAGGCCGGGAGATCAGGACCTGGAGAGGGCGACGTCGCGCAGGACACCGATCTCGAGCTGCGCGTCGTCGAGGACGGCCTTGAGGACGTCCCGCTGGCTCAGTACACCGAGGAGCGCGCCCCCCTGGATCACCGGGAGGTGGCGGATGCTGAGCCGGCCCATGGTCCGCATGGCATCTCGCAGGGAGTCACCCGGCCCCATCACCGTGACGTCGCGGGTCATGAAGTCGGCCACTACCGCCCCGGCAGCTTGGTCCCCTCGCTCCGCCAGGGCCCGCGCCAGGTCCCGCTCTGAGAGAATCCCCAGGAGCTTACCCATCGGGTCGGTCACCGGCAAGGCTCCGACGCGATGCTCGGTGACGAGCTGGGCGACCCGCTGAATAGAGTCGTCGGGGCTGCAGGTGAAGACTCTCTGCGTCTTCTTCTTCCTAAGAAGCTCGCTGACCTTCATGGGCCTCCTCCTTGTCGGGGTGGCGCGGGAGGGTTGCGGTTCCCGCGAGGAACCTTACCGGGCCGCCGGGACTCGGCAAGTCACTTCCTTGGATGCCGGGGGGAGAGGTTCTCCCGGGAGCGTCCGCAAGCCTCCCGCCCCCGTGTGATGCCCCCGGACCGCGTGCACAGACCTGGCGGGGCCGGAGAATGCTGACCCACCCGGCTGTTTCCCGGAAGTGCGAAAAAGAAGGACGTTCCCGCCGGAACGCCCCTCGCTTCCCGTGAGGCGCCGGCCCGCCTCAGCGCCGGCGACCGCCCACCTGGAGCTGGTTCATCGCCCGCTCCATCTTGGCTTCGGCCTCCAAATACTCCTTTGCCTCCCGGGAGTAGGTCTGCAGCTCCTTCTCGGCCTCGGCCTTCAATGCTTCGGCCGCTTGAATGTCAATCTCTGCGGGGAACTCGGCCTCCTCGGCCAGCACGGTCACCTTCGCGTGCTGGATCTCGGCGAAACCGCGGCGGACCGCGAGAAAGTGCTCCTCGGAGCCGATCCGGTACATCAGCTCCCCCACCCCGAGGGCGGTGAAGAACGGCGTGTGCCCGCTCAACACACCGAACTCCCCCTCGGCGCCCGGGGCGGTGATCTCGGAGACCTCGTCCGCCACGAGCTGCCGGTACGGGGTGACGACCTCCAGGCGAAACGTGTCCTTTGCCATGGTGCTTCTCCGGGCCCTAGGCGGCGCTCTCGAGACGCTTGGCCTTCTCCACAACCTCTTCGATGCCGCCGACCATGTAGAACGCCTGCTCCGGGATGTCGTCGTGCTTTCCCTCGACCACCTCCTGGAACCCGCGGATGGTGTCCTTCAGGGAGACGTACTTGCCGGGGGTGCCGGTGAAGGCCTCGGCCACGAAGAAGGGCTGGGAGAGGAAGCGCTGGATCTTGCGGGCCCGGGACACCACGAGCTTGTCGTCCTCCGAGAGCTCGTCCATCCCCAGGATCGCAATGATGTCCTGGAGGTCCTTGTAGCGCTGCAGCACCTGCTGCACCTCTCGGGCTACCTTGTAGTGCTCGTCGCCCACGACCCGGGGGTCGAGAACCCGGCTCGATGAGTCCAGCGGGTCCACCGCCGGGTAGATCCCTAGCTCGGCGATCTGCCGGGAGAGAACGGTCGTCGCGTCCAGGTGGGCGAACGCGGTGGCCGGCGCCGGGTCGGTGAGGTCGTCGGCGGGGACGTAGATGGCCTGCACCGAGGTGATGGAGCCTTTGGATGTGGTGGTGATCCGCTCCTGCAGCTCGCCCATCTCGGTGGCCAGGGTGGGCTGGTAGCCGACGGCCGAGGGGATGCGCCCGAGGAGCGCCGAGACCTCGGAACCGGCCTGCGTGAAGCGGAAGATGTTGTCGATGAACAGGAGCACGTCCTGCCCCTCCTCGTCCCGGAAGTACTCGGCCACGGTGAGAGCCGAGAGGGCTACCCGGGCGCGGGCCCCCGGCGGCTCGTTCATCTGCCCGTAGACGAGCGCCGTCTTGTCGATGACCCCCGACTCGGTCATCTCGACCCAGAGGTCGTTGCCCTCGCGGGTGCGCTCGCCGACGCCTCCGAAGACGGAGAAGCCGCCGTGCTGCTTGGCGACGTTGTTGATGAGCTCCATGATGAGGACGGTCTTCCCGACCCCGGCACCCCCGAAGAGCCCGATCTTCCCGCCGCGAAGGTAGGGCGCCAGGAGGTCGACCACCTTGATGCCGGTCTCGAGGATCTCCATCTCGGTGCTCATCTCGGTGAAGTCCGGGGCGCCCCTGTGGATGGGGCTTCGCTTCTTCGTCTCCACCGGTCCGGCCTCGTCCACGGGCAGTCCGACCACGTTGAGGATGCGCCCGAGCACCTCGCGACCGACGGGCATCGTGATCATCTCGCCGGTATTGAGAACCGGCAGGCCCCGGACCAACCCCTCGGTGGAGTCCATGGCGATGGTGCGCACGGTCTTCTCCCCCAGGTGCTGTGCGACCTCCAGGACGAGGTTGCCCTCTTGATCGGAAATGCTCGGGTTCGAGACCGTGAGGGCGGTGTAGATCTCCGGGAGCGCCCCTTCGAAGGAGACGTCCACGACGGCGCCGATGACCTGTGCAATCTTCCCGTATTCGCTCATGCGCTTCTGGCCTCCTCTGTGGTTCCGGCCGGATTCTGGATTCTGGACAGGATAACAGGATGAACAAGATGTAGGAGCAGGTGGGGCGAACCCGATCCTGTAAATCCTGTTATCCTGTCGAATTGCCTTTCTTCTATCTCATGGACTCGACGCCGTTGACGATGTCCATCAACTCCTTTGTGATGGACTCCTGGCGCGCACGGTTGTACTTGAGAGTCAACCGGTCGATCATGTCACTGGCATTGTTCGTGGCAGAGTCCATGGCGGTCATGCGGGCGCCGTGCTCGCTCGCTGTGCTCTCGAGGAGCGCGCGGAACACGCGAACGTCCACGTACCGGGGAAGCACCCAGTTGAGCATTTCCTCCTCGCTGGGCTCGTAGAGGTACTCGGTGGTGGTGGTGTCGGGCTCCACCCGCAAGGGCTCCACCGGCAGGAGGCGGTCGTACACCACCTGCTGGGTGAGCGCCGAGCGAAACTCGTTGTACACCATGTAGACCAGGTCCAGCTCACGGTTCGTGTAGCGGTCCACGACCTCGCGGCCGATCTCCTGGGCGATGTCGTAGGAGACCTTGCCGGAGAGCTCGGCCCTCTCGCCGATCACATCGACATTCTTGGACCGGAAGAACTCCCGGGCCTTCCTGCCCACGAGGTAGAGGCGGATGCCCTCGTACTGGCCCGCCTTCTCCCGGAAGAAGCGCTCGATGCTGCGCAGGATGCTCCCGTTGAACGATCCGCACAGGCCGCGGTCCGAGGTGAAGACCACGAGGGCCACGGTCTTTGGGTCCCGCCGCTCGAGGAGGGGGTGTGCCTGCTCCTCGGTGCGCAGGGCGAGGCTCGAGAGCACCTCGAGCATCTTGTCCGAGTAGGGCCGGTTCTGGACGATCGCCTCTTCGGCCTTTCGAAACTTCGCGGCAGAGACCATCTTCATGGCCTTGGTGATCTGCTGCGTGCTCTTGACGCTCTCGATCCGGTTCTTGATGTCCTTGAGGCTCGGCATCCCCGATTCTCCGCCGTTACCCGGTCACGAAGGCCTGGTCGAACTCTGCGAGGGCCGCGTCTAGCTTGCCCTTGAGGTCGTCGTCCAGGACCTTCTTGGTGCGGATCGCCTCGAGGATGTCGGACTTCTTGGTCTCGAAGAAGGAGTAGAGCTGAATTTCGTACTTGCCGAGCTGGCTGACCTCGTACTTGTCCACGTACCCGTTGGTCGCGGCGTAGACCACCAGGACCTGTTTCTCAACCGGCAGGGGCAGGTATTGATCCTGCTTGAGAATCTCGACGAGGCGTGCGCCCCGAGCGAGCTGGCGCTGGGTGGCCTTGTCGAGGTCCGAGCCGAACTGGGAAAAGGCCTCGAGCTCGCGGAACTGGGCGAGGTCGAGCCGCAGGGTTCCGGCCACGCTCTTCATGGCCTTGATCTGGGCCGAGCCGCCCACGCGGGAGACGGAGATGCCTACGTTGATCGCCGGTCGAACACCGGAGTAGAAGAGGTCGCTCTCCAGGAAGATCTGGCCGTCGGTGATGGAGATCACGTTGGTCGGAATGTACGCCGAGACGTCACCTGCCTGGGTCTCGATAACGGGCAGGGCCGTGAGGCTGCCGCCCCCCTCCTTCTGGGAGAGCTTGGCGGCCCGCTCCAGGAGGCGGGAATGGAGGTAGAAGACGTCGCCCGGGTAGGCCTCGCGGCCGGGGGGCCGGCGCAGCAGCAGCGAGAGCTGGCGGTAGGACACGGCCTGCTTGGAGAGGTCATCGTAGATGATCAGCGCATGCTTTCCGTTGTCGCGGAAGTACTCGCCCATAGTGCACCCGGAGAAGGGGGCGATGTACTGGAGGGGCGCCGGCTCGGAGGCCGTCGCGGCCACGACGATGGTGTAGTCCATTGCGCCGTATTCCTTGAGCTTTGCCACCACCTGGGCCACTGTGGAGCGCTTCTGCCCGATGGCGACGTAGATGCAGGTCACGTCGCCGCCCTTTTGGTTGATGATCGTGTCGATGGCCACCGCGGTCTTGCCGGTCTGGCGGTCGCCGATGATGAGCTCCCGCTGTCCGCGCCCGATGGGGACCATGGAGTCGATGGCCTTGAGGCCGGTCTGGAGGGGCTCCTTCACCGACTGGCGCTGGACGATGCCCGGGGCTTTGATGTCGATGATCCGGGTCTCGCTGCTCTCGACCGGACCCAGGCCGTCTACGGGCTGGCCGAGCGGGTCCACCACCCGGCCGAGGAGCGCATCGCCCACGGGCACCGAGACGATGCTTCCGGTGCGCTTGACGAGGTCGCCTTCCTTGATGTGGACGTCCTCTCCCAGGAGGGCTGCGCCCACGTTGTCCTCTTCGAGGTTGAGGGCCATGCCCATGACACCCCCGGTGAACTCGAGGAGCTCTCCGGCCATGCACTTCTCGAGGCCATGCACCCGGGCGATGCCGTCACCCACGTTCAGGACCACGCCGGTCTCGGCGACGTCGAGCTTGACCTCGAAGTTCTGGATCTTGGACTTGATGATCTGACTGATCTCCTCGGCGCGAATCTGCATGGTGGTCTCACCCCTTGATCAGAGTTTCTCTCATGCGTTCGAGTTGGGTGCGCAGGCTGCCGTCGAAGACGAGGTTGCCCACGCGGGCCACCACCCCGCCCAGGAGGGACGGGTCGACGTGGAGCTCGAGCTCCACGTCCTTGCTCAACGCCTTGGCAAGCGCTTGGCGCAAGGCCAACACCTGGTGGTCGTGCAGCGGCATCGGCGTGGCGGCTTGTCCGCGCACGCGGCCATCGGCCTCATCGCGCATGGCGGAGAAGGCGCGGAGCACGTCACCGAGCTGAGGGAGCTGACGCGCCCCCAGGAGAACCCGGAGGAAGTTGGCGGCCAGCCGATCGAAGGACGCGGACGCCAGGACGGCCTCGAGGACCTCGGCCTTGGCCGGGCGGGGCAGGATCGGGCTGAGGAGCGCCGTGCGGAGGTCCTCCTGGGAAGACAGGGCCTCCTGCACGCTCGCCAGTTGGTCGGCCACCTCGGCCGTCTTGCCCGCCTCCTGGGCCAGCTCGAAGAGCGCCTTGGCGTAGCGCTGGGCGATTCGCGACCGGATCAATGGACCCTCCCGATGTTCTGGATGGTGAGCTCCACCGCCTTCTTCTGGTCTTCCGCCGTGTAGGCCTTGGCCAGGAGCTGCTCCGCCAACTGCACGGAGAGGGTGGCAACCTCGGTCCGGAGCTCGTCGGTCGCCCGCTTGAGCTCGTGGGCGGCAGCCGACTCCACCTGCCGTCGGATGGACTCGGCGGCCTTCTCGGCGTCGGCCACGAGGCGGCCGCGCTGGCGCTCCCCCTCGGCCTGGAAGTCTGCGTGAATGGTCCGAATCTCTGCCTGCAGGTCCGCGACGCGGGCCTTGTACTCCTGGTAGCGGGCCTCGGCGGCATCCCGCGCCTGGAGGGCTTCCTCCAGCTCCTTCTTGATCGAGTCGCGACGCTGGGCCAGGGCCTGGGTTATGGGCTTGCGCAGGAAGTAGTACAGCAGGCCCAGGAGGATGCCGAAGTTGACGAACTTCATCGTCAGGTCGTACAGGGGTGGGCGGCCGGTTCCTTCGGCAGCGGCCCACAGGACGGCAGGGGCGAGGAGCGCCCCGAGGGTCAGGAGCAGTGTCAAGGCGCGACGGCCCATCAGACGGCCCTCCCGAGGATGCGTTGGGCGATGGATTCGGCGACCTGCCCGGCTTGGGCTCGGAGGGACCGCCGCGCCTCCTCTGCCTCGCCGCGCAAGCGGGCTCGGACCTGGGCCACGGCCTTGTCCGCCTCAGCGGTGGCCGCGGCCAGCAGACGGTCCCTCTCGGTCTCGCCCTGGCGGACGAGCTGGGTGCGGGACCGGTCGGCATCGGCCTTGGCAGCGTGAATGCGCTTCTGGTAATCGTCCCAGATGGCCTGGGCTTCGCTCTCGAGCTGTGCCGCCTTCGTCCGGCGCCCCTCGGTTCGCTCCCTCCGTTCCTCGAGGACCCGCAGCATGGGCCGGAAGAGGATGCGGTTCAGGAGGTACATGAGGAGCAGGAAGTTGACGAGCTGGACGACCAGGGTGGCATTGATGTTGATCACGGACCGATCCTCCGTAACCCGGGGGCAGAGCGGCCGCGATCATACACGAACGCCTTGGGTGAATCAAACGGGATTCGGTGCTGCCGAGACGATTTTCCCGTGTCAGACCACGAAGATCAGGAGCAGGGCAATCACGAGGGAGTAGATCCCCGTGGATTCGGACACGGCTTGCCCTACGAGCATCGTGCGGGTGAGCAGGTTGGCGTGCTCGGGGGCTCGGGCGATCCCTTCGCAGGCCTTGCCGGCCGCGAAGCCTTCGCCGATACCGGGGCCTATGGCGCCGAAGCCCATGGCGATGCCTGCGCCCAACAGGGCGGCGGCGCGGATGACGTCGGGTCCGCTGATCTCTGGGGTCATGGGATACCTCCGGCAGGAAGCAAGATGTTCAAACGACGTATAGAAGTAGAAGGGCGACGAGAAGCCCGTAGACGGCGGTGGACTGGCTGACGGCCTGGCCAACGAGCATGGTGCGCACCAGGACTGGCGAGAGGTCCGGGCGACGGCCGATGGCACGGCAGGCGGCGGCGGCGGCCGAACCGGAACCGATCCCGGGGCCCGTGGCGGCGAGGCCGGCCGAGATCCCGGCACCGAGCAGGGCTGCAACCGCCGCCAGGCTGCCGGCGCCCGCATCTCCCGGGTGGGCGAAGACGAGCAGAAAAGCGACGAGCAGTCCGAAGATCGACGGCGTCTGGGCCACGGCCTGTCCCATCAGCATAGCACGCAGCAGGGAGGCGTAGCCCGCCGGGCGGCGGGCTATGGCGTGGCAGGCGGCGGCGGCGGTCATCCCGGAGCCGAGGCCGGGCCCAACGGCCGAGACGCCGGCCGAGATGGCTGCCGCCGCCAGGGCGGAAGCGGCGCTCGAGAGGGAGCCTGCCGCTTCGAGAGGGACGGCGAAGAGCAAGAGAAAGGCCATGACGAGGGCAAAGATGGCCGGGGTCTGGGCCACGGCTTGCCCCACGAGCATGGCGGTGGTGACGCGGCCCGCGGCCTGGGGGTGGCGGGCGATGCCCTTGCAGGCCGCAGCGCCGGCGAGGCCGGCCCCCAGGCCCGGGCCCAGTGCCCCGACGCCCATGCACAGGCCGGCGGCCCCCAGGGCGGCGGCTTGGAGGAGGCTGGGGACCGGCCGGGCGGTGAACAGGAGCAGCACCGCCACGACGAGGGCGAAGATGCTGGCGGACTCCGCCACGGCCTGGCCCACCAGCATGGTGCGCTGCACCCTGTGGGCGACGGCCGGCTGCCGCGCGATGGCCGCTGCCGCCGCTTCGGCGGTGCGGCCTTCGCCGATCGCGGCGCCGATGGCCCCCAGACCGATGCACAGGCCGGCACCCAACACCGCCGCCGCCTGGGTCCACGCAGCAGGGTCCACGCTCACTCCTGGAGGGCCACGGAAATGTATGTGAGGGTGAGCATCGCGAAGACGAAGGCCTGCACGGTGCCCACGAAGAGGCCAAAGAACGCGCTGAGCAGGGGCGGGAAGATGAGGTGGTGGACGAGGTGGCTCACGACGAGGATGATGATCGAGCCCCCCATCACGTTCCCGTAGAGGCGAAAAGACATGGAGACGACCTTCGCCGCTTCACCAATCACGTTGAGAGGGAACATGAAGAAGAACGGCTGAAAGTACTCTTTGAGGTAGGCGCGCCAGCCCTTGGCCTTTACCGCCGCCGCTTGAGCTGTCAGGAAGGCGATTAGAGCCAGGATCAAGGTGGTGTTGAGGTCCTTTGTGGGTTCTTGCAGGAACGGGATCATCCCCAGCCAGTTGGAAATCAGGATGAAGATGAACAGGGTCAGGACCAACGGGTAGTAACGGGGACCCCGTTTGCCGAGGGTTTCCCGGACCAGGTCCCGGAAGCCCCCGACCACGACTTCGGCCAAACTCTGGAGGGCCCCGGGCACCAGGGTGGGGCGGCGCGAGACCGCCATCCCGAGGGCGACGAGCACGGCCATGACGACCCAGGACATCAGGAGGGTGGTCGCGTTCAAGACGACGTCGCGACCGGCGAAGGGAAGAACCCAGTGGGGGATGTGGGTGATGGCTTCCATGGCCGGACCCTCGGAGGGAGGCTCAATCGCCCCCGCAGGGGCCCAGAAGGCTGCCCGCGAGGAGAACGGCGGGCCCCGCGAAGAGGCCGAGTGCGGCGGACCCGAGGGAAACCCCGGGGAGGGCGTAAGCGGCTCCCAGGGCGCCGGCCCGCAGGCCGGTTCGCAGGAGCGACCCCAATCGGGCGCGCCGGCCGGCCAGGCGCGGGGGCGCCGTGACGTGGCGGGCGATCTGCGTTCCGAGCAGATGCACAGCCGCTGCGCTCGCGAGGCTCCCGAGCAAGAAGCCCTTGGCCTCCGGCGATCCACCGAGCAAGCCCAGCAGAGCGGCACCGCCCAGTCCGAGGAGCCCCGCCCCGGCAGCGGCTCCGAGACGAAACCGGCGGAAGACATCGACGGTGGAAGTCACCGTTGCCTCCTCTCGGCCCGGCGCCCCGTCTCGGTGACGATCCGGTAGACAGCCCAGAAGCCGGAAAGGGCCCCCAGGGGAATGAAGAGGGCTTTCCAGAGCCCCCGGTGCCCGGTCCACTGGTCGAGGTAGTACCCCAAGGCAAAGCCGATGCCCACCGCGGCGACCATCGTCAGGCCCAAATGCGTGAGGAGGCCGAGGTGCTCCATGAGGTCCTTCATCTCCTTGGGATTGAAGTTCCTCTTGCGTGTCGGCTGGTTAGGTACCATTGGGTCCTCGGGGTGTCAAGGCAGAGGGCGGTCCGTGGATCCCCCGCCTGCTCGGCAAGCGGGGTCCGGGAGCCCCTACGTTTCGCCCCGCAATCCGCAGCGGTTCGACCAGGTGTCCTCGCATGCCACTGTGCGCCGGGCTTCAACCGTTTCCGCGGATTCGCCGGCCGGGCGGCCGCGGGTGGGGGGGCCCGGTAGGCCTCCGGAAGCACTGGATTTCTCTGGAGATTCTCAGGTCGACGCAGCGGAGGGGGATGTGGCCCCACAGCGGGCAGCACGCGCCAGACCGCCGTCCGGAGCGGGCGGAGGGCTCTCCTGCTTGGGAGAGGCACCGGGGGGCTCACTCAGCGGCCGGATGCCTCGAGGAGGGACAGGAGGCGATCCAAGTCGTCCAGACTGCGGTAGTCGATGCGGATGCTGCCGGCCCCCTTCTTCTTGGCCGGCTGCACGGACACCCGGGTGCCCAGTCGGCGGCCGAGGCGGTCCTCGAGCGCTCGTACGTTGGGGTCCTTCGGCGGTGCGGGGGCAGGTCCCGCCGCAGGCCTTCGCGCGAGGGCCTCCGCCTCCCGCACGGACAGACCGCGGCGGAGGACCTGGCGGAGCAACTCGAGTCGGGCCGCGTCTCCGGTGACGGTGAGAAGGGCGCGGGCGTGGCCGGCGGAGAGGGTGCCGTCGCGCAGGGCCTGGAGCGCCTCCTCCGGCAGCCCCAGCAGCCGCAAGGCGTTTGCAACGGCGGCCCGGGACTTCCCGATTCGGGCGGCGAGGGCCTCCTGGGAGAGCCGGGCTCGGTCGAGAAGCAGTCGGTAAGCCTGGGCCTCCTCTACAGGATTGAGGTCCTCGCGCTGGAGGTTCTCCACCAAGGCCATTTCAAGGACTTCGTCTTCGTCGGCCTGGCGCACGATCGCAGGAACCTCGGTCAGCCCGGCGCGCTGGGCGGCTCGCCAGCGGCGCTCGCCCGCGATGAGCTCGTAGGCGCCGGACGCGGACCGTCGCAAGATCACGGGTTGGATGAGCCCCTTCTCGCGAATCGACTGCGCGAGCTCCTCGAGCGTCCCGTCCGGAAAGTGCTGGCGGGGTTGGTGGGGGCTCGGGTGAATCTCCTCCACGGGGCAGAGGAAGAACTCTCCTTCCAGGCGGTCGGGGAGCAGGGCGTCGAGCCCCGAGCCGAGGGCAGGGCGGGGGCGTTTCGCGGTCTGAGCCATGGGGGTCCTCTGGGGGCGCCGCCCTAAGCGGCGACGGGGGGCTGTGGGGCCGCCGGCCGGATCAGCTCCCTGGCCATGCGCAGGTAGCCCTGGGCCCCGCTGGAGCGGATGTCGTACAGGAGGGCCGGCTTCCCGTGGCTCGGCGACTCACTCAGGCGCACGTTGCGGGGGATGACCGAGCGGAAGACCTTGTCCTTGAAGTGGCGCTTGACCTCGTCGGCCACTTGGTGGCTGAGGTTGTTTCGGGGATCGAACATGGTGAGCAGAATCCCCTCGATCTCCAGCCGGGGGTTGAAGCCGCGCTTGACCGTCCGGACCGTGTGGAGGAGCTGGGAGAGCCCCTCGAGGGCATAGTATTCGCACTGGAGGGGGATGATGACGGCGTCGGATGCCACCAGGGCATTGATGGTGAGCAGACCAAGGCTCGGGGGGCAGTCCACCAGGATGTAATCGTACTCTTGTCGAACGGGCGCGAGGGCCTCCCGGAGACGGAACTCCCTCCGATTCGCGGTGACGAGCTCGACCTCCGCCCCGGACAGGTCGCGGGAGGCCGGCACCAGGAACAAGTGGCCCAAGGCGGTGGAGCGGGTCGCGGAGGCTGCGGGAGCCTGCCCCGTCAGGACGTGGTAGGAGGTGAGCTCCCCGGGCCCTGCCCGCTGTCCCAGCCCGCTGGTCGCATTGGACTGGGGGTCCGCGTCGAAGAGGAGCACCCTCTTCTCCGCAGCGGCGAGGGACGCGGCGAGGTTCACGGCGGTGGTGGTCTTGCCGACGCCGCCCTTCTGGTTGGCCAACGAGAGAATGCGAGCCATGGACACCTCCCAACGCGGGACGTTACCACAGGGCCGGCGAGGAGGGAACGGGCTTGCGCGAACCTGTGGCGGGCGGTCCCCACGGGGTTGTGCGGGGGGGGCGGGACGCGCGCAGGAACCCGGTTCGTGCCGCGGTGTTTCACGTGAAACAGCCCCGGGGGGGCTCAGTCGATCCTCCGATATACTTGCAGTCGTCGGGGCCCGGCGCCGGGGGGGGGTGGGTACTCCAGATCCTCCACCGAGCTCCAGCCGATAGGCGGCTCCGCGGGGCCGGACCCCAGGAGCAGGAAGACGTCGCCCGAGGGAGCGAGGAAAGGGCGCGCGGACTTCAGCAGGGAGTGTGGGGCGGCCAAGGCCCTGGCGGTGACGGACGCAAAGCTCCCGGCCAGCTCGGGCTGTTCCCGAAGGGCTTCTTCGTGACGGGACTGCACCACACGGACCCGGCCGAGGCCCAGGACCCGGACCGCGTGGCGCAGGAAGCTCGCGCGCTTGCCCAGGGGCTCCAGGCAGACCACCACGGCGCCGGGCCACGCCAGAGCGATGGGGAGGGCCGGAAGGCCGGCGCCGCTGCCGATGTCCAGGAGGGGAAAGCGCGGGGGGACGAGCAGGAACGGGAGCACCGCGTCCGCGATCTGGAGGCGGATGCCGGGCAGATCTCTCGGCCCCACCAGCCGCACGGAGCGGTTCCAGCGCTCGAGCTCACGGGCATAGGTCTCGAAGCGCTCCCAGGGGAGGGCTGCCCGAAGGTCCGGGCGTAGGAGGCGGTCCCACTCCCCCGGGGTCACGGGAACTGCCCGTTCTTCCGGAGGTGCACGAGCAGCGAGGTCACCGCAGCGGGCCTCATGCCCGGCAGGCGTTGGGCCTGACCGAGGGTGAGGGGCCGGGCGGAGGCCAGCAGGTCGCGAACCTCCGGGGGCAGCCCGGCCACGGCTCCGTAGTCGAGATCCGGGGCCAAGGGGGTGGTCTCGAGGCGGGCGGTCGCCCGGAGGCGCTCTTCGTCCCTCCGAACGTACCCTTCGTACTTCACATCGATCTCCACCGTTTCCTCGTCGCGAGGCGTCGCCTCGGGCCACCCGGTGGCCAGGGGCTTGAGCTGGGCCAGGGAGATCTCGGGCCGGCGCAGGAGCTCCTCGAGGGACGCGGGTTGTTTGGGAAACCGGGTGCCGGCTTCTCGAAAGAGCTCGACGGCCTGCGGAGTAGGCGCGGCGCGGGTAGAGGCCAGGAAGGCGCGGAGCTCCCCAAGGACGCGTTGCCGCTTGCGAAAACGTGCGGCCCGGTCCGGCGTGACGCTCCCCAGCTCCACGGCCAGCGGAGTCAAGCGCAGGTCGGCGTTGTCCTCCCGAAGGACGAGGCGGTACTCTGCGCGACTCGTGAACATGCGGTACGGCTCGGTGATGCCCCGGGTCACGAGGTCGTCCACCAGCACCCCCAGGTACCCCTGATGTCGCCCCAAGACCACTCCCCCCCTGCCTGCGGCGCGCCGGGCCGCATTGACCCCGGCCAAGAGGCCCTGGGCGGCGGCCTCCTCGTACCCCGACGTGCCGTTGATCTGCCCGGCGAGGAAGAGCCCCTGGAGGCGCTTGGACTCCAACGTGGGATAGAGTTCGGTCGGGTCCGAGTAGTCGTACTCGACCGCGTAGCCGGGCCTCAGAAGCTCTGCCTCCTCGAGGCCGGGTATGGATCGCACGAAGTGCAGCTGGACATCGAGGGGCAGACTCGTGGAGATGCCGTTGGGATACACCTCCCGCGTGTCCTCCCCTTCCGGCTCGAGAAAGATCTGGTGGCGCTCCTTGTCGGGGAAGCGCACCACCTTGTCTTCGATGCTCGGGCAGTAGCGGGGCCCGATTCCCTGGATCACACCGGTGTAGAGCGGGGAGCGGTCCAGGGCCGAACGAATGATCGCGTGGGTCTCGGGTGTCGTGTAGGTGACGTGGCAGGGATGCTGTGGACGGCGAAACGCGACGGTATCCACCGAAAAGGGGGTCGGGTCCGGGTCGCCGGCTTGCGGCTCGAGGCCGCGCCAGCGGAGGCTGTTCCCGTTGAGCCGCGGTGGAGTGCCTGTCTTGAGCCGCCCCAGGGGAAACCCCCGCCTTCGGAGATCCTCCGCCAGGGCGCGGGAAGGGGGCTCGCCGGCCCGCCCCGCGGGAAACCGGCTGAGACCGATGTGCACGAGCCCGTTCAGGAACGTGCCGGGGCACAGCACCACGGCCGCCGCCCGGAGGAAAGTGCCGGCCCGAGTCTCCAGGCCGGCCAGGCGGGTCCCTTCGAGACGGAGGCCGATCACTTCCCCCTGGTGCAGGGTCAGGCCCCGAAAGGACTCGAGAACGGCCTTCATGTGCCGCCCGTATCGATAGCGGTCGGCTTGCGCCCGCGTCGCCCAGACCGCCGGGCCCTTGCGGGTGTTCAGGCGGCGAAGCTGCAGGGCGGTGGCGTCGGTCGCCCTTCCCATCTCGCCCCCAAGGGCGTCGATCTCACGAACCAGGTGCCCCTTCCCGAGACCCCCCACCGCCGGGTTGCAGGACATCTGGCCGACGGCATCCAACTGCAGGGTCAGGAGGATCGTACGCGCGCCCAGTCGGGCCGCCGCTAGGGCGGCCTCGATGCCCGCGTGCCCGCCGCCGACCACCGCGACGTCGTAGGAAACAGGCCACTCCATGGGTCATCCCTTGGACAGCTGCGAAGGCCCCGAAGGGGGTGCCCGGCGTCGCGCCCAAGCCGAAATGCTGCCGGAGGCCCTCATCGGCTCGGGGTGTTTCACGTGAAACACCCGGTATCCGTCGAAAGACGTCACGCCCCCCGACCACAACCGGGCACTGCCTACTGCTACAACGAGCGATCGGTTCTCCGCGTGCGTTCGGCGCGAAACCTTCCCTCCGGCGGTCAGGATCCCGGCGCGCAGTGCATCGCGAGACGGTTTCGAGCGGCCCTGCGGCCCTTCGGTGCGCCCAGTGCATCGTTCCAAGGCCGCCTTCGGGCTCTTCAGGAAGGCCCCGCGCCCGACTCTGACGCAACTCTCGCTGCAGCACTACTTCCCGATGCAGAACTCGGAAAAGATGTCCTCCAGCACGTCCTCGGGCGTTCCCCACCCCAACAGCTCCGACAGGCACCGTCGCGCTTCGTGCATCTCGCTCGCCGCCACCTCGGGAAACCCTCCTCCTTCCAGGACCAGAAGAGCGCGCCGCAGGGCTGCCAGAGCTTGCTCCACGGCCCGTCGATGCCGCACACGGGTCAGCGGCGCGTCCCCTGCGCCGTCGCGCGGGCCGCTCCCGGCGGCTTCCCGAAGGTCCTGGAGCAGGGCGGGGATCCCCTCCCCGGTGAGGGCGGAGAGCACCAAGGGAGGCTCTCCGAGTACCGCAGCCAGCTGGGCGCAGGGCCGGGCCCCCAGGTCCGCCTTGTTCATCACCCCCCGAACCTGGTGTTGGTGCTGCAACCGCTCGGCCTCCTCGATCTCCTCGGGCCGCAGGTCGCGCGCCCCGTCGCAGACCAAGAGCACCAGATCCGCCCGGGCGGCGGCGGCACGCGCGCGGCGAACGCCTTCCTCTTCGAGGGGATCCCTGGCGGGGCGAAGCCCGGCGGTGTCCACCAGACGAATCGGGGTCCCCAACGCGTTGAGCCACGCCTCGATCGTGTCGCGCGTGGTCCCCGGAGTCGGGCTGACGATGGCGCGGTCTTCTTCGAGCAGGCGGTTGAGGAGGCTCGACTTGCCGGTGTTGGGGGCCCCGACGAGCGCCACCGTGTACCCGTCCCGAAGCGTACGCCCCCAGGAGTAGGTCGACAGCTTCCCCTCCATGGCTGCCACCACGGGGGTGAGGGCTTGGGCCGTATGCGTTTGGTCTAGATCTCCGAGATCGTCCTCGGGAAAGTCCAGGTGCGCCTCTAGTCGGGCAAGGCAGTGGCCGAGCGCCTGCTGCCACTGTTCCACGTCCCGGGACAGCGCGCCGCCGAGCAGTTCCTCGTGGACCTTCAGGGCAGCGTCCGTTCGCGCTCGGACGACGTCCAGAACCGCTTCGGCTTGAAGCAGGTCTACCCTGCCGCGCAGATACGCTCGCAAGGTGAACTCTCCGGGCTCCGCCAAGCGGGCGCCGGAGAAGAGAAGGGCGTCCAGGACGGCCGGGCCCGCGGGGCCGCCGTGGCACTGGATCTCCAGCACGTCTTCCCGGGTGTAGGAGGCCGGGCCGGGCATCCATAGGGAGAGGGCCTCGTCGAGAGGCCCGCCCCGGCGGGGATCCCACACCCGTGTCCACCGCACGGTCCAGGGTTCGAGTTGGAGGGCCTCCCCCCCGCGATCCCGGAGCACGGCCCTTCCCAGAGAGGCCGCCTCGGGGCCGCTGACTCGGACGACGCAGATTCCTCCCTCCCCCGGCGGGGTCGCGAGCGCAGCGATCGTGTCCTCCAACGAGCGCACCGGATCCCCGAAAACGCTGCGGGACGCTGCCGCCCCCTACGCGGCAGCGGGCTCGGCCCTGCGCAGCATCCAGGCCTGCTGCGCGATGCTCAGCAGATTGTTCACGAGCCAGTAGATGACCAAGCCGGACGGGAAATTGAGGAACATGAAGGTAAACACCGCGGGCAGCCCGTACATCATCATCTTCATCTGGGTTGGGTTGGTCCCGGTCATGGGAGTCAGCTTCTGCTGAAGCAACATGCTGGCTCCCATCACGATAGGCGTGATGTAGTAGGGGTCTTTGTCGGAAAGGTCTGTGATCCACAGAAAGAATGGAGCGTGACGCAGTTCTATGGATCCCAACAGGATTTTGTACAAAGCGAAGAAAAACGGGATCTGGACCAACATCGGGAGGCAGCCCCCGAGCGGGTTGACCTTGTGGGTCTTGTAGAGCTGCATGACCTCCATGTTCATGCGCTCGCGGTCTTTTCCGTATTTCTCCTTGAGGCGCTGCATTTTCGGCTGCAGATCCTTCATCCGCTGCATGGACTTAAAGCTTCGTGCGCTCAGGGGCCAGAAAACGGCCTTGATCACCGTAGTGAGAATGATGATCGCAATACCATAATTCCCGGTAACACCATAGATCGCGTTCAAGAAAACCATCAACGGCTTTGCAATCACATGGAAGAAGCCATAGTGCGCCACGTGATCCAAGTTGGCCCCCAACGGGGCCAAGGCCGCCGGCAGCTTGGGGCCGAGGTAGATGCTGTAGGAAAACGTAGCCTCGGCACCCGGGTAGAGGTCGAACACGGGCCCCAGGAGCTCCACCTCGGCGACCTTGTCCTGCCCCAGGTGGGACCCGATCCGCAAGGAAGTACCCTCGGGCGACGACGGCACCGCTGCCACCAAGAAGTACTTCTCCAGCAGGGCGGCCCAGGAGATGTTTGCCGGGGCCTGCACGCCGTCGCGGATCCGCTTGATCTTCACCTCCTCGAAGTCGCCCCCGCGATAGTAGGCGGGGCCCGTGAAGGAGTAGCTGTCCTCGAGGGGGGCAAAGTCCTGGACGAGCAACAAGCCGAGGCGGTCGCGAAGCGCCGCGCCCGCGCCGTTCCTCAGCCGGACGTCCACGTCCACGTCGTAGCGGCCGGGTGCGAGGGAGTATGTCTTCTCGATCCGGATCCCGGCGGGGGAGGTCCAAGAGTAGGTCACCCGGTCCGGGCGGTGTTCGACCTCCTCGTACACCTGGTTCCACTCCGGAATCGCCTCCAGCAGTCGCACTGCCCCGGCGAGGTCCGTCCCCGCCGGGGCGGCCAGAAGGCGCACGTCCGGGCTTTCCGGGGCAGGGGTCTCGCGGTATTCCTTGAGGCGAGCCTCTACGATGGCGGCGGATCGGCTCGAGAGACGAAGGGTCACCCGATCGTTCTCCAGCACGGCGTGGCGAACCGGCACCGCCGGTGTCGCCGGTACCTCCCCGGCGGGCGCTCCGGTCACCCAGGGGGCGGGGGGGGCAACCCCGGGCTCAACCGGAGAGGCAGCGGGCGGGGGAGCTCCGGGCCCCTGCGGAGGAGGGGGGGCAAGATACATCTGGAACAGCAAGAGAACGGCCATGGACAAGGCCACGGCCAGGATGGTTCGCTTCAGGTCCATCGTTGCATCTCCATCCGGAGGAAGGGGTGCCTCCTGCCGCAGGGCCTCCTGCGGGAACAGGGTCGTATCCGCCAGGGTGCAGCGGGTGGCACCGAAGAAGGCGCCAGGCGGTCAGCCCGGTACCCTTCCAGAACCCGTGGGTCTGAAACGCAGTCACCGCGTAGGCGCTGCACGTGGGGTAAAACCGGCACGCAGGGGGCAAGAACGGCGAGATCAGGAGGCGGTATGCGGTTACGGTGAGGGCCGCGACACGGGCAGCCAATCCCGGAGAGCCCCGTCCAACTCCGCCATCACGTCCCACAGGCCCAGCCCGGCCGCCCCTGTCTTTGCCACCACCACCAAGTCCACGGTTGGCGCAAACGCGAGCCGTCGGAGGCGGAAATACTCTCGGAGAAGCCGCTTCGTGCGATTTCGGGCGTGGGCCTTCCCCACCTTCCGAGACACGACGAGCCCCAGCCTGCTCCCTCCCGAGGAGCCGGGGGCGATCACCGCCCGAAAGTGATCCGTGTGGCGGCTCTTTCCGAGACGGAAGGCGCGATCGAACTCGGCCTTGGTTCGAATCCGGCATGTGTGAGGAAAGGTGAAGTGCGGCGCCGATGGAACGGCTACTTCTTCGGGATCGCCACGGTGAGCCGCAGGCGCCCCTTCAGGCGACGGCGCGCCAGAACCCTTCTCCCGTTGGCCGTGGCCATGCGGGACCGGAAGCCGTGGGTCCGCTTGCGGCGAATTCGGCTGGGCTGGTACGTGTGTTGCTGCATATCGCGTCCTCCTCGGGGAGTGCGGCATGGAGAACGAGCTCCAGTTCTTGGGGAAACAGGAAGACTAGGGGAGCTCGAGAGCGGCTGTCAAGGCATTTCGGGTTCCCTGGACCCACCGGCTGGTCGGCGAGCGGAGTCCGGGAGCCCCTGCGCTTCGCCCCGCAATCCGCGGCAATTCGAAGAAGTGTCGCGGCAGTTCCGGGTGCGCCGGCCTGCACCCGCTTACGCCCGCCTCGTCGAGTCGGTGGATGCGGTGCGGGGCTGCACTCCTGGGCTCCCGGACTCCGCACCGCAATGTGGTGGTGGATTCTGGGGCTCCCTGGACCCACCGGCTGATCGGCGAGCGGAGTCCGGGAGCCCCTGCGCTTCGCCCCACAATCCGCGGTAGTTCGAAGAGGTGCGCCCGCAGTCCCGGGTGCATCGGGCTTCCCCCCCGCGCCGGCCTCGGTCGACTCGGCGGATGCGGTGCGGGGCTGCGCTCCTGATCTCCCGGACTCCGCCCCACAATGTGGTGGTGGATCCCGGGCTCCCCGGGAACCCCCGTCTCGGAGGAGGGCGGGGTCGAGGAGTCGCAGCGATCAGCCGGGCAGCCGCGCTCCGTGCCACAGAATCGCCTGGAACCCTCCGGTTGCCGCCCGGTACCATGCCCCCCATGACCCTAGCTCTCTACGTCCACGTGCCCTTCTGCGAGAGCCGCTGCGCCTATTGCGGGTTTTACAGCGGCGAGTCGCTGCAGTGGTGTAGCCAGTACCCGGAGTGGGTTGCTGCCGAGGCGCGCCTCCGGCGGGCAGAGAGACCGGGCAAGGGACGCCTGACCTCCGTCTATCTTGGCGGCGGTACCCCGTCGCTCCTCGGAGAGGCAGGGATCGGCCGCGTGCTCGAGGCGGCCCGGAACGAATGGGGGGTGGCGCAGGACGCAGAGGTCACGGTCGAGGTGAACCCGGGCGTGCCGACGGATCTCGTCGCCCTGCGCCGACTGGGCGTGAACCGGCTCTCAGTGGGGGTTCAAGCCCTGGACGACGGTGTCCTCGCGTCCCTGGGGCGACGCCACACGGCGGCCTGTGCCACCGGTGCCGTCCAGGACGCAAGGCGGGCCGGCTTTCCCCGGGTGAGCGCCGATCTCCTGTACGGAGTCCCGGGATTGCGGCCTGGAGCCCTGAGGGACTGGGTCTACGGGCTCTCGGCCCAGGGGGCGGATCACGTGTCGGCCTACAGCCTGGAGCTCCACCCGGGCACCCCCCTGGCGGAAGCCGTGGCCTTGGGTCTGGCGGAGGCCTGCGGTTCCGACGAGGAGGAATCACAGTGGTGGGAGCTCACGGAAGCCCTGGCTCAAGAGGGCTACGAGGCCTACGAGGTGTCCAACTTCGCGTGGCCGGGGGCCCGCTGCCGGCACAACGTCGCGTACTGGGAGGGGGGCCCCTACCTGGGTCTGGGGCCCGGGGCGCACGGCTACGAACCGGCGGAAGGGATGTGGGGGACACGGTGGTGGAACGCGCCGTCCCTGCACCGCTATCGGGAGAGCCTCCTCGCCGGGATTCTGCCTCCGGGAGGCCGGGAGATTCTGACCCGGGACGAGGCCCTGCTCGAGACCCTGTTCCTCGCATTTCGGAGAACCCAACCGCTCGGCCTCGGGTCGGTGCCTCGCCGATTCCGGCTCGATCCGGTGCGCTGGGCCGAGACGCTGGCGAGGCTCGAGCGGCACGGATTCCTGCGCCCCGCGGGCGCGGGCTGTTGGACGCCGACCTTGGAGGCGGCGCGGCGAGCCGACGGACTCGCCTTGTGGATCCGCGAGCTCATGGTCTCGGCTGCCGGGGCCCCGTAGCCCCGGGGAGCCGGTGTGTGTCCCGGGCGGAGGGTCCTGGTGCTTGACTCCCTGCGGGGGCATGGTTACCGTACGGCGCTGGCACTCTTGGTGGTCCATTCCGCAAATGCGCCGGCATTTGAACGCCGCTACACCCGCGTCTGCCGCATTGTTGGTCTCTAGGCCTTCCGAGGGCCTCGCCGAGGGGCCGCCTGGGGCCGTGCGGGTCCGCTCTCCTGCGGAATCGCCGGGCAACTTCGACCCGGTATTCTCCCTCCTCGCGCTGTGCGGCCGCGGTGGATGGACACTCTCGGTGCTGTCACCGCGCCTGCGAGCCGGACCACTTGGGGTGCGAGTGCTAAAGGGGTGGCCGTGGAAACGAGCTTGCGCGAGAGAGACCGGCAGATCTTGAGTGCCGTTGTGGAGGAATTCGTCCAGACGGCAGAGCCGGTGGGGTCGCGCTACCTCGCCAGGAAGCACCGCCTGGGGGTCTCGCCGGCTACCGTCCGGAACGCGATGGCTGACCTGGAGGACCTGGGCTACCTGGCCCAGCCCCACACCTCTGCCGGCCGCAAGCCCACCGATAAAGGGTATCGTTACTACGTCGATTGCCTGATGAGCGCCGAGACTCCCCCTCCGGGGGAGCGACGCCGGCTGCGGCGGAGCCTGGGGGCCGCGGGTTCCGCGGACATCCAGGAGATCCTCGGCTCGGCCTCCCGCGTCTTGTCTTCCGCGGCGCGGCAGGTGGGGATCGTGGCCGCGCCGCGCTTCGAGGCCGGGGTCTTCTGGCACATCGATTTCGTGCTCCTGCGGGAAGGCCGCGTCCTGGTGATCCTCGTGTCCCAGTCCGGGGTGGTCCACCACCGACCCGTGGCAGCACCCGAGATCGGCTCCCAGGCCGAGCTCGACCGCATGGCCAACTATTTGAACAGCTTCCTGCAGGACCTGACGTTGAGGGAGGTCAAGGAGCGGATCGTTGCCGAGATGGCCAGCGAAGTCGCGCTGTACGACTCGATGCTTCGCCGGGCCTTGGAGTTGGGCAGCCTTGCGGTGGGGGGAGAGTCGACCGAGGGAGAGGTGTACTTCGGCGATCCGGCGGCCCTGTTCGACCAGCCCGAGTTCAGCAGCGCGTCGAGGATGCGCGGGATCTTCGAGGCTTTCGAGAAGAAGGGACTCCTCATCCGCTTGCTGGACCGAGCGGCGGAGGCGCCAGGGCTGCACCTCCTCATCGGCGAGGAGAACCCCTTGGCGGATCTGCGGGACTGCACGCTGGTGGCCGCCCCGTACCGCCGCAGCGGGCGGGTGCTCGGGTCCGTCGGCGTCATCGGCCCGACGAGGATGGACTACCCCCGGGTCGTGGGGCTCGTCGAGTACACTGCCCGACTCGTCGGCGAGGCCCTGGACGAGCTCTAGCCGGGTGCCGCACCCCCCTGCCGGGGTGTTGCGGACGAGGTGTCTTGGGGGGCGGCCCCTTGGAGGTTTCGCGAAGCCCCTCGCGTTCGAGGCCCCTATCCGGTCCCGGGGGAGGCAGTTGGTGGGTGGGGGCGACCGACGGCCATGGAGTCCTGGTCGTCGAGGGTGTCTGATCAGGCGGAAAGGGAGATAGCCGGATGGCGGATGAAGAAAAGGCTGGCGGAAGCCCGTTGGAGGAGCCGGGCGAGGGCGTCCCCGATGCCGGCGGGGCTCCCGCCTCCCGGGCCGAGGTCCTGTCGGTGGAGGAGATCCTGGCAGAGAAGGATGCGCAGCTTGGCCAGCTCCGAGCCGAGCTGCTCTATCAGCGGGCCGAGCTGGAGAACTTCAAGCGGCGCACCGAGAAGCGGTACGGAGAAGCGCTGGCGTACGCTTCCGAGGGGCTGCTCAAGGACCTGCTTCCGGTGCTGGACAACCTGGAGCGGGCGCTCTCCCACGCCCGGGAGGGCGGGTCCGAAGGCATCGACTCCCTCATCGAGGGTCTGGACCACGTGCTCCAGCAATTCCTGGACGCCCTCGGGCGCCACGACGTGGCGCCCGTACCGTCCGACGGGGCCCGGTTCGACCCCGCTGTTCACGATGCCTTGGCGCAGGTGCCTGGAGCGGAGGACGGCTGGGTGGGTGATACCTACGAGAAGGGGTACACGTGGAAGGGACGGCTGCTGCGCCCGGCAAAAGTTACGGTCACCAAGGTTGCGGCGCCTTCGGGCGATGGTTAGAGTTCGGCAGGATGGAACCACGGGGGTGCCTAGGCGCCCCCGCTATCACGTGACGTGCGATGAGGAGGCACCCATATGGGCAAGATCATCGGTATCGATTTGGGCACCACGAACAGCGTGGTGGCGATCGTCGAGGGGGGAGACCCTGTCGTTATCACCAATCCGGAAGGCGGCCGGACGACCCCGAGCATGGTCGCGCTCTCCCCGGATGGCGAGCGGTTGGTGGGGCAGGCAGCCAAGCGCCAAGCAGTGACCAACCCGGAGAACACGGTCTTCGCGATCAAGCGCCTCATCGGCCGCAAGTTCACCGACCCCGAGGTAAAGAAAGATATGGGGATGGTGTCCTACAAGATCGTGGAAGGCACCAACGGGGATGCGTGGGTCGAGATCCGCGGGAAGAAGTACAGCCCGGCCGAGGTCTCCGCGTGGATCCTGCAGAAGATGAAGCAGACGGCGGAGGAGTACCTGGGCCACGAGGTCAAGGAGGCGGTGATCACCGTACCTGCCTACTTCAACGACAGCCAGCGCCAGGCGACGAAGGACGCCGGCAGGATCGCGGGCCTGGAAGTGAAACGGATCATCAACGAGCCTACCGCCTCAGCGCTGGCCTACGGGCTGGAAAAGAAGGGAGAGCGGAAGATCGCCGTCTACGATCTGGGGGGAGGCACGTTCGACATCTCGATCCTCGAGATCGGCGAGGGGGTCTTCGAGGTCAAGAGCACGAACGGCAACACCTTTCTCGGGGGTGAGGACTTCGACAAGCGGCTCATCGACTACCTGGCCGACGAGTTCAAGAAGGAGCAGGGCATCGACCTCCGGGGCGACAAGATGGCGCTGCAGCGCCTCAAGGAGGGGGCCGAGAAGGCCAAGATGGAGCTCTCCACCACGATGGAGACCACGGTCAATCTGCCGTTCATCACGGCGGACCAGAACGGGCCCAAACACCTGAACATCCGCATCACGAGGGCAAAGCTCGAGCAGTTGGTGGGGGACTTGGTGGACGCGACCGAGGGACCCTGCCGCCAAGCGCTCAAGGACGCGGGCCTGTCCCCTTCCCAGATCGACGACGTCATCCTGGTGGGGGGCATGACCCGGATGCCCAAAGTCCAGGAGAAGGTGGAGCAGCTCTTCGGGAGAAAGCCCCACAAGGGGGTGAACCCGGACGAGGCGGTGGCGGTGGGTGCGGGCATCCAGGCCGCGGTGCTGGCCGGCGAGGTCAAGGACGTGCTCCTCCTCGACGTCACGCCCCTCTCCCTCGGGATCGAGACCCTCGGAGGCGTCTTCACGCGGATCATCGACCGCAACACGACGGTGCCCTGTCGGAAGAGCCAGATCTTCTCCACCGCGGATGACAATCAGACAGCCGTGTCGATCCACGTGCTCCAGGGGGAGCGCGACATGGCCCGGGACAACAAGACCATTGGCCGGTTCGAGCTGGTGGGGATTCCCCCGGCTCCCCGCGGCCTTCCCCAGATCGAGGTGACCTTCGACATCGACGCCAATGGGATCCTGCACGTATCGGCCAAGGACATGGCGACGGGGAAGGAGCAATCCATCGAGATCAAGGCCTCCTCCGGGTTGAGCGAGGAGGAGATCAAGCGGATGGTGCGCGACGCGGAGGTGCACGCCGAGGAGGACCACCGCAAACGGGAGCTCGTCGAGGAGCGCAACAAGCTCGACGGGCTGATCTACTCCACGGAGAAGAGCCTCAAGGAGTTCGGGGACAAGGTGGACCCGGCCAGCCGTACCCAGATCGAATCCGCCTTGACGGAGGCCAAGTCGGCGCTGGACGCCGGGGACGTCTCCCGGATCCGCTCGGCCTTCGAGGCGCTGACCCAGGCTTCCCACAAGTTGGCCGAAGAGATGTACAAGAAGGCGGGCTCGGGCGGGGATCCGGGAGCCGGAGGCGCCTCCGGCGGCCCCGCGGGTAGCGCGGACGAAGGGGTGGTCGACGCGGACTTCGAAGAGGTGAAGTGACACCGAACCGCCCATGACCGGGGGGCCCGAAAGGGCCCCCCGGCCTGCTTCATCCCCCCTGCCCGCCAGGCCGCCCCCCCATCTCCCTGCGCATCCGGCAGGCGCCCGGCGGCTCCTTCTCCCTCAGGGATCCCGTGGCCGACACCGATTACTACCAGATCCTGGGCGTTCACCGAAACGCGAGCGACGCCGAGATCAAGAAGGCGTTCCGGCAGCTCGCCTTGCAGTGGCACCCGGATCGCAACCCGGGGAACACCGAGGCGGAGGCGCGCTTCAAGGAGGCCGCGGAGGCCTATGAGGTGCTGTCGGACCCGGCCCGCCGGACCGAGTACGATCGATTCGGACGGGTGGGTCAGGGCGGGCCGCGGGAGCACACGGACCGCGGGTTCGGTTTCCACACCAACGTCGACGACCTCTTCAGCGAGATCTTTGGGGACATCTTTGGCCAGCGCAGGCCCCGAGGCCCTCGGCCCGAGAGAGGAGCGGACCTCCGCTACAACCTGACCATGGACTTCGCGGAGGGGGTGTTTGGCTGCACCAAGGAGCTGGAGATCCCCCTGCGGCGGCCGTGCCCCGAGTGCGGTGGTTCCGGCGCCCGCCGGGGTACCTCCCCGGCTCCATGCCCCGACTGCCATGGGCAGGGGCGGGTGCGGTACCAGCAGGGGTTCTTCAGTGTCGAGCGGGAGTGCCACCGCTGCGGGGGCGAAGGACGGGTCGCGCTGGACCCGTGTCCCGAGTGCGGGGGCAGAGGCTTGGTCCAGCAGCGAAGGCGCCTCAACGTGCGGGTGCCGCCCGGTGTCGAGACGGGGTCGAGGCTCCGGGTGGCCGGAGAGGGGGAGGCCGGAACCCACGGCGGTCCTCCGGGGGACCTCTACGTCGTCCTGACGGTGCGCCCTCACCCCCTTTTCTCCCGTCATGGGCAACATCTGGTGTGCGAGGTGCCGGTGTCGATGGGGCAGGCCGCACTGGGAGCGGAGATCGAGGTGCCCACCCTGGAGGGCCCGGCTCGGGTCCGGGTGCCGGCCGGGACGCAGCACGGAGAGGTGCTCTCCCTGAAGGGAAAGGGAGTGCCCCGGGGCGAGAAAGGGCGGCGAGGGGAGCTCAAGCTCGTGATCCAGGTGGAGGTGCCGCGGAGTCTTACGCCGCGGCAAGAGGAGCTGCTGCGGGAGTTCGAGGCCCTGCGGGTCGAGGAGGGCGGCTCCGCGGTGAGCCGCTTCCTCGAGGCGGTACGCAAGTTCTTCGGTTGAAATGCGACACCGGGATCCTTCTCCGGGTCGCCGTGGCGGGGCTGGAGAGATCGGGATCGGAAGCCGGAGCCCGCTGCACCCAGCCACGGCAGCGGGTGGAAACCGCGGAGGCTCGGCCCAGCGGATCCCCCGAGCGACGCCGCCCCGGAGTCGCCCCGGATGGCGGGACGACCCGCGGGGATTCCGGACCGCCGAGGCTCACAAGGGGCGGCCCCGGGGCCCCCGGTGTTTGCCTCGGCCAAGGCCCCTCTGGTACCCTCCGGGTATCGTAACCCTTCCGCACCGGCCAAGATGACCTCTCGGCGACCTGCCAGGGCCCTGCCCCTGCTCTTCCTGTTTGCGGCCGCCTGCGCGGTCGCTCCCCGGCCGGTGCCCCCGCCGCCGGCGCACCCCGTTGCTCCTCCCGCACCGGCGGAGACGCGGGTGGGTCTTCCCGCACCCGAAGTGGAGCCTCCACCGCTGCCGGTCCTCGCTCCCCGTCCCGATCCCGGGGAGGTGGGGGCGCTCCTGGACGAGGGGCGCTTCCGGGAGGCCCTGGAGGCCTTGGCGGCACCGGAGGAAGGTTGGCCGGGAACCCTGTGGGCCATGCGGGCGGGGGCGCTGGCGGGGCTGGGGCGCCGGGCGGAGGCGGCCCGGGCGCTGGGCGCCGCGCTGGCGGCGGGGGGCGAAGGGACCCACCTCCACCGGGTTGCGTTGCGATCCCTTCTGGAGCTCCTGGAGGAAGAGGAGCTGGAGGAGGTGGTGTGGGCGTGCCCCCTCTGCCCGGAGGCAGGGTACGCCCTCCTGCGCTGGGCTCAGGTGCGCGACGCAGCGGGGGACAGGGAGAGCGCGGAATCCCTCTTGCGGGAGGTCGCTCGGGGCTTCGGCGGAACGCCCCCGGCCGACGAGGCCGAAGCACTGCTCGCGCGGTGGTCGGCTGACCGGGCCGGGACGCCGGGACTCTACGGACTCCTCCTGCCCCTCTCGGGGCCCATCCACCTGATCGGAGAGCGTGCCCTGCGGGGAGCCTTGGTGGCCTCCGGGCTCCTCGACGGGGAGGAGGATCCGGGCATTCGGTTGGTGGTGGTCGATTCCAGGGGCGAGGCCGAGGCGGCGGCCCAGGGCGTGAGGGACCTGGCGGCCCAAGGGGTGATGGGCATCCTCGGTCCCCTTCGCGCCGCCGCGGCGGGCGAGGCCGCCCGAGTGGCGCGGGAGGTCGGGGTGCCGCTGCTGGCCCCTTCCCCAAGCCCGGCAGCCTCCGGCGGCGGCGCGTTTCGCCTCTATCTGCGGGAGGAGGACGAGATCGCCCGCCTGGTGGAGCACGCCGTCCTCCGGCGGGGCCTGTCCCGCTTCGCCATCCTGTACCCCGAAACACCCTTGGGGAGGCGCTACCGGGATCTCTTCTGGGACGAGGCCGTGGCCCGGGGAGCCGAGATCACCGGCGTGGAGGCCTTTCCCGCGGGCTCGCGCGATCTGGGCGACGAGATCCGGCGGCTCACCGGGGTCTTCGCGCTCACCGAGGCCGAGGTGCGCCGGCGGTTCCTCGAAGAGGAGCGACTTCGGTCGGGCCGAGAGCAAGCGCTGCTCTCGGCTCTGGGCCTGTCGGAGGAAGCCGGGGGTGGGAGCGGGGAGCACATCGACCCCGAACGCCTCACCCGGTACAAGCCTCCGCCGATCGTGGACTTCGATGCGGTGTTTCTTCCAGCATCCGGTCTGGACGCCGCTCAGATCGCGCCCCAACTCCCCTTCCATGACGTGGAGGGCGTCTTGCTGCTCGGCATCCGGACCTGGAATCACCCTTCCCTGGTCCAGGTGGGGCAGGAGTACGTCGCCCGGGCCCTCTTCCCGGCCGAGTTCCACCCCGGCCTCCCTGGAGCCGTCGACTTTGCCGTCCGGTACCAGCGCGAGTACGGGGAGGTCCCGGGTGTCATCGAGGCCTACGCCTACGACGGGATGAAGCTCCTCCGAGAGCTCGCTTCGCCGTCGGGAGCCGGGGGCCGGGCCGAGCTGCGCCGTCGCCTGGAGGCCCTGTGGGCGGCGCCCGGCGTCACCGGACCGCTCACGGCCCATCCGTCGGGCGACATCTCCGCTGAGCCAAAGATCCTGACCGTGCGTCGCGGCCGGATCGTCCCCGCGGAATGAAGGGACGATCCTGACGGTGGAGGCGGTGCCCCGGGTCTGTCGCTGTCCCGGCCGCCCCTGTAGGGGCAGGCTATTCTCCGACCTTGGCCTTCTGGCGAGTCAGGAGGCCGATGTGTCGGAGCTCCTCGTCGATGAGGGCATCCAGGCCTGGGGCGCGGGGCAGGAGCTGCTTCATCGCGCTGTAGAAGACCACCGAGTCCTTCTCGAACTGGATCGCCAGGTCCAGGAGGGCCGCCGCTGAGGTGCAGCGGGCCACGAGCCCCCCGATGTCCCGGTTCTTGACGAAGACGTGCCCGTCGGCCGTGGCCCGGATGTACTCCCGCTCCTCATCCGCCGGGTCGAAGGCCCCTCCCTCGCTCGCCTGGGACGGGAGCTTGCGGCGCAACTCCTCGAAGAGCTCCACGTGCTTGGTCTCCCAGGCCGCGAGCTCCTTGCACAGTGCCCGCACCTGCGGGTCGGTGGTGGCCGCGGCGGCTGCCGTGTAGAAGGCCCGGCCGTTCTTCTCGATCTCCACGCCCACCAGATAGATCTCGTCGACGTTCATGTAGTACGACATGCCGGGCTCCTTGCCTCATAGCGAAACCAGTAAAGATCCCTGGACGGGATTACAGGAAGGAACGGCTGAAAGCTCTCTTGGAAAGCCGAGGAGGAATTTTTGGTTCTGTCGCGCCGTTGATCCAGTAGATCCCGTCAAGGTGCTTCCTCAGTACTCCGGGGTCAGCTCGTCGAGCTCGGCGAAGGAGAACACGGGGCCGTCCTTGCACACGTACTTGTGCCCCACGTTGCAGCGGCCGCACTTGCCGATGCCGCACTTCATGCGCATCTCCAGGGAAGTGATGATGTTCTCCTTGGAGAAGCCGAGCTCGAAGAAGACCGGCAAGGTGAAGCGGATCATGATCGGCGGGCCGCACAGGACGCACACCGCGTTCTCGGCGCTCGGAGCCACGTCCTTGCACACCGCGGGCACGAACCCCTCCCGCCCGGTCCACTGCTCGTCGCCCTTGTCCACGGTGACGTGCAGGTCCACGTCGCCCCGCTGCCCCCACTCCCGGAGCTCGTCCTTGTAGAGCAGCAGGCCGGGGTTCCGGGCGCCGTACACGACCGTGATCTTCCCAAAGCGGCCGCGGTTCTCCGGAACGATCATGTAGTTCAGGAGCGAGCGCAGGGTGGTGAACGCAAAGCCGCCGCCCACGATGACGACGCTCTTCCCTTCCAGGAACTCGAGGGGCCACGAATTGCCGAGGGGCCCGCGGATGCCCATCCGCTGGCCCTCCTCCATCTCGTGGAGGGCGGTGGTCACCACGCCGGCCTTCTGGACCGTGAACTCCACGTACCCCGGTTGGGTGGGGGAAGAGGCGATGCCGATGGGGGACTCCCCCTTGCCGAAGATCGACAACTCGGCGAACTGGCCGGGTGTGTACCCGAACCGCGCCTCGTCCTCCGGGTTCACGAAGGTGAAGCGAAAGGTCTTGATGTCCTTCGTGTCCACCTCGGTGATGATCTTTGCGATCTCCACCGGAATCGGCACGTACGGATTGTCCCTATCAGCGCATACGCAGGCCATGTGTTTCCTCGAAAAGTCTCTTTGACATGATAACAGGATGGACAGGATGTTCGGGCCTTCGAACCTCTACCCGTTGTAGTTGAATTCATATTAAAGAAGATCTATGCCCTATCCTGTTATCCTGTCGAAACAACTTCAGGTCAGATCCTGGCCACATCCTGAACGATCTTGCGGATGTCCAGGTTCACGGGGCAGTTCAGAACGCACCGGCCGCAGCCCACACATCCCACAAGGTCGAAGTTCTCGGGGATGTAGCGGAACTTGTGCATCACACGCTGGCGCCAGCGCTCCTTCTGGCTGGACCGGGGATTGTGGCCCGAGGCCTCCTTGGTGAAGAGCGGGAACATGCAGGAGTCCCAGCTCCGCAGCCGCACGCCGTCGTCCCGCTGCACCTCGTCGCTGATGTCGAAGCAGTGGCACGTGGGGCAGATGTAGGTGCACGTGCCGCAGGCCAGGCACTTGCCGTGGAGGTCCGCCCAGAACGGATGGTCGAAGTTCTCCTGGAGAATCGGCTTGATCTCCCGGGCCGGCACCCGGGAGCGGATGGCTCCCCGGGCCCCCTCGGCCACTCGGTCCTTGCGCGCGTCGACCTGCTCGTCGGGCGGGAGGGAGCCCTCGAAGAAGGGCAGGAGCGCGCGGCCCTTCTCGGTCAGGAACTCGGCCAGGAGGTCGTTCCCCAGGTCCGTCAGCAGGACGTCGACCCCTGTCGGGTCGGCCGGCACCGGGTCTCCCCCCACCGAAGTGCAAAAGCACGCGGCGTAGGGGGGCTCGCTGCAGGCCAGCGCGACGACCGCGGTCCGGTCGCGGTGGGCCGTGTAGTATGGGTCTCGGCACCCCGGCTGGTCGAACACCCGGTCCAGGAGCAGGAAACTCTGGGCATCGCAGGGCCGCACCAGCACCACGGCCTCGGCAGGGTCGTTCCCGGTGCCGGTCTGCTCCATGCCCTTCGGCGTCCGGGTGAACCGCATTAGGGTCTCGGTGTGGGGGAAAAAGACGTTCTTCGGGGCGTTGCGGGTATTGCGAAAGGCGAGCTCCGGCTCCCGGCCGGGCTCGAGGGGCCCGAACACCACGTTGTCGCCCACCCTCACCGGGCCGAGCACGCGCTTGGCGGCGGAGAGCCGCCTCAGCGCCTCGGCGAGGTCTTCCTTCTTGAGAAGTCGCTTTTCCATGGGTTCCCTCGCGCGGGCCGGTGTCACAGGAAGATGCCCACCTGACGCAGCAGCGGCATGGGGTCGACGTGGTGGAACTTGAGCCACTTGCCCGCATCGGGCGAGCCCATGGCCAGTCCCATGAGCTCCGAGAAGTAGAAGATGGGCATGCCCTGGCTGGCGCGCATATCGAGGTTGGCCATGCACTCGGGGCACGCGGTGACGATGCAGTTGGCGCCGGCCTCCCGGGCCATGTCCACCAGCCGGTCCACGAGGCGTACGACCTGCTCGGTGCGAGCCACCGTCAGCGCGCCGCCGCAACAGTCGGTCTTGAAGGACCACGGTCGTGCCTCCGCCCCCAGGGCTTCCACGAGGCGGTCCATGGTCGTGGGGTTCTCGGGGTCGTCGAACCGACACACGTCGGGCGGTCGCACGAGGAGACAGCCGTAGTAGCTCACGACCTTGAGCCCCGCCAGCTTGCGCGTCACCTTCTCCCGCACCGTCTCGAGGCCCACCTGGTTGACGTAGAAGTCCACCGAGTTCTGGATCTCCAGGTCTTCCTTGAGGCGGCCCTGGAGCTCCTCCTCCATCCGAGCCTTGAGCTCGGGGTCCCGGTGGAGGTGGTGCTCGGCGGACTTGAACCGGTTGAAGCAGGCTGCGCAGGGCACCATGACGTCCAGGCCACGCTTCTGGGCCGCCATCAGGTTGCGTGCGGGCAGGGCGACCGAAAGCTCGAAGTTGGTGGCGTGGGCTGAGCTGGCGCCGCAGCAGGTCCACCCGTCCACCTCCACGAGGTTCACCCCCAAGGCTTTGCTCACGGCCTGGATCGACTGGTCGTAACCCTTTGCCGTGCCGTGCATGCAGCAGCCGGGATAGTACGAAACGTTCAACGAGAGTCTCCTTTGCCAGGGTCGCCGCTCACCGGCGACCGACGTCTCCTTCCCTCCCTGTGGGAGGAGGGGGTGTCTCCCCAGAAGCCTCTGTTCCTAATGGGCCCCGTTGCCGTTCTTCTTCGTGCTGCCGAAGAGCCTGCGCACCTCCTTCTTTCCCTCGACCCGCGGGCCGAAGAGCGGCAATCGGCCCTTGGCGAACATGGACAAGCCGATGCCCACGTCAGAAAAGAGGTCGCCGCTCTTGAGCTTGTAGGCGCACACCATGAGGGCTTCGTGGATCCGGCCCCCCTTCTGGATGCTGTCGAGAAAGGCCTCGTGGAACGCCACGACCCTTTTCTCGGCGACGCGTGCGCCGGACTCCAGTGCCATTTGCCGCAGCACGTCGAACATCCGGGCGATGTCGACCTCGTTGGGGCACCGCATCGTGCAGGTCTCGCAGGAGACGCACAGCCAGATGGCCGAGCTCTCCAGCACCGCCTGCCGCTGGTCCTGCTGCACCATCCTCACCACGGCGTTGGGCTTGTAGTCCATGGCCACGGCCATCGGGCAACCGGCGGTGCACTTGCGACAGTGGAAACATCGCTGCAGCGGCGCGCCCTTGACCTGGGAGTTCACGTCTTCGAGAAAAGTCTCCATTGCCTCACTCGTTCCCAACCCTACGGGTTGTAGATGAACTCCTCCAGGTCGTCCTCTTTCGCCTCGGCGAGGGCCGCGGGCTCGTCGGGCGAAAGACCCGCCCGCCGTCCGAACATCCCCAGCACGTCCTTGTCGAGCTTCTTCAGGAAGCGCCGCAGATCCACCCCCATGGGGCAAACTGCGGAGCAGGAGCCGCAGTCCACGCACCGTCCGGCCATGTGGTACAGGCGCATGAGCTGGAACACCTGCACGTCTGCCTCCGCTTGACCGATCCCCACCCACTGGGGCTCGCTCTGCTCTGCGAAGCAGGTGCGGCAGTAGCACGAGGGACACGCGTTGCGGCAGGCGTTGCAGCGCATGCACTTGGCCATCTCCTGCGCGAACCCCTGCCAGCGCTCGTCGGCCGACAGTTCTTCCACGGCCTCCACCGCCGTGAATTCCCGAGCGGCGTCGTGGGGCGGCGCCGGCTCGCCGAGCATCACGTCGGAGAGGACCGGGTTGTTGAAGGCGCAGGACCGGCAGCTCTCCGCCAGAAGGTCCCGGACGGCCAGGTCCTTGGCCCCCGCAGCGGACTCGACCCGCACCCGGCCGTCCTCGAAGGACCCGGTCAGGAGCTCCTCGCCCCCTGCCGCCTCCAGGAGCTTACGGCGGTCGAGCACGCCGGTGCAGGGGACCCCGAACACCAGCACCTCGTCGCGCCCGTACTGGCGCTCGTTGAGATGGATCGCCAGGGACCGGCTCGTGCATCCCGGGGCGACCACCCCCACGACCTTCTTCTTCCGGTCCTCGGGTTTCAGCCGCTTCTGCGCCGCGCGGTGAGCCGCCACCAAGTCGTGGACGTACTTGGCCAGGTTCTGCCCGCAGGCCGGGTTCCACACCAGGCGCCCCGCCTCCTCGGGCGCCGTGATGAACACCGGAGTCGCCGTGAGCGGCAGGGTGCCCGCCTCGAACCCCACCACGACCTGGACGCGGTCCTCAGCCAAGGCCCGGGCCGCCTCATGCTGCAACTTCTCTTGCATCGTGTCCGCCATGGAAACCTCTCGGATCCCGCCGCCTTCCGGAAGGCCGGTCGGGGTTCAGACGACTGCGGTGACAGGCTCCCCCACGTGTTTCACCAGCCGGGTCGCGGGGCCCAGGGCCCGAACCTTTTCCGTGACCCCTCGAATCACCTGGGCGAACCGGTCGCCCTCCGACGCCGAGACCCAGGTGAAGATCGTCCGATCCGCCTCGAGGCCCGCGTATTCGAGGAAGCTCTTCAGCACGGCGAATTTTCTCCGCGCCGTGAGGTTCCCGGTCAGATAGTGGCACTCTCCCGGGTGACAGCCGGAGACGAGCACGCCGTCGGCTCCGTCCTGGAGGGCCTTGACGACGAAGAAGGGGTTGATCCGACCCGTGCAGGGCACCCGGACGATCCGTACGTTGGTCGGGTACTGGATGCGGCTGATACCCGCCAGGTCCGCCCCGGCATAGGTGCACCAGGTGCAGACGACGGCGAGAATCTTGGGCTCCCAGTTTTCGGTCTTTGCGGCTGCTTCGGCCATTCCGGTGGTCCTCGATGGTTGTGGGTCGCGGCCGAGGCCGCTTCTACGATTCGCCTGCTCAAGAACAAGAATGGGACAGGACGACGGGATGAACAGGATAGGAACCTTCGCTGCAAAGGAAATGCGTCGACACGGTCGACACGAACTTTCCTGTCCGTCCCGTTATCCTGTCTAACCGCCTTGTCTCCCTACATCGCCCCGATCTGGGCCAGAACTTCCTCGTTGTTGAAGCCGTTGAGGTCCGCGGCGTTCATCCGACAGGACGACGTGCACACGCCGCAGCCCTTGCACAGCACCGTGTTCACCACCGCCGCCCCCTGGGCGGCATCGACGGCGATGGCGCTGTAGGGGCAGTTGATCTCGCACAGGCCGCAGGCCATGCAACGGTCGGTGATGACGTAGGCGGTCTTGCCCTCTGCCTCGATGTAGGGCTGGGTGAGAACCGTCGCGGCCCGGGAGACCGCTGCGTTGGCCTGGGTCACGCTCTCGTCGCTCATCTTTGGCGAGTGGGCCAGCCCGCACACGAAGACCCCGTCGGTGGCGAAATCCACCGGGCGCAGCTTGACGTGGGCCTCCAGGAAGAACCCGTCCTGGTTCGTCGGCACCTTGAGCATGCGACCGATGTCCGCGTTCTCGGGGTTCGGTGCGGTGCCCACGCTCAGCACCACCACGTCGGCCCCCAGATGCACGGGCTGATTGAGCACCGGGTCGAAGGCGCGCACCGAGAGGCGGCCTCCCTCGCCTTCGGCGACCTCGGGCCGGCGCTCCTCGTCGTAGCGCACGAACTGTATTCCCAGCTCCCGGGCCCGGCGGTAGAAGTCCTCCTTGAGCCCGTAGGTGCGCACGTCCCGGTAGAGGATGGTGATCTCCCGGCTGGGGTCGGCCTCCTTCAGCCGCAGGGCGTTCTTGATCGCCTCACTGCAGCAGTACCGGCTGCAGTAGGGGTGCTCGGCACTCCGGGAGCCGACGCACTGGATCATGACCACCTGCCGCAGGGCGTCGAGTCGGTGATCCTCTGCCGCGATCGCCCCTTCGAGCTCCCGCTGGGTGACCACCCGCTCCGACTGGCCGTACAGGTACTCGGAGGTCTCCATCTCGCTGCCGCCCGTGGCCACGATCACGACCCCGTGCTCGAAGCTGCGCTCCCCCGCGGGGGTGGCGATGGTGGTCTCGTAGTTCCCGATGAAGCCGTCGATCTTCGTCGCCCGGGAGCCGGTGTAGGCCGTGATGAGCCGGTTCCGCTCCACCTGCGCGAGCAGGACCTTCAGGTGTGCCTGGGTGTCGAGCCCCTCGAGGGTGTAGTGGAGGTGCCGGTAATTGCCCCCGAGCTCGGGCTCGGTCTCGACGATGCAGGAGGCGAAGCCCTGGTCGGCCAGCCGCAGTGCGGCCGTGATCCCCGAGAGCCCTCCCCCCAGGATCAGGGCGGCCGTGGTGATGGGCAGCTGGCCCGGCTGGAGGGGCTGGAGGTACGCGGACTTGGCCACCGCCATCCGGACCAGGTCCTTGGCCTTCTCTGTGGCCTTCTCCGGCTCGTGCATGTGCACCCACGAGCCCTGATCCCGGATGTTCGCCATCTCGAAGAGGAAGGGGTTCAGGCCCGCCTTTTCGAGGTTCTCCTGGAAGAGCCCCTCGTGGGTTCGTGGGGAGCAGGAAGCCACCACCACCCGGGTCAGGTCGTGGTCGCGGATCACCTCGGCCATCTGCACCGCCGTGTCCTGGGAGCAGGTGAAGAGGTTGTCGGTGACGTACGCCACGTTGGGGAGGGTGCGGGCGTATTCGGCCACGCCGGGCACATCCACCACGCCGCCGATGTTGATGCCGCAGTGGCACACGAACACCCCCACCCGGGGCCCCGTGCCCCGAAGGTCCTTTTCCGTGGGGAGCTCCTCCTCGGCCACCAGGGTCCCCCGCCGGGAGGCGAGGAGCCCCTGGGCGCAGGCCGCGGCACCGCTGGCCTCCATGACCGTCTCCGGGATGTCCTTGGGGCCCCCGAAGGCCCCGCACACGTACACGCCGGCCCGGCTGGTCTCGACCGGGTTCTCGAGGGCGGTCCGGCAAAACCCCTGGTCCGTGAGCTCGATACCCAGGGCCGAGGCGAGCCCGGCGGCCTCCCGGGGCGGGGTGAGCCCCACGGAGAGGACCACCATCTCGAACTCCTCCTCCACCTGGGTGCCGTCCTCCAGGACGTAGGTGAGGAGGAGGTTCTTCGATCTCTGGAGCTCCTTGAGGGTGGAAGGGATCGAGCGGATGTAACGGACCCCGTAGTCCTTCTTGGCCCGCTCCACGAACCGGTCGAAGTCCTTCCCGTGGGCCCGGATGTCCATGAAGAAGATGGTGGGCTCCAGGTCCTTCGCGTGCTCCTTGCCGATGATCGCCTCCTTGGTGGCGTACATGCAGCAGACCGACGAACACCACGTGTTCCCGCACCGCACATCGCGGGAGCCCACGCACTGGATGAAGGCGACCTTCTTCGGCTCCTTCCCGTCGGAGATCCGCTGCACGTGCCCGAAGTAGGGACCCGAGGCGGAGAGGATTCGCTCGAACTGGAGGCTCGTGACCACGTTGGGGTAGACCCCGTAGCCATACTCCCCGAGGGCCCCGGCGTCGAACGGCTCGAAGCCCGGCGCCGCGATCACCGCGCCCACCTCCAGCTCGCGCACCCGTGCGGCGTCCTCGTGAACCACGGCGTGGGCCACGCAGGCCTCCACGCACTGGTAGCACTCCGAGCAGATACCGCAGGACAGGCACCGCTCGGCCTCCGCCCTTGCCTCGGCCTCGGTCATGGGCCGGATTACCTCGCGGAAGTGGGTCGCCCGCTCGGCCGGGGGCAGGTGGGGCATGTGGAGCCGTGACGCCTTGGCGACGGCGCCTGTGTCGCCCGGGTCGGCCAGCCCTTCGTCCCAGTTGCGGGACCGGCCCGCAGCAAGCTCCTCGCCCTTGAGGTACCGGTCGATGGAGACCGCAGCCTCCTTGCCGGCGTTCACCGCCTTGACCACGGTGGCCGGGCCGGTCACGGCGTCGCCGCCGGCGAACACGCCGGGCAGGGTCGTGGCAAAAGTCACCGGGTCGGCGTCGATGGTGTTCCAGCGGTTGACCAGGGCGCCGCTGCCGTTCGCGAGGAACGAGAGGTCGCACTGCTGGCCGATGGCCGGGACCACCGCGTCCACCTCGAGCCGGAACTCCGAGCCCTTCACCGGCACGGGGCGGCGGCGGCCCGAGGCGTCGGGCTCCCCGAGCTCCATCCGGACGCACTCGATGCCCGTGACCCGGCCGTTCTCGCCCAGGACCCGCACGGGCGCGACCAGGAGCTCCAACCGGACGCCCTCTTCCAGGGCCTCCTCGACCTCCTCGGGGGAGGCGGGCATCTCGGCCCGGCTGCGCCGGTACAGACAGACCACTTCTCTGGAGCCCGTGCGAAGCGCCGTGCGCACCGCGTCCATGGCCACGTTGCCCCCGCCGATCACGGCGACCCGGTCCCCCAGGAACACCTTCTCCCCCAGGTTCACCCGTCTGAGGTAGTCCACCCCGTGGACCACGCCCTCGAGCTCCTCGCCGTCCACGTCGAGCCGGGCGCTCCGCTGTGCCCCCACGGCCACGAAGACCGCGTCGTAGTCCCTCCGGAGGTCGTCGAAGGCCACGTCCTTCCCCACGGCGCTGTTCAGGCGGATCTCGACCCCCAGGTCGCGAATCACCTGGATCTCTGCGCCCAGCACGTCCCGGGGCAGCCGGTACTCAGGGATGCCGGCCCACATCCACCCGCCGGCCACCGGAAGGGCCTCGAAGACGGTGACGCGGTACCCCTCCGCCGCCAGGTAGTACGCCGCCGTGAGCCCGCCGGGCCCGGCGCCGACGATGGCCACCTTCTTCCCCGTGCCCTCCTTCACCTCGGGCACGTAGCGGGTCTCGGCCTTCAGGTCGAGGTCGGCCACGAAGCGCTTGAGGTGCATGATGTCGACGGGCTCGTCCACCTCGGCCCGCTTGCACGCCCCCTCGCAGGGGTGGTTGCAGACGCGGCCGCACACCGACGGGAAGGGGTTCTCCTGCTTGATCAGCTTCAACGCCTCGGCGTACTTGCCCTGGGCGATCAGGGCCACGTATCCCTGGACGCTGATGTGGGTGGGACACGCCGCCTTGCAGGGCGAGGTGCCCCGCTTCTCGATGGCGAACGCAGCCGGAATCGCCTGGGGGAAGTGCCGGTAGGCCGCCGTGCGCTCCGAGAGCCCCCCGTTGAACTCATCGGGCCGGGGCACCGGGCATACCTTGGCGCAGTCGCCGCACCCGGTGCACTTGTCGAGATCGATGAACCGGGGCGCCTGGGCGAGCTTCACCCGGAACCGTCCAGCCGACCCCTCCACGGCCTCGACCGTGGCCTGGGTGAGGATCTCCACATTCGGGTGGCGGCCCACCTCCACGAGCTTCGGCGAGAGGATGCACGCCGAGCAGTCATTCGTGGGGAAGGTCTTGTCCAACTGGGCCATGACCCCGCCGATGGAGATCCCCTTCTCCACCAGGTAGACCTTCATCCCGGAGTTCGCGAGGTCCAGGGACGCCTGGATGCCGGCGATCCCGGAGCCCACCACCATCACAGCGCCTACGCTTTCGCCATTGGTCGACACGGATCGGTCCCTCGATGCTGGCGCGCGGCCGGTCTTCTGCGCGGACGCACGTGAAACATGCCACAATCCTGGCCTGCCTACCCATCACCGGGAGTCGGGAAGGGGAGCACCACGGGCAGGGCCACCTTTGTACGACTTTTCACGGGCGGAAGTCAACACTGCCATTCGCCCTGGATCCACCGCCTGGCACGTGCCCGGGGTCGGGGAGCCCCTCCGCTCCACCCCGCAATCCCCGATACCCGGACGAGCCCAAAAAATCCCCCGACCCGCGATGGCGGCAGGCCGGGGGATTTCACTGGTGGATGCGGGATTCCGTCGCCCCCCGTCGTTGGGGAGCGGAATCCGGAATCAGTTGGAGTCGTCGGTCAGCGGAATCCCCTCTGCCGGCTTGCCGATCGCGCCCAAGACCGCATCCCGGATGAAGGTATGGGTGCGGATGTCGGGCAAGTTGGTGCTGCGGGCCCGCTTCGGCATCACGTCGTCGAGCACGTAGCCGTGGCTGGGGCCGTGACAGTCGGCGCACAGCTGCTCGAAGGGCTTTTTCAGTGTGGTGCCGTTGTGGGTGTCGTGGCAGTCGGTGCAGGTCATCCCCTTCTTGGGTCCCTGCTCCAGGTCGTTGTACTCCTGGCGGTGGGAGCGGCTGGCGCCGTCGGCGTAGAAGCGCTGGCTGGCACCCGCTGCGGGACCGGCAAAGAACCCGACGGTCTCTCCACCTTCCGTCTTCTCCCAGACGTTGAGGTTGCGCGCCACGCTGAGAATCATGACGTGATCCGCGACCTTGTCGCCGAGCTGGAAGCCGGGAGCGTCCTCTCGACCCTCCAGGGTGTTGTGTGCGCTGTTGCGGCCGTGACAGGCGCCGCAGAACTCGAGCTGCGCCGACCGCTTGAACTTGGCCGGATTGATGATCCAGTCTGCCCGGGCAGTTCCGGCCGGAGGAGACACGTGGTTCCCGGCCGGACCGTGGCAGGCTTCGCAACCGATGCCGAGCTCTGCCACGACGGTTTCGAGGGAGTACTCGTTATCCTGGCGACGGATGCCGGCGTCGATAGCCGGGTCCCGGATGTCCTCCGAGAACTCCAGGTCGAACCCGGTGGCGTGGCACGCCAGGCAGCGATCCTCGTAGACCCGACCGGAAGCGTAGGCTGCCAGACGCGGATCGGTGCCGTCCGGCGTGTCGTAGAACTGCGACTGGACGAACACGTGGCCGTCATTGGTCTTGACCACGAAACGCTGCTTCCACTTGCTGCCGACCGTGTAAACAATCTCGTCCAGGGAACCGAGAAAGTTTCCCGAGCCCTGGCGGATCTCCAGGAGCGGACTGGTTGGGTCGTTGGTCATCAGGTCAAGCAGCAACTCCCGCGCCGTGCCCATGAGCTCATCGGCGCCAGGGTCGAAGGGCTGGATCATCTTGCCGTGCATCGTGCCGGCCCAGCCGCTGTGCTCAGCGGTGTGGCAGGCACTGCAGATTTGTGATCCCGCGTAGTTTGCAGCGGTCAGGTCGGGCAGAACGGCGGCATCTTGAGTGAGGGGTACGTCGTCAGCGGGCTTTCCGAGGGCCCCGTACCGGAAGGTGTGGGTGCGGATGTCAGGTAGGTTCGTGCTGCGCGCCCGCTTGGGCATGATGATGTCGATGTCTTCCTGGGTGAATGCCCGGCCGGGCGCCATGGTGCCGTCGTGGCAGGTAGCGCACAGGGCGACCGCGTCGGCGGCCCTGAGGGCGTTGCCGGCGTGGGGGTCGTGGCAGTCGGTGCACGTCAGCTTGCCGGCATGGGGGCCCTGCAACATGTCGTTGTACTCCTGCCGGTGCGAACGGCTCGCGCCGTCGTCATAGAAGCGCTGGCTTGCTCCCGCCGCGGCGCCGGCGAAGTAGCCGACTCCCGGTTTGTGCCACACGTTGCCGCCTTCCGCGTCCGTCACATCCTGCATCTTCACAACCTCGTGAAGATTTACATCGCCAAGCTGAAAGCCCAAAGCGTCTTCGCGGCCGTCGATGGTCGCATGGGCGCTGTTGCGCCCATGGCAGGACCCGCAGAACTGGAACTGCTGCTCGATGCTGTAATCAGCAGGATTCAGAATGTTGGACGCCGAGGGTGAGGAGACATGGTCCTCGCCGGGGCCATGGCACTTCTCGCAACCGATGCCCAGTTCGGTGACGACGCTCCCAAGGGTGTAGAGGGGATCTGCCCGGTCCAGCGTATTGGCCCGGTCCACATCGAAACCGGTGGCGTGACAGTCGAGACAACGGTCCTCATAAACCCGCGCCGATGCGTAATCGGCGATCCTTGGGTTGAATCCGTCAGGAGTGTCATAGAATTGCCCGTTGACAAAGACGTGTCCGGCGTCGGTCTTGACGACATACCGCTGCTTCCACTTGCCGCCGACGACGTAGACGATCTGGTCCAGAGATTCAAGGAAAAGCCTGGAACCGGCTACGCCGTACTCGAGGCGCGGATCCGTGGGGTTGCTCGCGATGAGGGACTCCAGGAGCTCCCGGGCTTCGGGAAGGATGGTCTCGTCGCCGGCTACCCGAATCATGTCCCCATGAACGGTTTCGGCCCACCCTGCGTAAGCGGCGGAGTGACAGGTCTGGCAGGCTTCCGACCCGACGAAACCGGCTCGCGGCTGCCCTTCGAGGATCGGAGTTTCGACGATGGGATCGACAGGGGGGCTCGCGGGAGTCGACGAGCTCGAGGAACCGCAACCGGCCAGCGCTCCCGCAAGAGCTACAGCTACCGCCAGTGCCGTCGTTGTCGCGACCCCTCTCCAGGTTTGCTGTTTCATCGGCAGTTCCTCTCCTTCCCGGTTGGTGAAACGGTTTCGCTGCAGCACTTCTGGGGTTCCCGGCGGTCTTGTGGCAGACACGCACACCGCGGGAACATGCCCATCCCATGCCCATCCCGAGGAAGCCTAGAGGAGGGGGGAGGTTGGATTCCAGATAAGTTGAGTTGAGGAAAGCGGCAATTCTGTGAAGATTGGCCCACACCGGCGGGGAGCCTACGGGGAACCGCTCTGGGACGTGGCGGCGAGCTGCCGGCAATCCTGGAGAGTCAGCCCTCGCCTTGTCGGGTGATCTCCTCGAGACAGGCCACCACCCTGATTCCCTCGGTGGTGAGAGAGTAGTTCTTGCGCTCGTCCTGGGAGACGAGACCCGCCTCCTTGAGGATGCGCAGATGAAAGTTCACCTTGGTGTGATCGTCAATCGCGAGGGCCCGCGTGAGATCCATGAAGCGCAGCTTGGCATGGCGGCTGAGGAGGCGCAATGCGTCCCTCCGGATGGCGTTTCCCAAACAGTGGAAGGTGGTTTCCGCGTCGGGAGGGGTCTCGCACTCGGAGAATCGCGCAGACTCGAGGCACCGCCTTACCGCCACCGTGAGCTCGTCGAGTCGGAACGGCTTGACCAGATAGTCCTCGGCTCCTCGGCGCATGGCCTCCACCGCGCTTTGGACTGTGGCGAAGGCCGTGATCATCACGACCCTCGACCGGGGCGCCTGTCGCCGAATAAGAGGAAGCGCCTCCATGCCCCCCATCCCGGGCATCATCAGGTCGAGGAGGACGACGTCGAACGGCTCCTTGCGGAGGATCTCGAGGGCTTCGTCCGCCCGGCTCGCCAGGGTCACACCGAACCCCGCGCCGGCGAGAATCTCTTGGATGTTTTCTTGCAGGTCCCGGTCGTCGTCGACGACGAGAACCCTAGCCGACGGCAGAGCCCTCGTCATGGGAGACTCCTGGAAGGGGGAACACCACGGCCATCTTCGTTCCTCCGGGTCCGGTTTCCTTGAGCTCGATCCGACCCCCGTGCCGTTCCATGATCCCCTGGGAGACCGAGAGCCCGAGCCCGGTGCCGTGTCCGACCTCCTTGGTCGTAAAAAACGGATCGAAGATGCGGCCGCGGTGCTCGGGCGCGATCCCCGGGCCGCTGTCGGCGACCTCTGCAACCACATGGCCGTTCCCGGCAGCGGTGGTGATCACGATTCGGCCCCCCGGAGGGGTGACGTCCCTGGCGTTGACGAGGAGGTTCAGGAGGACCTCCTCGATCTTCCAGGGCACGATCCGGATCGGCGGGAGCTCGCCGGGGCGAAAGTCGATGGAATCGCCTTTCGGGGCCGTACCGAGAAGGGTCAACGTGCCTCGGATGACCTCGTTCAAATCCGCATCCACCGCGTCGCCTTCCCGGGATCGGGAGACGAACAGGAGCTCCTGGGCGATCTTCGAGGCCCGCTGGAGATTTCGTTCGATGACCGTGAAACGTCTCGGGATCGTTTCCGTGTCCGGCTCCCCTGAGAGGTCCCTCTTCAGCAGTTCGACCGAGAGGGAGACGTTGCTCAGCGGGTTGTTGATCTCGTGGGCGATGCCCGAGGCGAGCCTCCCGAGGGCGTTGATCCTCTCCGACTGCGCGAAGCGCTGCAGCCGTTGCTCGATCGCCACCTGGCGCTCGACGTCGAAGACATGCAGTCCGCGCATCAAGAAGTGCAGGATCCCCAAGGCGGAGAGGGCCCGGGCCACCTCGACCTGGACCAGGACGGGCAGAGGGGTGCGGGACGGGATCAGCCCGGTGAGGATGCCGTACAGGACGGTGAACAGGCCTGCCCAGACGAAGTTGTTCGCCCCCTTGCTGCTCAGTGTCCGCACGGTTGCCCCGTAGGCCAGGAAAGCGAGCCCGGCGGCCACCCCGGCGGGAAATCCCACCAGGTTGCGGATGCGGTAGTTGTGGTGCGCGAGGAAGTCGTGGGCGTACTGCTCTCTCCCGGCCAGCACTGCCAGCGCGAGAAGACCGAAGAGCAGGGGCGGGACGAGGAAGAGCGGGCGGCGCCATCGGGGGTAGATCCGCGAGAGGAGCAGGATGCCGAAGGACAGAAGGAAGCAGTACGAGAGCAGAACCGGCCACAGCTTCAAGGACTTGATCCGGAAGAGGAACGGGGCATCCTCGAAGGACTCCTGGAGCAGGAGGTACAGCTCGAGCCACTCGTGGAAGGCGTGGGTGAAGGCGAAGAGGGCAAACAGCCAGAGCGGCCGGGCGATCGCCTGATTGCTGGCGCGAAGGTCCCGCGCGAAGACCGCGACCCCCATGGAGAAGAAGACCAGGCCGTAGAGCAGGTACAGGACGAAGACGAACAAAGGGTTCGACATGGGGTTCCCCCATCGCAGCCCGTCCGATGCCCGCTTCGGGGCCGGGGCAAGCGGAGCGCTCGACTCTCGGGCAGTTTAGCCGCGCCGGTTTCACGGGCACAAGCCGGGTGTCTTGGGACGCCCGGCCGCGAGGGTGGACGCCAGGCTCGACCCAGTCGTCGGACGTTGGCACCGACCCAGTCAGAAAGCCGAAAACAGCCTCGGTGCGCGGTGTCGGCCCCTGGTCGCCGTTCCAGACATCCCCAGTGGGCACTTCAGGTGGGTCCTGGTTTCTCGACACGGGCGTCGAACCCCGTGACGGAGGGCCTGTCGTGTCTCTCCCGCCCCCGGAAACGTGCCGGTCCCGTCCTGTGTCCTCCCCCAATTCCTGCACCTTTGACCTGCGTCAATGCCCCCGGGGACATAACGGAGTTCTATTGACACCATTCCGGCGACCGCTTCGTTGCAGCGGGACGGGAGACGTCGAGGTGGCGAACACTGTTCTTTGTGCTGCGAAGGTTTTGCGACCGGCGAGGTCCGTGCCCCTCGCGACCAGCTGCCTCCCGGGGAGAAGCGTTGCGGCGGGAGCGAGGGAACAAAATAAAACGGAGTTCTTGTCTGCGAACCATTCTCATTCACGAGCCGTGTAGGCGAACGTCCCGGCGGGGCCGGCCAGGGGAGGAGGGAAAGGGGATGACGACGCGAACGGGCTGGAGGTGGGCGCTCACCTTGACGGTCGGCCTCTATGGCCTGGCAGCTGCGGCGCCGTCGGATGCCGCGGACGCCGCGGCTCTCTACCAGGACCTTTGCGCCGGCTGCCACGGCGACGGGGGGGAGGGGGTGGGTGATCTTCCGCCCCTCTTCGACGCGGGCGGCGACCTCGACTACGTGGCCGCCTTCATCCGGGACGGGGGCGCCGACATGCCGGCGTTTCCGTACCTGACGGAGGAAGAGGTGGAGGGCCTGGCCGTGTTCGTGGCCGGGCTCGCGGCCGGAGCGGAAGGGCTGGAGCCCTCTCCTGCGTCGCCGCCTCTGCCCGCCGGCGATCCGGACCGGGGCCGGGCTTACTTCACCGGCAGCATCCGGCTGGCCGCAGGGGGTGCTCCCTGTCTGGCGTGTCACGTGGCCGGCAGCCACGGCCCCGTGTCGGGCGGGACCCTGGGCAGCGATCTCACCGACGTGGCCCGGAGGTTTGGGGGAGCGGCCGGTCTCTTCGGTGTCTTTCGAACCATGCCCTTTCCGCTGATGCGCGCGAGCTACGCGGGCAAGGCCCTCAGCGAGCAGGAGCGTGCCGACCTGGCGGCGTTCTTCGTGGCGGTGGCCGAAGCCGGCACGACCCCTTCGGGGTGGGCCGACCGCTTCTGGGTGCCGGCGCTCGCCGGCGCTGCCGTCCTCTTCGCCGTCGTGGCCGTGATCGGCTCCCGGCGCGGGCCGAGCCCGGCCCGCCGGCTGCGCGAGTCTCTGAAGCCTGGGAGGGCACCATGAGCCAGTGGATCCGAGAAACAGAGTCCCCGGCGGAGCGCAAGTGGGAAGAGCTCTACCGAAACCGCTTCGCCCACGACAAGCGGGTGCGCACCACCCACGGCACCAACTGCACCGGGAGCTGCTCCTGGGAGGTGTTCGTCAAGGACGGCATCGTCGCCTGGGAGCTCCAGTCTACCGACTACCCGAAGCTCGAGGACGGCATCCCCCCCTACGAGCCCCGGGGCTGCCAGCGGGGCTGCAGCTTCTCCTGGTACCTGTACAGCCCCCTGCGGGTGAAGCACCCCTACGCCCGGGGAGCCCTGATCGACCTCTGGAGGGCAGCACGCCGCGAGCACGCGGACCCAGTGGAGGCCTGGGCCTCGATCATGGCGGACCCGGCCAAGCGGTCCCGGTACCAGCAGGCCCGGGGCAAGGGGGGCCTGCGCCGGGTCACCTGGGACGAGGCCCTCGAGCTCGTGGCGGCCTCGACGGTGCACACCGTCAAGGCCCACGGACCCGACCGGGTGATCGGGTTCTCGCCCATCCCGGCCATGTCCCAGATCAGCTACGCCGCGGGGAGCCGGTTCCTCACGCTCCTCGGGGGGGTCGCGATGAGCTTCTACGACTGGTACTGCGACCTCCCGAACGCGAGCCCCGAGATCTGGGGCGAGCAGACCGACGTGCACGAGTCGGCCGACTGGTACAATGCCCGCCACATCGCCGTGCTCGGCTCCAACGTGAGCGTGACGCGGACCCCCGACGCCCACTTCCTCGCCGAGGCTCGACACGCCGGTGCCCGGGTCACGGTCTTCGCGCCGGACTTCTCCAGCGTGTCGAAGTTCGCCGACGCCTGGGTTCCGGTGAACCTCGGGCAGGACGGGGCCTTCTGGATGGCCGTCAACCACGTGATCCTCACCGAGTGCTACGCCCAGCGGCAGGTTCCCTTCTTTCAGGACTACGCCGCCCGGTACACCGACCTGCCGTTCCTCGTGGAGCTCGAGGCCGGAGAGGACGGGGCCGCGGGTTCGGCGACGCACCAATCGGGCCGCTGCCTCCGGGCGAACCGGCTCCCGGGAGGGGCCGCTCTCGAGAACGGGGACTGGAAGCTCCTGGTCTGGGACGCCGAGAGCGGCGCCCCCCGCGTCCCCAATGGGACCATCGGGCACCGGTGGGCCAAGGAGAAGGGCAAGTGGAACTTGAACCTGGAGGATGCGTCGACCGGTGAGCCGATCCGACCCGAGCTCTCCTTTCTGGACCGCCACGACGCCCGCCTCCGCGTGGTGTTCCACGACTTCGCCGACGGCGAGGGCCGGGAGCTCGTGCGGCAGGTGCCCGCGCGCTACGTGGAGACACCGGAAGGCCGGGTGGCGGTGGCCACGGTGTTCGACCTGACCATGGCCCAGCTCGGGGTGAGTCGGGGTCTGGAAGGGGAGTACCCGGCGAGCTACGACGACGATCTCCCCTACACGCCGGCCTGGCAGGAGAAGTTCACCGGCATCGGGCGGGACACCGTCATCCGCTTCGCCCGGGAGTGGGCCGAGAACGGCGAGAAGACCCAGGGAAGGAACCTGATCATTATCGGCGCCGGCGTGAACCAGCGCTACCACAACAATCTGATCTACCGGGCCGCCATCACGTCGCTCCTGCTCACGGGCAGCGTGGGCCGAAACGGCGGCGGGCTCGCCCACTACGTGGGGCAGGAGAAGCTGGTGAACCAGGCCTCCTGGGCCGCCATCGCCTTCGCCCAGGACTGGAAGATGGCTCCCCGGCAGCAGAACAGCCCGAGCTTTCACTACGTCCACTCCGACCAGTGGCGGTACGAGTCCAGCTTCGCCCCGTACGACAGCCTCCCCGCGCCCACCTCGGACCACACGATCGACTACCAGGTGCGGGCCGTGCGGCAGGGGTGGCTGCCGTTCTTCCCCCAGTTCGACCGGAGCCCCCTGGAGGTGGCGCAGGAGGCCCGGGCCGCCGGGGCGAAGACCGACGCCGAGGTGGCCCGGTACGTCGCCGACGCCCTGGCCGCCGGCAGGCTTCGGTTCGCCGTCGAGGACCCGGACGCTCCCTCCTCCTGGCCGAGGCTGTGGTTTATCTGGCGCGGCAACGCCATCGGCTCCAGCGCGAAGGGCCACGAGTACTTCCTGAAGCACTATCTCGGAACCCACACGAACGCCGTGGCCCGCGAGGCGGCCGACGGGAGGGTCCACGAGGTGGACGCCTCGACCCCGGCCCCCGTGGGCAAGATGGACCTCGTCGTCGATCTCAACTTCCGGATGGACACCTCGGCGCTGTATTCCGACATCGTCCTCCCGGCGGCCACCTGGTACGAAAAGGACGACCTCAACACCACCGACATGCACACCTTCATCAACCCCATGCAGGAGGCGGTGGCGCCGGCGTGGGAGTCGCGCAGCGACTGGGAGATCTTCAAGGCTCTGGCGCGGAAGGTGAGCGAGCTCGCACCCGGCCACCTGCCGGAGCCGCTGGAGGACGTGGTGATGCTGCCCCTCCAGCACGACACCCCGGACGAGCTGGCCCAGCCGCGGGTGCGGGACTGGAAGACGGGCGAGACCGAGCCCGTCCCGGGTGTGTCGATGCCCAAGTTCCGGGTGGTCACTCGGGACTACGTGAACCTGTACGAGCGGATGATCAGCCTGGGCCGGTCCGTCGAGGAGAACGGCGTGGCCGCCCACGGTCTCTCGATCACGGTGGGCGACTTCTATCGGACCCTGGCGGAGCGCCAACCCGCGCGGTCCCGTGATGAAGGGTACCGCGGGCTACCCTCCCTCGAGGACGCTCGGGAGGTGGCCGAGGCGATCCTCCTGCTCGACCCGGCCTCGAACGGCGAGCTCGCCTGGCGGGCCTTCGAAGTGGAGGGGCACAAGACCGGCCTCGCCCTCACCGACCTGGCCGAGGCCACCCGGGCCACCCGGACCTCCTTTGCCGACGTGGTCGTCCAGCCGCGGCGGGTCCTCACCACACCCACCTGGTCGGCCCTGATCAACGCCGGCCGCCCCTACGCGCCCTATACCCTCAACGTGGAGCGGGGGGTTCCGTGGCGGACCCTCACCGGGCGGCAGCACGTCTACCTGGACCACGACATGTACCTGGCGTGGGGAGAGCACCTGCCGACCTTCAAGCCGCGGCCCGAGCACCACATGGTGGACGACCTCATCCAGACCAAGCTCCAGGTGGGGGAGAGCCGGGCGCTCAACTACATCACGCCCCACGCCAAGTGGAGCATCCACTCCACCTTCTCGGATAACCTGCGAATGATGACCCTGTCGCGCGGCGGCTACCCCATGTGGCTCAACGACAAGGAGGCCGCCGAGCTCGGGATCGGGGACAACGACTGGGTCGAGATGTACAACGACCACGGCGTGTACGTGCAGCGGGCCGCGGTCTCCGCCCGGATTCCCCGGGGGTCGGTCTTCGTCTACCACGCCACGGAGCGCACGGTGGGGGTGCCCATCTCGCCCCTTCGGGGCAAGCGGGCGGGCATGCACAACTCCGTGGACCGCGTGCGGCTCAAGCCACTCCTGATGAGCGGCGGGTACGCCCAGTTCACCTACGCCTTCAACTACTGGGGGCCGGTGGGGATCAACCGGGACAACTTCGTCTACGTCCGCCGGATCGACACTCCGAAGTTCTGACGAAGGAGAGATTCTTGGACGGGATAACGGGATGTGCGGGATCGGCTGCGGCCATCTCTTGGACTGACGAGAACGGGGTAACCCGAGCCAGTCGGTTCTATGAAGAAACATCCAAGCGTTCCCGTTATCCCATCTAATCAACGTCATTTGGAGGCACCCATGAACGTTCGCGCCCACATGAGCATGCTGTTCCACCTGGACAAGTGCCTGGGCTGCCACACCTGTTCCATCTCCTGCAAGAACCTGTGGACCGACCCCCGGGGGTCCGAGTACATGTGGTGGAACAACGTGGAGGCCCGGCCTGGCACCGGCTACCCCACCCTGTGGGAGGACCAGGAACACTTCCGCGGAGGCTGGGATCGCAAGGAGGGCGGCGAGCTCAAGCTGCGGCTGCAGTCGCGCCTGGGGGGGCTGGCCCGGCTCTTCTACAACCCGTCCCTGCCGAGCCTCGACGACTACTACGAGCCCTTCACCTTCCGGTACGAGGACCTCTTCGACGCCCCCGCGGCCGACGACCAGCCCACGGCGATCCCCGTCTCGCTGGTCACCGGGCAGCCGATGGAGATCGAGGCCGGGCCGAACTGGGACGACGACCTGGGCGGCTCGAACCTCTACGCGCGGAACGACCCGAACCTCCAGGGGCTGCCGCAGGAGGTCCGCGCCCAGTTCGAGGAAGTGGAGCGGGTGGTCTTCACCTACGTCCCCCGTATCTGCAACCACTGCCTGAACCCCTCCTGCGCGGCGGCGTGCCCTTCCGGCGCCATCTACAAGCGGGCCGAGGACGGGGTGGTGCTCATCAACGAGCAGCGGTGCCGCGGCTGGCGGCTGTGCGTCGCCGCCTGCCCCTACAAGAAGACCTTCAACAACTGGGCGACGGGAAAGTCAGAGAAATGCATCCTGTGCTTCCCCCGCCTCGAGACCGGCCAGGCCACGGGGTGCGCCCACTCGTGCGTGGGGCGCATTCGGTACATGGGGGTCGTCCTCTACGACGCGGACAAGATCCCCTCGGCAGCCCAGGTGCCGGACGAGGACGTCCTCGCCTCCCAGCTCGATGCGCTCCTCGATCCCCGCGACCCCGCCGTGATCCGTGCCGCGGAAGCCGGGGGGATCGACCCGGACTGGCTCCAGGCCGCCCAGCGCTCGCCCGTGTACCGGTTCGTGAAGGAGTGGGGCCTCGCCTTCCCGATCCACCCGGAGTACCGGACGATGGCGATGATGTTCTATGTCCCCCCCCTCTCGCCGGTCCTCAGCACGGCCGACAAAGGGGGTGTGGACCTCGCTCCGGGGGGCGGCGGCGACCCCTTGACCTCCATCGATCAGGCGCGCATCCCGGTGCGGTACCTGGCCAGCCTGTTCACGGCGGGTGCCGAGGAGCCCATGCGCCGGGCCCTGCAAAGGCTCGCGGTCATCCGGGCCATCAAGCGGTCCCAGAGCGTCGACGGCGCGGTGCCCCCGGCGCTGCTCGAGGCGCTGGCAGCCGTCGGCCTGACCCCGGAGTCGGCCGAAGCCGTGTACGCCCTCACCACCACTGCCACGTTCGAGGAGCGCTTCGTCCTGCCCGCCTACCACCGGGAGGTGGAGAACGGGCCGTGGGGCAGCGCCGAGAACCGGCGGGCCGGTGTGGGCCTGGGGTACACCCGCTCCCCGGCGAAGGAGGTGTGAAGTGGGCGCCTTCGCCGTTCTCGCCGAGTCCTTCCGGTACCCCGCCCCGGGGCGTCTCGAGAGCCTGCGCTCCGCCGTGTCGCGGCTCCCGCCGGGAACGGTGCGGGACCGCCTCGAGGCCTTCCTCTCCGACGTCGGCAGCCGTTCCTTGGAAGAATGGGAGGAGCTGTCGACGCGAACCCTCGACTTGGAGCTCGCCTCCGCCCCGTACCTGGGCTTTCAGGTCTGGGGGGACAAGTATCAACGGAGCCCGTTTCTGGCAGAGCTCGGGGTCGCGATGGACCGTGCCGGGATCGACCGGGACGGAGAGCTCCCGGACCACGTCGTGCCGGTCCTGCGGTTCCTGGACGCCTGCGACGCCCCCCCGGAACGGCTGCTCGAGGTGCTGGGCCCCGCGCTGGAATCCCTGGAGAAGGCCCTGCGGTCGTCGGACCCGGACAACCCCTATCTGCACCTGATCGCCGGAGCGCGGCGCCAGGCCGAGGAGCGGCCGGCGGCCGCCGTCGCGGGCTCGGGAGCGGTGGATGGCGAAAGGAGGTCCCCATGAACGGGAACGCCCTCTGGTTCGTGATCTTCCCGTACGCGGCGGTGGTCCTGTGCGTGGGGGTGTCGGTGCTGCGGGCCGTCCAGCGGCCCTCGACCCTCACCAGCCGCACCTCGCAGCTCCTGGAGCACCGCAAGCTCCTCTGGGGCAGTGTGCCGTTCCACTGGGGGCTGCTCCTCGTGCTGGGCTTCCACTTGTTGGCCCTGCTGGTCCCCCGGGGCGTCGAAGTGTGGAACGCGGTGCCCCTGCGGCTCTTCCTCCTGGAGGCCACGGGGCTCGCCCTGGCACTGTGGGCGCTGGGCGGCCTGGCGATTCTGTTGTGGCGGCGGAGCTTCGACCCGAGAATCCGGGTCGTCACCACCCCCATGGATCAAGTGGTTCTTTGGTTCCTGACGGTGTCGATCGTAACGGGCATCCTCACGGCGGTGCTGTACCGCTACGGGTCGTTCTGGTTCCCCTCGGTGTTCACACCCTACCTCTGGTCCCTCCTCACCCTGCGCCCCCGGCCGGAGCTGGTGGCAGACCTGCCCTGGGTCGTGAAGCTCCACGTCCTGGCGTTCTTCGCGTTGCTCGCCGTGTTCCCCTTCTCCCGCCTCGTCCACCTCCTCCCGGTCCCCCTGGGATACCTGACCCGGCCCTGGCAGGTGGTGCTGTGGACGCGGCGACCCGGGGAGGCGGCTGGACCAAGGAGGTAGGAAACCATGTCCGAACGGGACGTCGCCTTCGCGAACCCCGGCCGAGGGGGTGCGCTCCTTCGAGATCCCGCGCCTGCAGGCGTGGTGATCCCTGCCAACCCCCACCTGGGGAAGCACCGCCAGCAAGTCCTATGGCTCTCGACCATCGGGTTCACGGTCATGTTCGCCGTGTGGCTGATGTTCGGGGTGCTCGGCATTCCGCTTCGCCAGGAGCTCGGGCTCACCCCGGTCCAGCTCTCCTGGATCTCGGCGGTGGCGATCCTCAACGGGTCGATCTGGCGGCTCCCCTTCGGGATCCTCACGGACCGCGTGGGCGGCCGTCGCGTGTTTGCGGGCATGCTGCTCCTGACGGCCGTCCCGGCGTTTCTCGTCAGCCGCGCCGACAGCTACACGGAGCTGCTGATCTATGCGTTTCTGGTCGGCCTTTCCGGGAATTCCTTCACGGTGGGCATCGCCTGGAACGCGGCGTGGTTCCCGCCCGAGCGCCAGGGCTTCGCCCTCGGGGTCTTCGGGGCCGGGAACGTGGGGGCCTCGGTCACGAAGTTCATCGGGCCGGCCCTCATCGCCGTGATCCCCGCGGCGGGCTTCCTTGGCGGTGTGGTGCCCGGGGGGTGGCGGTTCATCCCGTTCCTCTATGGGATCCTGCTGGTCCTCACGGCGGCTGCCCTGTGGCTCTGGACCCCGGCCGAGGACCGGCGCCCGTCGCGGGGCAGGCCGCTCCTGGACATGCTCAAACCCCTGCGGCACATGGAGGTGTGGCGATTCAGCCTGTACTACGTGGTGGTCTTCGGGGCCTACGTGGCCTTGGCCGCGTGGATCCCCCTGTACTACGTGGACGTGTTCGGGCTTCCCCTGGCACAGGCGGCTCTTCTCACGACGCTCTACATCTTCCCGGCCAGTCTGCTCCGACCGCTGGGGGGGTGGCTCTCCGACCGGTACGGTGCCCGGCACGTGATGTACTGGAGCTTCGGCACCATGCTCGCCGCGTGCTTCGTGCTCTCCATCCCCAACGGGCACATGGTCCTGCAGGTCCCCACCCGCATCGACCCCTCCGGCACCGTGGAGGCGTTTCGCTTCCACATGACGGTCCCGTGGTTCACCTTCCTGGTGGTCCTCGTAGGGGTCGCGATGGGCGTCGGAAAAGCCGCGGTCTACAAGTACATTCCCGAGTACTTTCCGCGGGACGTGGGGGCGGTGGGGGGGCTCGTGGGATGCCTCGGCGCCCTCGGCGGGTTCTTCCTGCCGCCGCTCTTCGCCTACGCGGAGAGGGTGAGCGGGCTTCCCCAGACCACTTGGTTCATCCTCTTCCTGCTCACCCTGGTGAGCCTGGTGTGGATGCACTTGACCGTCATCCGGATCCTGCAGGACGAGTCACCCCAGCTCAAGGACGCCTTCGAGCACCGGGTAGAGGACGCGACCGAGAGCCCTTAGGGCCTTTTGACGGGATGACAGGATGAACCGGATGAGGCAGACCATGACATGTCGCACTGCTGTCTTCCTGGCGGGTTTGGTTGAGATCCGACGTCCCGGCCGATCCTGAACATCCCGCTATCTCGTCCAGGATTCCGTGTCGTTTGGTTTTCTCCATCCATGCACTCCCTCTTATCCGGTCAGAAGAACCGTAAAGGAGACACCTGTGAGCCGAGACGCCAGAGTGGTCCTGGGGGCAGCCGACCCAAAGCCCAGGGGAACGTGGCTGGACACCTGGACGCCGGAGGACCCCCAGTTCTGGGCCAGCCAGGGCTCGCGTGTCGCGTGGAGCACCCTGATCATCACCACGGTGAGCCTGGTGCTGGCCTTCGGCACCTGGTTCATGGTGAGCGCCCTGGTGGTGCGCCTGCCGGCCATCGGGTTCCAGCTCAGCACCACCCAGCTCTTCTGGCTCGCCGCGATGCCGGGCCTGGCGGGGGGGTCGCTCCGCATCCTCCACACCTTTCTCGTCCCGATCTACGGGACGCGCCACGTGGTGTCGATCTCGACCCTGCTGCTCCTCGTCCCGGCCCTGGGCTGGGCCGTCGCGGTGCAGCACATCGGCACGCCCTACTGGGTCCTCATGCTGCTGGCCTTCACCGCCGGGTTTGGGGGCGGAAACTTCTCCTCCTTCATGCCCAGCACCAGCCTCTTCTTCCCCAAGCGAAAGCAGGGCACGGCCCTCGCGGTCCAGGCGGGGATCGGGAACCTCGGGGTGAGCATCACCCAGTTCGTCACCCCCTGGATCGTGGGTTTCGGGATCTTCGCCTTCCTGGGGCGGCCCCAGACGTTCACCCGGGGCGGGGTGAGCCAGGACATCTGGCTCCAGAACGCCGCCTACTGGTACATCCCGCTGATCCTCGTCTTCGGCGTGGCGGGTTGGTTCCTGCTCAAGAGCGTGCCGGTACGGGCGAACTTCCGGGAGCAGTTCGACATCTTCAAGGACAAGCACACCTGGTTCATGACCAGCCTCTACATCATGACCTTCGGCACGTTCTCGGGGGCCTCGGCTTCCTTCCCCCTCCTCATCAAGGAGCTCTACACCGTGCTCCCCGGGGGTCCGGACCCGCTGACCTACGCCTTCATCGGACCCCTGATCGGCTCCCTGAGCCGTGTGGCGGCCGGTCCCCTGAGCGACCGGTTCGGCGGGGGCATCCTGACCGTGATCAGCGGCCTGGGGCTCCTGGGGTGCGCCGTGGGGGTGACGTTCTTCACGTCGCCGGAATCCATGGCCGAGTTTCCCTACTTCCTGACCGTCATGCTGGCACTCTTCTTCTTCTCCGGGGTCGGCAACGCGTCGACCTTCCGGCAGATGCCGTTGTGCTTCCCTCCGCGGCAGGCCGGCGGGGTCATCGGGTGGACGGCCGCCGTCGCGGCCTACGGCCCCTTCTTCTTCTCGGTCATCATCGGCACCCTGATCGCGAAGATGGGCTCGCCCAACCTGTTCTTCTTCGGCCTCGCCGCCTTCTGCCTGGCCAACGTGGCCATCTGCTGGTGGTACTACACCCGGCCGGGGGCGGAGAAGCCCTCGTAGCCCGGTTCGGCGGGAGGGTTTGACGGGCGCAGGTAGGATGCGGGAACGGTGCCATTGCGGGCCCGAATCGCGTCCGGAGCCGGCATCAGACCTTCCAATTTCTTCCGGGCACGCCCCACGGGGTACAAAGGCCTCGTCGCACATTCTCCGGACGGGAGGAGGAGAGATGAGGCTTCTTCGGACGTGGTCACTCGGTTTGGCGATGCTTCTGGTGGGCGCAGCGGGGGCTGCCGCGAGCTACCGCTACATCTCGCCGGACGAGATGAACAAGCGGTTGGAGGCCGGGCCGGCCGCGGTGCTGGTGGACATCTGCCCGGCGGAGCAGTTCCAGAAGGGGCACCTCCCGGGCTCCATCCAGACCAACGCACACCCCGTGAAGACCGACCGGGAAAAGGCGATGCTCGAGAAGGCGCTTTCAGCAATCCAGGCCTCCGCCGGCTCGGACGTCGTTATAGTTTGTCCCCGCGGTGGCACAGGGGCCGAGCGAACGGTCCAGCACCTCAAAACCCTGGGGGTGGAGGAGAATCGGCTCCTCATCCTGGGGGGCGGGATCGAGCGCTGGCCCCACGGGACGGTGACGGACTGATCGAAGGCCCCGGGGCGCCGACCCTCTCCGGGGTGCTCCCCGCGGGACCACCTGTCCGGTCCCCCGGTTCATCCGGGCGACACGGCTGCGCAAAGGGGCGCCATGGCAAAGCACTCCCATCGGTTCGTGGAGGATTTCGGGGGCTTCCTGGGGTACGGCCTGGACCGGGAGTCGAACGAGAACGTGGTCCGGTGGTATCTCCAGAAGCTGTCCGATGACGAGGTTTCAAAAGTGGTCGTGCGGCGGATGAGCGACCGAGAGCTGGAGGAGATCTTCGAAACCCTCGGGGGAATCCTCAGAAAACACCTCTCCGATGCCGAATACCACCGGTTGTTCTTGAAGGAGTGACCCGGGCTCGCCAGCCGGCGGGGCCCGATACGCGGGCGGCGGGTGACCGGAGCGCCTGCGGCGCAGGTGGGCCTCTCCGGATGCCGTTACAGTGCCTCTTCTCCCCGCTCACCGGTCCGAATCCGGATCACCTCCTCCACTGGGCTCACGAAGATCTTCCCGTCCCCGATCTTCCCCGTCCTGGCGGCTCTCTCGATCGCATCCACGGTGCGAACCGCCAGATCGTCGGTGACCACCACCTCGACCTTCACCTTGGGGACGAAGTCCACGGTGTACTCCGCCCCGCGGTAGTGCTCGGTGTGGCCCTTCTGTCTGCCAAAACCCTTCACCTCGACGGCGGTCATCCCTTGCACCCCAACCTCCTTCAGGGCGTCCTTCACGTCGTCCAGCCGAAAGGGCTTGATCACGGCCTCGATCTTCTTCATCGTCCTCTCCTTGGTTGGGTTGCCGCCGGGCCGGACTCCGGGCTTACGGTTTCGAGGGCCATCCCTGAAGGCTACCACGAGGGTTCCGCCACCGCGGCCCCCTCCCCGCGGCGAGCCGAAGCCCGTCCCTCTCGTCGCCGAAGCACGGGCGACCATGAGACGTCGTTGTCCGGCAGGTGGGCCGAGATGCTTGGCGGGCGCACCGCCATCTTCCTTGGGGCCCCGGCGCCCCGAGGGCGGTTTGCCGACGCAAGGGCCGCCCCGGCGAGGTATAAGCAACGTCGATGCCAGAAGTGCAACGCTTTGGAATAACAGGAGAAGAGCTGTGGCGGCGACGCGCGGCCAGAACAAAAACGTAGGCCCAGGACTCCCCGGCCTACGTTTTTGTCTCGCTGCCTGACGGGAAGGTGGGACGGGCGCTTCCGGGGTGCGGGCCGTCGGGCCACCCGCCTTTGAAAGGGCCTTGCCGGGAATGGACCGGGCCACTTCGTCCACGGAAAGCCGAGCCGGCGAGCCCACGTGGCCGTTTCCCGGATCGGCAAAAAACAAGGCTCATCCGGGGAGTGGCCGGGTACTCGTGTCCAGGGACGATCGGGTGGGCCCGGCCACGTAGGCGGACGGCCGCTCGACGGGTGCAACTGCTTCGGGAGCCGCAATCTCGCGAGGATTCCGGATGCGGTGCGGGAGCGCTCCCACCGTGCAACCCGGCATCGTCTGCCGGAGTGGACGGGCCCACCCGGTCGTTTAGCGGAGGAACCAAAAATAAGAGGGGGAGCTCGGCGCTGCTCTCCGGGGGGGCAAAGAGCGTTGCGGTTCCGAACTCCCCCAACTGTGCTACGTGAGGGTACGAGGGAACTATGCACCGCCCTGTCGAGGCTGTCAACGGGAAAACGACATGGAAAACGGTCGTCTCCGCCGGGGGCGGGCCGCGTCGGGGAGTCCCTACATGTCTCTCTGATCATACAGGGGTCGGACCGCCTGCGAGGACGCCTCGCGGGGAGAGTGTCGGGAACACCCGACACGTTCCGGGGGCGATCTCTCGACACGGATCGCCGGCCCGCTCTGGGGGCAGGTTTTCGCCGCGGTCCGGAGTGTGCAAGGGGACCCCGCTCTCGCGGCCCTCCCCCCGACGGGCCCTTCGCCCGTGATGGGAGAATCTAGAAACGACGTTTCATCCGGGGGGGGCCGGCCGGGGCGACTCCTTGGCTCTCGTGGTCCGGGCCTACTTTTCGGGTGCTCGTCCCAGCCTCGGGGCTGAAAACGGAACGGTCGGCACCTGTTCTACAGTGGCAGCGCCCGTTTGTCCTTCGGGTGCTCCCAGGAACCCGCAGCAAAGCGCGGGGAGGGGACAGGGAAAGGCCTTGACCGTCCTGGAGATTTCTTCTACCGTGGCGCGCGCTTAAGGTTGACTGAATTTGTTTCAGTAATTCTAAATGACCTGCCGCCTTGCTTCGAGAGGGTTCCGGCACGGCGGCGACGGCTGGAGCGAGCCGGTCGTGGGGGGCGGGGGGGCGGCGGCCGCCAGAGGCCTCGGGGTGTGGGACCCCTCGGGGCGGTTTCTCGGCCCCATCGCCCCCAGGGTGACCGATGAAGAAACAGGTCCTGGAAATGCTGAATCTGGGAGCCCGCTTCAAGGAGCTCCGGCGGCAGAATGGGATGACGCTCAAAGATCTGGCAGAGAAGACGGGTTTCAGCCCGGCGCTCCTCTCCCAGATCGAGAACAACATCGTCTCGCCCTCCATCTCGACCCTCTGGTCCTTGGCCGAAGCGCTGGGCGTGAAGATCGGATATTTCTTCCAGCAGGAAGGCGAGGAGCTCCAGGATTACGTGGTCACGCGGGCAGGCAGGGAGGCTCTGGTGTATCGGAACGAGCTTCCCCACACCCTGCCCTATCGCGACCTGGCCTACGGCCTCGAAGACCGGGGCATGAGCCCGTTTCTGATCGTGTGCGATGAGGCGTGTGAATTCTCGCTCAAGGAAGTGGTCTACGAGGGTCAGGAGTTCCTCTTCCTGATTCAAGGAGCCATCGACGTGGTCTACGGGGAGAAGCGGTTCGAGTTGGGGCCCGGCGACAGCATCTATTACAACGCGGGAATCCCCCACAGGATCGAGGCCCGCCAGGGAGCCCGGTTCCTGGCCGTGCTCTTCGAGGCCCACAAGCACTGATGCGCCGGGGCGCTACGACCCCAGGAGGAGTGTCCATGATTCGCGAGGCCGTGATCGTTTCCGCCTGCCGTACCCCGATCGGGGGGTATCTGGGCACCCTGCTTCCCCACAGCGCCACCGACCTGGGCGGGATCGCCGTCCAGGAGGCGGTGCGCCGTGCCGGGATCGAGCCGGGGGACGTGGAGGAGTGCATTCTGGGCAGCGTCCTCCAGGCGGGGCTCGGCCAGAACCCCGCCCGCCAGGCGGCGCTGAAGGGGGGTCTCGCGCCCTCGGTGAACGCCTTTACCGTGAACAAGGTGTGTGGCTCGGGGCTCAAAGCCGTCATGCTGGCCTCGCAGGCGGTGGCTCTCGGAGAGGCTGAGGTCGTCGTGGCCGGCGGTATGGAGAGCATGTCGAACGCGCCCTACCTCCAGAGGAACCTTCGGGGAGGCGTTCGACTGGGGAACTTTCCCACCATCGACGCCATGGTCCACGACGGGCTCTGGTGTGCGTTCCACGACGTACACATGGGCAACCTCGCGGAGTTCACCGCGGAGAGGGCGGGCTTGTCCCGCCAGGAGCTGGACGAGTTCGCGGCGGGAAGCCAGCAGAAGGCGGGCCGCGCCATCACCTCCGGGGCATTCCGGCGGGAGATCGTGGCCGTGGAGGTGGCCCAGAAGAAGGGCCCGCCCGCGGTCTTCGACACCGACGAGTCGGTCAAGCCACAGACGACGGTGGAGGCCCTGTCCAAGCTCCGACCCGCATTCCAGAAGGACGGCGTGGTGACGGCGGGCAACGCCCCGGGCCTCACCGATGGGGCGAGCGCGGTGGTCGTGACGAGCCGGGAGTTCGCGAAGGCCAGGAACCTCCCCGTCCTGGCGGTGGTCAAGGAGCGGGCCGCAGCGCACCGGGAGCCGAAGGAGGTCTTCTTTGCCCCCATTGACGCGGTTCGCAAGGTCATGGCCCGGGGCGGCTACGGCATCGGAGATTTCGACCTCGTCGAGGCCAACGAGGCCTTCGCGTCCCAGTGCTTGGCGGACGGAAGGGAGCTCGGCTGGGACTGGGACAGGGTCAATGTCAACGGCGGCGCCATTGCCTTGGGGCATCCCATTGGCGCCAGCGGCGCCCGGGTGTTGACGACACTTCTCTACGCCATGGAGGCTCGGGGTGCGGGCCGGGGGCTCGCGACTCTGTGCCTGGGCGGGGGGGGGGCGGTCGCACTGGTGGTCGAGCGCGAGGGGTGAGGGCCGGCGCGCCGCCGGCCGCATAGACGGAAACGCTGCATTTTCTCAGAGACGGAGGAAGCCATGGCGATCCAGAAGGTGGGAGTGATCGGAGCCGGGACGATGGGGCACGGCATCGCGCAGGTATTCGCAGTAGGAGGCTACTCGGTCGTCTTGCGGGACATCTCCGACGAGTTCGTGCAGAAGGGTATGGCCGCGATCGGGAAGAATCTCGACCGTCTGGTAGCCAAGGAGAAGATGACAGCCGCGGAGAGGGACGCCGCCTTGGGCCGCATCCAGGGAACCACCGACCTCGAGGCCCTCGCCGACGTGGACGTGGCGGTGGAGGCCGCCACGGAGAACCTGGAGATCAAGCTCAAGATCTTTGGGGACCTCGACCGGATCACCAAACCGGAGGCGATCCTTGCCTCGAACACGTCGTCCATCTCGATCACCAAGGTCGGGAAGGCCACAAAGCGGCCCGACCGCGTCATCGGCATGCACTTCATGAACCCGGTGCCGGTGATGAAGCTCATCGAGATCATCCGCGGCCTCCAGACCTCCGACGAGGTGTTCTCCGCCATCGAGGACCTCTCCAAGAAGCTCGGCAAAGTGCCGGTGTCGGTGAACGACAGCCCCGGGTTCGTGTCGAACCGGATTCTCCTCCCGATGATCAACGAGGCGGTGTTCACCCTCTACGAGGGGATTGCCTCGCCCAAGGACATCGACACGGTGATGAAGCTCGGGATGAACCATCCGATGGGCCCACTGGAGCTGGCGGATCTCATCGGCCTCGACGTCTGCCTGTACATCATGGAAGTGCTTTACGAGGGTTTCGGCGACTCCAAGTATCGGCCGTGTCCCCTCCTGAAGAAGATGGTGGATGCCGGGAACCTCGGCCGGAAGACCGGCAAGGGTTTCTACGACTACACGAACTGAGGGAGGTTCTGTCATGGCCTACGCGAACATCCTGCTCGAGATGCCCGAAGCCGGGTTGTACGTGCTCACCGTCAACCGCCCCAAGGCGCTCAACGCCCTGACTGCGGAAACCCTGGACGAGATGGCCGCTGCGGTGGTCCACGTGGCTGCGGACCCGCGGGCGCGGGTGCTTCTCCTCACCGGCGCCGGGGACAAGGCCTTCGTGGCCGGGGCCGACATCAGCCAGATGCGGTCCTTCACGGCCCTGGAGGCAAAGGATTTCTCCCTGAAGGGCCTGCGCACGTTCCGCAGTCTGGAGAACCTGCCCGTCCCGACCATCGCCGTGGTGAACGGCTACTGCCTCGGCGGGGGCTGCGAGCTCGCCATGAGTTGCGATTGGGTCCTTGCCAGCGACAAGGCCGTCTTCGGGCAGCCCGAGGTGGGCCTGGGGGTCACCCCCGGGTTCGGCGGAACCCAGCGCCTCACCCGTCTGGTGGGGCGGGCCCGCGCCATGGAGCTCGTAACCACCGCCCGTCAGGTCAGGGCGGAGGAGGCCCGCCAGATCGGTCTCGCCAACCACGTGTTCGCCGGTGAGGTCCTGATGGAGGAGGCCATGAAGATGGCCCGGGTCGTGGCGTCGAAGGGTCCGGCGGCGGTGCGGCTCGCCAAGGAGGGGGTGCAGCGGGGGCAGGACCTGGACCTCGACAACGCCTGCATCCTCGAGAGCGACCTGTTCTCCCTGTGCTTCGCGACGGAGGACCAGAAGGAAGGAATGGGCGCTTTCCTGGAGAAGCGCAAAGCCCAGTTCCGGGGCGCCTGACGTTCCGGGGTGATTGCCCTGGAAATGTGAGGGGTTTTGTGGTTGGCTTGGGCGCGCCGCAGCGGTCGCCCAAGGCCGCCCGACGAGGAGGGGCCGCATGAACTTCGAATTGGACGACATCCAGACCATGGTCCGGGACACCGCGCGCAAGTTTGCGCGGGAAGAGGTGGCCCCCTACGCAGCGGAGATGGACAAGGCGGCTGCGTTTCGTATGGACCTGGTCCGGCAGATGGGAGAGCTGGGTTTCCTCGGCGTCGCCATTCCTGAGGAATTCGGGGGCGGCGGCATGGACTACCGGTGCTACGCGATCGTGGTCGAGGAGCTCTCGACCGTGTGCGCCTCCACCGGGGTCGTGGTGTCGGCCCACTCGAGCCTCTGCTGTGACCCGATCTACCGCAGCGGAACAGAGGAACAGAAGCGGAAGTTTCTCGTCCCCCTGGCCTCGGGAAGGATGCTCGGCTGCCTGGGGCTCACCGAGTCCCAGGCCGGCAGCGATGCGGGCAACCAGAAGACGACCGCGGTGCGGGACGGAGATGAGTGGGTCCTCAACGGCAGCAAGATCTTCATCACCAACGGCGGTCCGGCCGGCGTGGCGGTCGTGATCGCCGTCACGAACAAGGCCGCCGGCAGCAAGGGGCTGTCCGCCTTCATCGTGCCCGCCGACGCCCGTGGCTACAAGGTGGCGAAGGAGGAGCACAAGTTGGGCATCCGCGCCAGCTCCACGGCAGAGCTGGTCTTCGACGAGTGCCGCATCCCGTCAGAAAACCTCCTGGGCAAGGAGGGTGACGGCTTCAAGATCGCGCTCCAGACCCTGGACGGGGGGCGCATCGGTATCGCGGCCCAAGCCGTCGGGATCGCGCGGGGGGCCCTCGAGCACGCCACGGCCTACGCCAAGGAGCGGGTGCAGTTCGGCCAGTCGATCTCGAGCTTTCAGGCCATCCAGTGGAAGCTCGCGGACATGGCCACCGAGATCGACGCCGCCCGGCTCCTCACCTGGCGGGCCGCCTGGATGAAAGACAAGGGGCTGAAGAATTTCGGCAAGGAAGCGGCCATGGCGAAGCTCTTCGCCGCGGACGCCGCCATGAAGGCAACCCGCGAAGCCATCCAGGTTTTCGGGGGCTACGGGTATATCGACGAGTACCCGGTGGAGCGGTTCTACCGGGACGCCAAGATCACCGAGATCTACGAAGGCACGAGCGAGGTGCAGAAGATGGTGATCGCCCGCGCCGTGCTCCGCGATTGACGCAGACGGGGTCACCCCAGACAGAGGAGGGAAACCGATGAAGATCATGGTGCCCGTGCGCAGGGTCCCGAATCCCGATGTGAAGGTCCGCTTGAAGAAGGACGGCACGGGGATCGAGACGGAAGGCGTCAACTTCCTGGTGAACAACTTCGACGAGTGGGCGATCGAGGAGGCCGTTCGGATCACCGAGAAGGGGGGCGGCGAGGTGTTCCTGGTCTCCATCGGGGGGCCGGAGAACGAGGAAACCCTGCGGGCCGGTCTGGCCCTGGGTGCGCACCGGGCCTACCTGGTCACGGTGGACCAGCCGTACGAGAGCTCGGTCATCGCCGACCTCCTCGCCGCGGTCTACAAGCTGGAGAGCCCGGACATGGTGATTGCGGGCAAGCAGAGCGTGGACACCGACAACAACCAGGCGGCCCAGATGCTGGCGGCCAAGCTGGGGCTGCCCCAGGCGTGCTTCGCCTTCCGGGTATCCGTGGACGGCGCCAAGGCGACGGTGCAGCGGGAGATCGACGGCGGGCTCGAGACCAAGGAGGTCGAGCTTCCCTGCGTCATCACCGCCGACCTGCGCCTGAACACCCCCCGGTATGCCAGCCTGCCGGCCATCATGAAGGCCAAGAAGAAGGAAGTGAAGAAGGTCACCGTGGCGGAGCTCGGCGTCTCGGCGACGAACCGCACCCGGGTCCTCGGCCTCAAGGAGCCGCCGCCGCGCAAGGCCGGCCAGAGGGTATCGAGCGTGGACGAGCTCGTGGAGAAGCTGGTCAACGAGGCAAAGGCCCTATAATCAACCCCCTTCCCTAGTCTCCCTCTCCCCCCGGGAGAGGGCCGGGGGGAGGGCGCTAGAACCAGCAAGGCACTCCCCGGGAAGACGGCCCGGTTGAGGATGGAGAGAACCAAGTCCGCGCCCCGGCACAGGCCGTCACGCGGGTCTCACAGAAAAGGAGAGACGCAATGTCCATTCTGGTGATCGCCGAGATGAGGGAAGGCGACGTCCGGCACGCTTCCTACCCTGCCATCACCGCGGGGAAGATCCTGGCGGAGCAGTTGGGCGCCACGTACGACGTGCTCGTTCTGGGCGCAGGCGCCAAGGCCGGGGCGGAAAGGCTCAAAGACTTCGGCGCCAAGAACGTCTACTGGTCCGAGGCTCCGGCCGTGGCGGACTACACCGCGGAAGGTCACGCCCAGGTGGCGTCCGACCTGGTGAAGGAGAAGGGTCTTGCCGTGGTTTTGGCGGCAGCCACGACCACGGGCAAGGACATGATGCCCCGGATGGCCGCTCTGCTGGAAGCGGGCATGGTGAGCGACGTCATCGCGTTCCAGAAGGGGGACGCGGGCACGGTGTACGTCCGGCCGATGTATGCCGGCAACGCCGAGGCGAGCGTCGTCGTCGACACGCCGGTGCACGTGCTCACCGTCCGGGAGACTGCCTTCGACGCGGCCGCCCCCGGGGGCGTGCCGGCCGCGGTGGCCGAGGTGCCGGTGAGCCTGGATCCCGCGAGCCTCAAGGCGAAGTTCGTCTCCTATCAGCTCACGAAGTCGGCGCGGCCGGAGCTCACGGAGGCAAAGATCGTCGTCTCGGCCGGCCGCGGGTGCAAGGATGCCGAGGGCGTGAAGCTCGTGGAGCAGCTCGCCGACCTTCTCGAGGCAGCGGTCGGCGCGAGCCGGGCGGTGGTCGATGAGGGGCTCCTGCCCAACGACCTCCAGGTGGGCCAGACGGGGAAGATCGTCGCCCCCGACCTGTATTTCGCGCTGGGGATCTCGGGGGCCATCCAGCACGTGGCCGGCATGAAGGGCGCCAAGGTCATCGTGGCGGTGAACAAGGACGAGGAGGCCCCCATCTTCGAGGTGGCCGACTACGGTCTCGTGGACGACGTCTTCAAGGCCGTACCGAAGCTGGTGGAAAAGATCAAGCAGGCGAAGGGCTGACCGATCGGCGGGGGCCGGCTCGGCCGCCCCCGCCGCCAGCCAGACAGACAGCCAGACAGACAGAGGGAACGACCATGGTCAACGCTCTGGATTTTGGCCTGATCCTGGTGGTGTTCGGGATTGCGGCCCTGGGCGCCTGGCGCAAGGTCCGCCGCATCGCGGTGGGCGCGCCGGAGGACCGCTTCGGCGACCTCAGGCGCCGCGTCGGCGAGGTTTGGCGGGGCGTGATCGCCCATCAGAAGGTGCTCCGAGAGCGGCCGGAAGGACTCCACCACCTCTTTCTGTTCGCAGCGTTCGTCGGCATGATCGCATTGATCGTGGTCGTGCAGGTGGCCTTCCGCCTGCCGGCGGCTCTCGCGGGGCCGGTGAGCCTGGCGGTGGAGCTCCTGGGACTCGCGGGCCTGTACGGGACGTACCGGCTGTACCGCCGGCGGTATACGGAAAAGCCGGACCGTCTGGACGAGAAACCCGAGGACCGGTGGGCCCTGTGGGCCCTGCTGGCGATCTTCGGCTCCGGCCTGCTCCTCACGGGGGCCCGCATCGGGGCCACGGGTGAGTGGTGGGATCTTTGGCACCCGGTTGGTTTCGTCCTGAGCCTCCCCTTCCGGGCGCTCCCCGTGGAGGCCACCGCCTGGGTCGTGCAGGTCCTCTGGCGGGTGCATCTGTTCCTGGTGCTGGTCACACTGGCGACGTTGCCCTTCGGCAAGCTCTCCCACGCCCTCTTCGGCGGGGCAAATCTCTTCTTCCAGAACCTGGGCCCGAAGGGCGCCTTCCGCCCGGTGGACATCGAGAACTCCGAGGTGTACGGCGTGGGGCAGGTGGAGAACTTCACCTGGAAGCAACTCCTGGACCTCGAGGCCTGCGTGCGCTGCGGCCGGTGCCAGGTCAAGTGCCCGGCCTATGCGACGGAGAAGACCCTGAACCCCAAGAAGGTGATCCAGGACCTCAAGAGCCATTGGGTCGCCAAGATGCCGGCGATCCGGCGGGGCGAGGCGGAGTCCTTCGCGGATCCCATGATCGACGGCGCCGGCGTCCACCAGGAGGACATCTGGTCCTGCACGACCTGCCGGGCCTGCATGGAGGCCTGCCCGCTGGGGATCGAGCACGTGGACAAGATCGTGGACATGCGTCGCCACCTGGTCCTCATGGAAGGCCAAATGCCGGCGGAGCTGGTCACCCTCAACAAGAACGTGGAGAACAACTTCAACCCCTGGGGCGTGGGCTGGTCGGCGCGGAACGACTGGATGAAGCGCCGGGGGGTGAATGCCCCCGTGCTCCCCGAGCTGGAGGGCCCCGACTTCGAGGTGCTCCTGTGGGTCGGGTGCGCCGGCGCGTACGACGACCGGTACCAGCGGGTGATGGGCTCGGTGGTCCGGTTGCTCGACCGCGCCGGGGTGCGGTGCGGGATCCTCGGAACCCAGGAGAAGTGCTGCGGGGATCCGGCGCGGTCGTCGGGCAACGAGTACCTGTACCAGAGCCTCGTCGCCGAGAACATCGCCGCCATGGACGCCTTGGGGGTGAAGAAGATCCTCGCCCCTTGCCCGCACTGTGCGAAGACCCTCGGGAAGGAGTACCCCCAGTTCGGGGGCAACTACGAGGTCGTGCACCACGCCGAGTTCCTCCTGGGGCTCGTGGCCGAAGGCCGGCTGAAGGTGGTGCGGGAGCTCCCGGCGAAGGTCACCCTGCACGACTCCTGTTACCTGTCCCGGTACGCGGGGACGGTCGAAGAGCCGCGGGATCTGCTGCGGTCGGTGGGCGGGGTGGAGTTGGTGGAGATGGACCGCTGCCGGGAGGACAACTTCTGCTGCGGGGCCGGTGGGGCTCGCATGTGGATGGAAGAGGAGAATCCTCGGATCAACAACGTGCGGGCCGAGCAGGCCCTGGCCACGGGAGCCGGCGTGATCGGCTCGGCGTGCCCTTTCTGCCTCACCATGCTCTCGGACGGCGTGAAGGCGCACAAGCGGGAGGAGGATGTGCAGGTGCTGGACATCGCCGAGATCCTCGAGAAGGCGCTGCCCTGATGGGCTGGGGAGGAGTCGTCATGAAACGATGCGCCGCAGTCCTCGTTGGCTTGGCGTGCGCCCTGGGGGCAGCCCACGCGACCGAGCCGGCTCCGGGGTTCACCCCTCCGGGGCGGACCATCGCCAAGCCCTACACCAACGACAAGTGCCTGAACAACTGCCACGCACTGCCCGGCCTCGGGGCCACCGGTTCCCACGGGGTGTTGCGCAACCTCTACGTGGACCCCCAGGGGTATTTGCTGTCCACCCACGGCCAGAAGGGGATCGAGTGCGTCGACTGCCACGCCGACGCGGACCCCAACTTCCACCCGCGCACCGGGTATGCCCAGGTGGACTGCCGGGCCTGCCACGCCGAGGTGCCGCCGGAGGGCGTGTTCCCCCCCGACGCGTTGCAGCGCCTCGATGCCAAGGGGATCAAACGGCCCCCGAAGGAGGCCCTGAAGGGCGAGGGCTGGGCCAAGACCAAGCACGCGAAGGCCTGGGAGGAAGGAAACCCGGCGGCCCCCTCCTGTGCCCACTGCCACACGGCACACTACCAGCGCCACAGCCGGGACCCCGCCTCGACGGTCCACCGCCGGGAACTGGCGGCCACCTGCGGGATGTGCCACGTGGACCAGGTGCGGTCCTACGACGTAGGGGGTGTCCTGGCTCGGTTCCGGCTGGGGGCCCACGGCAAGGGGGACCTCTCCAGCCGCTACAGCGTGAGGGAGTGCCTCAGCTGCCACCAGGGCGAGGGGGCCCACGGGGAGGAGACGGTCACCGGCCAGTCGTGCCCGTCCTGCCACCGCGTCCCGACGGAGCCCGGCGACCGGACGGTGTCGTCCCTGCACATCCGGCCGCAGGCTGCGGATCAACCGGTGGCGTGGGCGCTGCGCTGGGGCTACACGGCGCTCTTCTGGGGGGGAGTGGCGGTGGCCGGAGTGGCCGTCCTCTTCCTGGGATTCTCCACCCTCTACCGCCGCAGTGACGGCTGAGCGCTGCAGGAGCGGGCCCGATGTCGAAGAAGCGTTACGGATTCCTGATCGACCTGAGGAAGTGCATCGGCTGCCGCACCTGCCAGGTGGCGTGCAAGGCCGAGAACGACGTGCCACTGGGGGTCTACCGCACTTGGGTGAAGGAGGTGGAGAAGGGCACCTACCCCAATGCGCGCCGACACTATATCCCGGTGGTGTGCAATCAGTGTGCGGAGCCCGCGTGCACCACCGTGTGCCCGGTCATCGCGACCTACGCCCTGGACAACGGGATCGTCTACATCGATCCCCACCGGTGCATCGGGTGCGGGTACTGCAAGGCGGCGTGCCCCTACGCGGTGCGGTTCCTCCATCCCACGCGGGGCGTGGTGGAGAAGTGCGATTGGTGCTGGCCCCGGGTGCGCGAGGGCCACGGGCCCCCGGCCTGCGTGGCGGCTTGCCCCACCGACGCCATGCTCTTCGGGGACCTCGAGGACCCCGAGAGCGCCATCTCGGTGGCCTTGGCCCGGGAGCCGGCGGCGGTGCTAAAGCCCGAGTCCGGAAACGTCCCTCAGGCGTTCTACGTCGGCCTCGACGACGAGGCGTCGCGCCTCGTCCCCCACGGCGGGGAGGAGTGAGGACATGACCCTGCTCTACACCGTTCCCCACCAGGAGGCTTTCGGCCTTTCCATCGCCATCTACTTCTACTTGACGGGCCTGTCGGCCGGCTCCTTCATCATCTCGACCCTGGCCTACGGCTTCGGCTTCGAGAAGTACAAGCCGCTGGGGAAGATCGGGGTCGTGATCGCGACGCTGCTGCTCATCGCGGCGCCGATGTTCCTCCTCCTGCACTCGGGGCGGCCGCTGCGGGCCTGGCACCTGTTCGTCTACATCAACGCCACGAGTCCGATCTCCTGGGGCTCCTTCCTTCTGACGCTCTACCCGATCAACTGCGTCGTTTACGGGTACTTCATGTTTCGGGGCAATGCCAAGCTGACGAAGCTCTTCGGCCTGATCGGCATCCCCCTGGCCCTCATGGTCCATGGCTACACGGGGTTCATCCTGAGCTTCGCCAAGGCCCACGTCCTATGGCGCTCCAGCATGATGCCCATCCTGTTCCTCACGTCGGCCCTCGTGTCCGGCGTGGCCATGATGATCCTCGTGACGATCATCAAGGATCGCTTCTTCAGCGAGAAGCGCGAGGTGAACACCGAGGTCGTCTTCGGGCTCGGGAAGATGCTCCTGTGGCTCCTCGTCTTCGACCTCTTCCTCAGCCTCTCGGACGTGGGGGTTCACTATTTCGGCGAGCGGGAGTCCATGGAGACCTCGCGGCTCTTCCTGACCGGGGCCTTCGCGCCGCTCTTCCTGGGGGTCGAGACCCTGATGGGCAAGCTGATCCCCCTGGGCCTGGTGGCCTCGCCGCGCACGCGCAACGTGGCCGTCTTCGGGTTTGCGGCGCTGCTGGTGATGATCGGAATTTTCGTCATGCGCTACAACGTGGTCCTTGGAGGCGAGTTCATCCCGCTGTTGTGAGGGGAAGAGCCCGCTGCGGGCTGTGAGGGGAGACCATGACCGAGCTGAGCCGTCGTCAGTTCCTGGCCGTAGGGGCCACCGGCGCCGCGGGCCTGGCGTTCGAGAACAAGGCACGGGTGCTGCGCGCCCCGGAGAAGCCCTGGAACGAAGGGACCGGACGAGCGCTGCGAAAATTTCTCGATCCGATCCCGACCGCGTGCGTGGGGTGCGCCTGCCACTGCGCTTTGGTCGCCTATCGGGACGGCGACCGGGTGAGCCAGGTGGCCCCCAACCCCCGGGCCCTCTCCGGCGGAAAGCTGTGTGCTCGCGCCTACCAAGGCCTAGAGGCCCTCTACGATCCCGAACGGGTGCTCCGCCCCCTGCGCCGCGCCGGTGCCAGGGGGGAGGGCCGGTGGGAGCCCGTCTCCTGGGAGGAGGCCGCGGATCAGGTGTCCCGCGCCCTGGCGCAGTCGCCGACGGGGGCGTGCGTCGATTCGGGGCGGCCCGATCCCCTGGCGGGAGAGCTCCTGCCCCGGCTCGGGGTGCAGCATCGGGTAACCCACGACGCGTCGCGGCGCTGGGCGTCCCTCGCTTCCCAACGGGCCGTGTACGGCCTTCCGCTGGGGGTTCCGGACTTGCGTCGGCCCCGCACGGTCCTTCTCGCGGGGGCGCGGCCCCTGGACGAGGGGCCGCACTTTGCCGCCCTCGCCCGGGAGTTGACCCGGGCGCGCGCAGCCGGCGCGGCGATTGTCTCCGTCAGCCCCTTCGCGGGGGCGACCGGCAGCCTCGCCTCGGAGTGGATCCCCTGCCGCCCCGGCACCGAGGCCGTCGTGCTCCTGGGGATCGCCCGGGAGCTCCTCGCCCGCCGGTCGTTCGACCCGACGGTCTTCGGCCGTTTCGTCCAGGGGACTGCGGAAGAGCTCCAGGCGGCCTTGGCTCCCTACACGGCCGAGGAGGTCGAGGCGGTCGCGGGTGTCCCCGGACGGCTCCTGTCCCGGGCGACGGAGCGGCTCGCTGGGGTGGGACCGGCCCTCTGCCTGGCCGACGGGTCCGGCAGGCCCGAGGCGGGCTCCTTGGAGGCCGCCTGTGCGTTGGTCAACGCCCTGGGCGGTGACCCGGAGGAAGCCGGCCTGCGGCTCGCCCGCTCTCCCGGGTGGCTCCCGGAGGCGGAGCCCACGTCCACGCGGGAGGGGGTCGTGAAGGGGATCCTCGACGGCACCCAGCGGGTGCCCGTGTACCTCGCCTACCGCTCCAACCCGGTCTATTGGAGCCCCCAGAGCCGAGCTGTCGCGGAGGCGTTCCAGGACGAGGGGCGGATCGGGCTCCTGGTGGCCATGGACACGCACCTCACCGAGACGGCCCAATTGGCCGACCTGGTCCTTCCCGCCGCGACGGACTTGGAGATGTGGAACCTACTGGGCGGGTACACGCCGGAAGGCAAGGTGTACGCCGTACTGCAGCAGCCCGCCCAGCGGCGGCCCCCCGAGCCGGTGCTCCTGCGCAGCCCGGATGTCCCCTTGGAGCGGCTCTTCGACGGCCCGGGAACCGGCCCGTTGGGAGAGGCCCTGCAGTTGGGCGACTTCCTCCTGCAGGTTGCCGGCCGCCGGGGCACGGAGCTCCCCTACTCCGACTGCGGCGCCTACGTGCGCGAACAGGCGGAGCGCGCCGGCCTCCTCGAGGCCCGGGGGGACTACGGGGGGCTGCTCCGGGATGGGTATTGGGAGGGCCCCGCCTCGTACCCGCGGGCCGCCGATGTGGGGTTCCCCACGCCGACCGGCCTCCTCCAAGTGGCAGACGCCCTCTCCCGGAGAGGCGCTCCGGAGGGGGAGCCCCTGGGAGGGAATGCTTTCGGGCTCGTCGTCCTCAGCTACCCCGAGCTCGGCGCTGGATACGCGAATACCCGCTGGGGGCGGGAAGTTCGCTACCGGAACCCCGTCTACCTCCAGGCGGAGCGGGCGCGCAGCCTGGGCCTCAGAGCCGGTGACCGGGTCCAGCTTACCACCTCGGCAGGCCAGGCCGTGGGCCGGGTCCTCCCCGTTCAGGGGATCCACCCGGATGCCGTGGCGGTGGCGGAGGACTTCGGCCACTGGGCCGGGGGGGTGGCGGCTACCGCCCGGAACGAGGCCACGGGCGACAAGCGCCAGCCGGTGCTCGTGAGCCGCAAGGACCTCCTCACCAATCCCCTGGGCGTGAGCCGGAAGGGGACCGCGCCGGGGGAGATTCCCTGGTGGCACGCCCATGGGGCCGGGCTGTCCGTGGCCGAGCTGAGCCCCTTTGCCCTCGACGAGCACGGCGCCCAGGTGCGGCAGGGTGTTCGTGTGACGATCCGCCGGGCCTGAGACGGAAGGAGCAGATCCCCATGTTCGTGATCAAGCGCCTTGGGCAGATGACCAAGGGAGGCATCGCGGGCTTCCTCGCCGTGCTGGCCCTGGCCGGCGTCGCGGTGTTTTTCTGGGGTGCCCGGACCATCAACGTCACGCCGGCCCAGTGCGTGACCTGCCATGCCGAGCTGACGGAGATGTGGCAGCGAAGCCAGGGGCACCCGGCGGAGAAAGTGACCTGCCACCAGTGCCATGCCCCCCACGCCGCCTTGCCGGAGTCGCCCAACCTGATAGCGTTCGTACGGGACCAGCTGATTCCCGAGAAGTACCTGGCGACGGACGAGCGCATCGCCGCGCGGTGTGAGGAATGCCACGGGGAGGTGCGGGCTTCCGGGACGGGGCTCGGCGCCGTCCAGGCCAAGGGGGCCCTTCGCTCCGCGTTGTCGGCGGCCCTGGCCGGAGCCCCGGAAGTGCGGGCCCTCGTCGTGCCCACGGGGGCCCTCGGCGCCGAGGACGTGGTGCGCGGCGAAGCACTCGGGGCGTCCGCGGTCCGCTATCTGCGGGATCGGGAGTGGGTGGGGGCTGCCCGTGGGGTGGCCGGCGACCGGTGGCAGGCCGTCCTGGACTCGCTTCGTGAGGATCTGGGAGCGGTGGCCGCCGTGCAGGTTCCCGCGGCTCCGGAGGCGGAGGCCCGGCTCGCCCCGGCGCTCGCGGAGCTTCGGGGAGCGGCCCAGGCACTCCTGGCGGACCTGCCTCGGGGCCCCCTTCCGCCACGGGGGGAAGAGCTCCGGATCGTCTCGGGGGTCCTGCGACCGCTGGAGGCAGCGGAGGCTCGGCCAGAGGACGCCGTGACGCCCGTGCTGCCGGCCCCTGCGCGGGCCCTTGCGGAGGGGGTGCTGTTCGCCCTTTCCTCGGTGGCGGAGGGGCTCGAGGCCGAAGACGGGTTGCCGTATGATGGGGTGGGTCTCGATGGGGAACGGGTGGCGGCGCTGCAGCGGACGCTCGACGAGCTCGCGCAGTACCTGCGGGACGCCGAGGAGGCCAAGCTCTCGGCGGCGGCCGCCGGGTCCCTGGAGGCGGCGGTGGGTTGGCTCCCCGTCGTGGAGTCCGAGGACGGTCTGCGCCTGGAATTGAGCGTCGAGCCCGTCGCCCCCCGACCCGGTGAGGAAGGGTTCGTCGCTCTGGACCTGGTGGAGTTGGTCGGCGCGGCGCTGGATGCCTTCGACGAGCTCGGGAGGGGGCTCGAGGAGCGCAAGGTGGTCCAGGCAAACCACAAGGTCCACTTGGTGGCCGCCCGGGACGAGCGCGGGGAGCTCCTGGGTCTCGGCTGTCTGGACTGCCACCGGAGCATCGCCCACGACAAGAACCGGCTGGAGACCAATCGGGCGACCATGGCCGGGTGCTTCGCGGGCCAGTGCCACCAGGCAGACCGCAACAAGGACAACTGCCGGCGGTGTCACTATCAGCACCTGGTCGAGCCCGGCCAGGAAGTGCTGTAGAGTACCCGTTTTCGCGGGCGGTCTTCCGCCGCGGGTGCGGGGGACGGGTGAGCCCCCGAGAGAGGTCTCCATGGAGCTCGAGCTTACGGAGGAACAGCGCCTGGTCCAGGAGATGGTGCGCCGCTTCGCGGAGAACGAGATCGCACCCATCGCCGACGAGATCGACCGGAGCGAGACCTTCCCCCGGGAAACCCTCAAGAAGATGGCCGAGCTGGGGCTCATGAGCATGCTCGTGCCCGAGGAATCCGGGGGAACGGGCATGGGGGCCGTGGCCTACTGCCTCGCCCTCCTGGAGATAGGGGCGGCCTGCTCGAGCCACGCGGTCACGACCTCGGTGACGAACATGGTGTGCGAGGGGATCCACCGTTTCGGCACACCGGAGCAGCGAGCCCGTTACATCCCCCGCATCTCCTCCGGGGAATACGCCGCTGCCGCCTTCGCCCTCACCGAGCCCAACGCCGGGTCCGACGCCGGCAGCCTGCGAACCACGGCGGATCGGGACGGCAGTCACTACGTGCTCAACGGCACCAAGGTCTTCATCACGTCGGGCTCCTACGCCGGGGTCTTCATGGTGGCAGCCAAGACCGACCGGGACGCTGGGAAGGCCGGCATGAGCGTCTTTCTGGTGGAACGCGACACCCCCGGGCTGAAGGTGGGCCGGAAGGAGGAGAAGCTCGGACAGAGGGCCTCCGACACCGTGGAGATCGTCCTCGAGGAGTGCCGGGTGCCCGCCGAGAACCGGCTGGGCTCCGAGGGAGACGGGTTCAAGATCATGCTCTCGAGCCTGGACGGCGGGCGCATCGGGATCTCGGCGAATTCCTGCGGCCTGGCCCGGGCGGCCTTGACCTCCGCGGCCAACTATGCGAAAGAGCGGCGCCAGTTCGGCCGGCCCATCGCCGATTTCCAGGCCATCCAGTGGAAGCTCGCGGAGATGGCCACGCAACTCGACGCGGCGACCTTGTTGACGCTGCGCGCCGCCCAGAAGAAGGAAGCCGGCAGGGGCTACACCCAGGAGGCCAGCATGGCCAAGGTCTACGCCACAGAGATGGTGCAGCGCGTCTGTCGAGAGGCCATCCAGATCCACGGCGGCTACGGTTACATTCGGGAATATCCCGTGGAGCGCTACTTCCGGGATTCCATGGCGGTTACCCTGTATGAGGGCACGAGCGAGGTGCAGCGCCTCGTCATCTCGCGCAACCTGCTGGCGAGCTGAGCGGGCGCCGGGAGGCTCCCTCGTGCTTCCTCGGGAAGGATCGACGATGGCAGAGACCAGGCTCGAGGAGATTCGGCGGGAGACCGAGCGCTGGGGGGCCGGCGTGGATGAGGCCACTCGGCGGCACCCCGAACGGCAGGGCGAGTTCCGGAGCCTTTCCGACATTCCCATCGCGCGGCTGTATACTCCGGAGGACGTGGCCGGCCTGGATTACCTCCGGGACCTGGGCTATCCGGGGGAGTACCCCTTCACCCGCGGCGTCCAGTCCACCATGTACCGCGGGCGCCTCTGGACCATGCGCCAGTTCTCCGGCTTCGGCACCGCCGAGGAGACGAACCGGCGGTACAAGTATCTCCTCGAGCACGGCCAGACCGGCCTCTCCGTGGCGTTCCACTTTCCCACCCTCAACGGCGTGAGCTCCGACCACCGGCTGTCCCGAGGAGAGGTGGGCAAGTGCGGCGTGGCCATCGACAGCCTGCGGGACATGGAAGTGCTCTTCGACGGCATTCCCTTGGACAAGGTCACGACGTCGATGACCGTGAACCATCCCGGGCCCGTCCTCCTCGCCATGTACCTCGCAGTCGCGGAGAAGCAAGGGGTGGCCTGGAGCCAGGTGGGCGGCACGGTCCAGAACGACCCCCTAAAGGAGTTCTTTGCACAGAAGTCGTACATCTGGCCCCCCAGGGAGAGCGTGCGCCTGCTGGTGGACACGATGGAGTTCTGCGCCAAGCACGTGCCCAAGTGGCACCCGGTCTCCATCTCCGGGTACCACATCCGGGAGGCCGGGAGCACGGCCCAGCAGGAGCTGGCCTTCACCCTCGCCGACGGCATCGCCTACGTTGAGGCGGCCGTGGCCCGGGGTCTCGACGTGGACAACTTCGCGCCCCACCTCTCGTTCTTCTTCGACGCCCACATGGACTTCTTCGAGGAGATCGCCAAGTTCCGCGCGGCCCGCCGGCTGTGGGCGCGGATCATGCGGGAGCGGTTCGGCGCCAAGGACCCCAAGAGCCTCTGGATGCGCTTCCACACCCAGACCGCCGGGGTGAGCCTCACGGCGCAGCAGCCCTTGAACAACATCGTCCGGACGGCGTTCGAGGCCCTCTCGGCGGTCCTGGGCGGCACCCAGAGCCTCCACACCAACTCCTATGACGAAGCGGAGGCCCTGCCCACGGAGGAGGCCGTTACGGTGGCCCTGCGCACCCAGCAGATCATCGCCCACGAGACCGGCGTGGCGAACACGGTGGACCCCCTGGCGGGCTCCTACTTCGTCGAGTCCCTGACAGACAAGATGGAGCGTGCCGCGGAGGAGTACATCCGCAAGATCGACGAGCTCGGCGGCATGGTGGCCGCCGTGGAGGCCGGATACCCGCAGGGCGAGATCATTCGGGCCTCCATGAAGTTCCAGAAGGCCGTGGAGAGCGGGGAGAAGGTCATCGTGGGCGTGAACCGGTTCGCGATGGACGAGGGGAAGACCATCCCCCTCCTCAAGATCGGCGACAGCGCCGAGAAGTCCCAGCTCGCCCGGATCGCCGAGACCAAGAAGAACCGCGACAACGCCGCGGTGGAGCGTTGCCTCGACCGGGTGCGCGAGGCGGCGCGCTGCGGGGAGAACCTCATGTACCCGATCGTCGAGGCAGCGAAGGAGTACGCCCTGCTCGGGGAGGTGTGCGGCGCCCTCGTCGATGTGTTCGGCGCCTATCAGGATCCGGCGGTCTTCTGACGGGGCAGGCGAAACCTCCGCAGGAGCGGCGCATGGGTCGCCCCTGCGCAACAGCGCGAAGGATCCAGCGAGCATGAAGAAGGTCCGCGTTCTCATCGCGAAGCCCGGCCTGGACGGGCACGACCGAGGGGCAAAGGTGGTGGCCAAGCACCTGCAGGAGAGCGGGTACGAGGTGGTCTACACGGGACTGCACCAGAGCCCGGAGCAGATCGTGTCCGCCGCGCTCCAGGAGGCCGTGGACGTCATCGGGATCTCGGTCCTGTCGGGCTCGCACAACTACGTATTCCCCGCGGTCATGGACCTGCTCCGAGAGAAGGGGATGGGAGACGTGCTGGTCTTCGGGGGCGGCACCATCCCGGAGGACGAGATCCCGCAGCTCCTGGCCGCCGGCGTCAAGGCACTGTTCCGGCCGGGGACCGCCCTGAAGGAGATCACCAATTTCCTGAAGGCCCATGTGGGGTAGGTGCCGTTGGGTGACTCCGGGCCGCGGGCGTGGCGGCTGCTCCCCCGGGGGTGGGGGACGGGAAAGGCAAGGATCATGCGCTACGTCGAAGAGGCCCTGAGGGGCAACCAGCTCGCGGGCGCCCGGCTGATCCGGCTCCTGGAAGAGGGGGAGCCGGAGGGCATCGGGGCCCTCAAAGCCCTGTATCCCCACACCGGCAGGGCCTTCATCCTGGGGATCACGGGTCCTCCGGGGGCCGGAAAGTCGACCCTGGTGGACCGCATCATCGGGGAGTTCCGTGCCCGGGGGAAGACGGTGGGGGTCGTGGCGGTGGATCCCTCCAGCCCCTTTTCGGGGGGCGCGATCCTGGGGGACCGGGTGCGGATGCAGCGCCACGCCACCGACGAGGGGGTGTTCGTGCGCTCCATGGCGACCCGGGGCCACTTGGGGGGGCTGAGCCGAGCCACCGGCGAGGCCGTGCTCGTTCTCGATGCCATGGGGTACGAGGTGATCCTGGTGGAGACCGTGGGGGTGGGGCAGGACGAGGTGGAGGTGGTCGACCTGGCCCACACGACCGCCGTGGTGAGCCTGCCCGGCCTGGGGGACGACATCCAGGCGATGAAGGCCGGCATCCTGGAGATCGGAGACCTCTTCATCGTCAACAAGGCCGACAAGCCCGGCGCCGATGAGGTGGTGAAGCAACTCGCCATCATGCTCGAGATGCGCCACACGCCGCCGGAAGAGTGGCAGCCGCGCGTGCTGCGGACCGTCGCGGTCAAAGGGGAGGGTGTCCCCGAGTTGGTGGATGCCTTCCTGGACCACCGGAGCCACCTCCGGGACTCCGGCAAGCTCACCGAGCGGATGGTGTACCGCGAGCTCCACTTCTTCCGGCAGCTCGTCCGGGAGCTAGCCGCAGACAAGATCTTCGCCGCCGTGGAGGGGAAGCCCCGCTTCGAGGCCCTACTCGGTGCCCTCCGCTCCCGGGAAACCGATCCCTACTCCGCCGCGGAGCGGCTCGTGGCGTCCCTCGAGCTCCGCTTCTGAGGCGGCCATGACCTTCGGTCGCCCCGAGGGCTGAAGCCGCAAGCCGGGCGGTTCCGGCCAAGCGGGTATCGCCCGCCGATTCCGGTGAGGCGGTCCCCCCGACCGCCTCCGGTACGGGGCGTGGGCGAGACGGGTTTCCGCACCGGCGCCCCCCGCGTCGCCTCACCCCCCAACCGGATGGCGGAGAGGGCCCCTCCGGGTCTCGGCAGCTCCCCCCGGCGGGCGTCCGCCTAGTGGAGCTCCCCGTCCCGGGGCTGCTCTCCGCGCTCTCCCTCTCGCTCTCCGAGGACGAGGACGATCGCCTCCGCGAGGCTTGCCTTCGCGGCTTCGAGAGTCGGCCCCCTCGCGGTGAGGCCGGGGATCTCGACGCAATGCACCGCATACCAACCTCGTTCCTGCTGCACGATGGCCGTGTATTGGGTCGTCATGGTCAAATGCCTTTCCGTAGGCCTCCTCCCCCAAACGGTTCTAATGTGACTCTTCCGCTCCTCTTTGTCAAAGCCTCGGGGCTCCCAGGATTCCCCGGCTGGCACGTGCTCGGGGTCGGGGAGCCCGGCATCTAGTGGTGGATCGTGGGCGCCGCGCCGGTGCACCGCCTCCCGTTTCACGTCCCGGTCCTTCCGGCATGGGGCTGCGCGGGAGGGTCTGGCCGAGGGAAGCGTTGACCCTGAGGCCCCGAGGGGGTAGAAAGCGCTGACGGGGGACGGCGGGGCCGGCGGGCGACCGGGGGTCCCTGGAACGGAGAGGCATCCGTGGCGCGCACAGAGGACAAGTCGTTCGTGGTCGCCGAGGTCCTTGACGGGCTCGAGCGGGCGACCCGGGAAGTCGGCAAGAGCCTGGACTCGATGCGGGGCCGCCTGGACTACGAACGCCTGGGACGGGCCCGGGAGGCGCTGGGAAAGGTCGTGGGCGCGCTCGACGCCCTGCTGGCCGAGAAAGCCTGACGGGGCACCTCCCGATCGGGCTTCGGCGGGCGTTTCACGGGGCGGTGATGAGCCGCCGGATGCCATCCCGGAACAGCACCTCCACCTTGTTGGGCGGCAGCACCTTGCGCACGAGGCCGAGCCCGAAGGTGGGGTGATCGAGCAGGCTTCCGGCCCGGAAGACGAGGCCGGCAGGACGGTAGGCCACAGCGTCCGCAGGGTCTCTCTTCCCCACGCCGGCAGCCCACTCCTGTTCGACGGCAGAGGGGCGCGAGGCGCGCCGAGGGGGAACGGCCTTGGGAGCCCCCTGGCCCCGAAGGGGGGCCGGCACCGTCGCGGGACGGTAGTTGTGGACCCCCTCGCACACCGTGCACGCGACTCGGGCGGGAGCGCTCCCCATCAAGGAGACGATCAGGTGGCGCGTGTCTCGGCGGCACTTGGTGCACCGGGACCGGACGGAATCTCCTACACAGGGGGCGCTGGCGGCCATGGGGTTCTCCTGGGGCCCGGATTGGCCCTGGTGGGGGGAGGGGGTCGCGAGAGGGACGGGACGGGGCGACAGGGCGGTGCGCACGAACGAAAAGGGCGGGCCCCAGACGGGGCCCGCCCTTTGTGTCGCGAGAGCGCCCGATCAGGCGCTACGGACGTTGGACGCCTGGGCGCCCTTCGGTCCCTGGGTCACCTCGAACTCCACCGCCTGACCCTCGGTCAGGGTCTTGAACCCCTGCCCCTGGATGGCGCTGAAGTGCACGAAGACATCGGGTCCCCCGTTGTCCTGCGTGATGAACCCGAAACCCTTCTGGTCGTTGAACCACTTCACGGTTCCTCTTGCCATGGTGCGTACCTCCTTTCCTCTGAGACTCTGGGCTGTCGACCCATGTGAAGCACTTGCGATGGCTCGAAACGCCCAGAGAGGAGGATCTCCGCCCTGGCTCTTTCTTGTTCCATCGGAGTGGCTCGTCGCGACCCGGACGGCGTACACGAGAAAGGGAGCCAGCCTACCTGAGGCCCCTCCCTTTCGAAGTCTGCCGCTCGGTACCTGCCGCGGGGGGGCTGGGCCCGGCACAAGCCGTACCTCGCTCCCAGCCCGGCGGAGTGTACTCAGTCCTTGACCGGAAGTCAACCGGATTCTTGAACGCCGAATCTTGGCGTTCTTCCGGGGAGGGGCGGAGGGACGCAATAAACTTCGTGCGGGGCGCTGGGGGAGCTTGTCCGCCGCCGGGCACGACCGCCCCCTGTGGGAACCCTTCTCGATTTTCGATCGGGCTTGTAGGTAAAATGCGGTTGCGGGCCCAGGCGAGATTCCCGGCCGTCGGGAACGGCCTTCCCGTCCTCGGAGGCGTCCGTGGGAGGTTTGCAGGTGCCGATGCATGTCCGCCCGTGGCGCAACTGGGGGCTCGCGACCAAGCTCTTCGTCAGCTTCCTGTTTCTCTCCCTGCTTCCCATCGGGGTGATGTCGGCGTTGTCCTTTCGCCACCTCGCCACCATCCAGGCGGTCTCCGTCCAGGAGACCCGGACGGTGCTTCTCTCGGGGCAACTCGGCCGCCTGGGGGAGCGGCTGGGGCAGGAGGCCGACCGGCTCTCGGTGCTCTTTTCGCGCCTCCAGGACGAAGCTCACGGGTTGGCGTTCATGGCCGGCGCGGTGCTGGCCGAGCCGGGGGCTTTCCGGTATCGGAACGGGAGCCGCTACCGGCTCGGTCCCGGCGGCAGCTACGGCAATGAGATCGAAGACGGCAACTCGGTGCTCTTCGTTCCGCAGCACAGCCCCGCTTTGGGGGACTTGGTGGAGGCAACCGAGTCCCTGGACCTGGTTCTCCGGCCCTTGGCCGGGCGCGAGCCCCGGATGGTGCTGGCGTGGGTGATCTTCGAGGAGGGTCTGACGCGGGCCTTCCCCTGGCGGGATTTTGGGGCGATGCCGCGGGACAAGGACTATACGACGTGGCACTTCTACTATCTGGCGGGCCCGGACCACAACCCGGCAAGGGGCGAGGTCTTCACCGACCCATACGTCGATCCCCTGACGGGCGAGTGGATGATCTCCTGCCTCTCCCCTGTGTACCTGGGCGGGAGGCACCGTGCCACCGCCGGGATCGACATCACGATCCAGAAGCTGCTCACTGCGATCGAGGAGATCCGCCTCTCCGGAGAGTCCAGCTCGCTCCTCCTCTCCGGGGGCGGCGGGATCATCGCGGCCTCGGTCAATCTGCCCCTCGAGGCGCTGGGGCTGGACTCCGGGGCGCCGCCCCACGGGCAGGAGCTGGCGTCGTCGTCCCGTTCCTCGGTGACGGATCTGGCGGCGCGGCTGCGCGGGGGGGCCGTGGAGAGCGTCGAGCGGCTGGTGGCTGGAGACCACCTGTTCCTGGTGGGTTCGGTGAGCGTCTTCCCCCCCGGCTGGCGGCTCGTCCTCCTGGTCCCGGAGAACGACGTGGTGGAGTCCGCCTACCAGAGCGTGGCGGGCGTGGTCCGCGAGACCGTGCGCGTGCGGCGAAACTTCATCCACATCCTCGCGTTCGCCCTCGTCGGGATCGCGGGACTCACCTGGCTCGTGCTCGCCCACCAGTCTCGGGGCCTGCGAACGCTGCTCTCGGCCATCCGCCGCTTCGGGGCAGGGGAGCTCTCCCATCGCGCCGAGGGGGGGGCGGGGGAGTTCGGACAGCTTGCCGGCGCCTTGAACTCCATGGCCGCGGGGCTCCAGGAGAAGAAGCGGGAGCTCGAGAGGGTGCACGCCGAGATGGAGCAGAGCCGGAAGCTCGCCGCGGTGGGCCGGCTCGCTGCAGGGGTGGCCCACGAGGTCAACAATCCGCTTGCTACGATTTCCACCTACACCCAACTGCTCCGCCGCCGCCCGGACCTGTCGCCGGAGGCGAGGGAAAGCCTGCAGGTCGTGGAGGGAGAGATCGGCCGCATCCAAGAGAAACTGCGAAACCTCCTGGATCTGTCCCGCCTGCAGAGCCCGGTGAAGACGTACCTCGCACTGGACCCCCTGGTGCAGGAGGTGGCGGAGCTCTCGCGCCACGAGGCGGCGGCCCGGGGGATCACGTTGGAGGTGGCGTTGGGGGCCGGCGGGCGGACCCTGTGGGGCGACCGCTCGGGCTTGAAGCAGGTCCTGTGGAACCTCTTGGGCAATGCCATCGACGCTCAGCCGTCCGGGGGGAGGGTGGTGGTGCGCACGGGGTCCGACGGGGGGCCGGACGGCGCCCTTCGTCTCGAGGTGGAGGACGACGGCCCGGGCATCCCCGAGACGTTGATGCCCAAGATCTTCGAGCCGTTCTTCACCACCAAGGAGGTGGGAAGGGGCACCGGTTTGGGGCTCGCGGTGGTGTATCGGATCGTGGAGGGCCACGGGGGCCGCATCGAGGTCGAGAACCTCCTGCCCCGGGGGTGTCGTTTCCGGGTGGTGCTGCCCCGCGGAGGTGAGGCATGAAGGAGGTCGCCGGTCCGCGCGTCCTCGTCGTGGATGACGACGTCCGTCTCCTGGAGGCCCTTGTGAAGGCCCTCCGGTCCATGGGCTACGACGCCGAGGGGGAGGCGGACCCGCGGCTCGGGCTCGACCGGGTCCGGGCGTGGGGACCCGACGCGGTGATCACGGACATGAAGATGCCCGGCCTGAGCGGGGCGGACCTGGCGGAGCAGGCGCAGGTGCTCCAGCCGGAGCTCCCCGTCCTCGTGCTGACAGGTTACGGCACGATCCGTTCGGCCGTGGAGGCGATGCGGAGGGGGGTCTACGACTACCTGACCAAACCCTTCGATCTCGACGAGGTGGACCTGGCGCTCCGGAAAGCCCTGGAGCACCGGGATCTGCGGCGGGAGAACCGCCTTCTGGCGGAGGCCCTGGGCCGGGTAGGGGAGGCCGAGGGGCTCGTGGGCACCAGCCTGGGAATGCGCGAGCTTCGGGCGCGCATTGCCGCTGTGGCCGCCACGGATTCCACGGTGCTCGTCACCGGGGAGAGCGGCACCGGCAAGGAGCTCGTGTCCCGGGCGATCCACGCCGGCGGACCTCGGCGCGACCGCCCCTTCGTCACCGTGGACTGCGCCGGCCTGCCCGCGGCGCTCCTGGAGAGCGAGCTCTTCGGGCACGCCCGGGGATCCTTCACCGGGGCCCACCGGGAGCGGGCCGGCTACTTCGAGGTGGCGAGCGACGGCACGGTCTTCCTGGACGAGATCGGCGAGCTCGAGCTGTCGCTGCAGAAGAAGCTCTTGCGGGTGATCGAGGGACGGACCTTCGCACGGGTGGGGGAGTCCCAGCGGCGGTCCACGCGGGCCCGGGTGGTGGCTGCCACGAACCGCGACCTGGAGGCCGAGGTACGGGCAGGCCATTTCCGGGAGGACCTCTTCTACCGGCTGCAGGTCATCGAAATCCGCGTCCCCCCCCTCCGCGAGCGGCTCGAGGACCTCCCCCTGCTCGTCTCCCACCACCTGGAGCGCCTCAACCGGCGCCTGAACCGGAGGGCGGAGCGGGTGACCCCGCCCGCCCTGGGACGCCTGCGCGCCCACTCCTGGCCCGGTAACGTCCGCGAGCTCGTGAACCTCCTCGAGAGCATCCTCACCTTCCACGACGTGCGCGCCGTGGGGGTGGAGCAGCTCCCGTCACACATGGGAGAAGCCCTCTCCCCGGGGCTACCCCCCGGGACCTATCCGGAGCTCAAGGCGCGGGTTCTCGAGGAGGCGACGAGGCCCTACCTCGCGGCGCTGCTGACCCACTACCGGGGCAACGTAACCCGGGTGGCGGAGCACGCCGGCCTGGACCGCCGCCACATCCACCGCCTCCTGTCCTCCCTCGACCTCGACCCCAACACGTTCCGCGAAAACTGAGACAGCCCTGTCCCGGAGGGGGCGCTCCCCGGCGAGGGTGGGACGCCGGCGTCTCGCCTCGCGTTGCGTTACAGAGACACGGATGTCCCGTTGACCGCACTTTTTCCCCCTCCACCCGCGCGACCTCTAGAACGCGATTTCTCGTGGATGTCAGGAAAAGCCAGTCATATCGGCAGCCTGCGGTGTCGCGCCATGTTTCTTGCGCGTTGCGCAATGGAGTGGAACGAAGTTTGAATATGCTCTGGGCGCCCTTTTCCCGCGACCGCTACCAAGAAGAGGAGAGACCGATGAAGCGATGGATCGTCACCCTGGGGCTCGCACTCGCGCTCGGCTGGGCCGGCTCGGCCCGGGCCATCCTGGTGGACCCCTACGACAACATCCTGGCGCCGGACGGCTTCTACGGCCTTGCGTACTTCAACTACTACACGGCGGACGAGTTCACGGGACCCGGCGGGAGCAAGGCCGCCTCCATCGACCTTACGGCTACCGTTGGGGTCCTCCGGCCCCTGGCCTACTTCCACCTCGGCCCGGTTCCCATGGCGTTCCAGGTGATCGTGCCCTTCGGAAAGGTCGAGGAGGACAAGGTATTCAAAGAGGATTCGTCCGGGCTGGGTGACATCGTCTTCGGGCCGGGAATCTTCCTCTACGCGAACGAGAGCTCCGCCACCTACGTGTCCTATTGGTTCTATGTTTTCACCCCCACAGGGGAATGGGACAAGAACCAGGCCATCAACCTCGGGCAGAATCACTGGTACTTCGAGCACCAGCTCGCCTTCCACCAGATGCTCGGCAAGGTCGTCTTCGACGCCAACCTGAACTACTACCACCACACCGAGGAACCCGACAACGACTTCAAGCTGCCGCCCCGGTTCGAGGCCGAGGCGAGCCTAGCCTATCAGCTCACCGATCAACTGATCCTGGGAGTGAACGGGGGGGGCTATTGGGATCTCGACGAAGCCGAGCAAAACGGTTCCTCGGTGTCCGACACCAAGGCCAAGCGCGTCCAGTTCGGCCCGCTCCTGGGATACCAGTTCACCGAGAGGTTCGGCGCCAACTTTCGCTGGACCCGGGACATCAGTGCCGCCAACGACACCAAGGGCGACGACGTGTGGCTGCGCGTCGCCTATGCGTTCTGAGCGACGGAGGGACGAAACCATGCGGAAGGTGATACTGGCTGGAGCAGCACTGGCCCTGGCGGCGGCGGTTTCCGCCCCGCCGGCCTCGGCGTTCTCCAAGGAATCCCTGGTCTGGAAGAAGTGTGCCCCGTGCCACGCGCCGGTGGACGGAAGGCTCGCCCGGGTGCAGGAGATTCGCACCACCCCGGAGGAGTGGACGGTCATCGTCGACCGGATGTACCGGCTCCACGGCATGGAACTGGCGGCCGGCGAGATGGACACCCTCCTCAAGGAGCTCTCCGCTACCCAGATCTTGAGCCCCGAGGAGATGGCCGAGGTGTCCTACCTCCACCTCTTCCACAACTCCCAGCACCAGGAGGCTCCTCTGGGTGAGGAGGAGGAGCGGTTCTTTGCCGCCTGCGTGCGCTGCCACAGCGCGGGGAAGGTCCTCTCCTACCGGATGACCCCCGAGAGCTGGGCGAAGGTGCGGGATTTCCACCTGTGGGTGGACCCCGCCATCGTCTTCCAGATGCGCGAGATGCACTGGATCGAGGAGGCCGACGCCGTCTTGGAGTACCTGGCGAAGATCTATCCCTACGGCCAGGACTGGAAGGCTCCCGCCCCCAAGCTCGCCGGCTCCTGGTTCGTGCTGGGGCGCGAACCGGGGAAGGGGACCTACCGGGGGAAGGCGGAGGTGAAGGACCTGGGGGGCGGCGAAGCGGCGCTCTCGGGAACCCTCCACTTCGCGGACGGAACCTCCGAGTCCTTCAGCGGTGAAGCGACCGTGTACGGCGGGTATGCGCTGCGCACCCGCACGAAACACAACGGCTTCGAGACGCTGGGCGCCTACTCCTGGGCCGACGGCGTGATCTCGGGGGAGCACCACTTCCCCGCTCCGGACTTTCGTACGTCCCAGAGCACGTGGTACCCGGCGGACGGGAAGGCCCGTGTGCTCCGGGTGACGCCGGGCTACCTCCTCCTGGGGGAAGAGACGTCCCTGACCATCGAAGGCATCGGGCTGCCGGAGGTGTCGGCGGCAGACCTCCGGTTCGCCGGGGGCACCGTGGAGGTCCTCTGGGCCAGGCGAACCTCCCCCGAGGTGATCGAGGCCCGGGTCGTGAGCCGTGTGGCGACCGTCGGGGAGGCCTCTCTGCAGGTCAAGCGGTTGGAGGGGGTTCCCGTGCAGCTCGCACCCCGCGTGGACTACATCGCCGTGGTGCCGGCCATCGGCAGGGCGCGCCTGGACGGCGGCCCCCACTACCCGGCGGAAGGGGTGCAGTTCGAGGCCGTGGCATGGTCCAACGGCGCGGACTTCTGGGATCCCTCCGATGACGTGGAGTTGGGTCCGGTGTCTGCGACCTTTCGCCTCGCGGAGGAGGTCACCCGCCCCGGAGATGACGACCTGCACTGGGTGGGCCAGATCGATACCGCCGGAAAATACCTGCCCATCGGCGACTATGCGCCGATCCCGGCCCGGGAGTACTCGGGCGAAGGCTCGGGATGGGTGAAGGTCCTCGCCGAATACCGGAGGGGAGAGCGCACCTACGTGGCCGAGGGGCGCCTTGCGGTGACGGTTCCGGACTACATCCAGAGGATCCGATGATCACCACCTACCGCTGGGCGGACCACCGCCTCTTTCCGCGACCGGAGGGGGCGCTCCTCTTCGGCGTCGATGAGGCGAGCCTCTTTGCGGTCGACGAGGAAGCACGGGACATCCTGGCCCGCTGGCGGACCCGAGATCCCCTGCTCCTGGACGAGGTTCCGGCCGCGGAGCGCGGCCTCCTGGAAGACCTCCGGGAGGCGCGGCTCCTGGTCCCCGCCCAAAGCCGGCGGGCGCCGGTGCCGTCCCTCCCGGACCCCGGCGGCATCCCGCTGGGGACGTTGGTCCTGGAGGTCGCCCAGGCCTGCAACCTCCGCTGCGGTTACTGCTACGCGGCGGGGGGGGCCTACGGCGGAGAGGCCAAGCTTCTCGATCCGGGGGCGGCCCGGCGGGCGGCGCGTCGCCTCGTGGAGGGGTCGGGGGACCGGGAGGAGGTGACCCTCATCCTCTTCGGGGGGGAGCCCCTCCTGAATACCCCGGCGGTAAAGGCGGCAGTGGAGGAGGCCCGGGCGTGCGCCGCGCGCGAGGGAAAGCGCCTCACGCTGTCGTTGACGACCAACGGCACCCTCCTTGACGACGAAGTGGTCGCCTTCCTCCGGGCGAACCGGGTGTGCGTCTCGGTGAGCCTCGACGGACCGCCGGACGTCCACGACGTCAACCGCCCCTTCGCGGGGGACGGTGGCGGGAGCTACGCCGAGGTGCTGCGGGGGCTGCAGACACTTCTTCGGGCCGGCCCCCAACCGGTCGCCGCCCGGGTGACCTTGCAGCCCAAGCAGTGGGGCCGCGTACCGGAGGTCTTCGATCACCTCCTGGGGTTGGGGTTCCACGAAGTGGGGATCGCGCCCGCGAGCCCCGTCACGCCCGACCTGCTTCCCTCCGACGAGGAGGAGGAAGCGCTGTTCGAGGGGTTCGCCGCGCTGGCCCGGCGTTTCGAGGTGGATGCCCGGGAGGGAAGGATCCTCCCCTTCTCGAACCTCCTCGACCTGCTCGGACGGCTGCACGGTGGCACCGTGAAGTCCGCCCCCTGCGGGGCGGGGCTCGGCTACCTGGCCATGGACGCGTCGGAGCGGCTCTACCTCTGCCACCGGCTGGTGGGGGAGGCCGAGTTCGAGGTGGGGAACCTGGAGGCCGGCCCCGACCCGGCAAGGGTTCGGGCCTGCCTCGAGGGTTTGGCCGCCCCGCGGAAGGACGCGTGCTCCCTCTGCTGGGTCCGGGCCCTGTGCCGGGGGGGCTGTCACTACGAGAACTACGTGAGGGAATCGGCCCTGGGACAGGCCCCCGGGGGGAGTTGCCGCTTCATTCGGCGTTGGATCTCCCTCGGGGTCGAGCTCTACGGCCGTCTGGAAGACATCGGGACACGGCAGATCCTCGCGCACCTGGACCGGAGGGCGGCTCACTAGCACCGCCGCGGAGACGGCCGTCGGTACGCGGAAGGCCCGTTGGAAACCACAGAGAATCGTGAGGAGCAGAGCATGGACAAGCGAAAGATGCGGGCGCTGAACAAGAAGGCCCAGGCCATCCGGGAGCTGGCTGCCGGGGAAGGGAAGGCGGCCCGGGCCCTGCAGGAGGGTCCCCCTCCCATGCCGGTTGGGTGCACGACGGTCTTCGACACCGGGTGGGAGACCAATCCGCGGCCGACCTACCCGATGAGCAACTGCCAGTCGTCGGCCCGGGACTTCCACGGGTGCGCAGGGGACTGCTGGTGGCCGGCCCAGGTTCCCGACGGCCTCACGAACCACCCGGACTTCGACCAGGTGTGCCCCAACGTGGCTCGGGACTGGCGAAAGCTGAAGTATGAGTAGAAGAGGGGCCGATGTGGACAGGATAACGGAATGAACCGGGCAAGGCGGAAGGGATCCGGCCGATCCCGTGATCCCGTCAAGAAGACACACGCACAGGAGGGCACCATGAAGCGCAAGGCGACCCTGTTCCTGGCCCTCGCCCTGACCGTTCTCGCGGCCGGGGCCCAGGCGAAGGACATGTTCTACTACCTGGGGTACGGCGTCATCCAGGTGATCGACGGCACCACCGACACGATCGTTGCCGACATCGCGGCGGAGGGGTGGCTCCGGGAAGCCGCCCTGACCCCGGACAAGAAGTTCCTCTACGTGACGGCCAAGCGCCACCTGATCCACAAGGTGGACCTCTCCGCGAACAAGGTGGTGAAGACGGTCGACCTGCACTCCGACGGCTGGCAGCGCTTTCTGTTCGGGTTCGACCTGGCTCCCGACGGGAAGACCGCGTACGGGGCGATCCTGTCCCGCACCACGAAGGACGGGGACGTCGTCGTCCCGAACCCGGTGCTCGCCCAGTTCGACCTGGATACCGGGAAAATCCTGCGGAGCATCGAGGTCCCGTGGGGCGTCGCCAGCCTCACGACCGTCAAGGGCGGCGCCATGGTCTACGCCATCGGCAAGGACCTCCACAAGGTCGACGTGTCGGGCCCGGAAATGAAGATCACCGAAACGTGGCCCATGTACGAGAAGGAAATGAACTTCCTCCCCTTCTGGAACTACTCCTGGGAGAACGGGGGTGTGTTCATGGCCAACTACTATACCTCCGAGATCATGGGCCTTCTGGCAATCCATAAGGAGAGCGGCGAGATCGTGGACACGCCCCTGAACGGCATCCCGATCTTCGCCTACTCCGTAATCTACTCGCCGGACAAGAAGAAGGCCTACGGCGTGATGGACGAGCTCAACGTGATCAACCTGGAGACCAACACCTACGAGGCCGTGGTGGTCAACCGCGAGGGCACCTGCTACGGGGTGAACGTCTCGAGCGACGGAAAGAAGGTATACGCCGCAGGTTCCACACTCACCATCTTCGACGCCGAGACACTGAAGCCCCTCAAGGTCCTGCAAATGGCCACCGACGGCATGGACATCCGCAGGGTCACGTTCTAGCCGGAAGGGGTGCCGATCCGGAGCGACCGAGGGGGGGCAAGGCCTTCCCTCGGTCGCGGGGAAGGTACGGAAAGAGGGGCGATGGAGTACGCGGTGCGGCTGGAAGAGCCGACGGAGGTCCCGACGGACCCTCGGAACGCCTGCGCGGCCGAGTGGCGGGAGGTACTGCCGCGAGGCCGCCTGGCGGCGCTCTACTTCGGCTCAGAGTTTTGCGAGGACCGAATCCCCGGGCACGAAACCGGGGATGCCTTCTGCCGGGCGGCGAAGAAGCGGAGGCTCGAGGCCGCGCTCCTGTCCCCTCCGGTGACCGCGGACGGCCTGGCACGGATCGACGCTCTGCTCCGGTTCCTGGCTCGGCGAGGGTTCCGGCCGGCCGTGGTCTTCAACGACTGGGGGGTACTGCGACTTCTCGCGCAGGACCACCCGGCACTGCCCCGGAGGGCCGGAAGGCTCCTCAACCGCTCCCTCCGGGATCCCCGCGCCGGACCCGCAGCGTATCCCGACGGGACAGGCGCCCGGGGCGGGCGCCTGCGCGCCTTCTTGGCAGGCCGGGGTGTGGAGGCCCTGGAAACCGACCCGGACCTGGAAGGAACGCACCTCGGGGACGGGGAGGAGGGGCTGCAGCGCGTCCTCCACCTGCCGTATTCCTTTGTCGCCTCGGGCCGGAACTGTCTCCTGAAGACCGGCGCGGAGGCACCGGAGGCGGAGCTCCTAGGGGGCTCCGGCGGCCCCGGCGTTGCCTCTCGCCTCGGTTCCCCGTGCAGCCTTCGGTGCCGGGGCGGGCCGCTGGCGGTCCGGCGGCAGGACACGCGGGATCCCCTGTGGCGGGCCGGAAACACCCTCTTCTGCGAGGTCTCTCGCGACGCTGCCCGGTTCCACCTGGGTCGGGCCGACCGGGTGGTTCTCCACCGGAGGCCATCCCCGTGAGGGTCATGGCCCCCGTGCGCTCCGCCGCCGAGGTGGCGCCGCTGTGCGAAGCCGGTGCCGACGAGCTCTACTGCGGGGTGGCCCCCTCCTGGTGGGAGGAGCGGTACGGGGGCGCCTGGGCCAGCCGCCGAGACCCGAGGGCCGCCGGGGTGGCGGACCTGGGCGAGCTGGACAGAATCGTGTCTCTGGCCGGCAACCGGCCGGTTCACGTGGCGCTGAACGCGGCCCGTTACCCGGACGGGGCGGTGGGAGAGCTCGCCGAGTTCGGCCGGCACCTGCTCCGGGAGCACGGCGTGAGCGCCCTCATCGTGGCAGACCTGGAGCTCATCCTGACCCTGACGGACCAGGGCCTGGGGCCGCGGCTGCACGTCTCCAGCCTCGCCACGGTCACGAACGGTTCGGCGGCGGCCTTCTTCCGGGAGCTCGGAGCGTCCCGGGTCATCCTTCCCCGCCACCTGACCCTGCCCGAGATTCGAGCCTGCCTCGTGCCGGGCCTCGAGTACGAGGTGTTCCTGCTCAACGACGGCTGCGTGTTCGAAGAGGGGCTGTGCGCGACCACCCACGCCCTGGGCCCCTTCTGCCTGGGGGACGGCCCGGGCACCGAAGGGGTCGGTGCCCGGGCCCTGGAGGAGTACGAGCTCTGGAAGTGGACCCTCAGCAACTGCGGGTGCCGGACGAGCCGGGGCTACCCCCTCGCCCCCTGCGGACTGTGCGCCCTGCCCGCTTTCCGTCGGATGGGGATCACGAGCCTCAAGGTCGTGGGGAGGGAGGCGTCCCCGGAGAGAAAACGCGCATCGGTGGACCTCGCTGCCCGGGCTGTGCGGCTTGCCGAGGCAGGGGGCGAACCGGACGAAATCCGGGAGGCGGTGGTCGCCCTGAGAGGCGCGCGAAGCCTGTGCGACGGGGCCCACGGTTGCTACTATCCCGGGGTGTGGCACCGCGGGGGGCGGGGGGCCCCGGGAGCCGTGCCGTGTTGACGTCGTTGGCCCCTTTTTCCGGTCATCTGCGGGGGAAGGGCCGGGGGCTCGTGGCCCTCTTCGCCCTTGGCCTCCTGGGCGCAGGGGCCTCCCTGGCGGCCCCCCTGATCGGGAAGGCCTTCATCGACGCCGTGGCCGTGCGCGGCGACTTCGGGGTCGTCCCGATGGTGGCCGCCGGCCTGGCTGCGCTGTCCCTCCTGGACCTCGGCCTGGGGGTGGTCACCCGCTATGTCCACGCCCGGCTCTCGGCCCGGGTGCTGGTGGAGATCAGGGAACGGCTCTTCAGCCGCTGCCTCCGGCTGCCGCTGTCCCACCTGGAGTCCTTCCGGCACGGGGATCTCCTCACCCGCTTCGGCTCGGACGTGCCGCGCATCCAGGGGCTTCTGGTGGACGGTGTTCTGGGGAGCCTGCAGGGCGCCCTCTTCCTGGTCGTCGCCGCGGCGATCCTCGTCCACCTCTCGCCCGTTCTCGCCGGCTGGAGCTTTCTCGGCGTGTTCCTCGCCCTGCTGCTCACCGCGGCCTTCCGCGGACCGGTGGAGCGGGGGACGCGGGGAATCCAGGAAGCCCTGGCGGACCTCTCCCACTTCCTCGCCGAACGCCTCGGAGCGGTGCGGCACGTGCGCCTTCATGGAGCGGAGCCCCAGGAAGAGGTTCGCCTCGGAGACCTCAACCGGGCGCTGGTGGGCCGGGTGCTGCGCTTCCAGGTGCTCGACGCCGCGGCAGGAGGCCTTCCCGGCCTCGCCCTCGCCTTGGGCTTGGCGTGGATCTACCTTCTCGGAGGGCGCCTTCTGGAGGCGGGGGAGATCGGCCTGGGAACGTTCGTGGCCTTCGTCCTGTACCAGGGGCGCCTGTACGCCCCCGCGCGGGGCCTTCTGGGGCTGGTCCGCAACCTTCAGGAGGCTCGGGTCAGCCTGCAGCGGGTGGCCGAGGTCCTAGGGGAGGCCGAGGAAGAGGGTCCCACCCCTGCCGGCTCGGGGGTCGGGGGACGCGGAGAGGTCCACGTGGAAGCCGTGGAGCTCGCCTACCCCGGCAAGCCCCCGATCCTTCGAGGGCTTGGCCTCCACGTGGCCAGGGGGGAGAAGGTCGCCCTGTGCGGCCCGTCGGGGGCCGGAAAGTCCACCCTCGTCCAGCTTCTCTTCGGCCTGCGGCGGCCGTCGGCGGGGTGGGTGCGGGTCGGGGGCTTCGCTCCCGGTGCGGGAGAGGACCTGCGGCAGGTCATCGGGTACGCCGGGGCGGAGCCCTTTCTGCTCCACGCCACCGTCGAGGAGAATCTGACCTACGGCTCACCCGAGGCAGACACCGCGGCGGTGCTCCGGGCCGCGCGCACGGCGGAGGCCCACGAGTTCATCCTCTCGCTCCCCCAAGGATACCGAACGATCATCGGGGGGAGGGGGCTGGCCCTCTCCGACGGCCAGCGCCAGCGCCTCGGAGTCGCGCGGCTCCTGGTCCGGGCACCCCCGATCCTCGTCCTGGACGAGGCGTTCTCGGCGTTGGACCTCGACACCGAGGCGCGGGTCCGGCGCAACCTGTGGCGGGAGTACCCGGATCGCACCGTCCTGCTCGTGACGCACCGCCTCGGGGGGCTGGGGCAGCTCGATCGGCTCCTTCTCCTGGACGACGGGGCCCTTCACGAGGTGACCGAGGAGGAGCTTCTGGGGCGGCTGGGTGCGGGAGCCGCCTCGCCCGCCCGTGCCCCTTGAACGAATGCCCCAAACCGGGAGAAGGGAGAGACGACCCATGTCCCACGTCCTGCGCATCGACCTGTCCGCCCGAACCGCCTCGACCGAGCCCCTGCCGGAGCGCTGGCGCGGCCTCGGCGGCAGAGGGCTGACTTCGGCGGTGGTCGCCGAGGAGGTCCCTTCGGGCGCCGACGCCCTGGGCCCCGAGAACCGGCTCATCCTCGCCCCCGGGGTACTGGCCGGGACCGCAGTACCCAACAGCGGCCGGCTCTCGGTGGGGGCCCGCAGCCCGCTCACGGGCACCGTGAAGGAGTCCAACTCCGGGGGCTCCGTGGCCCAGAAGCTCGCGCGCCTCGGCCTGGGGGCCGTGGTCTTCCAGGGGGCGTCTGCCGAGCCGGTTCTGGTCCGGGTGTCGGCCGCGGGCGTCTCGTTCCTGCCCGCCGGAGACCTGTGGGGCCTCGGGAACTACGATACCGTGGACCGGCTGCGCAGGGACCACCCCGGCTGTGGCCTCGTGACCGTCGGCCCGGCGGGCGAGGGAAGGCTCAAGGCGGCTGCCATCTGCGTCACGACGCCGGACTACCTGCTGCGCACCGCTGCCCGGGGCGGGCTGGGCGGGGTGATGGGCGCCAAGGGGCTCAAGGCGGTCGTCGTCGACGACACAGACGCCGGCGCCCCGCCGCTGGCGGACCCCGAGCGATTTCGGGCGGCCGCGGCTGCCCTGGCCCAGGGCATCGCGGCTCACCCCCTGACCGGAGGGTTCCAGGCCCTGGGCACGGCCATGCTGGTTCCCCTGATCAACGAGCTAGGGGCGCTTCCGACCCGCAACTTCTCCACCGGGAGCTTTCCCGGGGCGGAGCGCATCGGGGGAGAGGCCCTGGCCGCCCTCATGGTCTCCCGGCCCGCAGCGTCCACCAAGCACCGGTGCATGGCGGGGTGCATCATCCACTGCTCCCAGGTGTACAGCGACCCGGAGGGCAATTTCATCACCTCCGGGTTCGAGTACGAGACCCTGGGAATGGTCGGGTCGAACTGCGCCATCGAAGACCCCGACCTCATCGCCCGCATCGACCGGGCCTGCGACGACCTGGGGCTGGACACGATGGACGTGGGAGCCGCCCTCGCGGTGGCGATGGAGGCGGGGAGTCTCCCCTGGGGAGACGGGACCCGGGCGCTCGCGGCGGTGGAGTCGATCCGTTCGCGTGACCCCCTGGGGCTCCTCCTGGGCAATGGCTGCGCCGAGACGGGGAGGGCCTTGGGCGTGGAACGGGTGCCCGCGGTCAAGGGCCAGTCCCTGGCCGCCTACGACCCCCGCGTGCTCAAGGGGACGGGCGTCACCTACGCCACGAGCCCCATGGGCGCGGACCACACCGCAGGAAACGCCCTGCCGAGCCCTAGCAATCCCTCCTACGACCCCTCCAGCCCCCGGGGGCAGGGTCAGATGTCGGCGTTCCTCCAGACCTACTTCGCGGCGATCGACACCCTGGGGATCTGCCTCTTCGCCTCGCTGCCGGTGCTGGAGAGCCCCGAGCTCCAGTCGCACCTGGTGGAGGCCGTGTCGTCGAAGGTGGGGGCAGAGCTCGGGTCGGGTTACCTGGCGAGCCTGGGAGAGGCGGTCTGCCGGCGGGAGCGGGAGTACAACGAGCTGTGCGGCTTCGGTCCCGCCGAGGACCGGCTCCCGGCATTTTTCCGCGACGAGGCCCTTCCGCCCCACGGCGGCGTTTGGGACGTTCCCGACGAGGACGTGGACGCGGTGTGGGGATGAGGGTCGGGGTGATCGACACGGGGGTGAACCCGTGGCACCCCCACGTCCGGGGCCCCGTGGACGGCTGCCGGATCTTCGCGGCGCCCGACGGGACGATCCGGGAGGACGGGGACTTCCGGGATCCCTTGGGGCACGGGACGGCGGTCGCCGGCGTTCTTCGACAGGGCCTGCCTCGGGCCGAGCTCTTCGCGGTGCGGGTCTTCACCGAGGGCCTGCTGACGTACCCGTCCCTCGTCGCCCGGGCCGTCCTGCGGGCGGCCGCCGAAGGGTGCCGGCTCCTCAACCTGAGTGTGGCGGTCCCGCCGGGACCGGGCTCGGAGGTCCTCGCCCGCGCCTGCGAGGAGGCCCTCGGCCAAGGCTGCGCCCTGGTGGCGGCCGGGCGGGCCGACGACGGAGAGGCGCTGCCGGGAGCCCTGCCGGGGGTCTTGCGGGTCCTGCCGGACGACCGTCTCGAGCCCGGCCGGGTCCTGCGCGACGCGGACGATCCCGGTGCCTGGCGCGCTCTGGGGCGACCCCGCGACCTGCGCGGACTGCCCCGCGACGCGAACCTCTGGGGCGCCTCCTTTGCCTGCGCTCGCGTCTCGGTGTATGTTGGCAGCCGCCTGTCCTGCGGTGCGCGGGGGCACAAAGACCTTGACCGACCCACGGCTTGCCGCTATAAAGACCCCCTCACGGGCGATTAGCTCAGCGGAAGAGCACTGGCCTCACATGCCAGGGGTCGCAGGTTCGATCCCTGCATCGCCCACCAGACGTTCAGAGGGACCCGGGACGGCACCCGGGTCCCTTTTTTGGTTCATCCGGTAAACGGCCGGGTGGGTCCGCCCACTCCGGCAGACGATGCCGGGCTGCACGGTGGGAGCGCTCCCGCGCCGCATCCGGAATCCTCGCGATATTGCGGCTCCCGAAGCAACTGGTCCGGTCGAGCGGCCGTTCGCCTACATGGTCGGGCCCACCCGATCGTCCCTGGAGACGAGTACCCGGTCACTCCCCGGATGCGCCTCTTTTTTTGGTGTTTTTTCGGGGAATGATCGGATTCTCGCCTGCACACACGGTCGGACCTCGACGGCCGTGTCCCGGATGGGCCCCTCCTGTTCCCTGTGGGGAATGTCGCGGGGCGTCCCCCCGGGAACGGCCGGGCCGTGCCTCGCTTCCCGACCCGGAGGTCCCATGCGCCCACTTGCCCTCGCCCTGGCCCTCCTCCTCTCCGCCTGTGCCGTGATCCGGCTCCCCCTGGGCACCTCGGAAGCCCACCGGGAGGTGAGCCTGCTGGGGGAGGGAACGGGGAAGGTCCTCCTGGTGGAGGTCTCGGGAACCCTCTCCTTTCGCAGTCCCTGGTCTCCCCCGGGCCTCGGCCGGGGGGAGAGCCTGCCCGCACGGGTTCGTGCCGATTTGGACTGGGGCCGTAAGGACCCCCAGGTGAAGGCGCTCCTAGTAAAGATCGACTCCTCGGGGGGAACCGTGGCGGCGAGCGACGTCGTCCTCCACGAGATCCTGTCCTTTCGGGAGGAGAAGGGCGTTCCCGTTGTCGCCGTGATCTTGGAGAGGGGACTCTCCGGCGGCTACTACGTCGCCCTCGGGGCCGACGAGATTCTCGCCCTGCCCGCGGCCCTGGTGGGGAGCGTGGGGGTCTTCGTGGCGAAGCTCGACGCGTCGATCCTCCTCGAGCGCTGGGGGGTCCGGAGCGAGATCACGAAAGCGGGAGCCCAGAAAGACCTCCTGAGCCCCTTGCGCCCCCTGGGGCCCGAAGAGCAGGAAACCCTCCGGGAGATCGTGGACGCCTTCCAGGATCGGTTCGTGGAGGCATTGCGGGCGGCCCGACCGGGGGTCCGGGACGCCGATCTGGAGGTCATCGCCACCGGGGCCCCCTTTACCGCCCAACGTGCGCAGGAGCTCGGGATGATCGACCGCGTGGGGTACCTGGACGACGCGTTTCGGGCGGCCCTCGAGCGGGCGGGCCTGGAGGACGGCCGCCTGGTGGCCTACCGGCGGGGCTCGGCGGCCCGGGGAAACCCGTACGCCCTGGGTACGCTCCTCGGGGGCATCGAGGCTGGGCCCATCCTTCTGGACCCGTCGGCGGTGGAAGAGCTCTTCCAGGCGGAGCTCCGGTACTGAAGCCCGCGGCCTCCGGGGCTGCCCTCGAGGTCGGCGCCGGGCCTGTGGGCCGTGTCGGGTTCGGGCAAACGGGGACGCTGGAAAACGGCCGGGGCAACGGCATGCAGCCCGCGCGGAGTCACGGATCCGGTATTGGGTCGGCTGTGGGGGCCTCGGGGAGGTCCAGGGCGAAGGTGCTCCCACCGGGGCCCGAGGCGGCCAGGGTGAGGGATCCGCCGGTGCGCTCGAGGGCTTGGCGAGCCAGGGCCAGACCCAGCCCGACGCCGGTGGCGGTTCGGGTGTCGCCGGAGTCAGCTTGGCGGAAGGGCTGGAAGATGCGGTCCCGGTGCTCGGGGGCGATGCCGGGCCCGCTGTCGGCAACCTCCACCCGCACCCCGCCGGCAACCTGCGTCGCCGTCAGCACAATCCCGCCGCTGGCGGTGAACTTGCACGCATTCTCCAGGACGTTGCGGAGTGCCCGGCGGAAGCCCTCGCGGTCTCCGAGCGCGGCGGGAAGCCCGCCCTCCACCTGCACGTCCAGGGTGAGACCTTTCGCGACGGCGAGCTCTCGGGTGGCGGACACGGTCTCGGAGACCACCGCCGCGAGATCGAAGGGGCGGGGTGCCGATGCGCCCGATGCCGCCAGCCCGGCCGCCTCGAGCATCTGGTCGAAGATTCCGAGGAGCCGCTCCCCGTGGCGGCGAATCTTTCGAAGGCTCTCCCCCTGGGCCTCGGTGACCGCACCCTCGATCCCGTCCGCCAGCAGGTCCGCGAAACCGAGGATGGCGTTGAGGGGCGTCCGCACTTCGTGGGATATGAGGGAGAGGAACTCGTCCCTGAGCCGTGCGGCTTCCTGTGCGTTTCGGAACTGGACGGAGAGCTCCTCGTTCCGGCTCTCGAGGCGCTGGGTCATCTGGTGTAGAGCCTTGTTGTTTTCCAGGATGGTGCGGTTGCGGGTATCGAAGTAGGCGTCCAGCGCCAACTCCACGTCCAGGTACACGACCTTCTCCAGGGCTCGCAGCCACCCCGCCAGCCGGGTTGCCTGGTAGCCCTGGCTCAGGAGCCGCTCCCGGACCATGTCCTGGAACTTCCGGTATGCCCCCAAATACCAGGCCGGCTCCAAGCGAACCCGCTCGTGGACGAACCCGATCCGAAGGCGGTCTTCGAAGTACTCGCGATCGTGGGGGCCGTGCAGGAGGCTGTGGAAGTAGCGGGTCTGCATGGCCCGCAGGTGGTCTCCCACCTTCCCCCGGGGCAGTTTGTCGCGGGTCTCGGGGCGCTCCAGGAGGAACGCGTGCCAGCGCTCCACCATCTCCTCCAGGTGGGGGCCGAGCACGCCGGACAGTTCGGCCAGGAGCTGCCGGTCTTCGTCTCCGATCTCGAGGAACGCCAAGCGCGAGGCGCGCTCGGCGGGTCCCAGGGCCAGCATGTCGGTCCACCGTTGCCCTTCCACCGCACCTCCTGCCTGACCCCGTGAGAACGGCGGCGCCCCCGGCCTCCCGCGGGGAGCGTTCCTTCGGGCGCCCTCCCCGGAACGGCGCGACTCTAGGGGGGCGCGAGGGGGCTGTCAAGAAGGACCCCGTTCCAGGATTCCCCGCCAGCTCGGCAAGCGGGGTCCGGGAGCCCCTGCGTTTCGCCCCGCAATCCGCGGCGATGAGAAGGGGTATCCCCGCAGGCCCCAGCGCCGGGACACCCGTTTTCTCCGGACTCGGCGGGGGTCGGTCGACGCGGTACGGGGGTGTTCCCCGGGGCTCCCGGGGAACGTCCGAAGATGTTCTCGTGGATTCCGGCGCCCCCCCTACGCCCCAAGAGAACAGAGCCCGCGGGGGGTACCCGCGGGCTCTGTGGTGGACGTCCGGCGTGGGAGGCTTACATGTCCATGTCGCCCATGCCGCCCATGCCGCCCATGCCGCCCATGCCGCCGCCCGGCATCCCTCCGGCCTTGTCCTCCTTCGGGAGCTCGGCGATCATGGCCTCGGTGGTGAGCAGGAGCCCCGCCACGCTGGCGGCGTTCTGGAGCGCCGTGCGAGCCACCTTGGTGGGGTCGATGATGCCCGCCGAGATCATGTTCACGTACTCTTCCTTGTACGCGTCGAAGCCCTCAGCCTCCTTGCGGCCCTTCACCTCGTTGGCCACCACGGACGGCTCCGCGCCCGCGTTCACCACGATCTGGCGAAGCGGCTCCTCCAGGGCGCGCGTGACGATCCGCACGCCCACCATCTGGGCTTCCTCCAGCTTGAGCTTGTCGAGCACCGGGATGCAGCGCATGAAGGCCACGCCGCCGCCGGGCACGATGCCCTCCTCCACCGCGGCGCGGGTCGCGTGGAGGGCGTCCTCCACCCGGGCCTTCTTCTCCTTCATCTCGGCCTCGGTGGCCGCACCAACGTTGATCACGGCCACGCCGCCCACGAGCTTCGCCAGGCGCTCCTGGAGCTTCTCGCGGTCGTAGTCCGAGGTGGTCTCCTCGACCTGGGCGCGGATCTGCTTGACCCGATCCTGGATGGCCTGCTGGCTGCCCGCCCCGTCGATGATGGTGGTGTTGTCCTTGTCGATCCGGATGGTCTTGGCCTTGCCCAGGTCGTTCAGGGTCACGTTGTCGAGCTTGAGGCCCACCTCTTCGCTGATGACCTGGCCGCCGGTGAGGATGGCGATGTCCTGGAGCATGGCCTTGCGGCGGTCGCCGAAGCCCGGGGCCTTGACCGCGGCGCAGTTCAGCGTGCCGCGCAGCTTGTTGACAACCAGGGTGGCCAGGGCCTCGCCTTCCAGGTCCTCGGACACGATCACGAAGGGCTTGCCGGTGTTGGCGATCTTCTCGAGGATGGGCAGCAGCGCCTTCATGCTGCTGATCTTCCCGTCGTTGATCAGGACGTAGGCGTCCTTGAGCTCGGCCTCCATCCGCTCGGCGTTGGTGACGAAGTAGGGGCTGATGTAGCCGCGGTCGAACTGCATGCCCTCGACCACCTCGAGGGTGGTCTCCATGCTCTTCGCCTCCTCGACCGTGATCACCCCCTCCTTGCCCACCTTGTCCATGGCCTCGGCGATGATGTCGCCGATGGTGGGGTCGTTGTTGGCGGAGATGGTGCCCACCTGGGCAATCTCCTTGCGGTCCTTCACCGGCTTGGAGAGGTCCTTGAGCTTGCCCACGCACTTCTCCACAGCGGCCTCGATGCCCCGTTTGATGTCCATGGGGTCGTGGCCGGCCGCCACCAGGCGGGAGCCCTCGCGGAAGATCGCCTGGGCCAGCACGGTGGCCGTGGTGGTGCCGTCGCCGGCGACGTCCGAGGTCTTGGATGCGACCTCGCGGACCATCTGTGCGCCCATGTTCTGGAACTTGTCCTTGAGCTCGATCTCCTTGGCGACCGTCACGCCGTCCTTGGTGACCGTGGGGCTGCCCCAGCTCTTCTCGATGATCACGTTGCGGCCCTTGGGGCCGAGGGTGGCCTTCACGGCGTTGGCCAGGGCGTCGATGCCCTTGAGCAGTGCGCCCCGCGCCTCCTGGCCGTACTCGATCTTCTTTGCAGCCATTTCGTGTTCCTCCTTCGGGAAGGTTGGTCGGGTCGGTCGGCGCGGAGGCTCAGCCCTCGATCACGCCCATGATGTCGTCTTCGCGCATGATGAGGAGCTCCTCACCCTCCACCTTGATCTCGGTGCCGGCGTACTTGGAGAAGAGCACCTTGTCCCCCGCCTTGATGTCGAGGGGCTGGATCTTGCCGTCCTCGTTTCGCTTTCCGGGGCCGGCGGCGACGATCTCCCCCTTCTGGGGCTTCTCCTTGGCCGTGTCGGGGATGATGATCCCGCCAGCCGTCTTCTGCTCCTCCTCGAGGCGCTTCACCATGACGCGGTCCTGCAGGGGTCGAATCTTCATTGCACGTGCCTCCTTCTTTCCCTCTGGGTAAGGGGGTGTAGGGTCCTGCCGACTTGCTAGCACTCTACCGCCTGGAGTGCTAACGGAGCGGGAAAGTAACCATCTGGATCCCGGCCGTCAAGACCGAAGCTGAAAAAATCTCGGCAGGGGAGGTTGGGCGGACAAAATGGGGTGAGAAGTCTCGGGGGGGCGCGGGTCGGCGCTCACGAGACCAGCGCCGGCTCGGTCCGTCTCGAGACCGGATGCCGGAGAGGGCCGGACGTGCGAGCGGATCCCGCGAGCGATCCCGACCCCGGTGTCGTCTCTCGCACGGCCTGTCGGCGAGGCATCGCCGGACAGGCACCGGCTGTTGGGCGGCGGCGCCCCCCGGGCGGCTAGGTCTTCAGCCCCTCCATCACCTCGATGAGATCGACGACCCGGTTGGAGTACCCCCACTCGTTGTCGTACCAGGCCAGGGTCTTGGCGGCGTGGGCGCCGACGGTCTGGGTGAGGGGGGCGTCGAAGATCGACGAGTGGGGGTCCCCGATGATGTCGCTCGAGACCAGGGGGGCTTCCGAGTAGCGCAGCACCCTGCGCAGGCGTTCGGTCTCGGAAGCCGCCCGCAGCGCGTCGTTGATCCTTGCCACCGTGACGGCCTCTCGAAGCACCGTCACGAGATCGACAATCGACCCGTCCGGCACCGGTACGCGCATGGCCATCCCGTCGAGCCTGCCCTTCAGGTGGGGCAGCACCTGGCCCACCGTCCGGGCCGCCCCCGTGGAGGTGGGGATCGTGTTCTCGGCCGCGGCGCGGCTGCGGCGCCAGTCCGAGTGGGGCACGTCGGCGAGCCGCTGGTCGTTGGTGTAGGCGTGCACGGTGGTCATCAGCCCGCGCTCGATCCCGAACTCCCGGTCCAGGACCGCCGCCAGGGGGGCGAGGCAGTTGGTGGTGCAGGAGGCGTTGGACACGATCCGGTGCTCCGGGCGGAGCTGGTCCTCGTTCACCCCCAGCACCACCGTGGCATCGATTTCGTCCTTGGCGGGGACGGTCAGCACCACCTTGCCGGCCCCGGCGTCCAGGTGGCCCTGGAGCTGCTCCCGTTTGCGGAAGACCCCCGTGGCCTCGATCACGTAGCCGATGCCCAGGCTCTTCCAAGGCAGCTCCCCCGGGCTCCGGAGCGTGAGCATCTGGACGGTCTGGCCGGGGCTCCGCAGGACGTCGCCCTCTACGGTGACCTGCCCTGGGAAGGGCCCCATGATCGTGTCGTGGCGCAGCAGGTACCCGAGGGCCTGGTTGTCGGCCAGGTCGTTGACGGCGACGACCTCCATGTCGCCGCGCGCCTCCAGGAGGCGGAACACGGTGCGCCCGATGCGGCCAAACCCGTTGATGGCGATGCGCATGACGCTACCCTCCCGCCTGGGGCCCGGCGCCGGCCATCCGGCGGGCGAGCTCGAGCATGCGGGCCGCGTAGGCCCAGCCGTTGTCGAACCAGGTCAAGGTCTTCACCAGCCCGGGCCCCATGCCCATCGTCGCCGAGGCGTCGAAGACCGCCGAAGCCAGATTCCCCTTGACGTCGCTCGAGACGATGGGGTCCTCGGTGTAGTCGGCGAGGCCCCGGTACGGGCCGTGGGCAGCCTCCCGGAGGATCCCGTTGACCTCTTCCGCCGACAGGGGCTTGCCGAGCTGGGTTACGAGGTCGATGTTGGAGCCGGCCATCACGGGGACGTTGAGGGAGACTCCCTGAATCCGCCCCCGCAGTGCCGGAATCATCTCCTCTACGGCCCCTGGGGCCCAGGTGTGGTTGGGGATGATGTTCTTCGCGGCGCTGCGGCTCCAGCGGGGGCTGGGCTTCGCAGTGTCGCTGAGCTGCTGGTCCCCGGTAACCGCGTGCACCGTCGTCATGAACGCCCACTCCACCCCGGCCGCGTCGTGCAGGATCTTGAGAGCCACTCCCAGGGCGTGGCTCGAGCTCGAGCCGTTGGAGACGATGCGGTCCTCGGGGCGGAGGTCGGCGTCGTTCACCCCATTGATGATCGTCCGGTCGATGGGGTCCAGGGCCGGCGTGGACAGGAGCACCTTCCGGGCGCCGGCGGCGAGGTGACGCTCGAGCTCCTCCCGGTGGCGGAACCGCCCGGTGCACTCCAGCACGATATCGACCCCGAGCACGTCCCAGGGGATCGCCCCCGGCATCGACTCCCGCAGGTACCGCACCCGCTGGGGCCCAACCAAGAAGTGATTCCCGTCCACGGAGACTCCACCGGGGAACGCCCCTTCGATGGTCCCGTGGCCCAGCAGGTACGCGAGCGACTCCAGGTCGGCCACGTCGCTGACGGCCACGAACTCCAGGTCCGGCTCCCGATACCCGATCCGGAGGAGATTCCTCCCGATCCGGCCGAAGCCCGAGATGCCGATCCGGATTCCCATGGCGCTATCTTCCTCCGGGACGAGCCCGGCGCAGGGGTGAGCGGCTCTACGGTGGATCACTATATCCCGGGAGCGGCGGGGGACAAGGGGCGCGCGCGACCCATCCGCAACCAGAGAAAAACAGAGGGGTTGCGCACGAGGCGCAACCCCTTGTCTTTACATGGCGGGAGCGACGAGACTCGAACTCGCGACCTCCGACGTGACAGGCGTCGAAGGAAGCCGTAAGTATCTGAAATCATTGGGATTGAGTTTTGCAAAGTTGCGCCATACAGACCACGAAACGCACCCCAAGCGCACCCAAGTGCAGCGTAATGCACGGTGCCATCTTTCGGACGTTCGATGGTCGACAGGAGAACTCGCCCGGGTTGCTATTCCTCCTTGCTCGGCTCCCCGTCCAGCGTCTCGTCCAGGCCCCTGCGGAGGCGGTCCTTGATGTCCTGCTCCTCCGGGGTCGGTTCATCCGGGCTCGGCCCACCCTCGTCATTTCGCAATAGCTCGGGCCGCTGCATCCAGTGCTGGCCGAAGTTCAGTATCAATCCTTCGAAGAACATCGGATCGTCCGGTAACGTCAATACCATCTCGATGCCCTTCGCCACTCGGGGTCTCCTCCTCGTGTTTCCCCTTGTGACCGCTTGCATGGCTAACGTGGCCCTCAGCGGTTGCCGGAAGCGCGCCAGCGCTGGAGGCAATCCGACTGAAGGGCAGGGTTAGTTCTCGGTCTTGACCTTTTTCTCGAGGAGCCGCCTCATTCCGGCAGTAAATGTCTTTGCGGCTGCCTTGCTCGCGGCCACTTGGTTCACCAGAAAGACGAGAACTTCCCGCACGGTCGCCGCGTCCTGCATGCAGTTCTCGTCGGTCTCGGCATGCAAACCACCACTCAGCACGGAGTGCAGCACCCCGAGAGGGTTCATGCCGTCAGGCCTGAGGATTGGAGGGAGCAGGTTTTTGACGAGAGAGATCTTCTCTTGGGCGACGATCGTGCGCTTCGTCTGCTCGAGCGCAGAAAGATAAAGGGCACGGTCCGGGCCCTCGATCAAATCCGCAATTTCGGCGAGTAAGGAGTCGATAGTCTCCTCAACTATGCGTCTGTAATATGCGAACGCGGCTATACCATAGCCCTGTGACTCGCAAACAAGGCCCTTCTTCAGCAATTCCCGGGCACGGCTGAAACGGCGAAAACTGGGGCCTCTTGAGCGTAGC
>JAWSUI010000002.1:0-198593 GCA_033551855.1 Deferrisomatales bacterium
AGGGGTCAACTCTGGTGAGCAGGGGTGGGGTCAATTCTCGTGAGCGTCGAAGGGGTCACCTCCTTCTGGTGTTCCCCACGGGCGTGGGGATGGACCGTCGTAGGTGTCGATACGGTCGTACTCCCAGTTGTGTTCCCCACGGGCGTGGGGATGGACCGGGGTGGCATCATGGGTAAGGCACTGTCGTTGTGTGTTCCCCACGGGCGTGGGGATGGACCGTGGGTTAGCGCTGGGCGCGTGGGGCAGTGTGGGTGTTCCCCACGGGCGTGGGGATGGACCGAGGCGGCTCTGGCGCTTGAGATTGCATTCGGGGTGTTCCCCACGGGCGTGGGGATGGACCGGTCGCCGACCTCGACCGGGCCACCTTTTCCAAGTGTTCCCCACGGGCGTGGGGATGGACCGGAATCCTTCCAGTCCGACAGCGGCGGCCTCCGGTGTTCCCCACGGGCGTGGGGATGGACCGCTGGACCTGACACTACGCCTCAAATTCGCTGAGTGTTCCCCACGGGCGTGGGGATGGACCGAGCCCCCCCGAGTCGAGCTCCGTGGTGGCCGTCGTGTTCCCCACGGGCGTGGGGATGGACCGCCGAAGGGGTAACTCCCGCCGCCGGGGGCAGGGTGTTCCCCACGGGCGTGGGGATGGACCGCCGGAGTTCGTCGATGTCGAGGACTTCGAGTTTGTGTTCCCCACGGGCGTGGGGATGGACCGTCGAACAGGACAGACGGGATGCCCGAGGGCTCCGTGTTCCCCACGGGCGTGGGGATGGACCGGAGCTGGGCGCCATCGACCGCCTCACGGTGCGGTGTTCCCCACGGGCGTGGGGATGGACCGAGCGTGCCAGTAGACCCCTCGGTCTCCACCTCGTGTTCCCCACGGGCGTGGGGATGGACCGCGCGACGGCACCGCGACACTCTCCGCCTCTTAGTGTTCCCCACGGGCGTGGGGATGGACCGTGGAAGTGCAAGTTTCTTGGTACGCGCGGGGAGTGTTCCCCACGGGCGTGGGGATGGACCGGACGCGATCATGGGGCACCTGGCGACGACGCCGTGTTCCCCACGGGCGTGGGGATGGACCGAGGGTCTTCGACGATCTGCTCAGCCAAAAGACGTGTTCCCCACGGGCGTGGGGATGGACCGCTCCGACCTGCCCTGCATCCTGCAGGACGCCCGTGTGGCCCTCCCCCGGTTTGGTGGACCCCCGCTACATCCGAAGCGCAGCATTTCCCGCATCCTGCGAACTTGTGCGCACGGCAGCCCGCGAAGGGCGCGGCCAACGCCAAGTTCGGAAGAGTCTCGGATCGTCTACCCGAGGCTTACGAACAGGCGGCGATTCCAACCGCTCTCCCGCGCACTCCGTTGAAACAAGGCCTTGCGCTATTCGCTATTCGCGAATAAGATACGGGCATGATTCTGAAGCCCCAAGATGTGCTCATCCTCTTGAAGCTCGTCTCCCTCGGCGCCCGCGAGTGGAGCTACGCGAGAGTGGCCGGTGAGTTGTGCATGAGTGCGTCCGAGGTCCACGCGGGGGTGAAGCGGGCCATTGCGGCGCGGCTCATGGGTTCCTCCCGGCAGCGTCCGATCCTGGCGGCCCTCGAAGAGTTCCTGATCCACGGCGTCCGCTATGCGTTTCCCCCGGATCGGGGAGGACCCAGCCGGGGCGTTCCAACGGCCTACGCAGGGCCGCCCCTGCGGGACCTGATCACCCAACCGGAGGCGCCCCCGCCGGTCTGGCCCGACCCGCAGGGAGGCACGCAGGGCTTTTCCTTCTCCCCCCTGTACCGCACGGTGCCGGAGGCGGCGAAGAGGGACCGGGACCTGTACGAGCTCCTCGTCCTCACGGACGCGATTCGCGACGGCGGCGCTCGGGAGCGCGAGGTCTCGATTCGAGAGCTCCGTGCGAGGCTGAAGTCATGACGGCGCCGGTGGCGGGACGGGTGCTCGTCGAGACGGTGGCGCGGTGCCTGGGTCCGTTGCGGGAGGAGGTGGCGTTCCTGGGCGGCGCGGCGACCTCCTTACTCCTATCGGACCCGGCCGCCCCGGAGATCCGCTCCACGATCGACGTGGACGTGATCGTGGAGGTCGCCTCCCGCATCGAGTACTACCGTCTGGCTGAGCGCTTGCGTGCGCTCGGGTTTCGCGAGGTTGCGGAGGAGGGGGCTCCCGTGTGCCGTTGGAGGGTCGCAGGGGTGCTGGTCGACGTGATGCCGACACTGCCGGAGGTTCTCGGGTTCAGCAACCGCTGGTACTCGGAGGCGTTGGCGACGGCGTCCGTCTACCGGATGGCAGAGGATCTCGTGATTCGGCTCGTCACGCCGCCCTACTTCCTGGCCACCAAGGTCGAGGCCTTTAGAAGCCGGGGAGGAGGCGACTACCGAGCGAGTCACGACCTGGAGGACATCATCGCGGTTCTGGACGGCCGGCCGGAGGTCGTGTCCGAAATCGCCGGGAGCAAAGCCGACCTTCGGCAGTTCCTCCGCGACGCATTTGCGTCCTTCCTGAGCGAACGCGCCTTCCTGGAAGCGGTGCCGGGGCATCTGCCTCCTGATGCAGCCAGTCAGGCGAGGACGCCCATCGTGCTGGAGCGAGCCCGGGAGGTCGCCACCCTGGCCCCTTGAACCGGCCGCTGCCGCGTCCGCCAGAGCGCGCGACCTCGCACGGGAGGCAGCGAGGGAGAGGCTGACCGCTCGCCGGACTTGGCAGTGACGGCGCCCCCCGGTTCCTCTCGCGGGATCGTCCTCCTCCGTTTCACCCCCAACCTCTGGTTCCGCCCTGGAGGCGCAAGGTGGAGGGCCCGACGTCAAGTGCCTTCACGCCGGGCCCGCGACGGACCGCAGTCCCCCTGAGCGGTGCTCCAGGATTGCTGCGCAACCCTTCCGGGTGACCAGAGCCCCCCCCCTGTGTCAGGGTAGTTGTCGCCTGAAGTGGGATGCTTGACCGGCTGTCCCGGAGGAGAGGGCAAGCGGGCGTAGCGAGCTTGTCCGAGCCGGAGGGACAGCCGGTGCGGACAGGCCGAACGGAGCGTCCGGCAGCCGCGCCCTGAGCCTGCAGCGCGCCAGCTTCGAGGAACCCAAGACCATCGAGGAGTTCGACTTCGCCTGCCTGCCGGGCCTCAACCCCGCCGCGGTCCGGGATCTCGCCACCGGGCTCTTTATCGAGAAGCGCGAGCACGTGCTCCTCTACGGGCCCGCCGGCACCGGCAAGACCCACCTGGCCCAGGCACTGGGCCACCAGGCCTGCCGGATGGGGCGCGCCGTGCTCTTCGTCAAGGCGGCAAAGCTGTTTCGCACGCTCCACGCCGCTCGCGCCGACAACTCCTGGGAGGCCGAGATCCGCCGCTTCCTCGCTCCGGATCTCTTGATCGTCGATGACTTCGGCCTCAAGCCCATGTCCATGACACAGGCCGAGGACTTCTACGAGATCGTCGCTGAGCGCCACCTGCGCGGCTCGATCGTGGTCACCTCCAACCGGCCCCCGGCCGACTGGCTGCCGCTGTTTCCCGACCCGGTCATGGCCAACTCGGCCTTGGACCGGCTGGCCCACAACGCCCACCACGTGGTCATGAAAGGAGAGTCCTACCGCAAACGCCGCCGCCCCCAGGTCATTGAGTCCTCACCCCAGCAACCTGAGCCCACCGAGGCCCACACTGCCCAATAACCTTGACCCCGGGCCTGCCCAATTCGGCTGACCCTTGACACGCCCCCACGCTCACCTGTCGTGCGTGTTCCCCACGGGCGTGGGGATGGACCGATGAGGGGCTCCGGGCGGCGGACGAATACGGGGAGGCGTGGGCCCGCGGGGGCTGCCGGGCGCACGGGCTCGACGGCGACGGGGCCGAGGCGACGCCGGCTCGGGGGGCGGAGAAAGGTGGCCCGGAGCCGGTCTACGTGGCGCACTCCGAGGGGTCGCCGTGGATCTTCTCCACGGCGTGGGGCAGCGCCGGCAGGATCACGGCGAGGTTCTCCCGCACGGCCTTTGGGCTTCCCGGGAGGTTCACGATGAGGGTGCGCCGCCGGATGCCGGCCAGGGCTCGGGAGATCACGGCGTGGGGGGTCTTCTGGAGGCTCGCCCACCGCATGGCCTCGGCCATGCCGGGGACCTCGCGCTCGATGACCTCCCGGGTGGCCTCCGGGGTCACGTCCCGGGGGCTCACGCCGGTGCCGCCCGTGGTGAGGATGAGGGCCAGGCCGTCCGTGTCCACCCAGCGCACCAGGGCGTCGACGATCTCCTCCCGCTCGTCGGGGATGACCCGGTAGGCCGCCACGGTGAAGACCGCGGGGTCGAGGAGCTCGCGGATCGCGGCGCCGGAGAGGTCCTCCCTCTCGCCCCGGGCCCCCTTGTCCGAGAGGGTCAGGATGCCCACGGGCCACGGGGCGCTCACGGGGTCTCCCCGGCCGCTCCGGCCTCCTCGGGGGGCAGGACCTGGATCGTGTCCCCGACGGTGATCTCCCCTTCCGCGAGCACCTCGGCGAAGACCCCCTCCTTGGGCATGACGCAGTCGCCGGCCTGGTAGTAAATGGCGCAGCGGGTGTGACACTCCTTCCCGTGCTGGGTCAGGGCCAGGACGACGGTGTCCCCGACCCGGAGGCGGGCCCCCAGGGGCAGGCCGAGGAGGTCGAGGCCCCGGGTGGTGAGGTTCTCGGCAAAATCGCCGGGCCCCACCTCCAGGCCGGCGTCGCGCATCTTCTGGATGCTCTCCTCCGCCAGCAGGCTGACCATGCGGTGCCACGGCCCGGCGTGGGCGTCGCCGGCGACTCCTTCGAGGCCGATCCGGGCACGGGGCACCGGGGCCTTCTTGATGCCCTTGCGGTCGCTGACGTTGATGGAGACCAGGGTGGCCATCGCTGCTCCTTGGGACTGCGTCTTGCGGGGTTGCCGGGCGGGATTCCGACCCCCTGCGGCCGCCCGGGCCTGCTACACCTTGCCCCTTCGGGCCAGAATGCGCAGGGCCCCGCCGCAAATCGGCGCGGGGACGTTGCGGCTCTTCGAGATGGACCGGAGGTCCTGATCCTGGAGGGTCTCGAGCAGGCGAAGAGCCCGGGGGATGGGGGTCTTGGGGTTCTGGCTCAGGGCCAGGCGGAGCGGGTAGTGCTTGAGCCAGTCCTTCCGGTCCAGGATGATCCGCAGGATCTCCTCGGAAACGGTCCGATCCTGGGCGATGGGCAGCACCTCGTCCTCCCGGATCTTGGGGCTGCGGACCACCGCCCGCTGGACCACCCGGTTCGGGTCCCGGGCGAGGAGCCGCCGGGCCTCCTTGTTGCCCAGGGTGGCGAGCTTCACCTTCTCGGAGACCGACAGCGACTGGACGAGCTGATAGACGTTCTTGGGGTCGGGCGGCGCCTCGGCCCCCGGCTCCTCGTCCAGGAGGGAGCGCGGCAGTTCTTCGGGGAGCGCCACGTCTTCGAGGAGAGCATCTTCCGGCCCGGCCTCTTCGTCGGGGGGGGGCTGCGCCGCGCCGCACAGGGACGCGAGGCGGCTGCGCTCGGCAGGGTGCAGCGCCGGGTTTTCCGCCAGCCGTCGGGCCACGTCGGGGTACGCCAACAGCACGCGCTGATTCCGGGCCATCGTGGCCAGGAGGGTTTCGTCCCCCGAACCGATGAAACGCTCAAGGGTGCGCCGGCCCACCCGGCCGTGGGCCACCACCCGCAGGAGGAGCCCAGGATCGGAGGGGTCCCGGGCGGCTACGAGATCCAGCACCGTGTCGGGGAGGCGGGGGTCCTCCACGGCTCCGGCGAACAGGAAGGCGGGAGTTTCCTCCCAGGCCCGTCGGGAGGCGTGGCGGACCGCCTCCGAGGGGTCGGCCAGGAGCAGGGCGAGAGTCACCAGGCGATCGGCAGGGGGCAGGGGGATCGCCCCCCGCGCCGCGGCGAGGCGAAGGGCCTCGGGAGCCGACGGCGCCACGCAGCGGGTCACCGCTTCGTGTAGGGGGAACCCGCCGGTCACGGCCTCCTCCTCAGGTAGGTTTCGATCCCGTGGCGGCCGAGGAGGAGCGCCCTGGTTTCCCGGGCTTCGGCCTCCGAGTAGGGGCCAGCAAAGACGGTCCACAAGGGCATCTCCCCCTCGACCCGCGACACCTGGACCGGGAGCCCCGCCTCGGCCAGGAGCTCCCGGGCGAGCCCGGCTTCCCTCTCCAGGAAGAAGCGGGCCTCTACTCCCGCCCCCGAGACCCGGTAGAGGAATCCGGCCCGGTCCAGGGTCTGGGCGGCCCGGGCCCGAGTGGCCGCATCCTCGGAAAGGACCGTGACGCGGAAGAACACCCCCTGGCGGGCGCCCTCGACCCGGTAGTGGGGAATCCCTAGGCCGTCGAGGCGGTCCTCCGCCTGCCTCCGGTACTCCTGGCTGCGGAACACCCCCACTTGGAGGACGTGGCTCCCCGGCCGGGGTGCCGGGGCGGTCTCGGCCACGGCCCGGCTCGGTTCCTCGGGCCCCGCGTCCGGAGGCTCGGTCGTGTCGGGCGGCGGCTCCTCCGTTGCGATGTCCGGCTCCGGCAGGGATTCCGGGGGCGGGAACGGCGGGGGGACGAGGGCGGTTTCGGGGGGTTCCGCCGGAGGCTCGGGCGGTTCTGCCGAGGGCTCTGACGTCTCGACCGGGGCCTCGGGCTGCGCAGGCCCGTCAGGCGAGGGGGCTGCCGCCACCCTCACCTCGCGCACCTCGGGGCCGAAGCGGGCCCCGAGGTGCGGCGACGCAGGGGGCAACTCGGCGGTCGCCGCCGCGGGAGGCGGGACGGGGCTGACCTCCTGGCGGCCCTCGATGCGGTCCCGCAGCAGCACCCCGGCAACCTGGGCGCCGGCGAAGAGCGCCAGCAGGACCAGGGCTACAGTGGGTCCAAGGGGGCTGCGGCGAGCCCGGTGCCTCCCCCCCGCTGCAGGCCGGGGGGGATTCTCGGCAGGCAAAGACGCCACGAGGCGCCCCTACGCCTCTCCCCGCTCGGCCTTGACCTCCGCCGCGATCTTCTCGGCGGCGTAGGGAGGGACTTCGTCGTAGTGGTCGAACTTCATCGTGTAGGTGCCCCGGCCAGAGGTCATCGACCGCAGGTCCGGGGCGTACTCGAGCATCTCGGCCAGGGGCACGTTCGCCTTGATCTCCTGGGTGCCGTCCCGGGGGTCCACCCCCAGGACTCGGCCCCGACGGGAGTTGAGGTCGCCGATGACGTCCCCCATCTGCGCGTCGGGGACCCGCACCACGACCTCCATGATCGGCTCCAGGAGCACGGGCTTGCACTCCACGGCCCCCTTCTTGAATCCTAGGGAGCCCGCGATCTTGAACGCCATTTCCGAGGAGTCCACGTCGTGGTACTTGCCGTCGAAGAGCGTGACCTCCACGTCCACCAGGGGGTACCCCGCCAGGATGCCCCCCTGCATCGCCTCGAAGATGCCCTCTTCCACGGCGGGGATGTACTGCCGGGGAATGGCGCCCCCCACGATCTTGTCGACGAACCGGAAGCCTTCGCCCCGGGGCAGGGGGCGGATCTCGATCCAGGTGTCCCCGAACTGCCCGCGCCCGCCCGTCTGCTTCTTGTACCGGCCCTGGACCTTGGTGGAGCCCTTGAGGGTCTCCCGATAGGGCACCTTCATCCGCTTCAGCTCCACGTCGGCGGCGTACTTGCGCTTCATGCGCTCGCACAGGATGTCCAGGTGGAGCCGGCCCATGCCCGAGACCAGGAGCTCGTGGGTCTGCTCCTCCCGGCCCAGGCGCAGGGTGGGGTCCTCGTCCTGCATCCGCCGGAGGCCCTGCCCCATCTTCTCCTCGTCGCCGCGGGCCTTGGGGTAGGCCGCGAGGGTCATGAGGGGCTCCGGAGGCGAGGGCAGGGTGTACCGGATGGGCTGCGCCTTGGCCGCCAGGGTGTCGCCCGAACCGGTCACCTTGAGCTTCGCCAGGGCCAGGATGTCCCCCGCGGTGGCCGCCGCCGCGGGTTTGGTCTCTTTGCCCAGGAGCGTCAGGATCTGCCCCACCCGCTCCTCCTCCTCCCGGGTCACGTTCCAGACCGAGGAGTCGGAGGAGAGGGAGCCGCTGAACACCCGGAAGATGTTCAGGCGCCCGGTGAAGGGGTCGGAGATCGTCTTGAACACCAGCGCGGAGAAGGGGGCGTCCTCCGCCGGGGCCCGCGTGGCCTCGGCCCCGTCGGGGGCGGTGCCCCGGGCCTCCCCGCGGTCCGCCGGCGAGGGGGCGGCGTCCACCAGGAATTCCAGCAGAGCCCCCGCCCCGATGTTCTTGGCTGCCGAGCCAACCAGGACCGGCACGAACTGGCGGCCGAGCACCCCGAGGCGAAGGGCCCGCGAGAGCTCGGCAGCACCTATTTCCTGGCCGTCGAAATACTTCTCCATGAGGGCATCGTCCGTCTCCACGAGGTGCTCCACGAGAGCGTCGCGGGCGGAGCGGGCGGCGTCCGCCAGCTCCGCCGGGACCGGGCCCTCCACCGGCTTCCCGGTCGTGTCGCCGAAGGTGCAGGCGACCATGCGGAGCAGGTCCACGTACCCTCGGAAGCCGGACTCGGCCCCGATGGGCAGGTGCAGGGGGACGAAGGTGGCGTCGAAGCCCTCGGCCAGGGCACCCAGGGCGGCCTCGAAGCGGGAGTTCTCCTTGTCGAGGCGGTTGACGAAGACGACCCGGGGAAGGTCGAGCCCGTCGGCATAGCCCCAGAGCTTTTCCGTCTCGAACTTGATGCCCCCCACTTCGGCGCTCACGACCACGGCGGCGACGTCCGCGGCGCTGAGGGCCGTTTGGGCCTCGTAGAGGAACACGTCGTAGCCCGGGGTGTCGAGCAGGTTGATCTTGTGCTTCCGGTGCTCGAAGGAGGCCAGAGAAGTGGAGATGCTGAGGTTGTGGCTCTTCTCTTCGGGCTCGAAGTCCAGGAGAGAGGACCCGTCGTCCACTTTCCCGAGGCGGGTGGTCACCCCGGCCGTGAAGAGGAGGGCCTCCCCCAGGGTGGTCTTGCCGGCTCCGCCGTTGCCCACCAGGGCCACGTTGCGGATGTTGCCCACCTCGAACTTCTTCATGCCCGCTCCTTTCTTCCTGGGTCGCGCGTTCGGCGCGGGGGCACCGCCGCCCCTCGGGGCGCGGAGCCCGGCCGGCGCTTCACGTCTGGCAATTCTCCTCTGCCGTGTTTCGCTCGTGGATGATGCGCAGCCCCTCGAGGGTCAGCAACTCGTCCACGTGGTCGATGTGCTTGGTTTCCTCGGCGATGACCGCCGCCAGGCCCCCCGTGGCCACCACCGCGGGGTTGCCGCCCACCTCCCGGCTGAGCCGCTCGATGAGGCCGTCCACGAGGGAAGCGTACCCGAACCAGGTGCCCGACTGCATCGACTGGACCGTGTTCCGGCCGAGGACCCGGGCGGGGCGCGCCAGGGCCACTTTGGGCAACTTGCTCGTCCGGGCGAAGAGGGCTTCCATGGCGATCGCCAGCCCCGGCGCGATCATCCCGCCCATGTACCCCCCCTCGGCGCTGACGTAGTCGAAGGTGGTCGCGGTGCCGAAGTCCACGATGATCAGGGCGGACTTGTACTTGTCGTAGCCCGCCACCGCGTTCACGATGCGGTCGGCGCCCACCTCCCGGGGGTCCTCGTAGTGGATCGGCATCCCGGTGCGCACACCGGGGCCGACCACGAGGGGCTTTCGGTGCAGGTACTCCTGGGCCACTTCCTCGAAGGTGGGGGTCAGGGCCGGGACGACCGAGGAGATGGCGATCCCGTGGATGTCCGACACGTCCACCCCGGCCAACTGGAACAGGCTGCGCAGGAGCACTCCCAACTCGTCGGGGGTGCGGTGGGTCTCGGACGCGATGCGCCAGTGGCCCAGCAGTTCCTTGCCCTGGTAGACCCCCAGGACGGTGTGAGTATTGCCGACGTCCACCACCAGCAGAAGTGATCGGCCTCGGCTCATGGCACCCTCGTGGTGCTTCGTTCCACGTCCCCCGCAAAGATCTCGCGGACCGGGGCCCCCTTCCCGGTGTCCACCAGGAGTGACCCCGTCGGCCCCAGGCCGACGGCCCTGCCCTCCACCGTGCCCCCGGGGGTCTGGACCCGGACCGCCTGTCCCTGGAGGCGAAACCACCGGTGCCAGCGGGGCAGCAGTGCCTCGAGGCCGGTCTGCAGGAAGTCCTCGTACGCGCTCTCGAAGGCTTCCAGGAACGCGCACAGGACCTCGGAGCGACGGGGGGGCGGGCAGGTCCACGCCGCCACGGTGGTGCAGAGGTCGCGAATCGCGGTCGGGTACTCGGCCGGATCCCCCTCCACGTTGACGCCCACCCCGAGGATCACGTGCTCGGTCCGCTGCCCCTCCGCCCGCATCTCCAGGAGGATGCCGGCCACCTTTCGGCCGCCCAGGAGGACGTCGTTGGGCCACTTGAGCTCGAGAGCCTGCGGCGGCACCCAGCGGGCAAGGGCCTCCGCGAGGGCCACCGCCGCCGCGAAGGTCAGGGGCGGGGTCTGTGCCGCGGGCAGGGGGGGGCGAAGGAGGAGGCTGAACAGGAGAGAGCGGCCGGGCAGGTCGGCCCAGGTGCGCCCCAGGCGCCCCCTCCCGGCGGTCTGGCGTTCTGCCAGGACCAGGGCGCCCTCCGGAGCCCCGGCGCCGGCCCAGCGTTCCGCCTCTCGGTTCGTGGAGTCGACGGAGCTGCAGTGGCGGGCGGGGCGGCCCAGGCGGCGGGTGCGCAGCGTGGCCGCGAGCTCTCCCGGCCTCAGGCCGGACCCTTGCTGGGTCAGGCGGTACCCGCGGGCCGGCAGGCTCTCCACCGGGTAGCCGTGACCCCGCAAGGACTCCACCCCCTTCCAGACGGCCGCCCGGGTCACCCCCATCCGCGCGGCGAGGTGCTGCCCGGAGACCGGAGTACCGCCGGCTTCGACGAGCCGGCGGAGGATCTCGTCGGCGAGGGTGGGCACCATCGGGACCCCTTTAGAGAAAAGCCTTCTGATAACGGAAACTTCCAGTTTTGAGGCGGGCCGCTACCTTAGCAGAGGAGCCGAAAAAGTGTCAACCGGAGAAAGGAGGGACCGGCCCGGGAAATCCTCGACACTGCGGAGCTTTCGCGCCCGCACCGCGCCCGGAAGGGCGGGTGGTCGAAATGCCTGCGCACCCGGTGGCGGCCCGTTCCGGGCCAGCCTTCGGAGCCACCCGTGGTTCCGCAGGTGCAGTGACCCGGTCTCTCGCCGGAGGAACCGAGGGTCTCTGGGGCGGCCGGGTCGGGGCCGGGGGGGCCATGGGGCTGCCCCTGGCGGCACCTGCCGCCAGGGGCAAGCTTCGGGGGCAAGGGCCGTCGGCAGCAAGTGCTGTCAGTAGCAAGTGCTTGACGGGCGGCGCCGCCCCATGGTATCAGCACGCCACCGCTTGGAGCCGGGCAGCCGGACCGGGACGGGGAAGATCGATGAGGACGTACCGCCCACGGCGGCCCGTCCGGCAGCGGCGCGCGGGGGGACCCCCGAGGGCGCCGTTGGAGAGATCTGGCGCTCCCCGGCCCCCCGGTGGGCGCCTTCGTCGTTTGGGGTGCGGACATGGTAACGGTGCAGCGGGGGGACGAGGTGCGAGGGGTTTCCCGGGCGGCCCGGGCCGGGGGGGCTCGGGTGGCGCTCGTCCCGACCATGGGCTGTCTGCACGAGGGGCACCTGGAGCTGGTACGAGCCGCGAAGGGGCTGGCAGGGCTCACGGTGGTCTCGATCTTCGTCAACCCCACCCAGTTCGGCCCGGGCGAGGACTTCGACCGCTACCCGCGGGCCCTGGAGCGCGACGCGGCCCTGTTGCGGGCCGAGGGGGTGGATGTGCTCTTCGCCCCCCCCGTGGAGGAAATGTACCCCCCCGGGTTCGGGACCTTTGTGAACGTCGAGCGTCTGGCCGAGCCCCTGTGCGGGGCGCGGCGGCCCGGGCACTTCCGCGGGGTCGCCACCGTGGTGGCCAAGCTCTTCCACGCGGTGGAGCCGGACGTGGCGGTCTTCGGGGAGAAGGACTACCAGCAGCTCCAGGTGATCCGCCGCATGGTGACGGATCTGCAGATGCCCGTGACCGTCGTCGGGGTTCCCACCGTGCGCGAAGCCGACGGCCTGGCCCTGTCGAGCCGGAACACGTACCTTACCGGGCCGGAGCGGGAGCAGGCCCTGGGTCTGCACCGGGCGCTCGAGCGGGCCCAGGGGTTGATGGACGCCGGGGAGGAGCGCCCCGAGGCGCTGGAAGAGGCCGCCCGCGGGGTCCTCGAGGCCGCGGGGCTGCGGGTGGACTACGCGGAGGTCCGCCACCCGGAGACCCTGGAGCGGATGGACCGAGCGGCGCCCCGCGCACTTCTGGCACTGGCCGCCTACGCCGGGCAGACCCGCCTGATCGACAACCGGGTCCTGGTGGCGCCCGGGGTGGGCGAAGGCGGGGGCGGGCCCGCTGCGTGCCCGAACGGATGAGGGGTCGGGAGAGAGCCGAGACCCGGTGTGCCGCGCCCGGAAACGGACGGAGGCGCTCCCCCCGGCGCGTCTCCCGCCGACACGAGACTTCGCTGCCGACCGAGGAGTTTTGCCCATGAACCGATGCATGCTCAAAGGGAAGATCCACCGCGCCACCGTCACCGGAGCCGACCTCCATTACGAGGGCAGTATCACGATCGACCGCGATCTGATGGATGCGGCCGACATCCTGCCCTACGAGGAGGTGCGCATCTACAACGTGAACAACGGGGAGCGGTTCGAGACCTACGCCATCCCGGGCGCCCCGGGAGGGGGTGAGATCTGCCTCAACGGGGCGGCGGCCCACAAGGTCTCCCTGGGAGACATTGTCATCATCGCGTGCTTTGCCTCGGTGGAGGAAGAGCGGGCCCGCACGTGGCAGCCCAGCCTGGTCTACGTGGACGGTGCCAATCGGGTTGCCCACCGGAAGGCCGCCTGATCCTTTGCTGCGGATCACCGCCCCCTGGCTGATCCCGTTGGAGGGCCCCCCCGTGGAGGGAGGGGCCCTTCTCGTGTCCGGGAGCCGCATTGCCGCCGTCGGACGCGCCCGGGAGCTGGCGGGCCGGTGGCCGGAGGCGGAGCGGATCGACCTCGACGGGTGCGCTCTCCTGCCGGCCTTGGTGAACGCCCACTGCCACCTGGAGCTCAGCGCCCTGGGGGATCCCCCCCGGGAGACGGGCTTCGTCCCGTGGCTCCTGGAGGTGATCCGGCGCAAGCGAGCCGCTTCCGGGCAGGACTGGGAGAGGAGTCTGGCGGAGGGGGTGCGGGAGTGTGCGGAGACGGGTCAGGGCACGGTGGCGGACATTCTTTCGATTCGGGAAGGGGCTGCGTATCCCTCGGACGGGCCCGATGTCCTTGCCTTCGCCGAGGTCATCGCCCCCCGACCGTCCCGGGCCCGCGGGGTCGTGAAAGGGGCGGTGGCCGCGCGCACCCGGGGCGGGGTGCGCCTGGCGGGGCTCTCCCCCCACTCTCCCTACACCGCGTGTGCCGAGGCCTACCTGGCGTGCGCCCGGGAGGCGGAAGTTCGGGGTTGGCGCCTCGTCACCCACGTGGCCGAGACCGCTGGAGAGGTCTCGTTCTGCTTGGACGAGGAGGAGGACCTCACCCCGCTCCTCTACTCTCCCCTGTCGATGGGCCCCCCGCCGCGACCCGGAGCGCACCCGGTGAAGTGGCTCGACCGGCTCGGGCTGCTGGGCCCTCGCACCGTCTTGGTCCACGCGGTTCACCTGGGTCCTTCCGAGGTGGCCACCGTGGGCCGGAGCGGTGCCGCGGTGGTGCTCTGCCCCCGGAGCAACCGCCGCTTCGGGTCGTTCAGGGCCCCGGGCCGGGCCCTCCTCGAGGCGGGGGTTCCGGTGGGGTTGGGTACCGACAGTCGGCTCTCGGCGGGGGATCTGGACCTGCGCCGGGATGCGGCGGCGGCGGTGGAGGACTACGGGTGGAGCCCGGCCGAAGCCCTGTGGGCGGCGACCCGGGGCAGCGCGCGGGTCCTGGGGTTGGCCGATCGGGGTGCTCTAGTGGCCGGCGCCCGGGCTGATATACTGGCAGTCCGGGTGGGGGCAGGGCTCGATCCGTGGGAGCAGGTCCTGGCCGGGGAGGCCGTCGAGGCCCTCTGGATCCGGGGGGAGCGGTGGGAATCTCGGGCACCGTGGCCGGACAAGGCGGGCGCGCGGCCCGTGAGAGAGTGAGGCGGCGTGGGGCTCTTCAAGCGTTTTCGAAAGCACGTGCGCCAGGAGACCCGGAAGCACTTCCTCACCGGGCTGCTGGTGATCGTTCCCCTGGGGCTGACCTACTACGTGGTCTCGGCCCTGGTGCGGACCATGGACCGCGTCCTGTCGGTGCTGCCGGCCCAGTTCCACCCCGACACCTACCTGCCCTTCCGGGTGCCCGGGCTGGGGCTTCTCGTCACGGTGCTGCTCATCCAGGTGGTCGGGCTGCTCAGCGCCAACCTGTTCGGTCGGTCGGTGGTCCACTCCTACGAATGGGTGCTCAGCCGCATCCCCGTGGTGCGCACCGTGTACGTCGCGATCAAGCAGGTGCTGGAGCAGATGCTCTCCGGGGACTCGGACCGCTTCCGCCGGGTGGTGATGGTGCAGTACCCCCGCAAGGGGATCTACAGCCTGGGCTTCGCCACCGGGGTGAGCCGGGGCGAGGTGCAGGAGAAGACCCACGAGAGAGTCATCAACGTCTTCATCCCCACCACGCCGAACCCGACCTCGGGATTTTACCTCCTGGTTCCGGAGAAGGACGCCGTTCCGTTGGAGATCGCGGTGGACGACGCGTTCAAGCTCATCATGAGCGCCGGGCTTGTGGGTGGGGAACGCAGAAAAGAAGAGGCCCGTCCCCCGGAGGGACGGGCCTCGCCGGAGACCGTGGAGGAGACCTAGCGCTTCTTGCCGGCTGCGCGCTTGCTGGCCTTGAGAGGGTTGAGCATCTTCTGGACCTTGTCTTCCTCGATCTTGATGTGGGTGGCCATGTTGCAGAGCCCGAGGTTCCACTGCCTCTGCGGGGCCGGGTAGGAGTTGCAGTACTGGCCGGTGGGCCACTGTTCCACCCTGCCGCAGCCCTCGCACTTCTCGGCGACGCTGCGGCACTCCCCCCCGGGGAAGGTGCACCCCTGGGCGGCCCAGAAAAAGCAGTCCTTGTCCTTCTTCACCGTCTGGCACAGCATGGGTCGACCTCCTACGTACGCTCACGGCCCGCCGGGCCGCTGGATATCGGCAAGCGCAGAAGACTACCTTGAGTAACCCGTCGCTGTCAATTCAGGAGACGGTGAAGCAGTCCCTGCTGCAGGTCGGGCCGTCGGGTCCCGCCGGGATCCTGGTCGCGTGCTCCGGCGGGCTCGACTCCGTGTGCCTCCTCCGTCTGCTGGCCGAGATCCCGGAGGCCGTGGGGGGGCGGCTCGAGGTTGCCCACGTGGATCACGGTCTGCGGAGGGACTCCGCCCTGGACGCCGGCTTCTGTCAGGGTCTGGCCGGGGAGCTCGGCCTCCCGTTTCACCTCCTGCGCCTCGGGCCGGAGGAGCTCCTTCCGGGTCCGGGGCTGCAGGCAGCGGCGCGCGGCCTGCGCCGACGGTTTTTCGAGGACACGAGGCGGCGGCGCGGGCTCGGCGCCATCTCTCTCGGCCACCACGCCGACGATCAGGTCGAGACGGTGATCTTTCGCCTCGTGCGGGGCACGGGGCCCCGAGGTCTGGGGGGCATGCGGGGGTGGGATCCGCCGTACCTTCGGCCGCTCCTGGACGTCCGCCGGGCGGAGCTCGAGGCCCTGGCCTGCCGGCAGGGCTGGGCGCATCGCGAGGACCCGAGCAACCACTCGGACCGCTATACCCGCAACCGCCTGCGGCACAAGGTTCTGCCGGCGCTGCGCTCGATCCACCCGGGGACCGACGAGGCGGTGCTGCGCCTTTCCCGCTTGGCCGGGGAGGACGACGCATACCTCACGGGGTTGGCCCGGGAGGCTTTTCGCCGGGCCGCGGTGCCGGAGCCCGAGGGGTTGCGGCTGGCCTGCCCGGTGCTGGCCGGCCTCGCCCCGGCCTTGCGCCGAAGGGTCTACCTGGCGGCCTGGGAGGCGCTCGGGGGTGACCCGGGCCTACTGGAGGCCCAGCACCTGGCCGCCCTCGACGTTCTGCTGGAGCCCGGGCGGGCGCACCGCCGGGCGTCCCTCCCGGGGCCGGTGGTGGTCGCCGCGAGCTACGGGGAGCTCTGGTTCCTGCGTCCAGAGGCCATGTCGCCCCGTCCCCGGGAGCTCCGACTGGTGGTCTCCCCCGGGGCCCACGATGTTCGGGCGGACGGGATCGCGTGGACCCGGGCCCGCCCCGCCGATGGGCCTTGCCTGGGGGTGCCGCGGGAGCGGGGCCGGGGCGGCCTGTGGGTGAGGACCCGCCGCCCCGGGGACCGCCTGGGGCGGGAAAGCGGGGGGGAAGTCAAGGTCAAGGACCTCCTCATGGAGGCCCGGCTGCCTCGGTGGCGCCGGGCGCGGGCTCTGGTGGTGGGTGACGCGCAGGGAGCTCTGGGCGTGCTGGCCCCGGGCCATGTCTGGGGCGGGGGGCGGGGAGGCAACGGCTGGGTCTGGCTGACCGGCCCGGGCAGGGGTGCGGAGGGCGCCCATCTTGCGGGGATTCCGCCGGGAAACGGTTGTTGCGCCTCGGGCCGATGTGATACATAAGAGCGTTCCGAGGATTGCATCCCCACCCGGTTGGACATTCCCTCCGAGGAGTAGCCTGAATGGCGGTCGCCCCCCGGCCCATGCGGCCCTTCTTCCGAAATCTGGCCCTCTGGCTCCTCATCCTCATGATCCTGCTACTGGTGTTCCAGCTCTTCCCTGGAAGCGAGCCGGTCCGCCACGTGATCCCCTACACGGATTTCTTGGAGGCCGTCGATCAGGGGCGCGTGGCAGAGGTCACCCTCCAGGGGCGGGAAGTCTTCGGCAAGTACACGGACCAGACAGCGTTCAAGACCTTCGCCCCCGAGGACCCGGATCTGGTGCGAACGCTGCGCCAGACGGGGGTGTCCATCCACGCGAAGCCCGAGCGCGAGTCCCCCTGGTACATGACGATCCTCATCTCCTGGTTTCCCATGCTCCTCCTGATCGGGGTGTGGATCTTCTTCATGCGCCAGATGCAGGCGGGGGGCGGCAAGGCGATGAGCTTCGGCAAGAGCCGCGCCCGGCTCCTGACCCAGGACCAGCAGAAGGTCTCCTTCGCCGACGTGGCGGGCATCGACGAGGCGAAGGAGGAGGTGGGGGAGATCGTCGAGTTCCTGAGGAACCCGAAGAAGTTCACCAAGCTCGGCGGCCGGATCCCGAAGGGCGTGCTCCTCATGGGCCCCCCCGGTACGGGCAAGACCCTTCTGGCCAAGGCCATCGCCGGGGAGGCCGGGGTCCCCTTCTTCTCGATCTCCGGGTCGGACTTCGTGGAGATGTTCGTCGGCGTGGGCGCGAGCCGGGTGCGCGACCTCTTCATCCAGGGCAAGAAGAACGCCCCGTGCCTGATCTTCATCGACGAGATCGACGCGGTGGGGCGCCACCGGGGGGCAGGGCTGGGCGGCGGGCACGACGAGCGGGAGCAGACCCTGAACCAGCTCCTGGTGGAGATGGACGGCTTCGAGTCCAACGACGGCGTCATCCTGATCGCAGCCACCAACCGGCCTGACGTGCTGGACCCCGCCCTCCTGCGCCCCGGGCGCTTCGACCGCCAGGTGATCATCCCCCGCCCCGACGTGAAGGGCCGGGAGGGCATCCTCAAGGTACACACCGAGGAGGTCCCTTTGACCGCCGACGTGGATCTCTCGGTCCTCGCCCGGGGCACCCCCGGTTTCAGCGGCGCGGACCTGGAGAACCTGGTCAACGAGGCGGCCCTGGCCGCGGCCCGAGCCGAAAAGGTCGCGGTGGCCATGGAGGATTTCGAGAAGGCCAAGGACAAGGTGCTGATGGGGGCGGAGCGCCGGAGCATGGTGCTCTCCGACGAGGAGAAGCGCCTGACCGCCTACCACGAGGCGGGGCACACGGTAGTGGCCTGGATGCTTCCCCAAGCGGACCCGATCTACAAGGTATCCATCATCCCCCGGGGTCGGGCGCTGGGGGTGACGCAGCAGCTTCCCATCGACGAGCGCCACACCTACAGTCGCGACTACCTCGTGGATCGGATCGCGGTCTTCCTCGGGGGCCGGGCCGCGGAGGAGATCTTCCTCGGGCATCTCACCACCGGGGCCGGGGACGACATCGAGAAGGCCACGGAGATCGCCCGCCGGATGGTGTGCAAGTGGGGGATGAGCGAGCGGCTCGGCCCGATGACCTTCGGCAAGGAGGAGGAGCAGATCTTCCTGGGCAAGGAGATCGCGACCCAGAAGAACTACAGCGAGCAGACGTCCCAGTCGATCGATGAGGAGATCGAGGCCCTGGTGAGGGACAATCTGGAGCGGGCCCGGAAGATCCTCCTGGATGCGCGGGACCGGGTGGAGAAGCTCGCTGAGACGTTGTTGGTCAAGGAGGTCCTGGTCGCCGAGGAGATCGAGGCGATCGTGGCGCCGGGCTCGGGCAAGGCGTCCGCCCGCCCGGAGCCCGTGCCTGGCCCAACGGGGGTGGAGCAGCCCGCCCCGGAGGCCGATCGCCAGCCCGAGCTCAAGTTCTGAGAGTGACCATGGCCTACCACGTCCGCCCCTTGGAGCTCAACGATCCTCGCCGGGCCGAGCTCGAGCTCTCCCGTGTGGGCGCCGATCCCGCCGGGGTCGCCAAGATGCGCGACAAGGCCGGCTTCCTGGCCCTCCGGGCAGTGGGGCTCAAGTCGCCTGCTGCAAACATCCTCAAGCAGGAGATGCTCTCCCTGGGCGGCGACGCCGCCGTGGGCCGGTGGGTGGTCACCTGCTCCGAGGAGCGCAGTGACGCGGTCATCCTGGGCACACGCAAGCAGATGCGGGCCCTGGTGCGGAAACTCCGTCCCCAGCCCTTCGGGCTCAAGGTCTTGGCGGGGGAGATCCAGCAGTTCCTGTCGACCGAGTCGCACCCCCGCGCCCTGTCGTGGCCCGGCGGCGTCCTGCGGCTCTCGGAGCGCCCCCATGTGATGGGGATTCTCAACGTGACCCCAGACTCTTTCTCCGATGGGGGGGACCATCTCGCCCCCGAGACCGCCCTGGAGCGCGCCCTGGCCATGATCGCGGAGGGGGCCGACATCGTCGACGTGGGGGGGGAGTCCACCCGGCCCGGCGCGGAGCCCGTCCCTGCCGAGGAGGAGCTGCGCAGGGTCCTCCCGGTGATCGAGCACCTGGCGCCCCGGGTTCCCGTGCCCCTCTCGGTGGACACGGTCAAGCCCGAGGTTGCCCGGACCGCGGCGGCCGCCGGGGCTTCCATCGTGAACGACGTGAGCGGTCTGCGGGCCGACCCCGGCATGGCCGCCGCGGTCGCCCAGGCCGGGTGTGCCCTGGTCGTGATGCACATGCGGGGGACGCCCCGCACCATGCAGCGCGACACCCGCTACGCCGACCTTGTGGGGGATGTGCTCGAGGGGTTGGAGCAGAGCGTGGACCTCGCCGTGGCCGCGGGAGTCCCCAGGGACCGGGTGATCGTGGACCCGGGGCTCGGGTTTGGCAAGGACGTGCAGGGAAACCTGCTGCTCCTCCGGCGCCTGGGGGAGCTTCGGGGCCTGGGGTGCCCCCTCCTGGTGGGACCGAGCCGGAAGTCCTTCATCGGAAAGGTCCTGGGAAGCGAGGTCCCCAAGGACCGCCTCGAGGGCTCCCTGGCCGCCGCCGTCGTCGCCGTCTGCAACGGGGCCCACATCGTGAGGGCGCACGACGTGGCGGCCACTCGCCGTGCCGTCGAGCTCGCGTGGGCCGTGCAGCGCGCGGCAGAGGGGTAGTCCGGTGATCGACCTTCCCGCGGGCCTGCGCTGGCAGGACGTGGTGGATATCCTCCTGGTGGCCCTGGTGATCTACCGGATCTTCATCCTGGTCAAGGGGACCCGGGCGCTGCAGATGCTGGTAGGGATGGCCGTCGTCGTCGTGGCTTTCGTGACCAGCCAGATCTTCGAGCTGTTCACCCTGCACTGGATCCTGAACGCCTTCCTCTCCTCCATCATCCTGGTGGTGGTGGTGCTCTTCCAGAACGAGATCCGCCGGGCGCTGGCCCACGTAGGGGTCAACCCCTTTCTTTCGGCGAAGGAGGGCTCCGAGGAGAGCGGCCAGGTGGTGGAGGAGCTCATGAAGGCCGCGGTGAGCCTCTCCAACAAGAAGATCGGGGCGCTCATCGTGCTCCAGCGGGAAACCGACCTGCGGGACTACGTGGAGGAGGGGGTGCGTGTCGACGGGGCCTTGAGCAAGGAGCTCCTCCTCTCGATCTTCATCCCTTACTCCCCCATCCACGACGGCGCGACGATCGTGCTCAGGAACCGTGTGTTGTGGGCCGGCTGCTTCCTGCCGCTGACCACCCGGCTCGACGTGGACAAGGAGCTCGGAACCCGGCACCGGGCCGCTCTGGGAATCACCGAGGAGACCGATGCGGTGGTGATCGTGGTCAGCGAGGAGACCGGCGGCATCTCGGTGGCGATCAACGGCCGGATCACCCGGCACCTCGACGGTGTCACCCTGCGCCGGGTCCTGCTGAAGCTGTTTCCCGAGGGACGCGACTCGGCCAGGGGTCGAAAGACCTCACCCCGGAGGCGGCCCCGTACAGCCTCCAAGGAGGCGCGGGCGTGAGGCTCGGTTTCTTGCGGGATTTGGTCCTGGAGAACTGGGGGCTCAAGCTTCTCTCGCTGGCCTTTGCCGTGCTCCTGTGGATGTTCGTCGTGGGGGAGAAGCGCAGCGAGGTGAGCCTGTCCTTGCCCCTGGAGCTCACCCGGGTGCCCCAGGACATGGTGATCGTGAGCCGGGTGCCGGAAGCCATCCGGGTACGCCTGAACGGACCACGGAGCCTGCTGGCGGGGGTGAACCCGAACCAGCTCGTCGTGCGCCTGGACCTGGACGGGATCCAGCCCGGCATCAGCGGCTTCGAGATCCTGCCGTCCCGCCTCAATCTGCCGCGGGGGGTCGAGGTTACCTACATCTCGCCCTCGGTGATCACCCTGGAAGCCGACGCGAAGGCCCGCAAGGTGGTCGCGGTGCGGCCGCGGCTGCGAGGCGCGCCGGCGGAGGGGTTCGAGGTTGCGGCGCTGCGGGTGGACCCCGAGGAGGTGGAGGTGGAGGGCGCACAGCGCGTGGTGCAGCGGCTCCAGGAGGTCCCCACGGAGCTCCTGGACGTCACCGGACTGGACGGGAGCTTCACGCGGCCCTTGGAGCTGGCCTTTCCCGACCCCTCCTTGCGGGCGGTGGGCAGGGGCACCGTGCGGGTGGAGGCGACCATCGTGGAGATGCGCGGAGACCGCGAGTTCGTGCAGGTGCCGGTGCGCATCCCGGCGCCGGGGCTGGGTGCGGTGCCCGCCGCGGTGAATGTGAAGCTGGAGGGCCCGGTACGGGTGATCGCGCGGCTTTCGGCGGCCGATCTGACCGTGGAGTTGCAGCCCGTGGGGCCCGAGCCCCTCCCGGGGCCGGCCTGGGTGAGGGTCGTGGGTCCTGCCGGCACCCGGGTGGTTTCCGTCGAGCCCGAGGTGGTGCTGGTGGCGCCCCTGGACAACGAGAGCCCGGCCCGGAGCGGACCGGCCACGGACACGGTGGTGCCATGAGCGAACGAGAGCGTCGACGGCTGTTCGGAACCGATGGGATCCGGGGCGTGGCCAACGCCGACCCCATGACCACGGAGATGATGCTGCGGGTGGGGCGGGCGGCGGCTCACCTCTTCAAGCAGCGCAGCGGCGGGCGCCATCGGATCGTCATCGGCAAGGACACCCGGCTCTCCGGGTACATGCTCGAGAACGCCCTGGCGGCCGGGATCTGCTCCATGGGGGTGGATATTCTGCTGGTGGGGCCCCTTCCCACCCCGGGGATCGCCTTCATCACCTCGAGCATGCGGGCCGACGCCGGGGTGGTCATCTCTGCCTCCCACAACCCGTTCCAAGACAACGGGATCAAGTTTTTCAGCCGCGACGGCTTCAAGCTGCCGGACGAGATCGAGGAGGCGATCGAAGCCCACGTCTTCAACGGCTCCATCGAGCACGTGCGCCCGACCGCGACGGAGGTGGGGAAAGCCTTTCGGGTGGAGGATGCCGTGGGGCGCTACGTGGTGTTTCTCAAGGCCACGTTTCCCCCCCGCCTCACCCTGGAGGGGCTCAAGGTAGTCGTGGACTGCGCCAACGGGGCGGCCTACCGGGTGGCCCCGGCGGTGTTCGAGGAGCTCGGGGCCGACGTGGTAAGCCTGGGGGTCACCCCCAACGGTACCAATATCAACGAGGCGTGCGGCAGCCTCCACCCCGAGTTCGTGGCCCAGAAGGTGCGGGAGGTGGGAGCCCACCTGGGAATCGCCCTGGACGGGGACGCGGACCGGGTGATCGTGGTGGACGAGAAGGGTGACGAGGTGGACGGCGACCACATCATGGCGGTGTGCGCCCGGGAGCTCCAACGTCGGGGGCGCCTCGCCGACGCGACCGTCGTGGCCACGGTGATGAGCAACCTCGGGCTCGAGCGCTCCCTGGAGGAGGCAGGCATCCGCCTGCTCCGCACCCAGGTGGGCGACCGCTATGTGGTGGAATGCATGCGAGCCGGGGGGTACACCTTTGGAGGTGAGCAGTCGGGCCACCTGATCTTTCTGGACCACGGCACGACCGGCGACGGGGTGCTTGCCGCCCTCCAGCTCTTGGCGGTGATGGTCGAGACGGGCAAGCCCCTGTCCGAGCTGGCCCGCGTCATGACCGCGGTTCCCCAGGTCCTCAAGAACGTCAAGGTGCGCGAGCAGGTGCCCATCGAGAGAATCCCTGCGGCGGCGGGCGCTCTGGCGGCGGCCGAGGCGGACCTCCGCGGCTCGGGCCGCGTGCTCGTGCGCTACTCCGGGACCGAAGCCAAGCTTCGCGTCATGCTCGAGGGGGACGACGAGGGGCGGATCGAGCGACACGCCGATGAGATCTGTGAGGCGGTGCGGCGGGAGATCGGGGTGTGACCGGGGAGGGCACGCCCCGTCGATGGATCAGAGAGGGGGGACGGCGGCAGAGCCGCCCTCGGAGGGCGTGATGATCCGATTGGGAGTGAACATCGACCACGTGGCCACCGTCCGTCAGGCTCGGCGGATACGTGAGCCGGACCCGGTGTGGGCGGTGGTCGCGGCCGAGCTGGGGGGGGCAGACCAGATCACCCTGCACCTGCGGGAGGACCGCCGTCACATCCAGGACGACGACCTCGTGCGGGTGTTGTCCGCGGCGTCCGTGCCGGTGAACCTGGAGATGGCCGTCACCGAGGAGATGGTGGGGATCGCCCTGGACCGCCGACCCCACGCCGTGACCCTGGTGCCGGAGCGGCGCGAAGAGGTGACGACCGAGGGCGGGCTGGATGTGCTGGGGCGCCTCGAAGAGGTGGCGGCGGCGGTCACGAGGCTTCGCAGCGGGGGAATCCCGGTCAGCCTGTTCATCGACCCCGACCCGGCCCAGGTGGAGGCTTCGCAGCGAGCGGGAGCCGCCGCCGTGGAGCTCCACACCGGGGCCTACTGCGAGGCTTGGGGCGGGTCCCGGTCGGAAGAGGAACTGGGGCGGCTCCAGCGGGCGGCAGCCCTGGCTCGGGGACAGGGGCTCGCGGTGCACGCGGGCCACGGCCTCAACGTGCGCAACGTGGGGCCGGTGGCCCGCATCCCGGAGGTCGAGGAGCTCAACATCGGCCACGCGCTGGTGGGGCGGGCGATCTTCCTCGGCCTGGAACGGGCCGTGCGGGAGATGAAGGAGCTCGTGGTCCGGGAGGCGTTGGGCCGGTGATCCTGGGCGTGGGGCTGGACATCGTGTCCGTGGAGAGGATCCGAGCGCTCCGGGAGCGACGGGGGGAGCGCTTCCTGCGGAGGGTGTTCACCGCGGGGGAGGCCGGGGCCTGCCTGGGGAAAAAGGATCCGGCGCCGTCCCTGGCGGCACGCTTCGCCGCGAAGGAGGCCGGGATGAAGGCCCTGGGGACGGGGTGGTCCCAGGGGGTGGGCTGGCAGGACCTCGAGGTCGTCTCCGGCCCGTCCGGTGCGCCGGCTCTCGTCCTGAGGGGGCGGGCCGCGGAGGCCGCGAGGTCCCGGGGGGTGGGCGCCGTGCACCTGAGTCTGACGCACGACGCGGGGGCGGCCGCGGCTGTCGTGATCCTGGAGGCCACGTCGTGATTCCCCTCCTGACTGCGGCGGAGATGCGCGCTCTGGACGCCCATGCCGTCCAGGAGGTGGGCATTCCCGGAGTCGTGTTGATGGAGACCGCGGGGCGGGCGGTGTTCCGGGAGCTCTGGTCCGCCTTTCGCCCCCAGGCCCTGCAGGGCCCCGTGGCGGTTGTGTGCGGCCGGGGGAACAACGGCGGGGACGGCTTCGTGGTGGCCCGGTGCCTATGCAATCTGGGTTGCCGGGTCACCGTGCTCCTCCTCGGCCGCCGGGAGGACGTCGCGGGGGAGGCGGGCGGGCACCTGACAGCCTACCTGGGCTCGGGGGGCTCGCTGGTGGAGGTGACCGACGGGGGACGGGAGGATGCAGGGGCCCTTGTGCGGGGGGCGGCGCTGGCCGTGGACGCGGTTCTCGGAACGGGCCTTTCCGGGGAGGTCAGCGGGCTGGCGGCGGACGCCGTGGGCTGGCTGAACGCAGCGCGGTGCCCCGTGGTGAGCGTGGACATCCCCTCGGGGGTGTGTTCGGATACGGGCAGGGTGTGGGGCGCCGCGGTGCGGGCCGACCTCACGGTGACCTTCGCCTGGCCGAAGCGGGGGCACTACCTCCATCCGGGCGCGGGTCTGCGGGCCCGGTTGGTGACCGCGGAGATCGGCATTCCCCCGGCCTCCCTGGCGCGGGTCTCCCCTGGGCTCCGTTGCTTGGAGGAGCCGGACTTCCTGGGGCTCCTCGACCGACCCAGGGACGCCCACAAGGGCTCCCTGGGCCACGTGGTCGTGTTGGGCGGGAGCCCCGGAAAATCGGGGGCCCCGGGGCTCGCGGCGTGGGGGGCGCTGCGGGCCGGGGCCGGGCTGGCCACGGTCGCCGCCCCGGCGGGGTGCCTGGAAGCGGGCCGGCTGCCGCTGGAAGTGATGACCGAGCCTCTGGGCGCGGGAGAAAAGGGCGGGGGGGGATGGGAGGTCGACCTCTGGGAACGTGCCGCGGACGCCCTGGGGCGGGCCGACGCCCTGGTGGTCGGGCCAGGAATGGGCACGGCCCCGGGGGCGGCGGGCTTCCTGGGGCGCCTCCTGACGACGGACGGGGCCCCCGCCGTTCTGGATGCCGACGCCCTCAACCTGGTGGCCGGGGAGCCGGGCGCCTGGGATGAGAGGCGGCGCCCGGTCGTGCTCACTCCCCATCCGGGGGAGGCAGCGAGGCTCCTCGGCGTCTCCTCGGGTGAGGTGCAGGCCGACCGGGTGGGGGTCTTGGAGGCCCTGTGCGCGCGGTACGGGTGCCCCGTGATCCTGAAGGGCGCCGGCACCCTGGTGGGCGCGCCGGGCGAGCCCGTCCACCTTGTCCCCGTGGGCAACCCCGGGATGGCCACCGCCGGCACAGGGGATGTCCTCGCGGGGATCCTCGGCGCCCTGCTGGCCCGGGGGCTCGAGACTGCCGTCGCCTCCGGGCTGGCTGCCTATGTCCACGGGCTCGCTGGGGACTTGGCGGCGGAGGCGGTGGGGGAGGAAGCGCTGGTGGCCTCCGACCTGCTCGCCGCCCTGCCCCGGGCCCTGAACCGGCTGAGCGGGGCCGGCCGGGCGCTTCCGTGCGCCGGGGCCTCCCCGTCCCCTGCCGGCCTGCGCGACCACTGACCGGGGCGGACACCCCCTAGCCCCTTCGGACCGACGGGATCGGTCCCTCCCCCTGGAGGAGTCTGGATGAAGACGGCCCGAGAGATCATGACGCGCGATGTCCACACGGTCCCCCCGGAGCTCTCCCTCCAGGACCTGGCCCGAGCTTTCGACGAGCGCCGGGTGAGCGGTTTTCCCGTCCTCGACGGCGACGGGAAACTGGTGGGAGTGGTGACGGAGACCGACCTGATCCATCAGAACCAGAGGCTCCACATCCCCACGGCGGTCGCGATTTTCGACGCCGTGGTGGTGTTGAGCAGCTCCAGGAAGCTGGAAGAGGAGATGCGTCGGGTGGCGGCGACCACGGTCGGGGAGATCATGACCCGGGCGCCGGTGACCGTCGGCGAGGACGCCACGGTGGAGGAGATCGCCACGGTCATGGGCGAGCAGGGCGTGCACACCCTGCCCGTCCTGGGCCCGGAAGGGCAACTCGCCGGAGTGATCGGGAAGAGGGACGTGATACGCGCCATGGCGTCCCCGTGAAGAAGGAGGTTGCCTGCCCGTCTCCGGACCACACCCTGGCGGTGGGCGAAGCGATCGGGCGGGCTCTCGGTCCCGGCGGGGTGATTGCCCTGGAGGGCCCTTTGGGGGCTGGGAAGACCCTGCTCACCAAGGGCATCGCCCGGGGGCTGGGGGTCCGGGAGTGGCGGTACGTCACGAGCCCCACGTTTGCGATCCACAACGTCTACCAGGGGCGGTTGCGGCTCCACCACCTGGACCTGTATCGCCTCGGCGGCGCCCTGGAGCTGGAGCAGCTCGGCCTGGAGGAGGCCCTACACGGGGCGGACGCGTGCGTGATAGAATGGCCCGATATTTTGCTCCAGGAGCTGCCCCAGGAGCGGGTGGACGTGCGGTTCCGCTGGGGGGAGGACGGGGGGCGGATCCTGGAGATCGAGGCCGGGGGCCCGGTGGGGGAGACCCTGTCCGTAGAGTTGGAGGCGGTCGTGCAGGATTCGGGAGTGAGGAAGGAGGGCGTATGACTTACGACGTGGCGATCCTGGGGGGCGGCCCGGCGGGGTACGTGGGGGCCATCCGGGGAGGACAGCTTGGGGCGAGCGTCTGCCTCATCGAGCAGGGGGAGCTCGGGGGGACCTGCCTCAACCGGGGGTGCATCCCGTCCAAGGCCTTCTTCGAGAGCGCGCGGCAGATGCAGGCCTTGGCCCGCGGCGCCGAGTTCGGGATCCGGGCGAGCCTGCAGGACTTCGACCTGGCCGCCTGCGTTGCCCGGAAGGACGGGGTGGTCCGACAGCTCGTGGGCGGGGTGGAGTCCCTGCTCGGGGGCTATGGGGTCGAGGTCGTCAAGGGCCGGGGAGTCCTCCTGGAGCCCGACACCATCCAGGTGACCGCGCCGGACGGCTCCAAGTCCGTTGTGAAGGGGCGCAACGTGATCGTGGCCACGGGGTCCCGTCCGGCCGAGGTGCCGGCTCTCCCGGTCGATGGCGAGAGGATCGTCACCAGCGACCAGATCTGGGGAATCGAGACCTTGCCCCGCCGGATGGTGATCGTGGGGGGCGGCGTGATCGGGTGCGAGGTGGCGCACATCTTTGCGGCCTTCGGCTCCCGGGTCACGGTCGTCGAGCTGCTGGATCGGCTCCTGGCCAGCGAGGACAGGGACGTCGCTCGGGTCGTGCACAAGAGTCTGGAGGCCCGGGGGGTGGAGATCCGTACCGGGGTCCGGGTCGCCGGGGCCGAGCTCCGCGGTTCCGGCGTCGTGGTGGCGCTGGAGGGCGGGGACGAGCTCTCCTGCGATTGCGCCGTGGTGGCGGTGGGGCGGGCCTACAACAGCCAAGGGATCGGCCTCGAGGAGGCCGGCATCGCCTTGGACCCGTCGGGAATGGTCGAGGTGAACGACGAGATGGAGACGTCGGTTCCCGGGGTGTGGGCCGTGGGGGACGTGGTGGGACAGTTCCTCTTGGCCCACGTGGCCACCAGCGAGACGCTGGTGGCGGTGCACAACGCCCTGGGCAAGAAATACTGGATGGACTACTCCGTGGTTCCCTACGCGATCTTCACCGGGCCCGAGGTGGCGGCGGTGGGCGCCAAGGAGGCGGAGCTGAAGGAGCAGAAGATCCCGTACAATACGGGGCGATTCTCCTTTGCCGCCAGCGGAAAGGCCCTGTGCATGGGCGAGCCCGAGGGGTTCATCAAGATCCTCTCCCACTCCGAGACCGGCCGGGTGCTGGGGGCGACCATCGTGGGAGCCCACGCCTCCGACGTGATCGGCGAGGTCGCGCTCGCGATGCGCATGGAGGCCTCTCCGGGCGACATCGTCACGACCATCCACGTCCACCCCACCGTGAGCGAGGTGATCCTGGAGGCCTGCGAGGACACCATGGGGCTCTCCATCCACAAGGCCGGGCGACGCCCCACACGAGGCTCCTGAGCGCCATGGCCCTGATCGTCCAGAAGTACGGCGGCACCTCCGTGAAGGACGGGGAGCGGATCGCCAACGTGGCGCGCCGGGTGGCGCGGTACAAGGCCGAGGGCCACGACGTGGTGGTGGTGGTCTCCGCCATGTCCGGGGCGACGGACGGCCTGATCAAGCTGGCCCATGAGGTGACCGACGTCCCCGACGAGCGGGAGATGGACGTGCTCCTCGCGACCGGCGAGCAGGTGACCATCGCGCTCCTTACCATGAACCTCCTCTCCCTCGGGGTGCCGGCTCGTTCGCTGACGGGCCAGCAGGTTCGGATCCGCACCGACTCGGCCCACACCAAGGCCCGGATCTCGGATGTGGATACCTCCCCGTTGCGCAAGGCCCTCGGGGAGGGCAAGGTCGTCGTCGTGGCGGGTTTCCAGGGGGTCAACCCCGACGGGGACATCACCACCTTGGGGCGCGGAGGCTCGGACACCAGCGCCGTGGCGGTGGCCGCCGCACTGAAGGCCGACGTCTGCGAGATCTACACCGATGTGGACGGCGTGTACACGACCGACCCCAACGTGTATGAGCGCGCGCGCAAGCTCGAGAGGATTTCCTACGACGAGATGCTGGAGTTGGCGAGCGTCGGCGCCAAGGTGCTCCAGATCCGCTCGGTGGAGTTCGCGAAGAAGCACAACGTTCCGATCCACGTGCGGTCTTCGTTCAACGACAACGAGGGCACCTGGGTCGTGGAGGAGGAAGAGAAGATGGAGCAGGTGGTGGTTGCCGGGGTGACGTACGACCGCAATGAGGCCAAGGTGAGCGTGCGGGGAGTCCCCGACCGGCCCGGGGTGGCGGCAAAGCTCTTCGGCGCCCTCTCGGAGAAGAACATCGTCGTCGACATGATCGTCCAGGACGTGGGGGAGGGAGATCGGGCCTCCATGACGTTCACCGTCCCCAAGGCCGACCTCAAACGGGCCTTGCTGGTGGTGGAGCCACTGGCTCGGGAGCTCGGGGCCCTCGAAGTCACTTCCGACACGGGAATCTCCAAGGTCTCCATCGTGGGCGTGGGCATGCGCAGCCACGCCGGGGTCGCCGCCAAGATGTTCGACGTGCTCGCCCGGGAGGGGATCAACGTGCTGATGATCTCCACGTCCGAGATCAAGGTCTCGTGCGTGGTGGAGGAAAAGTACACGGAGCTCGCCGTCCGGGCCCTCCACGACGCCTTCGGTCTTTCCCGTGACGCCTGACGGACGGCCGGTGGGCCTCCCCTTACGATCTTCGCCCCTTCGCCTCGCACCCCCCGGTCACGGGGCGTCGCGGCGACGCGCAGACAGGCCATGATCCGCGTCTACGACACGACCTTGCGCGACGGTACCCAGGCGGAGGACGTCTCCTTCTCCGTGGAGGACAAGCTGCGCATCGCCCAGCAGCTCGACAGCCTGGGCATCCACTACGTGGAGGGGGGGTGGCCGGGCTCGAACCCCCGCGACATCCAGTTCTTCCGGGAGGCCCGGGGGCTCCGCCTGGAGCAGGCGAGGTTGTGCGCCTTCGGGAGCACGCGTCGGGCCGACGTGCGGCCGGAGGACGACGCCAGCCTCCAGGCCCTGCTCGAGGCCGAGACCCCAGTGGTGACCATCTTCGGCAAGTCCTGGGACCTGCACGTAGAGGATGCGCTGCGCGTCACCCTCGAGAAGAACGAGGAGCTGATCGAGCAGAGCGTGGCGTACCTGAAGCGCCACGTTGCCGAGGTGGTATACGACGCAGAGCACTTCTTTGACGGGTACAAGGCGAGCCCCGAGTACGCTCTGCGCACGGTCCGGGCCGCCCTGCGGGGGGGGGCCGACGTGGTGGTGCTGTGCGATACCAACGGCGGCAGCCTGCCCACGGAGATTGGGCGGATCGTGGGGGAGGTGCGGGAGGCGGTACCCGGGGTCCTCGGAATCCACTGCCACAACGACGGGGAGTTGGCCGTGGCCAACACCCTGGTGGCGGTGGAGGCCGGCGCCACCCACGTCCAGGGGACCGTCAACGGCTTCGGGGAGCGCTGCGGGAACGCGAACCTGATCTCCATCCTCCCCAACCTCGTCCTCAAGATGGGCCGTTCCTGCATCGCGGCCGACCGCCTCAAGCGCCTGCGGGAGGTGGCCCGGTTCGTGGACGAGCTGGCCAACCTGCACCACGACAAGCACCAGCCCTTCGTGGGGGACAGCGCCTTCGCCCACAAGGGGGGCGTCCACGTCTCGGCGGTGCGCCGCAACCCGTTGACCTACGAGCACATCGACCCGAGCCTCGTGGGAAACAGCCAGCGCGTGCTGATCTCCGATCTCTCGGGCCGGGCCAACGTCCTGACGAAGGCGCAGGAGATGGGCTTCGACCTGGAGGGGCAGGGCCAGTTGGCCGCTGAGGTGCTCGAGCGCGTCAAGCGCCTGGAGGCGGAGGGGTACCTCTACGAGGGGGCTGAGGCGAGCTTCGAGATCCTGCTGAAGAAGAGCCTCGGTCTGCACCACAAGTTCTTCGACCTCATCGGCTTCCGTGTGATCGACGAAAAGCGCCACGAAAACGAAGAGCCCATCGCCGAGGCGACCATCATGCTGCGCGCCGACGGCGTGGTGGAACACACCGCGGCCATCGGCAACGGTCCGGTCAACGCCCTGGACGCGGCGCTTCGCAAGGCGCTGGAGAAGTTCTACCCCGCCATCCGGGACGTGCACCTGCTGGACTTCAAGGTGCGCGTGCTCACCTCGGGGGGCGGCACGGCCTCCCGGGTCCGGGTGCTCATCGAGTCCAGCGACGGCCGGGAAACCTGGGGCACCGTCGGCGTGAGCGCCAACGTGATCCAGGCCTCTTGGCAGGCACTGGTGGACTCCATCGAGTACAAGCTCATGCGGGACGAGGAGCGCGCCCAGGGGGTGGGAGAAACCGGCGCCGAGACACCGGTGGCCTGACCCGGGGGCCCTCCTGTCCCGGGAGGCAACCCGTCCCATGGCGGACCGCGCCCCCGACCGCAGTGCCGTGCTCGGCCTCGTGCTCCTGGCTGCGCTTTCCTGGCTGCTTCCCCAGGGCTTTCGCCTGGCGGCCCGGCTTTTCGGGCCCGCTTCCCCGGCGGTCTACGGCGTGGAGGGCTCGTCCGGCCTCCTCTGGTCTCCCCGCGACTCCTCGCCGGTTCCCGACGGCCACCTCTTGGGGGACCGGGGGCGCGCCGGCGCTCTCGTCGGGGGCTGGGAGGGGCTCCTCTTTGGCACCCCTCTCGACCTCAACCGGGCCACGCGCGAGGACCTGGAGGCGCTTCCCGGCGTCGGGCCCAAGACGGCCGAGGCCATTCTCTCGGCCCGGGAGAGCGCCGGGGGATTCGACGCCGTGGAGGACCTCCTCCGCGTCCGGGGCATCGGCCCCAGGACCCTGACCAGGCTGCGGCCGTTGGTGAGGGTGGAAAAGGAAGCTCCCTGACGAGGCCGCCTCCCCCACCTCCCCACCGCCTCGGGCAGGGCTCAGAGTCTGTGAAACAATCTGCCGCGAGACCGGATTCCTTCGTTGCGCACTCGCGCACCCCTCGCCTATCTACCTGAACTATCTCGTCGTTCGCTCCTGCGCGCCTCGCACGCCGGCCCGCTCGCGACGATTCCTTCACGAACTCTCACTGGGGATGGGCCGACAGGCGGGCGTGCAGCGGGCTCCTCCGGGGAAAGTGGCTGACGAGAAAGTCCATCTGATCGGAGAGGATCCGTCTCCCCTGGAGGTACACGTATTCGGCGTGGGAGGGGGTGAAGGGCACGGCCAGCAGCTCCATCCCCGCCTCCTCGGGGGTCCGGCCCGACTTTCCGTGGTTGCAGCGCTTGCAGGCGGTGACGACGTTGCTCCAAGTGTCCTGCCCCCCTCGGCTGAGGGGGGTGACGTGGTCCCTGGAGAGATCACACGCCGGGAACCGCTGGCCGCAGTAGAGGCACAGGTGGGCGTCGCGTCCGAAGAGCGTCGGGTTCGAGAGGGGCGGCGCATGGGCGCGCGCCGCCCGGCGGTGGGCGCGCCGCCCGCCCACGGTGGCAAGGACCGACCGCACCTCGATCACCGTGCGCCGCCCCGAGCGGGCATTCGTGCCGCCGCGGAGGCGGTAGAGCAGGGTTCCGAGAGAGTAGGCCACGCGCTCGAGGTGGTGCAGGCGCACCGCCTCCTGGTAGTCGATCCAGTCCAGCGGCACACCCCCCACATCGACCCGGAGCACCTGTTGGTCCAGGCCGTACACGGCGCCTCCCCGGAAAGGAAGAGGGTCCGACGCGACGCTTGTGGGTTGTAGCAGTTTCGGCCGAGGGAAGCAAAGGGTTCCGGCAGCCCCGGATTCCCCGCCTGCCCGGCAAGCGGAGGCCGGGAGCCCCTGCGTTCCGCCCCGCCATCCGCGGCGACGGGCAGGGGTGTCCCCGGAGGCCCCGGTGCGCCGGGCGTCACCCGTTTGCGTCGGGCCGGGAGGGTCGGTCGATGCGGTACGGGGCTGCTCTCCGGTGCTCCCGACACCCGCTCCAAGACGTGGCGGCGGGTTCCGGCAGCCTCGGATTCCCCGCCTGCCCGGCAAGCGGAGGCCGGGAGCCCCTGCGTTCCGCCCCGCCATCCGCGGCGACGGGCAGGGGTGTCCCCGGAGGCCCCGGTGCGCCGGGCGTCACCCGTTTGCGTCGGGCCGGGAGGGTCGGTCGATGCGGTACGGGGCTGCTCTCCGGTGCTCCCGACACCCGCTCCAAGACGTGGCGGCGGGTTCCGGCAGCCTCGGATTCCCCGCCTGCCCGGCAAGCGGAGGCCGGGAGCCCCTGCGTTCCGCCCCGAGATCTGCGGCAATGGAAAGGGCGGTGCCCCAGGCAAAGGGTGCTGGACCGAGCCGTTCTGCCTCGGGTTCTGTCCTTCGGGGGGTGCGGTGGGCGGCCGCCCTCCACGGGCTCCCCTGACCTGCCACGGAAATGTGGTTCTTCCGGTAGACGACCGGGTGGGCCCGCCCACTCCGGCAGACGATGCCGGGCAGTACGGCAGGTGCGCTCCCGCGCCGCATCCGGAATCCTTGCGGCATCGCGGCTCCCGAAACGGCTGCTCCCGTCGAGCGGCCGTCCGCCTGCGCGGCCGGGCCCACCCGGTCGTCCCTGGACACGAGTGCCCGGTCATTTCCCGGATGAACCGGAAATGTGACGGTGGATCCAGGGCGTCAGGACGCGGGGCGGGCCCGGATTGACAGCCCCGAAACCGCCTGACTAGTATGATCCCCTTTCGACCTGCTGTGCCTACCGGGGCAGCGCGGGGTCTCCAAGGAGCAGGGTGAGGCGCGTGGACGGAGGAGGAGCAACCGTGGGCGACCGCGCGAGGTCGCTTCTGTTCTTGGCGGGCGCGGTGCGGGAGCTCCTGGGGGCCCAGGGGGAGCCGGTGCCTCCGTGGGAGGCCCGTCTCCAGGGCCTGGGGGGGGACGGGGAACGATTCCGTATCGCCGTGGCCGGCACGGTCAAGAGCGGCAAGAGCACCCTGGTGAACGCTCTCATCGGACGCGACGCGCTCAAACGGGGAGCGGGTATCGTCACCTCCCTGGTGACGCGGGTGAGGCCGGGCAAGGAGCTAATCGCTCGGATGCGCCTCAAGGGCTGGGCCGAGGTCAACCGGGAGGCGACGGACGCTGCGCTCTTCTTGGGGGGCGGGGAGGACGGGCGCCCCGTGGACCTGAGGTCGGCGCGGGACCGGGAAGCCCTGGCCCTGGCCCTGGCCCGGTTGGGCGAGGAGGTGTTGGGCGAGGGGGGGTTCTTCGACAAGAACGTGGCCCTGCTGCGGGCGTACCTCGGGGGGCAGGCCAGGGTGGCGGACCTCGTGACCGATCAGCCCCGCATGGTGGAATTTGGCCCCGACGGCTTCGAGCGGCATCGGGAGTTCGCCGGTCACGACGCGCTGGCCGCCTACGTGGACGACCTGGTCCTGGAGATCCCGGGCCTGCCCTTCCCCGACACCTGCGAGCTCGCGGACTGCCAGGGGTATGACTCCCCGAACCCGCGGCACATGGAGATGGTGCAGCAGTACCTGCTCGGCGCCCACGTCGTGGTGTACGTGGTCTCCAGCCGCGTGGGGCTGCGCGAGGCGGACTTTCGCTTTCTGCGGGACATCAAGGCCTTGGGGCTCGTGGAGTCCACGCGTTTCGTCCTCAACGCGGACCTGGCCGAGCATGGCAGCGCCGAGGACCTGGCGGAGTTGGGCCGCCGCGTGGGGGAGGAGCTCGAGCACCTCGTCGGGCAGGTGCCGCTCCACACCTTCTCGGCCCTGCGCGCCCTGCTCCGGGGGTTGCGGGAGAGGGGCGAGCCCCTGAGCCGCCGGGACGAGCTGCTCCTCCAGGTGTGGGCCGAGTCGTCGGCCTCGGCCGAGGACGAGTACCCCCGCTTCCTCCGGGCCCTGCAGGACGCGGCCGGACCCCAGCGGGAGCGGCAGCTCGAAAACGCCCGGGCGGACTTGGTTCGCTTGGCCACCGGCGCCCTGCGCTCCCAGGTCGGGTCGGCCCTGGTCCTGGCGGGGAAGGAGGCCCAGGACCTGGCGGCAGAGCGGCAGGCCCTTGGGGCCGCCAAGGACCGGGTGCAGGGGTCACTGGCGGGCTTCGAGAGTGCCCTGGGCGGCGTGTCCGGATCCCTCAAAGCCGAGGTGTTCCGTAAGGTGGACGGGTGCTTTCACCCCTCCGGGGGGGATCTGGCCGTGGAGGTGCTGACCCATGTCCGCGGTCTGCAGCCCCCTCCCGCCGCCCTCGAGGTCACGGAGAGGACGAAGCTGCCGCGACAGATGGCCCGCATCTACCACGAGCTTCGGGCCGCCTTCCAGCGGTACAAGGTCGAGGTGGCGAACCCGCGGGCGGTCGATCGGATCCGGAGGCTCTGGGCTGAGGCGAGCGGCGCACTCGGGGAGGCCGCCCAGCCGCCGGCGGAACTCCTGGTGCAGAGCGTCGAGGCCTACAGACGGGAGGCCGAGAGCCTGGGGATCGCCGTGCCTCCCTTGGACCTGCCACCTCTGGACCCCTCGATCGGGCGGACGTCGATCCCTCTCTTCTCCGCGGTGACCTATGCTCCCGGCCAGTTCGCCACCGACCGGGTTTTGTCCTTCGCGGGGCAGTGGACCCGCAAGCTGGCCACGGGGTGGGCCAAGCGCCTGCTGGGCAAGAAGGAGCGCACGAGCTTCGCCCGGTCCCTCCTCTCGGACGGGGCCGAGGCGGTCCGGGAGCTCCTGGCGGAGGAGGCGCGCTCGAATCTGCTCCACTACAACGAGCAGGTGAAGCACCAGGTGCTGGGAAAGAGCCTCGACTCCCTGGCCGCGGCTTGGGCCGAGGGCTACCGGGAAACCGTGGAGGCCCTCGTGGTGGATCTGGACCGGCTGCTGGGTCTTCTCGACCGGTCCGCGGCCCTGCGGACCGAGCTCGTCCCTCGCCTGCAGGAGATCCTGGGGGCGCTGGAGGGGTTGGAGTCGTCGTGAGGCCCCCAGGAAGGGTCTCCCTCCCCGGGGCCGGCAGGGGGGGCCTCCGCCGGGCGCCGTGACGGAGCTCTCGTCCTGGCCCACCATTGCGGCACACTGGCGCCGTCGTTTCGGCGAGCAGGTGCACCGGGTTGCCCTCGACCCAGGGCTTTCCTGCCCCAACCGGGACGGGACCCGAGGAACCGGCGGGTGCGCTTTCTGCGACCCGTCTTCCTTCTCCCCCTGTGCGGGGGATCCAAGGCCGGTGGCCGTCCAGCTCGCGACCGGGCTCGAGAGGCTGCGCCTGCGCGGGGTGGGGAAGGCGGCGGCCTATTTCCAGCCCCACACGAACACCTATGCACCGGTCCCGGTGTTGTCCGGTCTTTGGGACGCCGTGTTGCCCTTCCCCGAGGTCGTGGCACTCTGCGTGGGGACTCGTCCGGACTGCGTGCCGGACCCGGTGCTGGACCTCCTGGCCCGCTACCGGGAGCGATGGGAGGTCTGGCTGGAGCTCGGGCTCCAGAGTGCCCGCGACGAAACCCTCGCCCGGCTGGACCGGGGGCACACGGCCGAGCAGTTCGCGGATGCCTGCGCGCGGGCGAGGCGCCGGGGGATCCGCGTCTGTGCCCACGTGATCCTGGGGCTCCCCGGGGAGGGGCCGGAGGACGAGAGCCACACCGCGGCGTTCCTCGCAAGGACGGGGATCGACGGGGTGAAGGTGCACCACTTGGCGGTCGTTCGGGGGACCCGCCTCGAGAGCGCTTGGCGGTCCGGGGCGTTGGAGCTTCTCGGGGAGGAGGTCTACGCGGCCCGGGCGGCCGGCTTCGTCCGTCGGCTGCCGCCGGGCACGGTGCTCCACCGCCTGGTCGGGGACACGGCGGGAGACCGGCTTCTCGCCCCTCGGTACCACAAGGCCCGGGTACTGCGGAGGATCCGGGAGGCACTGGGGTCGGACGCGGGATGAGTTGCCCATGACCTTTGGGTCACCCCGAGGGATGAAACGCCGACGGGTCGCGGGCCGGTCGCCCTCACCCCAGCCCCCTCGCCCTGGGGGAGAGGGGATTCAAGGAAGGTGGTTTTCCTTGTCGGGCGGACCCGGGAGGGGCGTGTCCCGGCAATCCGGCTCAGGTCTTCAGAGGCAGAGCAGCTCTCTGGTGCTTTCCGGCCGCCGGCAGGGAATGCCCATATCGCTCAGGAGCTTGGCCAAGCGCCCGTCCAACGTCACCACGGTGCAGCCGTGACGCCGGGCCAGCGAGGCATACAGGAGGTCATGAACGGGGTGATTCCTCGAGATGGCTTCCGCGAGAGCCTCTTCGGCCAGCTCGTGGTCGGGCACCGCGCGGTCATACAGCCCGAACGAAGTTTCCAGCAACGAAACGGCTTCCTCGGCGGACAGGTCACCTGCCCGCACGTATTTCCGCAGGGCGTTCGCCACCTCGGAATGGAAGAGCTCCGGGACGAGCACCACCAGGCACTCGTCCAGCAGGTCCACAACCGAGGACGCGCGGCGTCCCGGCAGAACCACCTCGACGGCGGCCGAAGCGTCCAGTACGGCCCTCCGTATCACCGGTCCCGATCCTCGCGCACGAGGTCCTCCGGCAGAGCGGAGACTCGGCGAGTCTCCGCCGCCGACAGGCGGCTTCGGATGTCCGCCAGGAGCTTCCTGCGCCGCTCGACCGCCTGAAGGTCCGGGATCCGGCGCAGCTCCACGACCGCCTGCTGCGCCAGGCTCCGGTTCTCGCTGCGGGCGCGAAGGGAAAGGGCCTCGTACACGTCTTCCGGCAGGTCGCGGATTTGAAGAGACGGCATGGCGGGTCCTCCAGCGAGCAGTAGACTTGGTTCACCATAGCGCATGCAGATTGCATGCGCAACAGACGATCTTGTCGGGAACAGGCGGTTCAAGCTCCCCGTGGCGGTGACGCATGTGGCAGGGCTTCTCCCCAGCCCTCCGCCTGCGAGCCTTGCCCATCTGATGGCGGGCAAGGGGATCCTCCTGCGCTGAGGGCGACGGCCTCGGCGGCAAACTTTCACCCCCAGTCCATTCCGCGTTCGCTCCCAGTCCGCTTCGGCCCGGACGTTCTCTGCAAACTCGGGCAGTTGCGCAACTTCACTTGCCCGTTTCTTCCCCGTTTGTCCCCGATGACTCCGATGGAGTTCGTCTCGGCGGGGAAGCTCCGTTCGGCGTTTCGAGCGGCGGACCTTGAGGTATCCTGTTCTTCGGAGCAGAGTCGTCTTCCTGCCGCCGGCAACCACGACCCGGAGCCAGCCATGCCTGCCCACCTCGTCTCTCTCTTCTTCCTTCTCGCCGCGACGTTGCCTGTTGCCGGCTGCAGTCGGGACTCCGGCCAGAGGGAGCGCTCGCCGCCGCAGCGCATCGCCGAGCTGCCGCGCGCGCTCAGCGTTGCCGAGCACGAGGTGGTCGCCCGCTCGAACGAGCTCGCGTTCGACCTGCTGCGGGAGACCTACGCCCGCGAGACCGAGAGGCCCAACGTGTTCCTCTCGCCGCTGAGCGCCTCCATGGCATTGGGCATGGCGCTGAACGGGGCTGCGGGCGAGACGTTCGAGGCGATGCGGGCGACGTTGCGGTTCGAGGGGCTCACCCAGGAGGAGATCAACGTCGCCTACCGGGACCTCGTGGAGCTTCTGCTCGGCCTGGACCCCGGGGTCGAGCTGCTCATCGCCAACGCCGCCTGGGCGCGGCAGGGCTGGCCCTTCGTGCCCGAGTTCTTCGCGACGATCGAGACCTGGTTCGACGCGCGGGCGCGGGAGCTCGAGTTCGACGAGCCGGCCGCCCTCGACGCGATCAACCGGTGGGCGGACGAGCAGACGGGGGGGCGGATACCGAAGGTGCTCGACGAGATCGGGCCCGAGCACGTCCTCTTCCTGCTGAACGCGGTCTCCTTCCGGGGGGACTGGACCCACCGCTTCGAGCGGAGCCGGACGCGGCCGGGGCCTTTCACCCTAGCCGACGGGACGCAGGTGGAGGTCCAGCGCATGAGCGGCACGCTCGGGGCGGGGGTGCGCCAGGTGCAGGGCGGCGTGCAGATCGGCGAGCTCCCGTACGGCGGCCAGGCGTTCGTCATGACCCTCGCGCTTCCGCCGCCGGGCGGCAGCCTGGCCGCGTTGGTCGCCGGCCTCGACGCCGGGACCTGGTCGCGCTGGACCGAGGGTTTGCCGGAGGACTACGCGGCGGCCGAGATCGAGGTCGGCCTGCCGAAGCTCGAGCTGAGCTACGAGAGGGTCCTCAACGACGTGCTCACCGCCCTCGGCATGGGCGTCGCCTTCGACGAGAACCTGGCCGACTTCTCCCGCCTCCTCGACCTGGCGCCGCCGCTCAACGCCTACCTCGACTTCGTCAAGCAGAACACCTACCTGCGCGTGGACGAGGAGGGGACGCAGGCGGCGGCGGTGACGACTGTGGGGGTCGGCGTCACGTCGGCGCCGCCCTCCTTCGTCGTGGATCGGCCCTACCTGCTCGTAATCCGCGAGCGCTTGAGCGGGACGATCCTGTTCCTGGGGGCGATCGGGGATCCGCGGGACGGCGGCGGGTAGGGGGGGCGCACCGACGGCGTCTCTGCCGTCGCAAGAGGACGTCACGTAAGTGAAATGGGGCAGTTGTCGAGCCGGCGCTGATAGTACGGAAAGGGGTCCGCTTCTGTTTGAGTTTCGGGGTCGGCGCGTCGGGGTCTGCCGCCGTGCCGTGGCGGCGTCGGGGAAGCCCGCCGGGGACGGACCCTCGCCTCGGCTCCCGCCCCGCGGCGCCGGCCTTCGAGGCTGGGGGGCCGCGGAGGGCCGTTGTGGCCCCCGCCCCGGTTCGCCTTGGGGCGCCGTCCGTGGTAGCCTTCGAGGTCGTGCCGATCGGGTGCGGCTAGGGGGAGCGGGCGAGGGCAGGGGCGCCCGTGCAGCGCTGGGCGCAAGAAAGGCCGGAAACCCTGATATCTCGCGGGTCGCCGGCCTCTCTCGCACTTCCCTGGATGGGTAAATGGTGGGCGAGGCGGGATTCGAACCCACGGCCTCAGGTTCCGGAGACCTGCGCTCTATCCAGCTGAGCTACTCGCCCGAAGAGGGGCGCAAGTTAATCACAGGGGCCGCGCGAATGCAAGCGCGGCCCCTGGGGCGGGCGAAGGGAGACCGCGATGAAGCGACCGGTGAAGATCCTCGCGTGGGGGCTGGGGGCGGTGGTCCTCCTGCTCGCCCTCGCCGCTGTGGGTCTCAAGCTCTATTTCACGAAGGAGCGGATCCTGACGTGGGTAGTCCCGCGGCTGGAGGCGGAGCTCGACCGGAAGGTCAGCATCGCCGACGCCGGGGCCGGCCTGACCGGGGTTCGCCTCGAAGGCCTGGACGTGCGCTCGGAGGGGGCGGCCGAGCCCTTCCTCGCGGCCGGCCTGATCCGGGTCCGTTGGAACCTCTGGGCCCTGCTGCGGGGGACCGTGCAGGTGGACGAGGTGCGCCTCGTGGACCCGCGGATCCGAGTGGTTCGCCTGGCCGACGGGACGCTGGACATCGACGACCTGCTGGGCTCGGGGGACGCCGCGCCGGAGGAGGCGCCGGCCGCCCCTCCCGAGGAGAGGGCGCGGGCCGGGGAGCGGCTGGGCCTCGTGGTCGCCCTCTTCTCCTTGGAGAACGGCCGGGTCACCTTCGAGGACCAAAGCCGGGCCCCCCCCCGGGGCCTACGTGCTGGACGCCATCGACTCGCGGGTCTCCGACTTCGCCCTGGACCGGCCCGTACCCTTTGCGCTCTCGGCGCGGCTGCCCCTGGCCGAGGCCGGCCGCTTCTCGGCGGAGGGCACCGTGCACGCCGCCGCCGGCGACGCAAAGGCGAAGGTGCGGGTGGCCGACTTCGACCTCCCGTCCCTGAACCCCCTGCTGGAGGGCGACCTCCGGTTCGACGCCGGGAGTTTCGGTCTGGACTTGGACGTGGAGTTGACCCGTGGCGAGCAGGTGGCGGTGCGCGGCACCGCGGGGGCGAGGAGGCTCATCCTGGGGTCGGGCTCCCAGACCGGGGAGAGCGCCGACATCTCGCTCCAGCTCGACGCCGGGGCGGACCTTTCGGAGGGCACGGCCGAGGTGCGGCGATTCGAGCTCCAGGCGGCCGGCCAGAGGCTTGAGGCCGAGGCCCGGGTTCGGGGACTGCAGGCCCGGCCCCGGATCGATTTCCGATTGTCCTCCGACGAGCTTCGCGTCGATCCGCTGACGGCCCTTCTCCCCGCGGGGGATGCCGCCCCCGCCGCCCCGCCGGCGGGGGAGACGCCCCCGTCTGCGCCCTCCCCGACCTCCATTCCGCTCGACGCTTTCGGGGACGTGGCGGTCGGGCGACTCTCGGCGGGCGGCGCCGTGGTCGAGGACTTCCAGGCCCGCGTCGAGTTGGACAAGGGGGTGCTGCGGGTGGAGCCCGCGGCGGCGAACCTCTATGGAGGAACCCTCAAGCTCCGCTCTCGGGCCGAGCTGGAGAAGGCGGGGCCTCCCTTCGATGCCGGCCTCGAGCTCGCCGGAACCCAGCTCTCGTCGGTCCTGGCCGCCTTTCGGCCGGCGCTTCGGGACACGGCCAGCGGCACCCTGGACCTGACCCTCGAGGCCCGGGGCTCGGGGGGTGACGTCGGGGCGCTGCGCTCCCAGCTCAAGGCCGAGGCGAAGGACGGGAGGATCCTGAACCATCCTCTGGCCGCGAATCTCGCCGCGCTCTTCCAGGTCAAGGAGCTCGAGTCCCTGAACTTCTACAACCTTCGGGCCGACGTCGAGACGGCGGAGGGGGTCGGGCAGGTAAGGTCCGTCGTGTTCCGGGGGCCCAACCTCCAAGCCACGGCTACCGGCACCCTCGGCCTGGCCGACGGCGCCCTGGACCTGCGCCTGGCCGTGGCTCTGCCCCAGGAGCTCGCGGCGCGGCTCGTGCGGGAGCCGACCACCCTCCAAGCCGTCACCGACGCCGACGGCTGGTCCCGGCTTCCGCTGCGGCTTCGCGGCACGCTGGAGTCTCCGTCGTACGGCCTCGATGCGGAAGGGCTCCGGGACGCGGCGGCCAAGGCCCTCGGGGACAAGGCCCAGCAGGTCCTGGAGGAGAAGGTGCTCGAACGGCTTCCCGTCGGGGAGCAGGAGAGGGAGCAGATCCAGGAGGGGCTGCGCAGACTCCTGGGGCGGTAGGCGGAGCCTGAAGGCCCCGACCGCCGGCGGAAAGGCCCGCGGGCCGTGCCGGCGATGCCGGGCCGCCGCTCGCAAACGGGTTTGGTGTTGACACCTCTTGGCGCGGTTGACTATCATCCCGTTTTCCCTGGATCCCGGCAGCCCCCCAGGGGGCCTTTCTGGAGGACCCATGTACGCAGTGGTAAAGACGGGAGGGAAGCAGTACAAGGTGGGCGAGGGCACCTTCTTCAAGGTGGAGAAGTGCCCCGGGGCCGTGGGCGAGGAGATCGTCTTCGACCAGGTGCTGCTCCTCTCGAGGGACGGCGAGGTGACCCTCGGCCGGCCCGTGGTGGAGGGGGCCCGGGTGAGGGGCACCATCGTGGAGCAGGCCCGCGAGAAGAAGATCATCGTCTTCAAGATGAAGCGGCGCAAGGGGTACCGCCGCAAGCAGGGCCACCGACAGTACTACACCGGCGTCAAGGTCAGCGCCATCGAGGCCTGAGGGGCGAGGAGAGCGATCCATGGCTCACAAGAAGGCGGGCGGCAGCTCCCGGAACGGCCGCGACAGCCGCGGCCAGCGCAGGGGCGTGAAGCGGTTCGGGGGCCAGGCCGTCAGAGCCGGCAACATCCTGGTCCGGCAGCTCGGCACGAAGATCCATCCGGGGAGCAACGTGGGGGTCGGCAAGGACTTTACCCTCTTCGCCCTGGTGGACGGAGTCGTTCGCTACGAGACCCGGGGCCGCGCGCGCAAGACGGTGGCCAGCGTGGTCCCCGCAGAGGAGGGTGCTGCTTAGGGCCCCGGCGCTCCGGCCTTCCCGACCATACCCGGCCCGGAAGAGGCGCCAGCCCTCCGGGCCGTCGTGCGTTTTCCCACCATTGACCGCGGGCTATACATGAAATTCGTCGACGAGGTGGAACTGGTCCTGGGGTCGGGCCGCGGGGGGGCAGGGTGCGTCTCCTTCCGGCGGGAGATCTTCGTCCCCAAGGGCGGGCCCGACGGCGGCGACGGGGGTGACGGCGGCAGCGTGATCCTGGTGGGCGACGCCGGGCTCGGCACGCTGCTCGACTTCCGCCACCGCAAGGCGATGCGGGCAGAGCCAGGTCGGTCGGGGGAGGGGGCTCGGCGCTCGGGGCGGCGGGGGAAGGACTTGCGCCTTCGCCTGCCCGTGGGGACCGTTGTCCACGATGCCGAGACGGGGGAGGAGTTGGCAGAGGTGCTCGAGGGCGGACGGGAGGTGGTGCTTCTGCCGGGCGGCAAGGGCGGGCAGGGCAACGCCCGGTTCGCCACGCCCACCAACCGGGCACCCCGGTACGCTCAGCCGGGACTGGAGGGCGAGGAGCGCCGGGTGCGGCTGGAGCTGAAGCTCATGGCCGACGTAGGCCTCGTGGGTTTCCCGAACGCGGGTAAGTCCACCTTCATCTCCCGCGTCTCGGCGGCCCGCCCCAAGATCGCCGACTACCCCTTCACCACCCTCGTGCCCAACCTGGGTGTGGTTTCCTGGGCCGAGGGGAAGGCCTACGTGGTGGCGGACATCCCGGGGCTCATCGAGGGGGCCCACCGAGGCGCGGGGCTCGGGATCCAATTCCTGCGCCACGTCGAGCGCACCCGCGTGCTGGTGCACCTCATCGACCCGATGGAGGGGCTGGACCCCCTGAAGAAGTACCGGGTGCTGCGGGCCGAGTTGGAGGCGTTCGACCCGGCGCTTGCGGGTCGGCCCGAACGGGTCGTGCTCACCAAAGCGGACCTTTCCGGCGCGGGGGAGGGCTTTCCTGCCCTGCAGGAGGCCTTTCGTGCCCAGGGGGTGGAGGTGTGCCTGGTCTCCGCCGTCACCGGGGAGGGCCTGCCGGAGCTTGTCCGGGAGATCGGGCACCTCGTGGAGCGGGCCAAGGAGGGAGATGTCGATGGGCGTTGATCGGGGACTGGAGAGGGTCCGCCGGGTCGTGGTGAAGGTGGGCAGCCAGGTGCTCACGGGGGCCGCCGGGGGGCTGGACCTGGAGGTGTTCCGGTGGCTCGGGGAGGACGTGTGCAGCCTGCGGGACCGCGGCGTCGAGGTGGCCATCGTCTCGTCGGGTGCCGTCGCAGCGGGACTTTCGCGCCTCGGGCTGCGTTCCCGGCCCGGGTCGATCCCCGAAGTTCAGGCCGTGGCAGCGGTGGGTCAGATCAACCTCATGTGGTCCTACCGGGAGGTGTTCGGGGACCTTGGGCTAGCGGTGGGGCAGGTGCTCCTGACCCGGGACGACCTGGAGAACCGCCGACGCTACCAGAATGCCAAGAGCACGCTGACGACCCTTTTCCGGATGGGCGTGGTGCCCATCATCAACGAGAACGACACGGTGGTGGTGGAGGAGATCAAGTTCGGGGACAACGACAACCTCTCGGCGATGGTCACGAACCTCCTCGAGGCCGAGTGCCTGGTGATCCTCTCCGACATCGCCGGGCTGTACGACCGGGATCCCAAGGCGCACCCCGACGCCCGGCTCATCGGGAGGGTGGAGGCGGTGGACGAGACCGTGGAGGCCTTCGTGGGGGGCTCCAAGAGTCGGGCGGGCACCGGAGGGATGGGCACCAAGCTCCTCGCAGCCAAACGGGCGACCCACGGCGGCGCGGCCGCCGTGATCGCGTCTGGCAAGGTTCCCCATGCCTTGGCACGTCTGCTGGGGGGAGAACCCCTGGGCACGTACTTCGCTCCCATGGCCGACCGCCTGCGCCGGCGCAAGCACTGGATCGCTTACACGGTGAAGCCCCTGGGCCGGCTCTGCCTGGACCAGGGAGCGGTGACGGCCATCGTGGGCCGGGGAAGGAGCCTTCTCCCGACGGGCATCCGCGGCGTGGAGGGGGAGTTCGACCGGGGGGACGCGGTGGTGCTGGTGGGGCCCGACGGCGCCGAGGTGGCGCGGGGGCTCACCAACTACGGGGCAGACGAGATCCGCCGGATCGCCGGGTTGGCAACCCGGGAGATCGCTGCTAGACTCGGGTACAAGTTCTACGACGAGGTGGTCCACCGGGACGACCTCGTCGTGCTGTTGCCGGCGCAGGCCGCCGATCGGCCTGCGCCGTGCTGCACGGGCGCCCCGGAGGGTGCGGGGGAGCCGGGGGCGGAGCCCTCTGCTGCAGAGGAGTCCCGATGAGCCTGCGAGACGAGTTGGTCGCCATGGCGCAGCGCGCCCGCGGCGCGAGCCGCGCGTTGGCGCGGCTCCCGAGCGCGGCGAAAGACCGGGCCCTGGTGGCCATGGCCGACGGCCTCGAGAGGGCCCGGGACGAGCTCCAGGAGGCGAATCGCCAGGATCTGGCTGCCGCGCGGGAGGCCGGCCTCAGCGCTGCCATGCTGGATCGCCTCACTCTGACCGACGGGGTGCTCGCCTCTATGGCGCAGGGACTCCGGGAGGTGGCGGCCCAGCCAGACCCCGTGGGCGAAGTCGTGCGCATGTGGAAACGCCCCAACGGCCTCTTGGTCGGCAAGAAGCGCATTCCCCTGGGGGTGATCGGGATCGTCTACGAGTCGCGCCCCAATGTCACGGCCGACGCCGCGGCCCTGTGCCTGAAGGCGGGAAACGCCGTGATCCTGCGGGGAGGGAGCGAGGCCCTCCACTCCAACCGGGCGCTCGGGAGGGCGCTCGGACGGGCCCTGACAGAGGCGGGGATTCCCGACGGGGCGCTCCAAGTGGTGGGGGTGGCGGACCGGGAGGCGGTGCTCGAGCTTCTCCAGCTCGAAGAGCTCATCGATCTGATCATCCCGCGCGGCGGGGAAGGCCTGATCCGGTTCGTCTCGGCCAACAGCCGCATCCCGGTGATCAAGCACTACAAGGGAGTCTGCCACGTCTTCGTGGACGCCTCGGCCGACCTGGAGATGGCCCAGGCGATCGTGCTCAACGCCAAGACCCAGAGGCCCGGGGTGTGCAACGCCCTGGAGACGCTCCTGGTCCACCGGGAGGCGGCCGCCGTGTTTCTGCCGCGGCTCGGGGTGGCCCTCGCGGCCGCCGGCGTGGAGGTGCGCGGCTGTCCAGAGACCTGTCGGCTCCTGCCGGGCGCCCTGGAGGCTGCCGACAGCGACTGGGGGACGGAGTTCCTGGAGCTCATTTTGGCCATCCGGGTCGTGGACTCCCTGGACCAGGCGATCGAGCACATCGAGGCCCACGGGAGCCTGCACACCGAGGCCATCGTCACGAGGGACTACGCCAACGCCCAACGCTTCCTCGAGGACGTGAACTCCTCGGTGGTGGCGGTCAACGCGTCCACCCGGTTCAGCGACGGGCAGCAGCTGGGGCTGGGGGCCGAGATCGGGATCTCGACCACCAAGATCCACAGCTTCGGCCCCATGGGGGCACAGGATCTCACCACCACGAAGTTCATCGTGTACGGCCAGGGCCAGGTCCGGGACTAGCCGCTTTGGAGCTCGGGGTCTTCGGCGGCACCTTCAACCCGGTCCACCTGGGGCACCTGCGGGCGGCGGAGGAGGCCCGGGAGGCCCTGGGGCTCGAGAGGGTGGTGTTCGTCCCGGCGAAGATCCCCCCCCACAAGGAGGCGCGGGCCGTGGCGCCGTCGGACGTGCGCCTGGACCTGGTGCGGCGGGCCGTCGGGGACAACCCCGCCTTCGATGTCTCGGAGCTCGAGCTCCGCAGGGACGGGCCGAGCTACTCGGTGGACACCCTGCGGGAGCTCCGGGCCGGGCTCGGCCCCGGCGATCGCCTTTGGTTCCTCGTCGGCTCGGACGCGTACCGGGAGATCCACACCTGGTCCCGATATGCCGAGCTCTTTGCCCTGGCGGACGTGGGGGTGCTGAGCCGTCCGCCGGGTGAGCTCCGGGCCGCCCCGCCGGCCCGCCTGGAAGGCGACTTCACCTTCGAGGGGTGCGTGCTGCGGCACCGCTCGGGCCGGGAGGTGCGCTTCGTGCCGGTGACCCTCCTGGACATCTCGGCAACGGCCGTCCGCCAGGCGCTGGCCCGGGGCGGCTCGGTACGCTACCTGGTTCCCGAGGCGGTGCGCGAGGATCTCGAGCGGCTCGCCCGGGGGCACCCCCTCTGGTTCTCAGGGAGCACGGCATGACCCAAGACCCAACCCTCGAGCACCTCTTCGTCTGCGCCCGGGCTGCGGCCGACAAGCGAGCCGCGGACCTCCTGGTACTGGACGTCCGGAAGCTCTCGAGCTTCACCGACTACTTCCTGATCGCCAGCGGCTCGTCGGACCGGCGGGTGCAGTCCATCGCGGAAGGGGTGCTCGAGGCCATGGCCCGCCGCGGGCGCAGGCCCCTGGGGGCCGAAGGTGTTCGGGAGGGGCGCTGGGCGCTCCTGGATTTCGGGGACTGGGTGGTCCACGTCTTTTACGAGGACGTGCGGCGCGCCTTCGACCTGGAGGGGCTGTGGTTCGACGCCGAGCGGGTGGAGCTGCCGGCGGAGGTGCTCGAGCAGGAGAGGCCGTCGCCGATCGGCCTCGGAGTCCAGGCCGGAAGGGCGGAAGGCCGGTGACGTGGCGGGTGGCAGTGGTGGGTGCGGGGGCCTGGGGTACGGCGATGGCCGACCTGCTGGCCCGGGGCGGCCATCGGGTGGGCCTGTGGGTCTTCGAGGAGGACCTTGCGGAGGAGATGGCCCGTACCGGCGAAAACAGGGTGTACCTTCCGGGTCATCGCTTGTCCCCGGGCATCCGGCCGTCGTCCGAGCTGGCGGCCGTGGTTGCGACGGCCGACGTGGTGGTGAGCGCGAGCCCTTCCCAGGTGGTGCGCCAGGTCATGGGCCGGGCAGCGCCGCACTTGAAGCCCGACGCCCTGGTCGTGAGCGCTTCCAAGGGCATCGAAGCAGGGTCGCTCCAACTGATGCACCAGGTCTTGGAGGAGGTTCTCCCGCCGGGCGCAGCCGGGCGGCTCGCCGTCCTCTCCGGCCCCTCGTTTGCGGCCGAGGTGGCCCGCGGTGTGCCCACCGCCGTCAGCCTCGCCTGTGCGGACGCCGAGGCGGCCCGGGGCCTCCAGGGGCTCTTCTCCGGCCCCACCTTCCGGGTCTACACTCTGGACGACGTGGTGGGCGTGGAGCTGGGCGGTGCCTTGAAGAACGTGGTGGCGCTGGCGGCGGGCATCTCGGACGGCCTGCGGTTCGGCCACAACAGCCGCGCGGCCCTGATCACCCGCGGGCTGGCCGAGATCAGCCGCCTGGGGACGGCCCTCGGAGCCAGGCCCCTCACATTCCTCGGTTTGGCCGGCATGGGAGACTTGGTGCTCACCTGCACCGGAGACCTCTCTCGGAACCGGACCGTGGGGCTTCGGCTGGGGCAGGGAGAGAAGTTGCCGCAGATCCTCGATTCCATGAAAGCGGTCGCCGAGGGAGTCAAGACCTGTGACGCCGCGGTCGGCTTGGCCGAGCGGCAGGGGGTAGAGGTGCCCATCGCCCGGGAGGTGTGGCACGTTCTCCACGAGGAGAAGGACCCCCGGCGAGCCGTGGAGGACCTCATGTCGCGGCCCTCCCGGCGCGAGTTCTGGGACCTGGAAGCGTCGCCGAGGCCATGAGGGCGGTCTTCGTCACCCTCGAGGGCGGGGAGGGCGCCGGCAAGACCACCCAGCTGGCCCTCTTGGCCGCGGGCGTGGAGGGCCGGGGGTGGGTGGCCGTGACTACGCGGGAGCCCGGGGGCACGCCCCTCGGGGCGAGGGTGAGGGAGCTCCTTGTGCGCCTGGGCGGCGACCCGCCGACGCCCTTGGCCGAGCTGCTGCTGTATGCTGCGGACCGGGCCCATCACGTGGAGACGGTGATCCGCCCTGGCTTGGCGGTGGGCCGGGCCGTCCTGTGCGACCGGTACGCGGACGCGACCGAGGCCTACCAGGGGTACGGCCGGGGTCTGCCCCTGGCCGTGGTGCGAGAGGTGAATCGACTGGCCACCGGAGGGCTCCGGCCCCACCGGACCGTGGTCCTGGATCTCTCCCCGGAAGAGGGGGTGCGCCGCTCCCTCGAGCGGCAGCGCTGCGGCGGGGGGCCGCGGGAGGAGCGCTTCGAGGCCGAAGCCGTGGCGTTCCACGAGCGTGTGCGGGCCGGCTACCGAGCGGTCGCGCGCGAGGACCCGGAGCGGGTGCGGATCGTGGACGCTTCGGGCACCCCCGTGGCGGTGGCGGAGCGCGTGTGGGCCGAGGTGGAGGACCTCTTCGCGCGGCCCGGGGGGCTGTGCCCCGGGCTTGGGGCCCCAGACGCGGGCTCTGGCCCGTCACCCCGGTAGGGGTGTCCCGCCCCAGAGCGAGGCGAGCAGACGATGTCCTTTGCGGAGATTCTCGGCCACGACCGCCCCTTGAAGGTGCTGCGCCGTGCCCTCGCGACGGGGCGTGTGCCCCATGCCTATCTCTTCTGGGGGCCCGACGGCGTGGGAAAGGAGGCGGTGGCCCGGGGGACGGCGGGGGTCCTCCTCTGCAGGGACCCCGAGGCCCTGCCCCGGGCGGCGGCGTGCGGGGCCTGCGCCGCCTGCCGAAAGGCGGCTTCGGCCTCCCACGCGGATCTGCACCTTTTGGCGCCGGCGGGGGCGTCGATTCCGATCGCCGAGGTGCGGGCCCTCCAGGAAGCCCTCGGGTACCGTTCTTTCGAGGGGGGGCGCAAGGTTGTTATCATCCGGGACGCGTTCCGACTGACCCGGGAGGCCTCCAACGCGCTTCTGAAGACTTTGGAGGAGCCCTCCGACGGGACCCATCTGGTCCTGCTCGCCCACCACAGGAACCAACTCCTGCCCACCTTGGTCTCTCGCTGTCAGTCCCTGCGTTTCGACCCGATCCCGGAGGACGCGGTCCGGCGGCTGCTGGAGGTCGGGGGGGTGGAGCCGGAGGCGGCCCGCCGGATGGCGCAGGGCGCCGGGGGCGCCCCGGGGGCGGTGTGGGGCCAGGAACCGGAGGCCTTGGCAGCGGTCGTCGATGAGGTGCGCCAGGTCTGGTCGGGGTGGGAGAGCGCGTCGGCGGCCGAGCGGTTTGGCCGGGCAGCCCAGTGGTCGGGCGCGCGGGGTGAGCTGGGTCGGCGCCTCGACGCCCTGGAACACCTCCTGACCCAGGAGCTGCGACAAGCGGCTCGCCGGAGCGAAGCGGCCGCCGGGACTGCCGCCGCCCTCGGGGGACTCGCGCAGGTCCGGAACTTGGTGGAACGAAACGTCAATGCGGAGCTGGCCCTGGGTGCCTTCTTCCTCGGCGCCCTCGACCGCCCCTGGGAAGAGGTCCTGTGAGACTCGTCGGCGTTCGGTTCAAGACGGCATGCCGTATCTACACGTTCGACGCGGGGGACGTGTCGTGTGGGCTGGGCGATTGGCTCGTGGTGGAGACGGAGCGCGGTATGGCCCTCGGGCAGGTCGCCTCCGGCCCCCGGGAGGAGGAGGCGCCCCCGGGCCAGCTCATCAAGAAGGTGCTGCGGCGCGCGGAGGACCGCGATATCCTGCGGTACGAGCAGAACTGCGAGTTGGAGGGGTACGCGCACCAGTTCTGCCTCGAGCGGATCCGGGAGCTGGGACTCCCCATGAAGCTGGTGGAGGTGGAGTTCCTCTTCGACGGGTCGAAGGCGCTCTTCTACTTCACTTCCGAGGGCCGGGTGGATTTCCGCGATCTGGTCCGCGACCTGGCGCGGCAGTTTCACACCCGCATCGAGATGCGCCAGATCGGGGTCCGGGACGAGGCGAAGCTCGTGGGGGGGGTGGGATGCTGCGGCCGGGAGCTGTGCTGCGCCACCTGGCTGACCGATTTCGCCCCCATCAGCGTGCGGATGGCGAAGGACCAGAACGTGTCCCTCAACCCGGGCAAGATCTCGGGTATTTGCGGCCGCCTCATGTGCTGCCTCTCGTACGAGCACCAGATGTACCGGGAGCTCGGCCAGGAGGTGCCCAAGCTCGGGAAGATCGTCAAGACGCCTCGGGGCGAGGGGCGGGTCGTCCGCCGAAACGTGCTCGAGGGGACCTTCGTCCTGGCGGGGGAAGGGCGGGAGTTCGAGGTCTCGGTGGACGAGTACCACGGCCGCGCGCCGCCCCCGCCGGTTTCGGGGGAGGCCGAGCCGCCGGCCGGCGGGTCTCGGCCGGAGGGCCCCCGCCGACCACGACTGCGGCCCCTCCGGCCGGCACCGCGGCCCGAGCCCCCGGCTCCGCCGGCTCCGGAACCCGCGTCGGCCGAAGATGCCAAGGGTAAGGGCTCGGCCGAGGAACGCATGCCGGGCTCCCGCCGCCGTCGCAGCCGGCGCAAGAGGAAGGGCTCCCCCCCTGCCGAGAGGAAGAGCGATGGCTGAAACCTTCTACGTCACCACGCCGATCTACTACGTCAACGACGTGCCCCACATCGGGCACGCATACACCACGGTGGCGTGTGACGCCCTGGCCCGCTACAAACGCGCGGCCGGCTATCGGGTCTTCTTCCTCACCGGCACCGACGAGCACGGCCAGAAGGTGGAGAAGTCCGCGGCGGAGCGGGGAGAGAGGCCCATCGATCTGGCCGATCGGGTGGTGATGCGGTTCCAGAAGCTCTGGGACATCCTGGAGATCTCCCACACCCGCTTCGTCCGGACGACGGAGGACGACCATCGCCGCTCCGTCCAGGAGCTCTTCCGCCGCGTCCAGGCGGTGGGCGACGCCTACCTGGGCGAGTACGAGGACTGGTACTGCACCCCCTGCGAAACCTTCTGGACCGAGAACCAGCTCATGGAGGGCAACTGTCCTGACTGCAACCGCCCCACGGACCGCCTCAAGGAGCCGAGCTACTTCTTCCGCATGTCGAGGTACCAGGACGCCCTCCTCCGGCACATCGCAGAGCACCCGGACTTCATCCAGCCCGTCAGCCGGAGAAACGAGATCGTCTCCTTCGTGAAGGAGGGCCTGCGGGACCTCTCCATCTCCCGCACGAGCTTCTCCTGGGGGATCCCGGTGCCGGGGGACCCGAAGCACGTGATCTACGTGTGGTTCGACGCCCTGACCAACTACATCACCGGCGTCGGGTTCCCCGAGGAGGGGGACAACTTCGCAGCTTTCTGGCCCCAGGCCGTCCACGTGATCGGCAAGGACATCCTCCGGTTCCACGCCGTGTACTGGCCGACCTTCCTGATGAGCGCCGGCCTTCCCCTGCCCCGGCAGATCTTCGCCCACGGCTGGTGGACCGTGGAGGGGAAGAAGATGTCCAAGAGCCTGGGCAATGTGGTGGATCCCGCGGCCATGGCGGAGGAGTATGGGGTGGACGCCTTTCGCTATTTCCTCCTGCGGGAGGTCCCCTTCGGTCTGGACGGCGACTTCAGCCGAGACGCCCTGATCCACCGGATCAACGCAGACCTCGCCAACGACCTGGGGAACCTCGTGTCCCGGGTACTGGCCATGCTCGCCAAGTACCGACAGGGGATCGTCCCCCGGGTGCCCTCCTGCGGCAGCGAACCCCTGGACGAGGAGTTGAGGGACAAGCTGGCCGAGGTCCTCGCCGCGGTGGACCAGGCCATGGGCGAGCTGGGGTTCCACAAAGCCCTCACCGCCGTCTGGGGCTACGTGGGGTTGGTGAACCGCTACGTGGACGCTACGGCTCCCTGGAACCTGGCGAAGGACCCCGGTCAGTCGGGGCGCCTCGACCAGGTGCTGTACAATGCCTGCGAGGCGCTGCGGGCCGTCGGGCTCCTGGTGTTCCCCTTCCTCCCCCGGACCGGCCGGGAGATGTGGCGTCGCCTGGGGGTGGGGCGGCCGGTGGACGAGGGGCGGCTCGAGGAGCTCCGCGAGTGGGGCGGGCTCCCCGGCGGAGCGCAGACGGAGCGGGGCGGGAGTCTCTTCCCTCGGATCGAGCGGGCGTGATCGTCGACACCCACGCCCATCTGACCCTGAAGGGCCTGCGGGAGGACCTGGAGGGCGTCCTCGGCCGGGCCCGGAAGGCCGGCGTCGGGGCGGTCATCACCGTGGGGATCGACCCGGAGGACAGCCGGGCAGCGGTGCGCCTGGCGGAGAGCACCGCCGGGGTCTGGGCGACGGTGGGGGTGCACCCCCACGATGCCGCAGGGCTCACGGCGGCCGCCCTGGACGACCTGGCCGCCCTTGCCCGCTCCCCTGCCGTGGTCGCCTGGGGGGAGACGGGGCTGGACTTCTACCGGGACCGATCCCCCCGCGCAGACCAGGAGCGGTGGTTCCGCGAGCAGGTGGTGCGGGCGCGGGAGCTGGAGCTTCCCCTCGTGGTGCACGACCGGGAGGCCCACGCCGAGACCCTGGCCGTGCTCCGGGAGGAGGGACGGGGACGGCTGCGGGGTGTGTTCCACTGTTTTTCCGGGGACGAGGCCTTCGCCCGGGCGGTGCTGGCTCTGGGGTTTCACCTTTCCTTCCCCGGTACGGTGACCTACCCGCGCAACGAAGCTCTCCGGCAGGCGGCGGCCTCCGTTCCCCTGGAGAGGGTGCTCCTGGAGACGGATTGCCCCTTCCTGGCGCCCCAGCCGGTCAGGGGCAGAAGGAACGAGCCCGCGTACCTGGTGCACACGGCCCGCGAGGTGGCGCGCCTGCGGGGACTGGAGCTCGAGGACGTGGCCCGGATCACCACCCGCGCCAGCCGGGAGCTCTTCGGCGTGGGGGAGGCCCAGGAGCCCCGGATCGCCTACCCGATCCGGCGCAGCCTCTACCTCAACGTCACGAGCCGGTGCACGAATCGGTGTGCGTTCTGCGCCAAGAGCCGCTCTTCTGCGGTGAAGGGCCATGACCTGACCCTGCTGCGGGAGCCCGAGGTGCAGGCGGTCCTGGCCGCGGTGGAGGCCGAAGGGGGGCCGGCGGCCTGGGACGAGGTCGTATTCTGCGGCTTGGGGGAGCCGCTGCTCCGGTTGGGGCTCGTCCTGGAGCTCGCCCGGGAGCTCCGGGGTCGAGGGGCCCACCGGATCCGGGTAAACACCGACGGCCTCGCGAGCCTCGTGCACGGCCGGGACGTGGCCGCGGACCTGGAAGGGGTGGTGGACGCCGTTTCCGTGAGCCTCAACGCCCCCGATGCCGCCACCTATGAGCGCCTCTGCCGGCCGGGGGTCGAGGGGGCGTACCCGGCGCTGCTGGAATTCCTGCGGCAGGTTCGGGACCGCCTTCCCGAGGTCACGGCCACGGTCGTGGCGGTGCCGGGCCTCGACGTGGAAGCGTGCCGACAGGTGGCCCGGGAGCTCGGCGTCGGTTTTCGGGTTCGCGCGTACGACGAGGTGGGGTAGCAGGAGGTAGGTGGCGAGCCCGGTTTCGTCTCGCTCGAAGGACGGAGGGTCCCATGAGTCGTTCCCCGATGACCCGCGACGGTTACGCCCGGATCCGCGAGGAGCTCGAGAGGCTCAAGCGCGAGGATCGGGTCCAGATCATCAAGGAGATCGGAGCCGCCCGGTCCCACGGCGACATTTCGGAGAATGCCGAGTACCACGCGGCTCGGGAGAAACAGGGCTGGATCGAGGCGAAGATCCGCGACCTGGAGACCCGCCTGGCGAGCTCGGAGATCGTGGACGTGACCCCCGGGCCCAAGGATCGGGTGGTCTTCGGCTCCTGGGTCCGATTGGAGGACGTGGAGACCGGCGAAGAGAAGAAGTACCACATCGTGGGACCCCACGAGTCCGACGTGGACCAGGGGCGCATCTCGATCTCCTCCCCACTTGGTCGGGCCATGCTCGGCAAGGCGGTGGGCGACGAGGTCGTGGTCAAGGCCCCGGGCCGCACCCTCGAGTACGAGGTGCTCGAGATCTTCGACTGAGCCCCCGACATCCTGCGGCCACCCGTTGGACCGCGTTACATCGCAGGTTGCCTTGCAACCGGGAGGAGCCCATGGAACGCCCGCCGGTGTATGAGACCGACTTTTCCGGCCTGCGCCGCGTCAGTCGGGGAAAGGTTCGCGACATCTACGACCTGGGAGACGAGTTGCTCATCGTCACCAGCGACCGGCTCTCTGCGTTCGACGTCGTGCTGCCGACGCCGATCCCGGGGAAGGGCGAGGTCCTCACCCTCCTCTCGGCCCACTGGTTCGGCCGCACCCGGGATCTGGTCCCGAATCACCTCCTGTCCATCGCCCCGGAAGACTTCCCCCCGGAGACCCGACCCCACGCGGAGGTCCTCCGGGGTCGGTCCATGCTCGTGCGCAAGGCGAAGCCCCTCCCCGTGGAGTGCATCGTGCGGGGCTACCTGGTGGGGTCCGGCTGGCAGGAGTACCGCGCCTCCGGAACGGTGTGCGGTCTCCGGCTGCCCCCGGGGCTGCGGGAGTCGGAACGCCTGGCCGAACCCCTCTTCACGCCGTCTACCAAGGCCGAGATCGGAGCCCACGACGAGAACATCCCCTTCGAGCGGGTGGAAGACCTGATCGGGGTCGAACTGGCCCGGCGGGTCCGCGACCTGTCCCTCTCGGTGTACCGGCGGGGTGCCGAGGAAGCGGCGGCCCGGGGCGTCCTCATCGCCGACACCAAGATGGAGTTCGGGCTCCTGGACGGCGAGCTGCTGCTCATCGACGAGGTCCTGACCCCGGATTCTTCGCGGTTCTGGCGCGCCGGGAGCTACCGGGTCGGGCAGCGGCAGGACAGCCTGGACAAGCAGTACGTCCGGGACTACCTGAACACCCTGGAGTGGGACAAGAAGGCCCCGGGGCCGGCGCTGCCCGAGGCGGTGGTGGCGGAGACGTCGCGGCGCTACCGGGAGATCCTGGACATCCTCACCCGCTGAGGGCGCCGGGGCGGAACCCGTGCCGCGGAGGAAGCAGGATGGGCGTGGCCAACGAGCCCAAGGTGATCGCAGCCGTGGATCTCTCCGAAGTCTCGCCGGCGGTGGCTGTCACGGGGGCGCGCCTGGCACACCGCCTCGGAGGGGGCTGCCTGGTGGTCCACGTGGTGGAGGCCCTTTCCGGGGAGGAGGACGCCGGCCCCCTGCTGCCGGTCCTGCGGCGGTGGGTGGAGGGGGTGCGCCGGGAAGCGCGGGAGGGACTGGCCCGGCTCCTCGCCGACCCCGCGCTCCGCGGCTACGCGGTCCGGGGCCAGATCGCCGAGGGGAAGGGGCACTCCCGGATCCTGGAGGCAGCCCGGGGACCCTCCGTAGCCCTGGTGGTGCTGGGCGGGCCGCCCCCGTCCCGCCTCCTCGGCTCGACGGCCGAGCGAGTGGTCCGCCGCAGCCCCGTGCCGGTCCTGGTGGTCCGCCGGCCCCCGTCGCTGGGCTACACCCGGGTCCTGGTGGGGGTGGACTTCTCGGACGGTGCGGGCCGGGCCCTGGAGCAGGCCTTGGCCCTGGCCGAGGGAGGGGCCCGGATCACCGCCTGCCACGTCCTCGACACCCTGGGGCATCCCCCTACAGAGGAGGTGCTCCGGGCTGCGCAGGGCGTGGAGGGGCGCGTCCGGGCGTGGACCGAGGAGAGGACCGGCACCGCCGTGGACGTGCGGGTGGAGCCCGGTCGCCCCAGGGAGGTGCTCCTGCAGGCGGCGAAGGAGGTGTCAGCGGATCTCCTCGCCGTGGGCGGCAGGGGAAGAGGAACCCTCAAGCAGCTCCTCCTTGGGTCGGTGGCGGAGGCGGCGGCCCGACGGGCCCCTTGCGACGTGCTGGTGGTCCCCTCCCCGGGGGGCGGGGAGCGGTGGGAGGAGGCCGATTGAGGCCGGTGCTTCGGCTCCCCGCCCTGTTCGCGGCTGGGCTCGCAGGCCTTCTCCTCGGCCCGCTCGCCGCGGCCGGGTGGCGGCGGGGGGCGGTTCGCCTGTGGTGTCGCGTGGCGGCCTGGGCGGTGGGTCTGCGGATTCTCCGGGAGGGGAACCCTCCTCCCCCGGGATCCCTCGTGGCGGCCAATCACGTGGGATATCTGGACATTCTCGCCCTGGGGGCCACCACCCCCGGGCGCTTCCTCGCCAAAGCGGAGGTCGCGGGCTGGCCCCTCCTCGGTCTCCTTGCCCGGTGCGGCGGCGCCATCTTCGTAGAGCGGGAGCAGGCCCGTGCTTCCCTGGAGGCCTTGGGCGCTCTCGAGGCCCACCAGGAGGCGGGTGAGACCGTGGTGTTCTTTCCCGAGGCGGGGGTCGCGCCCGACGCCCGCACCCTCGGACCCTTTCGGCCAATGGCCTTCGAGGCCTGTGTGCGGACGGGCAGGCCCACGGTGCCTGTGGCCCTCCGCTACACCCGCCCCTCGGACCCGCGCGTCTGGGGCTGGATCGAGGAGCCGAGTCTCTGGCGCCACCTGTGGAACCGCCTCCTGCCCGCCGGGCCCATCGAGGTCACCGTGCACTTCGGCGCCCCCCTGTATCCTGAGCCGGGCACCGATCGCAAGGTACTGGCCGGCAGGGCCCGGCAGGCCGTGCTCGAGCTCCTGGGCGGGCACGGCCCCTCGGACTTTCCCCCCCCTCGCGGTACGGGAGGACCTTGAACGTGGTGCACGACCCGCTCTTGCCGGAGCCGACGCTCCTCCGGGCCCTGGAGGCCCGAGTGCACCTGTCGGGCTCCGAGACGTGGCTGAAGCTGTACGTCCGGGACCGCTTGGCCTGCACCCTCACGTACGGGGAGCTCTGGGCGGGCGCCCGTGCCTGGGCTGCGCACCTGCGGGTGAGGGGGGTCGAACCGGGGGATCGGGTGTTGCTCCTGCTTCCCACGGAGCAGGCCTTCTACGAGTCGTACTGGGGCATTCTCCTGGCGGGTGCGGTCCCCGTGCCGGCGTACCCGCCGGTCCGTCTGAGCCGCATGGAGGAGTACCTCCAGGCCCTGGGCGGGCTCGTTCGGGGCAGCGGGGCCCGAGCCCTGGTCACGAGCGACGCGATTCGGCCCCTGGTGCGACCCGTGCAGGACGCGGGCGGAAGCGCCTTGCCCTTCGTGGTGCCCCAGGAGGTGACGGCGCGCGAGGGAGGCCAGGAGGTTCCGGAAATCGAGGTCCGGCCCGAGGATCTGGGCCTGCTCCAGTACACCTCGGGGAGCACGGGCCGCCAGAAGGGGGTCATGCTCACCCACGCCAACCTCCTTGCGAACCTCCGGGCCATTGGCCGGGGGGTGGAACTCGGCCCGGGGGACGTAGCCGTGTCGTGGCTTCCCCTGTACCACGACATGGGGCTCATCGGGCTGATGCTGGGTTCCCTGTATTGGGGCATCCCCCTCGTGGCACTCTCCCCGATCGACTTCCTGCGCCGGCCCGTCCGCTGGCTCCGGGCCTTGTCGGAGCACCGGGGTACGGTCTCCGCAGGCCCCAACTTCGCCTTCAGCCTTGCAGCGCGCAAGATCCGGGACGCAGACCTGCAGGGGATGGACCTCTCGTCCTGGCGGGTGGCCCTGTGCGGGGCCGAGCCGATCCACCCGACGACCATCGAAACGTTCACCCGCCGGTTCGCGCCGCACGGGTTCCGTCCGGAGGCCTTCTTCCCGGCCTACGGCCTGGCCGAGAACACCCTGGCGGTCTCCTTCTCCGCGTTGGGGCAGCGGCCCCACGTGGAGCACGTGGATGCAGGGGTCCTGGAAACCGAGGGACGGGCCGTGCGGGTCGGCTCGGTGGAGGGATCCCGTGCCATCGTGAGCGTGGGGCGGGCCCTCGAGACGATCGAGGTGGCCATCGCGGATGATGCCGGCGGACCCGCCCCGGCCGGGACCCGGGGTGAGGTGCTCGTGCGGGGGCCTTCGGTCATGGCCGGGTACTTCGGCAACCCCGAAGCCACCGCTGCGGCCCTCGCCGGGGGTTGGCTGCACACCGGGGATCTGGGCTTCCTGCTCGACGGCCACCTCTTCATCTGCGGGCGCAAGAAGGACATGGTCATCAAGGCAGGCCGGAACTACTTCGCCGAGGACCTAGAGGCGGCGGCCGTGGCCCTGGCCGGGGTGCGCCCCGGGGGGGTGGCGGTCTTTGCGGTGGAGAACGAGGTCCGGGGCACCGAGGAGGTGGTCCTCGTGGCGGAGATCCGGGAGGGGGCCGAGCGCAGGGGCCTTGCGGAGGCCCTCCAGGCCCGGGTGAGTGAGGCGACCGGGTGCCGCCCCGATCGGGTCGTCCTCGTTGCGCCCCACACGCTGGCGAAGACCTCGTCGGGAAAGATCCAGCGCTTCCGGGTCCGGGCCTGGTACCTCGATGGGAGCCTCGCCTCCCGAGGGGGGGAGCGGCAGACGACGGGGTTCTGGACCTACCTGAAGGCTTGGTTGCGGGACAAGTTGCGGGGGAGAGACTGAGGGCGGCGGCAGGGGGAGGTTGCCTCCTGCCCGGGAACGGGGCGGGCCCGCCGCCCGCGTTGCGGTGGACGGACGGAGGAGGGCAGGAGAATGGGCGAGATCCGCGTCGCCTTGGTGGGCGTCGGAAACTGCGCGGCGGCCCTGCTGCAGGGGATCGAATATCACCGGCGCCACCTCGGTGACTCGGCCGGTCTCATGCACCGGGAGGTGGGCGGCTATCTGCCCTGGGACCTCAGGGTCGTGGCCGCGTTCGACGTGGACGCGCGCAAGGTGGGGCTGCCCCTGGACGAGGCCCTCCGCGCCCCTCCCAACTGCATCCTCCCCCTCTGTCCCGACCTCCCCCCTTCCGATGTCGTGGTGCAGATGGGGTCCGTCCTCGACGGGGTGGCGCCCCACATGGCCGAGTACCCGGAGCACCGCGCCTTCCGGGTCGCGTCCCGGGAGCCCGTGGACGTGGCGCGCGTGCTCCGGGAGTCGCGCGCGGAGATCCTGCTGAGCTACCTGCCGGTGGGTAGCGAAGACGCGAGTCGCTTCTACGCCCGTTGCTGTCTGGAAACGGGGGTCTCCCTGGTCAACTGCATGCCGGCGTTTCTCGTGTCCGACCCGGAGTGGGGGGAGCGGTTTCGGCGCGCAGGGATCCCGTGCGTGGGGGACGACGTCAAGAGCCAGGTGGGGGCCACCGTGATCCACCGGGTCCTCGCCCGGCTCTTCGCCGAGCGGGGCGCCCGGCTGGAGCGCACCTACCAGCTCAACACCGGGGGGAACACCGACTTCCTCAACATGCTGGAAAGGGGTCGCCTGGCTTCAAAGAAGGTCTCCAAGACCGAGGCCGTCCAGTCGGTGCTGCCCCGGCCCCTGTCCCCCGACCACATCCACATCGGCCCCTCCGACTACGTGCCGTGGCAGGAAGACAACAAGGTGTGCTTCCTGAGACTGGAGGCCGTGGGCTTCGGCGGCTCCCCCATCGAGCTCGAGGCAAGGCTGTCGGTGCAGGACTCCCCAAACTCCGGCGGGGTCGCCGTGGATGCGGTGCGGGTCTGCAAGGTGGCCCGGGACCGGGGTGAGGCCGGGCCGCTCGTGCCCATCTCCGCCTACACCATGAAGCACCCCCCCGTGCAGATGAGCGAGCCCGACGCCCGGGAGCGCATCGAGGCCTGGCTGGCCCAGGCCGTGTGATGTTGGCCGGTACCGGGGCGGAGCGGGTCTTCCGCAGGCTGCTCGAGGGCTGCCTCGTGGCGCCCCTGGCGCGCGCCGGCGTGGTTCCGGACCACCTGACCGCTGTGGGGCTCGTGCTGTCGGCTCTGGCGGGGCTCCTGGCCCTCGGGGCTCCCCCGGCCGCCGCGGTTGCGCTGCTGGCGGCGGGGCTCCTGGACGGCCTGGACGGGTCCCTGGCCAGGGCGACGGGGAGGGCGAGCCGTGCCGGGGCGTTCCTCGATTCCACCCTGGACCGCTACGGGGAGTTCCTGGTGCTCCTGGGGGTCTGGGGTTGGCTCGCTCGGCTGGGCTGGGGCGGCTGGGGAGGGCTCCTGGCCCTGGCCGCGCTCCAGGGGGCGCTCATGGTGAGCTACACCCGAGCCCGGGCCGAGGGCCTTGGGCACGGCCTGCGGGGCGGGGTTTTCGAACGCCCCGAGAGGCTCCTCGTCCTAGCGGCGGGCCTCCTGGCGAGCGCGGGGGAGGGGCGGTGGGGCCTCGCCCCGGGGACGGTGCTCCTGGCGACCTTGGGGGTCCTGGGCCTGGGGGCCAACGTCACCGCGGTCCGGCGGGTCCTGCGGGGCCGGCGGGCCCTAGCGGTGTCCGAGCCTGCGCCCGGCTCCTGAGGGGCGGGGAGATTACGACCGGCCCCTCGAAGCTTGTCGGGATGTGTGGCGAAGGATTCCCGGCCGAGGAGCGGCGTGTTTGGGGGTCACCCGCCCAGGGGGGAGAACCGCCCCCAGGCCCCGAGCTGCCGGTAGGCCTCGTAGACCGCCACCCCGACGGCCGCGGAGAGGTTGATGCTGCGCACGGGGCCCCAAATGGGGATGCGGCAGCAGGCCTCCGGGTGGGCGGCCAGGAGCGCGGGGGGAAGCCCGCGGGTTTCGGGGCCGAAGACCAGGCGGGCGCCCCGGGCGTAGGGGGCCTGGTCGTAGGGACGGCCCACCCGGGCCGAGAAGTAGAACACCGGCCCGTCCCCCGACGCGGCCAGGGCCTCCGGGAGACCCGGGTGGTGCCGCACCTCCACGTGCTCCCAGTAGTCGAGCCCCGCCCGCTTGAGGTAGCGGTCGTCGGTGGAAAAACCAAGGGGGTGCACCAGGTGCAGGGTCGACCCGGTGGCGGCGCACAGGCGGGCCACGTTGCCCGTGTTGGGGGGAATCTCCGGGTTCACCAGGATCACGTGCAGGCGCAGGGGCGCCGGGCTCACAGTCAACGGTGTCTACCCCCCAGCCAGTCCCGGAGGTAGCGCCCCGTGGGGCCCAGGGCGCGGGCGGCCACCTCGTCCGGTGTGCCGGCGTCCACCACCGTTCCCCCCTCCTGGCCGCCCCCTGGCCCCAGGTCGATCACCCAGTCCGCCTGGGCCACCAGGTCGAGGTTGTGCTCCACGACCACCACCGTGCCCCCCCGGTCGATCAGCCGGTGCAGCGTGGCGGCCAGGCGGGCCACGTCCTCGGGGTGGAGCCCCGTGGTGGGCTCGTCGAGCACGTACAGCACGTCCCGAGTGGCCCGGCCCAAGAGCTCGGAGGCCACCTTGAGGCGCTGGGCCTCCCCCCCCGACAGGGTGTTGGCCGGCTGGCCCAGGACCAGGTAGCCCAGCCCCATCTCGGCCACGACGTCCAGGGGTCGCCTCACCGCGTCGATGCCGGAGAAGAGCGTGAGCCCCTCGTCCACCGTCAGTCCCAGCACCTCGTGGATGGAACGGCCACGGAAGCGAACCGCGAGCACCTCGGGGCGGAACCGCCGCCCCCCGCAGCCCTCGCAGGGGACGTACAGGTCCTCGAAGAAGAGCATCTCGAGCTGCTCGAACCCCGTACCCTTGCAGCGTTCGCACCGCCCACCGGCGACGTTGAAGGAGAAGTGGCCGGGAGTGAGCCCCAGCCGGCGGCTGGCCGGAAGGGCCGCGAAGGCGTCGCGCACCGCAGTGTACGCGCCCAAGTAGGTCAAGGGGATCGACCGCGGGGTCCGCCCCATAGGTGACTGGTCCACTTCCCGCACCGCCTTGGGGAAGGGGGCTCCCCTCGCGGTCACCCCCTCCAGGCTGCCCCGCAGCCCCCGGGATTCCACCGCCGCCACCAGGGTCTCTGCGACCAGGCTCGACTTCCCCGAGCCCGAAACCCCGGTGACGCAGGTCAGGGCTCCCAGGGGGAAGGCGGCTTCGATCCCCCGGAGGTTGTGGAGGCGGCACCCGTGCAGCACGAGGTGGCCCCGGGCCGGCCGTATCGGCCGCAGGCGTGGGGCCGCACCCCGGCGTGCGAGGTGGCTGCCGGTTGGGGTGGGTGCGCCCTCCAGGTCGCGGGGATGGCCCTCGTACAGGACGCGCCCGCCGCGGCTCCCGCCCCCGGGCCCCAGCTCCACCGCGTGGTCGGCCCTGCGGATGAAGAACAGGTCGTGCTCCACCGCGACCACCGTGTTGCCCCGGCGGGCCAGGTCGGCGAGAACCTCGGTCAGCACCTCCACGTCCTGGGAGTGGAGTCCGACCGTGGGCTCGTCCAGCACGTACAGGGTCCCGGCCAAGCGGTGCTGGAGCTGGAGGGCGAGCGCCGCGCGCTGGGCCTCTCCTCCAGAGAGGGTCCGGGATGCCCGGTCCATGGTCAGGTAGTGGAGGCCCAGGCGCAGCAGGGTGGCCAGCTTGTCTTCGACCCGCCAGAGGATATCGACGGCACGCTCCCCCAGCTCCGGCGCCAGGGTGCCCACCCAGCGGGCGAGGTCTGCCAGGGGCAGGGCACTGGCCTCGGCGATGGAGCGCCCCCCCACCGTGACCGCCAGGGACTCGGGCCGCAGCCGCGCGCCGCGGCAGGCCGGGCAACGGCGCGGCGACCGGTAGCGGGCCAGGAACACCCGCACGTGCATCTTGTACCGTTTGCCTTCCAGATACTGGAAGAAGTCCTTTACCCCCTCCAGGGGACCCTCCCCTTCCCACACCTGGCGCCGGGCCACGGGGTCGAGCGCGGCCCAGGGGACGTCCAGGGGGATGCCCAGGGAAGGCGCCTCGCTCAGGAGCTGCTCCTTCCACCAGTGACTGGACGGGCTCTCCCAGGGGGCTACGGCTCCGCCGGCCAAGGTCCGCCCGGGGTCGGGGATCACCTTGGCCTCGTCCCACTCCAGCACGGCCCCGAACCCGGTGCAGGTGGGACAGGCTCCCAGGGCGTGGTGGAAGCTGAAGAGGACGGGTCGGGGCTCGGGCAGATCCCGGTCGCATTCGTGACAGCGCCGCCGGGTGCCGAAGGCCAGGGAGGGAGCAGCCTCGGGACGAACCCTCGCCGCGCCCCCGCCGAGGCGAAACGCCTCGTCCAGGGCACGCGCCAACCGGGCCGGGTCCCGGGAGCGGATGCGCTCGAGCACCAGCGCCCCGTCGGGCCCCGGCAGGGGGGGGAGCTCCCCGGAGTCCAGGCGGTGGACCTCGCCGGAGAGCCGTACCCTCGCAAACCCTCGGGTCACGAGGGCACGGGCCCACCCCTCCCGAGGCAGCCCTTCCAGACGATCCAGGGGGATCTCTACGTCCACGGGGTCCGCAGGGTGGCGGTCCCGGATCTCTCGCGCTGCCGCCTCGGCGCTCCAGGCCCGGCCCGGCCGTCCGCACTGGGGGCAGCGCACCGTGCCGGCGGTGGCGAACAGCAGGCGGAAGAGGTCATAGAGCTCGGTGGCCGTCCCCACGGTGGAGCGGGCCGAGCGCACGGCGTTGTGCTGGGCCAGGGCGACGGCGGGGCGCACGTTCTCCAGCCCGTCCACCTGGGGGCGCGGCATCTTTTCCAGGAGCAGCCTCGCGTAGCTGGGAAGCGATTCCAGGAACCGCCACTGTCCCTCGGCGAAGAGCGTGTCGAAGGCGAGGCTGGACTTGCCGGAGCCGGAGACGCCGGTGACCGTCACCACGACGTCGTGGGGGATCTCCAGGTCGAAGCCCGTCAGGTTGTGCTGTCGAGCTCCCCGGATGCGCAGGGGGGCTGGGGGGCTGGGGGGCGGACGCATGGGCGGTGGGATTATGATCGCTACCCCCGAAATGCTCAAGGCGGGGTTGACATGGCTCGCCGGGGCGATAAACTGACGCGGACTGTTGCCCTGGGAGGAGTCTTGGATCAGGACTACTCGAAACGGTTCTACGCTGCCCTGGCCCCCGCCTACGATTGGGTCTTCGGGCCGGCCCTCGAGAGGGGCCGGCGCGACGCAGTGCGGCTGGTCCGTCCCGGCGAGCGGGTCCTGGAGATGGGAGTCGGCACCGGGCTCGGGCTGCGCCACTACCCGAGCGGATGCCATGTGGTGGGGGTGGACATCTGCCGCCAGATGCTCCGGAAGGCCCGTTGGCGGGCCTTGGTGGAGGGAAACGGGAGGCGGATCGAGCTGCGCTGCGCCGATGCCACGCGGCTGGACTACCCGGACGGGGCCTTCGACGCGGTCGTAGCACCCTACGTCGTGACCACCGTCGGGGAACCCGATCTCCTGTGCCGCGAAATGCGCCGGCTGTGCCGCGTCGGGGGCCGGGTCATCGTCGTGAGCAACACCCGCGAGGGGGGGTACTACGGCGCAGTCAAATCCCGCCTCTCCCCCTTGATGGAGAGGGTCGGCTTCCGGACCGACCTGGATGTCGAGGGGGTCCTCCGGGGCGCCGGCCTCCGGCTGCTCGAGGCCAGGAGAGTGCCCCCCTTGAGCATCCACAAGGTGTTTGTGGCCGAACCCGCCTGAATCCCGCCCGCCGCGCCGCGGCCGGACCCACCCGGCCGCTTCCCGGATGAACCCAAAAAAAGGCCTTTTGTCGGCGGTTCTTTGTGGTAAACTGCCGTTCGTCTCTGCCCGGAAGGGGGGGATGGCCGCCGGGCATGGGGCTCGCCGGCCGGGGATGGATGAGGGAAAGGGATCGGACGGGGACCATGCATCAAGACAAGAACATCAGCTGCATCGACTGTGGAGAGGACTTCGTGTTCACGGCGGGAGAGCAGGAGTTTTACGCCTCCAAGGGGTTCACCAACGAACCCACCCGGTGCAAGCCTTGCCGCCAGCGCCGAAAGGGCGCCCGCAACGAGGGCAGCGCGGGGGGGGGCTCCTACGGTGGAGCCAGGCCCCAGAGGGAGCTCTTCGACGTCACGTGCGACGAGTGCGGCCAGCAGACCCAGGTGCCCTTCCGGCCGAGCCAGGATCGCCCCGTCTACTGTCGGGACTGCTTCAACCGGCGACGCGCCTACTGAGGGCCGTTGCCGCCGGCAAGGCAAAACGGGGCGGGACCCGCGGGTCCCGCCCCGTTTTCATCGTGCGCCCAAGGACTTGGGGCAGGGTAAAGCTGCGGGGCGGCGGTGTCGATCGGAAGGGAAAACCCTGGGAAGAGAGGTGCGGCGATGCGGGTACTGGCGATGGTCGGAGTGTTGTTCGTGTCTTCACTTTCGGCCCGCGCCGAAGAAGGGGGCGCCTGGGTGAGCCACCTGCTGTCCCTGCCGGTCCCGGCGGCCGTGACCCTGTGCGGTGAACCCGTGCCGTTGGACCGGGAAGACGTGCTCGAGCGCTTGGACCTGGAGCTCGTCGTCACCCTCGGCAGCCCGGTGACCACCTCCCTGTGGTTCAAACGCAGCCCCCGGTTCTTTCCCATGATCGAGCGAGCTCTTCGCGACCGGGGGCTTCCGGGGGATCTCAAGTACGTCGCCCTCGTCGAGAGCAACCTTCGATCCGACGCCGTGAGCTCCGCAGGCGCCACGGGGCCGTGGCAGTTCATGCCCGGGACCGGCTCCTCGTACGGCCTGGATCGGTCCCCGTGGCGGGACCAGCGGCGGGACTGGGATGAGGCCACCCGCGCGGCCCTGGACCACCTGGCGGAGTTGCGGGAATACTTCGGCTCCTGGCCGGCGGCCCTGGCTGCGTACAACGCGGGAAAATCTCGGGTCGCCCGGGCCATGGAGGCCCAAGGCCAGACCGACTACTTCGGGCTCCGGCTCCCGCGGGAGACCGAGCGTTACGTCTTCCGGGTGATCGCGGCGAAACTGGTCTTCGAAGACCCGGCAGCGTATGGAATTCGCTTGGACGGGGCCCGCCGGTACGCGCCGGAGGAGCTTGTCGAGGTCATTCTGGAGGTGCAGCGAAGGGCCATGCCGGTGGCGGCGGTTGCCGAGGCCGCAGGGGTGTCGTACCGGCGGTTCCTCGAGCTCAACCCCTCCCTTCTGAGCAGGGAGCTGCCCAGGGGAGACCACCGGATCCAAGTTCCCCTGGCGGCCGAGGCACGCTTTGACCTGTCCCTGGCGCGATGGGAGCGCGAAAACCCGGAAGCCAGGACCGTCTATTACGAGGTCCGCGCCGGCGACACCCTGTCGGCCATCGCCCGGCAACACCGCGTGCCCCTCGCCGACCTGCTGAGTTGGAACGACCTCACCCCTCGTAGTATCATCCGGCCGGGCCAGGCCCTCGCGGTGCACACCGTCGACTGAGCGCCGGACCGCCTCACGCGGTCCCGAAGGCCCCGCTGAGCATCCCCGGCTCGATCCCCAGGGCGCGGACCGCCCGTTCCCAGCGGTGCTCGGCGGGGACGCGAAAGAGGATTTCCGGGGTGGCGGGGACCACGAGCCAGTCGTTGCGACCGAGCTCCTGCTCCATCTGGTCGGGGGCCCATCCGGCGTACCCCAGACAGAAGAGGAACCTCTCCGGCCCGCGGCTCGCGGCGATATCGCGAAGGATCTCCAGGGACGTGCCCAGGTGAACGCCGGGCAGGGCGGAAAGGGAACCCTCGTATTCCCTTCCCTCGTACAACACGAAACCCATCTCGGGCTGCACCGGCCCCCCGAAGTGGACCGGCTCGCCGCTGTCTCCCCGCCCCTCGATGTCCTGTCCGTCGTAGATGTCGCCGAGCGTGAACGGCGTGGGCCGGTTGACCACCAGACCGAGGGCCCCGTCCTCTCCGTGCTCACACAAGAGCACCACGGTCTGCTCGAAATTGGGGTCCTTCAGCTGGGGCATGGCCACCAGGAAGTGACCCTTCAGGAACGTCCGTTCGATGGGACACCTCGTGGGGGCAGGAGTGGCGTCAGTCGGCGCCCTTCTCGAAGGGCAGGCAGAACAGGCATGGGGTGTACCCCGCGCGGTAGGCCTCCTCCCGGGTCGCGAAGGGAACGGCATTGCCGGCCCACTCGACGGCGTGGAGGGTACAGCTGAGCTGCTCGTTGCGCAGGTCGTGCACGTGCTTCTTCCGATGGGGGTTGGCGTCTCCCACGTATCGGGTAGCATACTGGTTCCAGTGGTACACGGCTCCTCCTTGTGAGCGCCGCCTGAGGCGGCAAGCGGGGCGGTGCTGGTGCAACGCTAGCAGCAGGTCGTCGGGGCGGTCAAGGATGCACCCGCCGCACGCAGGGGGCGGCGCAGGGAGGAGGCGGAGGGATGGCAACATATCTGGGCGTCATCGTGCTCCTGGTGGCAGCGGTCTCGGCCTCGGCGCAAGAATACCGGATCGACCGCCCCGGTGAGCCGACCTCGTCCCCGGTGCACCTGACCCAGCCCATTGAGGGGAGGGTGGAGGTACAGAACCTTCCCCAGGTCCAGGATGTTCGGGTGCTGGGGGGGCTCGAGGGGCCGGTGGAGGTGCGGGGTGAACTGGAGCTCCGCCCCGGGGAGGGTCTCGCCGTGGAGGTCCTGAATTTTCCCGAGGCTCCGACCCGCCTCGAGGTGGAGGGCACGGTCAGGGTGGACGACGAACGCCCGGTCCAGGTGTGGGTGGTGAACCCCACCGGACCGGTGACGGGGCCGCCGAACCGGACCTTTGCGTCCTTCGGCTTCGAGGGCGCGTTCGGCGCAAAGGAAACCCGCGTGCAGCGGACGCTCCACCCCCCGGAGGGACGGATCTTTCACCTAACCGATCTGGTGCTCGATGCCCGCGCGGACGCGGTGCTCCGGGTCCGCCTGCTCGCCTCCGGCGCAGCCCTGGCGGGGGTCCTTGTGGCGCAGGGGATGGAGCCCGTTGCCCTGGCCGTGCTGGACTCCCGGCACGGCACCACCCTCCGGCTGGGCACCCCCGTCCCCCTGGGCGGCGGGTTCTCCCTCGAGGTGGAGGCACTCGGTCCCGGTCAGGGGGCGCCGTTTCGTCTGGCGGCGAGCGGGTACCTGTCGGACCGGTGAGAGCCCGTGGAGGGAGGCGTCGCGAACGGTCCGGAGGGAAAGGCGCGCCGGAGCGAGCGACGAGCCGGATCAGCCTCCCGTGCAGCCCGGCATCGTCTGCCGGAGCGGGCGGGCCCACCCGGTCGTTTACCGGAAGAACCGGAAAGAAGGGGCGGGACGGGGCACCTCAATGGGGCCGGAAGGGCCCCTCCTGGTGGAGCAGGCCGTGCTGGTCCAGCACGGCCTGGGCGGCCAGGAGGTCGGGCAGGCACAGGGCGTGGACCCCCGTGAGCGCCCCCTCCCGCAGCACCGGGAAGACACGGCCCGCCTGCTCCGTGGCGAGGCGCTCGAGGGCCTGGGCCGCCGCCGCGGAGGAGAGGTTCCCAGGCGGGGTCAGCGAGGCCTCCAGGATCTCTCCCGGTTCGGCCGGGAGGCCGGGCCGGTTCACGCCCAGGACTTCCAGGTAGGGGGCGGTGGCGTTGAGGATCGCGCTCCACCCTGCCGGGGGGCGGAGCCCCCCGATCAGACGAAGGAACCGCTGCTGTACCTCGAGGCTGTGCCGTCGGGCCGCGGTGTCGAAGGGGTCTTCCGGGTCGGCGGGGTTCCAGAAGGGGCGCAAGAGGAGCACGGGCGGTGCAGGCACCCAGTAGCCCTGCAGGTACGACCGAAAGGGCGCGCTTCCCCATCCCTCCGCCGTGTGCGCCGGGTGCTGTTCCAGGCCCGCCATCAGGAACTCGAGGGTGTCCGGGTTCCAGAAGAGCTGCCGCACCGGGTGGGAGGGTTGCTTCGGGGCCCAGGAGGGCGGGAACACCGAGCTCGCCTCGTAGCGCTCGAAGACCGAGGCGGGCACGGAGAGGAGGGTCTGCGTTCCCTGGGCCAGCACGTAGTGGCCGCGGCGAGGCTCGATGACGACGGTTTCGAAGTGGGTCACCGTCAGCCCCCCCGGCGAGGTGACCGCGCCCAGGGCCCGGTCCGATTCTCGCGGCCCAAGACCGCGCGGCCCGAGACCGCGTGCCGCTCCCCCGCCCGTGCCCGGCTCACCCACGCGTTCGGATGCTTCACGGCCTCCTCAGAACCTCACGTTAGCGGGCTTCTGCCTTGCGCCGGCCTCCCCTCCCCGGGCCCCGGGGTCCGGGATTCCGGGGGACCGTCCCGGCCACGGGCTGCGCGAAGAGCCGCGGCCCGTGGCCGGAAGAGATCAGGGCGGGGCGGACACGAGCTCTCGAATCTCCTGGGCCACGGCGCCGGAGGCCTCTTCGTCCAGGAAGAAGTAAACGTACCTCTCCACCTGGTCCGCGAGCCTCAGAACATCTTCCGGGGTCTCACCACATCGCTCCACCGCCTGCAGCAGTCGCCCGGCCCCGTCTCCGAGGCGCCGCCGGAGCAGAGCCCGGAGTCGGGGCTTGAGCTCTCCGGGAGCTGTGGGGGCGCCTGCCTGCGCATTGTGGCACGGCTCGCGCACCGGCACACCGGAGCTTCTCCCCTCGTCTGCCAGGCGGGCCGCCTCGAGCACGAGCTTGGCGGGATCCAGGGCAATGGTCCGGAGGGATGGCGGCACGTCGGTCTGGAACCGGAACGAGCCCCCCGGAAGGTCGAAGAGCAGAGAAACCGCTTCCTCGCCCTGGGCTCCCAGTGCTTCGACGTGCACCACCTTCCCCCCTTCGAAGAAGAGGGCGGCGGATCCCTGGGGGGACTGCAGGCGCAGCACCCCGGTCTTGCGGCCGGAGCCGACCAACTGGATGATGTCGGGAAGGCTGAAATCCTCCAGGCTGCCCCGAAGCTCCACCCCGTCTCTCCTCACCCTGGCGGGTTCGGCGCTCCCGACCTTCGGGTTTGCCCAGGCCAGAAGGTGCAATTCTTTGGAGAGCCGCCAAGGGATGTCAAGAATGAAGTTGAAAACACCTCTCCTTCTTCCTACCCTGAACAGCCTTTTCCTGGCGCCGAGGAGGGCCCGATGACGGACAGGGCAGTCGGGGCCGTGAGCTCCCGCTTTCTCCTGAGCGCCCCCCGTTGGCAGGATGCCCGCGAGCTTCCCTGGCCCCAGGTGGCCGTGGCGGGCCGGTCGAACGTGGGGAAGTCGTCCCTCGTCAATTTTCTCCTGGGACGCCGAGGGCTCGCCCGCACCTCGGGAGCCCCCGGGAGGACGCAGACCATGAACTTCTTTTTGGTGGATGAGCGGTTCGCCTTGGTGGACCTGCCGGGTTACGGATATGCCCGGGCGCCGCTCGCCGCCGTGCGCGCCTGGACGGCCAGTACGCGGGAGTATCTGGAGAGGGGGGACAAGCTGCGGGCAGTGGTTCTGCTGCTGGACGTGCGCCGCGACCCCTCCGTGCAGGACCTGGCCTTCGTGCAGTGGGTGCGGGCTGCCGGCCGCACCCTCCTGCCCGTGGTCACAAAAGGGGACAAGGTTTCCCGAGGGCGTCGCGCCGGGCGCCTCCGGGAGATCGGCAGGGCGCTGGGGATCCCCCCGGGGGAGCTCCTGCTGACTTCCTCGCGAACCGGGGAGGGCCGCCGAGAGTTGTGGGACGCCATTGCGGCGCGGGTCGACGTGGAAGCAACTGCCGGAAAGGGCCACGCGGGGACGGGTGCCCCGGGTGGGTCGCGACCCCTGCCCGCGGGCCCCTTGGTCGTGGCCATCGACGGACCTTCGGGTGCCGGGAAGAGCACGCTCGCGCGGGCGCTCGCGGAGCGTCTCGGGTGGAGCCACATCGACACGGGGGCCATGTACCGCGGCATCGGCCTCAAGGCGGATCGACTGGGGGTCTCCCTGGAGGATGACGCCGGCCTCGAACGCCTGTGCCGGGAGACCAGGCTGGAGCTCCAACGAGGAGAAGACGGCACCTTGCGTCTGCTGCTCGACGGCGAGGACGTGAGCCGGGCCATACGGGAGCACCGGGTCAGCGGCCTGGCTTCGCGCGTGTCGGCCCGCAAGCCGGTCAGGGAAGCCATGGCGGGCTACCAGCGCCGGCTCGGCGAGGCCGCTCCGTCGGTGCTGGAGGGCCGGGACATCGGGACCGTCGTGTTTCCGGACGCCCTCCTCAAGGTGTTCCTCACGGCGACGGACGAGGAGAGAGCTCGCCGGCGTACCGCAGAGCTCCTCGGCCGCGGTCAGGTCGCCCGGGAAGAGGAGGTGCTGGAGGACATCCGCGCACGGGACCGGCACGACAGCGACCGGGAACATGCGCCCCTGCGGCCCGCAGAGGACGCGGTCACCGTGGACACCACCGGCGTGGGCGTGGGTGAGCTGGTGGAGCGACTGGCGGAGATGGTCGGTGGCATCCTGGCCGCGCGCGGCCTCTGCCGCACCACGGGCCCGGGGAGAGACCGATGAAGCGCCTGGGCCCGGATGGGGGTTCCTGCCGGAATCCTCGCTTCTGGAGTCCCACTCCTGGATTCCTCGGTTGTGCTCAGCGGAAACCTGTGCTACCCTCCGCGCCTTCGTCCGACAAGAGGGGGCGCTCTGCGGCCCCTTTTGAATAAAGAGCCAAGGAGGTTCAAAGAAGACATGATCGACCAGAACACCCAGGCAGGTCACCCGGAAGAGGAGCTGGACTTTGCGGCCATGCTCGAGGCGAGCGAGGGCGGGGCCGAGGAGGGCTCCGTCGTCAACGGCCGCGTCATCAAGCTCAGCAACGACTACGCGGTGGTCGATATCGGTTACAAGTCCGAGGGGCTGGTGCCCTTGTCCGAGTTTCGGGATGCCGAGGGCAAGGTCGGGGTAAAGGTGGGCGACCAGGTGGAGGTCCTCGTCGAGGCACTGGAGAACGAGGACGGCATGATCCTCCTCTCCAAGGACAAGGCCGACAAGATCCGGGTATGGGACGCCATCAGCAAGGCCGCCGAGAACGACGAGGAGGTGGAGGGGCGCATCGTCGCGCGGATCAAGGGCGGGCTCTCGGTGGACATCGGGGTTCGGGCCTTTCTTCCCGGGTCCCAGGTGGCTCTGCGTCCTGTGCGGCAGCTCGAGAAGCTTCTGGGCGAGACCTACAAGTTCAAGATCATCAAGTTCAACCGCAGACGGGGCAACATCGTCCTGTCGCGCCGGGTGCTGCTCGAGAAGGAGCGCGAGACTCACAGGAAGGAGACCCTCAAGAGGCTCGAAGAGGGTGCGGTGCTCCAGGGGGTGGTCAAGAACATCACGGACTACGGGGCCTTCATCGACCTGGGCGGGATCGACGGCCTCCTGCACGTGACGGACATGAGCTGGGGCCGGGTGAACCATCCCTCCGAGGTCTTCGACATCGGCGACGAGGTCACCGTGAAGGTGCTCTCCTTCGATCCGGAGCGGGAGCGGGTGAGCCTCGGTTACAAGCAGCTTCAGCCGGACCCCTGGACCGTCGCTTCAGAGAAGTACGCCATCGGGTCCCGGATCACCGGCAAGGTCGTGTCCATCACCGATTACGGAGCCTTCGTTGAGCTCGAGCCCGGTATCGAGGGGTTGGTTCACATCTCGGAGATGAGCTGGACCAAGCGGGTGAACCACCCCAGCGAGAAGGTATCGATCGGCCAGGAGGTCGAGGTGATGGTTCTCAACCTCGACACGAACCGCCGCCGGATCTCCCTGGGCATCAAGCAATGCCAAGCGAATCCCTGGGAGCTGCTCGAGGAGCGCTATCCCGTGGGCACGGTGGTGCGCGGCCAGATCCGCAACATCACGGACTTCGGACTGTTCCTTGGGGTGGAGGAGGGCATCGACGGGCTCATCCACGTCAGCGACCTGTCCTGGACCAAGCGAATCACCCACCCCGGCACCCTCTACAACGTGGGCGACGAGGTGGAGGCCGTGGTGCTGAGCGTCGACAAGGAGAGCGAGCGCTTCAGCCTCGGTATCAAACAGCTGGAGCCCGATCCGTGGGCCGGGATCCACACCCGCTACCGGGTCGGATCCATCGTGCAGGGCAAGGTGACCAACATCACCGACTTTGGGCTCTTCGTCGAGCTGGAGCCGGGGATCGAGGGCCTCGTCCACGTGAGCGAGCTCTCCAGCGAGAAGGTCGAGGACGTCTCCGCGGTGGCGGAGGTGGGGCAGGAGATCCAGGCGGAGGTCCTCAACATCGACCAGGAGGAGCGAAAGATCTCCCTCTCGATGAAGGCCATCGAGGACGCGGAGGTCCTGGCGCAGAAGAAGGCCCTGGATGCCCTCCACCGGGAGATGTCGGCCAACTCGGCCTCCACCCTGGGGGAGAAGATCCTCCAGGCCCGGAAGGCGAAGGGCAGCGCCTCCGAGTAGGCGGCCGTCCCGCAAGGCAAGAACGCCGAGCCGGGGCCCCAGGGGGGGTTCCGGCTCGGCTCGTTTCGGCGACCCGCCGGTCCGGAGTGCCAGCCGGCTCCGGCCGCGCCCCCGATGGCCGGGGCAATCGGAGGACGGCCCGTGAAGCGACTGCTGATACTGCTAGGCTTCTTCCTGGCCCTCGTGGCCGGAGTGGTGCTGACCCTGGTGGCGGTCGCCGTCTGGCGGGGGGAGTCGGCCCTTCCGCGGGGGGAGCGGCTGGGGGTTGTGGAGCTCAAGGGGTTCATCTCCAACGCCGAACCCACCGTGGACGCCCTGAGAGCCCTCGCGGCCGATGGCGACGTCAAGGCAGTGGTGCTGCGGGTGGAGAGCCCCGGGGGCGGCATCGCTCCTTCCCAGGAGATCCATGACCAGGTGGCGCGCACCGCCGCCGCGAAGCCCGTGGTGGTTTCCATGGGTGCCTTGGCCACCTCGGGCGGGTACTACGTCTCGGCTCCGGCGACCCGTATCGTGGCCAACCCGGGCACCGCCACCGGTTCCATCGGCGTCCTGATCCAGTTCAAGGAGATGCACGCCCTGTTCGACAAGATGGGGTTGCGGACGCGGATCGTGAAGAGCGGCCCCCTGAAGGACGCCGGCTCGCCCTTTCGGGAAATGAGCGCAGAGGAGACGGCCGTCTTTCAAGGGCTCGTCGACGACCTCTTCGACCAGTTCGTCGAGGCGGTGGCAGAGGGCCGGGGGCTGGCCTCCGAGATCGTCCGGGGCATGGCGGACGGCAGGGTCTACTCGGGGCGCCAGGCACTGGAGCTGGGGCTCGTCGACCGGCTCGGCGGATTCTGGGACGCCGTGGACCTCGCCGGAGAGCTCGGGGGCATCTCAGGGGAGCCGAAGCTCGATTACCGGCGCAAGAAGCCCAAGGGGGTGCTCCGCTGGATCCTCGGTGAGGACCAGGGGGCGCTGGCCCCCCTTGAGGAGGCCTATGCTCCTCCCCCCCGCTATTCCCTGCCCGGTTGGTAGGGAGCAGGCGACCGGCCCGGTTCTGAGTCCCTTGGACGCCTTCCTCCTGGCCCGCCTCGGTGCCCATCTCTCCCGGCTATGGACCGGAGCCCACGTGCAGGGAGTGTGGCAGGACCTCGTCGGCCGCCTCGTGCTGCGCCTGCGAGTGCCCGGCCGCACCGCCCACCTGGTTCTGAGCCCCGGCCCGGAGGTCCCGGGACTGGGTCTCACACGCAGGCGCCCCGCGTGCCCCCCCGCTCCGCCGGCCCTCGCTGCGTACTTGAGGGCCCACGCCGAAGGAGGGCGACTCGAGGGGGTTCGGTGCCAGCCCTTCGAGCGAGCCGTGGAGCTGGTCGTGCGGAGGGGCGAGGGGCGGGTCCGGGTGGTCTTGGAAGCCATCGGTCGGTGGGGGATGCTCCTCGCCCTGGACTCCGAGGGACGGGTGCGGGCGGCATCGCGCTGGGGGGGGGCCAAGCGCAGCACGTTGCGGCCCTTGGAGCCCGGCGCTCCCTACCGCCCACCGCCCGCCCTCGGCAAGGCGAGGCCCGATCGGGTGCTCCCCGCCGAGATCACACAGTGGACGGCCCAGGGGGAGCCCCTGCATCGCCGCATCCTCGGTCTGAGCCCCGCGCTCTCGGCCGAAGTGCTCCACCGCCGGACAGCGGGCTCTTCCGACTGGGGGGCGTTTGTCTCCGTCAGGGAAGCGTACGGCCGGCCGGGTCCCGTGTGGGAATACACCGACGGCCTCTCCGCAGTGGAGCTGACCGGTCGAGGGGCGCCCCGGGCCGTCCACCAGCCGGGGGAGTCGCTGTACCGGGCGGGGTCGTGGCTCGAAGAGGAGCTGGGCCGCGTCCGGGCCGCCGCCGCCCGTCACCGCCGGGAGCGGCAGGAGATCGCCTTCCGGGAGCGCCTGGAGCGGCGCCAGGCGCGCATACGAGACGATCTGGATGGCCTGCCCGACATCGCTTCGCTGAAGCACCAGGCCGAGGCCTTGGGGGCGCATCTGTACCGGGTGACCCCTGGGGCGCCGTGGGCCGACGTTCCCGACCCTCATGACCCGAACCGGACGTGGCGCATCTGCCTGGACCCGGCCCTCGGGCCGGGGGGCAACCTCGATCGGTTGTACGGGCGCGTCCGCCGTGCCCGGGCGGCCCGCGCGGCCCTGGAGGCCCGCCTGGAAGAGACTCGCTGCGAGCTCGTCGCAGGTCTGCCTTCCTCGGGGGAGGCCCCCCCCCCGGACAGCAGGCAGCGGCCTTCCCAACGGGAGACTTTCCGGCGGTTTGTCTCTTCGGACGGCTGGGCCATCTGGGTGGGGCGCAACGGCGCCGAGAACGACAGGCTCTTGCGGGAGGCCCGCCCCTGGGATCTGTGGCTGCACGCCCGCGAGGGCCCCGGGGCCCATGTGCTGCTGCGCAAGCCGGGCCGGGAGTCGCGACCGCCGGACCGGACCCTGGCGGAGGCGGCGGGCCTGGCAGCGCAGCACTCTCGGAGGCGGGGGGATGCCGGTGTGGATGTCATGGTGGCGGAGGTGGCCCGGGTTCGGAGGGCGAAGGGCGGCGGGAAGGGGCGGGTGCTGGTGAGCGGGGAGCGCACCCTGTGGGTCACCCCGGGGGCGGGGAGCCCGCGGCCGGCCCCCGGGCCCGTCCGCCCTGGGGGTCCCCGTCCGGGGGGTTGATGCCCCCCCTGCGCTGGGCTACCATGCCCCATCGACCTGGGTGGACGGGAGGCGGGCATGATCCGCAGGAAACGGGAAGCCCTGACCGGGCGGATTCCGGGCGCGGTGGGCTGAGGGGCCGTTGCGGGCTGTCGTGCAGCGCGTGAGCCGCGCCCAGGTCCGGGTGGGCGGCCGGCCGGTGGGTTCCGTGGGGACCGGTTTCGCGGTCCTGGTCGGCGTGGAGGCCGGTGACGGCGAGGCCGACGCCCAGTACGTCGTGGAGAAGGTCGTCGGCCTGCGGGCCTTCGAGGATCTCCAGGGTAAGATGAACCTCTGCCTGCAGGACGTCGGCGGTGGCGTCCTCTTGGTGAGCCAGTTCACGCTCCTGGCGGACTGCCGCAAGGGGCGCCGACCGTCCTTCACGGAGGCGGCAGGCCCGGACCTGGCGGAGACCCTGTACCTCGCCGTGGCCCGCGGGCTCCGGGAGCGCGGCCTGTCGGTGGCCACCGGCGCATTCCGAGCTGACATGGAGGTGGAGTTGGTGAACCAGGGACCGGTGACCCTGCTCCTGGATTCCCGGAGACGGTTCTGACGAGGGCGGCCTCCGGCCCTTCTGCCCCCCTTGCGACGGTTCGGGGGTACACACCAAACGAGTCCGGGCCGTGCGAGGTCAGCCATGCTCCTGGGGGTTCTCTCCGACACCCACCTGTGTGCCCCCCAGGGGCGGCTTCGGGAGCTCCTCGCGGGACCCCTGGGGGAGGCGGAGGTGCTCCTGCATGCCGGGGACTACACCGGGGAGACCGTGGTGGATTACCTGGAGCACGGCGACCCCCGACCGTTCTACGGGGTGGCTGGAAACGCCGATCCCATGTCGGTGGTTCGCCGTCTCCCGGCCACGCGCCTCTTGAGCTTGGCCGGCCGTCGGGTGGGGCTGGTGCACGGGTGGGGCTCGTCCGAGGGACTGGAAGACCGAATCCTGGCGAGCCTGCCGCAGGGGCTGGATCTCGTCGTCTACGGGCACAGCCACCGCCCGCGCCGGGCGGAGCGGGGCGAAACCCTGCTGGTCAACCCCGGCTCTGCCTTCGACCGCCGCAGTGCCCCGGCGTGCACCGTGGCACTGGTGGAGCTGGGGTGCTCTGGAATGGGAGTCCGTTTCGAGGAGGTCGGGTGTTGACGAGCCGGAACCTGTGGGCTCCCTGGCGCATCGAGTACATCCGGGGACCCAAGGGGCCGGGGTGCCCCTTTTGCGAGGCGCTGGCGGCTCGGGCGGACCGGCAGCATCTGGTTCTGCACCGGGGGGAGCACGCCTTTGCCATCCTCAACCGGTACCCCTACACGGCCGGGCACCTCATGGTGGTTCCCAACCGCCACGTGGCGTCGATCGAGGACCTCGAGGCGCCGGAGGTGGCGGAGCTCTGGGCTTTCGCGGTCCGGGCACGGACGGCGCTGGAGGCCGTGTTCCGCCCCGACGGGTACAATCTGGGCTTGAATCTGGGGCCCGCCGCCGGGGCAGGGATCAAGGAGCACCTGCACGTGCACGTCGTGCCCCGGTGGGCCGGCGACACCAACTTCATGCCCGTGCTGGGAAGCGTCCGCGTCATCTCGCAGCACTTGGCAGAGATCTACGAGTCCCTGGCGCCCTGCTTCCTTGCAGCGCCTCCCACAAGAACCACCGGCGGAGAGTGACCCATGCTGGCCTTCGTCAAGAAGATCCTGTTCGCACTGGTGCTGGCGGCCGTCGTGATCTTCGGTTTCCAGACGGAGAACCTGGAGGCCCTCGGGGCCACCATGCAGTTTCACTTCAAGGTCTGGGACCTGTGGGACATCTACACGACGCCCAAGTTCCCGGTGGCTCTGCTGTTTATCGTCTTCTTCCTCCTCGGGATCCTCACGGCGGGGTTTCACGGGATCTACGAGAGACTTGCGCGGAAGGTGGAGATCCGGGCACGGGACAAGCGGATTCGGGAGCTGGAGAAGGAGCTCGGGGCCCTGCGGGCCGAAGCTGCGGCGCTCAAGCCGCCCCCGCCCGCGGACGAGGCCGTCGCCCAGATTCCAGCCCCCTTCCCCGCGGCTCCCCAGCGAGGGGAGGATGCTCCGGCCCGGCGGCCCCAGGGAGCCCCGGGGTCCCGTCCGTCGGAAGAAGAGCCGACTCTCTGAAAAGGGGTGCGCCCGCCCGCCTCCCACACCCCCCCGTCGGAGCCCCTTCCTGCATGACACGCGAAACAGCAGCCGGCCCGGCCCCCGGTGTCCACGCCAAGCGGACGCCCATGATGCGCCAGTACCTGGACCTCAAACAGGAGCATCCCGGCTGCATCCTCCTGTTCCGCCTGGGGGACTTCTACGAGATGTTCTTCGAGGACGCGGAGGTGGCGTCGCGCGTTCTGGAGATCACCTTGACCAGTCGAGACAAGGGGGACGGGGCGGTGCCCATGTGCGGGGTTCCCTGGCACGCGGCCCGCGGCTACATCGGCAAGCTCGTGGAGAGCGGGTACAAGGTGGCCGTGTGCGATCAGGTGGAGGACCCCCGGCAGGCCAAGGGGCTGGTCCGCCGCGAGGTGGTCCAGGTGATCACCCCCGGCCTCGTGACCGACACCGAGCTCATCGAGGCGAAGCGCGCCCAATACCTGTTGGCGCTCCACGCCGGCCGGCGGTCGGTGGGGTTTGCGTACGCCGACGTTACCACGGGGGAGTTCCGGGTGGGGGAGGTCTCGGACTGGGGAGCGGCCGCGGACGAGTTGGCCCGGGTGGAACCGAAAGAGGTCCTCGTCGCCGAGGGGCACGAGCAGGAGTTGCCCAGGGATCTCCTCCCCTCCGGCCTCGCGGCCACGGCCGTCCCGGCCCAGGGCTTCGAGGCCCGGCGCGCGCGCCGGGCGCTGCTGGCGCACCTGGGGGTGGGGGACCTGGCGGGGTACGGTGTCGATGACCTGGGGGAGGGTCTCAGGGCGGCGGGGGCGGTGCTCGCGTACGTCGAGGCCCATTACAAGGGAGGGCTCGCCACCCTGCGCGGCCTGACGCGCCACCGCAGCGGAGGCGCACTCGTCCTGGACGAGCCCACCAAACGCAATCTCGAACTCTTCCGGACCCTGTCGGGCGACCGCAGGGAAGGCTCGCTCCTCCATCTGCTCGACCGGACCCGCACCGCCATGGGGGGCCGCTGCCTCCGGGAGTGGCTCGCCTTTCCCCTCGTGGACCCGGTCGCCATCGATGGGCGTCTGGATGCCGTGGGCGAGCTCGCGCGGCGGGGCGAGACCCGCCGCCGCCTCCGCGATGGTTTGCGGGCTGTGCATGACGTGGCTCGGCTCGGGGGCAAGGCGGCCATGGGCACCGCCAATGCCCGAGACCTGGTGGCCCTGCGCCGGTCCCTTCAGGCGATTCCGGCCCTGGTCTCGGTTCTGGAGGGGACGGAGTCGTGCCTGCTCGCGGAGGTCGCTGGGGGGCTCGACCCGGTGCCCGAGGTCGCTAGGCTCCTGGAGCGGGCCCTGGCCGACGATCCGCCCGTGGTGCTGACCGAGGGCGGGCTCCTTCGCGACGGCCACCACCCCGAGGTCGATGAGCTGCGGGCCATCCAGCGAGACGGGCGGGGCTGGATCGCCCGGCTCCAGGCGAGGGAGAGGGCGCGCACGGGCATCGCGTCCCTCAAGGTCGGGTTCAACAAGGTCTTCGGGTACTTCCTGGAGGTCACCCGGGCGAATCTGGGCTCGGTTCCGGCGGACTACGAGCGGCGCCAGACCCTGGCGAACGCCGAGCGCTTCGTGACCCCGGAGCTCAAGGAGATGGAGGCCAAGGTGCTTGGCGCCGAGGACCGGGCCAGGGCGCTGGAGTACGAGGCCTTCCTGGGGCTGCGCCGGACCGTGGCCGGCCACCTCGACCGACTCCAGGCGACGGCCCATGCCCTGGCAGCCCTGGACGTGCTGGCCGGCCTGGCGGATCTGGCGGTCGAGGGGGGCTACGTGCGGCCCCGGCTCCAGCCCGAAATGGCCATCGAGATCCGGGGAGGCCGACATCCGGTGGTGGAGAGCCTGACCGAGGAGCGGTTCGTCCCGAACGACGTGTGCCTCGACGAGGACGCCCGGCTGCTGATCGTGACCGGACCCAACATGGCCGGCAAGTCCACGATCCTGCGGCAGACCGCCCTCATCGTCCTCTTGGCGCAGATGGGCTCCTTCGTCCCGGCGGAGAGCGCCCGGCTCGGCGTCGTGGACCGGGTCTTCACCCGGGTGGGAGCATCGGACGACTTGGCCCGGGGCCGCTCGACCTTCATGGTGGAGATGACCGAGACGGCGAACATTCTTCGCCACGCCACGGCCCGGAGCCTCGTGGTGCTCGACGAGATCGGTCGAGGCACGTCGACCTTCGATGGTCTGTCCATCGCCTGGGCGGTGGCGGAGCACCTCCACGACCTGGCGGCCCCCACGCTCTTTGCCACCCATTACCACGAGCTCACCGACCTCGCGCGGACGCTGAAGGGCGTGGCCAATTTCAACGTCGCCGTCAAGGAGTGGGGTGGGCAGGTCATCTTCTTGCGGCGTTTGGTGGAAGGGGGCGCCAGCCGCTCCTACGGCATTCAGGTGGCGCGCCTCGCGGGGGTTCCGGACCGGGTCCTCCGCAGGGCCCGGGAGGTGCTCGGAAATCTGGAGGCCGGCGAGCTCGACGAGACGGGCCAGCCCCGGTTCGCCCTCTCCGCGAGGGTTCCGCCCCAGCCCGGGGGGCGCCAGTTGCAGCTCTTTGCCGGGGCGCTCGAGCGGAAGCGGGATGCCCTGGTGCGGGAGCTGGCGGACCAGGCCGTGGAGCATCTCACCCCCGTGGAGGCTCTGGTGCTGCTGCAGGAGTTGCGGGATCGGGCGCGCGCCCTGCGCGCCGAAGGGGAGCGGCGATGAAGATTCTGGTGCTGGCGGCGTTCCTGTCCGTGCCCGGCATCGCCTGGTCGGGCTTCGGGGAGGCGGCTCCCCACGCCCTTCGGGCCTACCTGGCGGAGAGGTCCGGGGAGCCGGAGGAGGCGCTCGCCGCCCTGCTCCAGGCGCTGGGGGCCGATCCCGAGTCTGCGATACTGCGCTTGGAGGCGGCCCGTCTGTACCTGACCCAACGCCGTTTCCAGGAGGCGCTGGAGATCGTCGAGCGCGGCGGCGAGCTGCGTCCGGGGGAACCCCGTCTCCTGGTTCTCAAGGCCCGCATCCTCGAGGTCTTGGGACGGGTCGAGGAGGCCGTGGCGGCCGCACGGGAGGCGGGCCGAACCGCCGAGAGCGACGAGGCGAGTGCCCTGGCGGTGAGGCTCCTGGAAGGGCTCGGGCGCGGGGACGAGGCGTTGGGGGATGCCCGGCAGTGGGCGGAGTCCTCCCCTCGAAGCGCCGACGCCCGGTTCACCCTCGGGAGGATGCTCCTGGGACGCGGGGAGCTTGAAGCGGCGCGGCAGGCCCTGACCCGGGCCTTGGCGCTGGACCCGAATCACCGGGGGAGCTTGCGGGCCCTCGCCCGGCTGGAGGAGGAGGAGGGCAACCTCGTCTCCGCGGAGGCGCTCTACCGGCGGGTAGTGGCTGCGAATCCGCACGACCTGGAGGCGCGCTACCGGTTGGGGCACACCCTCCTCGTCCAAGGTAGGATGGATGAGGCGTTGACGATCTTCGAGGCGGCGGAGCGCTGGAGCGGGGGAGACCCGAGTGTCCGTTTCCGCCTCGGCGTGCTCCTCCTCCAGGCCGAGAGGGCGGGTGAGGCCGAGGCGGTATTCCGGACCATGGCGGAGGCCTACGGTGAGGATTCCCGGGCCTGGTACCTGCTGGGTGTGAGCCTCCTCGCCCAGAAGAAGTACGAGGAGGCGGTGGGTGCTTTCGACCGGGTCCCCCCCGAGGCGCCGGAGCACTCGGATTCCCTGGTGCGCAAGGCCATCTCCCTCGACGGGCTGGAGCGGAAAGCGGATGCAAGGGCCCTGCTCGAGGCTTGGCTGCAGGATCATCCCGAGGACGAGGAGGTCACCCTGGCTCTGGCGGGTCTGTGGGAGGACGACGCGGAGTACCGGCGGGCGGCGGACATGCTGGAGGCCTATCTCCGGCTGCGGGAGACCGACAACGCCCGGGTCTTCTTCACCCTGGGCGTGCTGTTCGACAAGCTGAAGGACTGGCAGCGCAGCGCCGAGTTCATGCGGCGATCCCTGCAGTTGCACCCGGACGACCCCCACGCTCTCAACTACTTGGGGTACACGTACGCGGAGCAGGGAGTGCACCTGGAGGAAGCCGAGAGGCTGATCCTCCGGGCGCTCGAGCTCAAGCCTGGCGATGGCTACATCATCGACAGCCTGGGGTGGGTGTACTACAAGCAGGGCCGCTACGCGCAAGCCGTGGAGACCCTGCGACAAGCCGTGGAGGCGGCTCCGTCGGATCCCATCATCTGGGAGCACCTGGGGGATGCCCTGGCCGCTGCCGGTGAGCCGGAGAAGGCGGCAGAGGCCTACCGCCGCACCCTGGAGTTGGCGCCGGAGACCGAGTCCGCCCGGCGGAAGCTGGAGAGCCTGTGAAGATTCCCCTGCGGTGCCTCCTTTGCGTGCTCCTCTTCCTCGGGGCGTGTGCGCCGAGGCCCGCGGTCAGGGAACCCGTGCGGACCCCGGCGGACCCGGCGCCTCTGGAGCAGAGCCTGCTGGCATACAACCGAGCCCCCGGGGCCGTCCGCCTGGAGGGGAGGCTGCGGATCGATGGCCTGGGGACCGCAGACTTTGGCGCCAGGGTCCGCAAGGGGGTGGGAATGCGGCTCGATGCGGTCGGCGGGCCGTTCTCCACGCCCGTCTTGTCCCTGGCCTGCCTGGCCGGGCCGAACGGCCTCTGCGAGGTGTATCTGCCGACCCGCCGCACCGCCTACCGGCAGGAGCCGGGCGCGGGGAGCGTCTGGCTCGAGGCCCTGCTTCGGGGCCGAGTGCACACTATCGGGACCCCGCAGGAGGCCTGGAACCTGTCGGACGGGCGGCGTCTCCTGGTCATCCTCGGCGATGGGGGGTGGCGGCAGGAGGTCTTCTTCCTCGCCGGTTCCGACCTTCCCAGCCGAGTGGTCCTGATTCGAGACGGGGAGAGCCGACTGGAGATGACGTTCCGTGAGTTCACCGAGGTCGGGGGGCACCCGTTCCCGACCCGGGTGGCGCTGCGGACGCCGCAGGACGATGGGGGGTACGGATTCCACTTCCGGCGGGTCGTGGCCGATTCCGATCCCGCAGGCGACGCCTTCTCCCTGGTCTTGCCCCCGGGAACGGAGGTGGAGACCCTGAGCGGCGGTGCAGAGGACCCCCGGGTTCGGTTCCCTTTCTGGCTCCCGGCACCCCCTCCCCCATCGGACGGCTCGTGAGCGCATCCCTCGGCGCATCCCTTCGGCGGGCGGGGACAGGGCCGGTGAGGCCCGGCGGCCGTCGCTGGAACCCTCTCCCGGAGCGCCTGCGCGGGCACCCCGGGGGCGAGGCGGCGGGGTAATGGTGCCGGAGCTCAAGGGGTTTCTGGAGCTTTCCTTCGTCGACTGGCCCGGCCGGGTGACGGCGGTGGTCTTCCTGCCTCGGTGCAATTTTCGCTGTCCTTACTGCCACAACCATCCCCTTGTGCTCGCCCCCGAGCAGGTGGCGACGGTTCCGCTCGAGGCCGTCCTTGCCCGCCTCGATGCCCTTCGCGGGTGGGTGGACGGCGTGTGCGTGACCGGGGGTGAGCCCACGCTGGAGCCGCGGCTGCCCGAGTTGCTGGCCGTGTTCCGGTCTCGGGGCCTGGGGGTGAAGCTCGACACCAACGGCTCCCGCCCGGCCGTCCTCGCGTCCCTCCTCGCCGGGGGGCTCCTGGAGTCGGTGGCCCTGGACGTGAAGGCGCCCCTGGAACCGATCCCCTACCGCCGCAACGCGGGGGCCGGTGCGGACCCGGCGCAGGTGGCGACGAGCCTCGAGCTCCTCGCCCGGGCGGAGATACCCCTGGAGGTCCGCACCACGGTGCACCCCTCCCTCCTGTCCCAGGAGGAGGTGCGCCGGCTCGCGGCCCAGGTGGGGGCGGCCTGCGCCGTGCGCCGAGGTCCCGCCGCGGAACCAGTGCGGTTCACCCTTCAGAGGTGCCGCGGGGAGGACCTCCTCGACGGGAGACTGAAGGCCTTGCCCCCCCTGCCCCCCGAGGTGTTCCAGGAGTGGGAGCGGGAGGCCCGGTTCGCCTTCACGGCGGCGCACCTTGACTTGCCGCCGGGCGGTGAGTACGATCTATAACCTTTTCCGATCCGTTCCGGTTCCCCAGGGGCAGGGCCCTGGCGTCGGGGGCTTTTCCGAGGCGGCCGCGTGCCCTCCGGTGGGCGAGGAGCTCTCCTTCGGCGGGAGACAGACGCGGGCGAGAGTGCGAGGTGGGGATGGTGAGGGTCGCCGCGATCCAGGTTGCCGCTTCCGGGGATCCTGAGCGCAACCTGCGCAAGGCTTCCCAGTACCTCGAGGTGGCTGCGGGGAGAGGGGTCGAGGTCGCCTGTCTGCCGGAGCTCTTCTGCCTGCCGTGGTTCCCGAGGGGTGCGGACGATGCCACGGCCCTGGCCCAGGCGGCGGAAGGTCCCTTGGCGACGGAGTTGGCGGCCCTCGCCGGCCGTCTGGGCCTCGCCGTGGTCTGCCCCTTCTACGAACGGGCCGCCGACGGGGTCTGCTACAATTCTGCTCTCCTGATCGACGCCAAGGGCGCGGCGGTGGGCCTCTACCGCAAGGCCCACGTCCCGCTGCTGCCGTACTGGGAGGAGAAGCGCCACTTCGCCCCGGGGGACCTCGGTTTCCCGGTCTTCCCCCTGGGGGGCCTGCAGGTCGGGATCCAACTCGGCTGGGACAACTTCTTTCCCGAGGGTTTCCGGTGTCTCGCGCTGGGGGGGGCCGGCCTGGTGTTCCTGCCGACCGCCGCAGCGTTCGCCAGCCAGGAGCGGTGGCTGGCTCTCGCGGTGGGCCACGCGGTGGCGAACGGGGTGTACGTGGTCCGAGTGAACCGGGTGGGGAGCGAGGGGGGGCTGGACTTCTACGGCCAGAGTTTCGTGGTGCGGCCCGACGGGGAACTCGCCGTCGAACCCCTCGGCATGGGGGAAGGGATCCTGGTCGCGGAGTGTGACCCGGACGTGGTGGACCGCACCCGGAAGGTCTGGCCCTTTCTTCGGGATCGGCGCCCTCGGCAGTATGCGCGGGTGGCAGGCATCGAGTGGGGGCCGGGACTGCTTCCCCCGGCGGAGGATGGGCAGGCCGGGTTCCCCGCGTGAGGGATTGCCCGGAAGGCGCGGGACGGGACGAGCCGACGGATCGGTGGGCAGGGGGACGGGGTAAGGAGGCACGGGAAGCCATGGGGTTGGACATCCGTACCCAGTGTGCCGTGTGTGCATGGCGGGAATCCTGTGCGAAGAAGTACACGGTGAAGGAAGAATCCTTGCACTGTCCTGATTTCTCCCGGGACCAGGCTCTCCCGGCGGAGTCCGAGGAGCGGATCGTCCCTGCTCGTCACAAGCGGGTCGAGGACGTTTTCAGGTCCTGAGCTCCTTGGAGGGATGATCGTCGGGCGGACACAGCCGGCATCCGGCGAGAGGCGCGGCAGGCGGACGGGGTTCTTGCGGTGGGCCAGGAGGGATGCGCGTCCTCCTGCCGAAGGAAACCCTTGCGTGGGAGCGGGAGATGCGGGCCTACCGGAAAGTGGACGACCACTACGAGTTGAAGATCGAGGGCGGGAGGATGGCGCTCCTGGGGTTGGGGGCCGCCCTGGTGCTCGTGCTGGTCTTCCTGGTGGGGGTCCTGGTGGGGAAGAACCTCTGGGGTGCGCGCAGGGCGGGGCCGGTGCCGTTGGCGGAGGCCCCTCGCGAGGCCGTCGGGCCGATCGAGGACTTGGCGGACAGGCGGCCCGACCTCTCGTTCTACGAGGACCTGAAGCGCCCCGATCGACCCGTGGAGGCGCCCTTTCCCCTGCCCCCGCCCCCGGCTCCCATGGAGGAGACACCCGTGCCGGGTCGTGCCGAGGCAGGCCCCGGGGCGGGGCTGGCGGACAGGGGAGAGGAGGTCCCCGCCCCTGCTCCTGCCCCTGTCGCAGCCCCTGCCCCGGCCCCAGCGCCTGCGCCTGCGCCAAGGCCCGCGGCCCCGGCGCAGGCCAAACCCCCCCCGCGGCTCCCTTCACCGGTCTTCACGGTCCAGGTGGGGTCCTTCCGAGACCGCGCGGCAGCAGACGAGCTGGCCCGCCAGGTCTCTCGGCACGGCGTCAGGGCCCAGGTCGTCACGGCGGTGGTAGGAGATCGGACCTGGCACCGGGTCCAGGTGGGTCGTTTCGATACGAGGGTCCAGGCCGAGGCTCTCTACCGCGACACCCTGCGCCCGAAAGGAGTACAGGGCTTCGTCACGACCCGGTGACGCCGAGGGGTGTCCACAGGGGGAAGAGAAGAGGAGAACTCCATGTCCGGGAACAGCCCCCTCCTGTCCAGGATCGACCGGGAACTGGTGGCGTCGATGAAGGCGAGAACAGCGGCCCGCACTTCGGCGCTCCGCATGGCGCGGTCCGCTCTGCAGTACCGCGAGATCGACAAGCGGGCGCCCCTGGAAGACGCGGACGTGCTCCAAGTGCTCGGCACCCTGGTCAAACAGCGGCGGGAGGCCGCGGAGCAGTTCCGCGCCGGCAACCGACCGGAGTTGGCGGAGAAGGAGGAGGCGGAGCTTGCGGTGCTCCGTGAGTTCCTCCCCGCGGCGCTTTCCGAGCAGGAGCTTCGGAATCTCGTGGCCGAAGTGGTCCGTCAGGTCGGGGCCCAGGGCCTCTCGGATCTGGGGAAGGTCATGGGAGTGCTCATGCCCGCTGTTCGGGGGCGCGCCGACGGCCGCGCGGTGAACGACGCGGTGCGCGCCGCCCTGGGGGCCGGACGCTGAACACCCTCGACTGGGCTTTGGCGGTAGCCGTGGGGGCGATGGCTCTCCGAGGCAGCCTGCGGGGATTCTTTCGGGAGGCCTTCGGGCTGCTCGCACTCACGGTGGGCCTGGGGGCCTCTCTACTCGGGGGCGAAGCCCTGGGCCGGGAGTTGGGGTCTCGCTGGGATCTCGCTCCCGCGGTGGGCCGCACGGTCGCCCACGTGGGGCTGTTCCTCGGCCCCTATGCGGTGCTCCAGGCCCTCGGGTACGCCGCTTCGGGGCTCGGGCGCGCCGTTTTCCTGGGAGGCCTGGACCGGGTTGCCGGTGCGGTGTTCGGTGCGGCGGCGGCGTCCCTTCTGGCCGGGGCGGGACTCGGGCTGGTACTGCAGACGGGCTGGGGCGCGGAGTGGGGTGCCGCGTCGGTGCTGGCCAAGCCGCTCCAGGAGGCCTTCCAGCGGCTCCTGTTTTGGGCTGCGGGGTACGCGGCCGGATGAGGGCCTGCTGCCGGGCATCGAGAGGCCGGGCGGCAGGGTGCTCGGCGCACCGGAGGGGATTGCCCGGTGGATCGGCGCGGGCTGTGTCCGAGGGTCCGGGGGCCGCGCCTCGACCGGTCGCCGTGTCGCGGGACAGGTTCTGAGCCCAGGGCACGCCGGCGACCTCATGGACAACCACACCCTGGGTGTACTGGATTTTCCTCGAATCTGCAGCCTGCTGGCCGAGGGGGCCCGATCGCCCCAGGGTCAAGATCTGTGCCTCGCCCAGGGGCCGCTGCCCAGCCGGGAGGCCGCGACGACGGCACTGGACGAGCTCGAGGCCCTTCAGGCCCTGGAGCCGGTCCTCGGCATGCCCCCCACCGCGGGGGCTCTGCGCGTGGAGGCCATCCTTGACGCGTCCCGGGCGGAGGGCACCTACCTCGAGATCGAGGCCCTGCTCGCCGTGCGCGATACCCTGGGCGTGTGCCACCGGCTCCTGGAGTACCTGGAGGACGCCGCGGCAGAGGGGTCTCTCCTGGGCGGGTACGCGGGGCGGATGCGACCCCTGCGTGAACTGGACGAGCGGTTCGAGCGCACCTTCGGACCCCGGGGCGAGGTCCTCGACAACGCCAGCTCCGTTCTCCAGGGGATTCGTTCCGCACAGCGGGCGGTCAAGGCACGGCTGCTGCGGGTGCTGCAGGGGGTGCTCCGCGATGCGGCGCTGGAGCCCGTGGTCCAAGACGAATTCATCACCTTGCGGGGGGGGCGTTACGTGGTTCCCCTGCGCACCGATTTCCGGGGGTATCTGAAGGGGATCGTCCACGACTGCTCCCGGACCGGCTCCACCTTCTTCGTGGAGCCCCTGGAAACCGTGGAGCTCAACAACGAGCTCGGCTCCCTGCACGAGGAGGAGTTGGAAGAGATCCGGCGAATCCTGGCGGAGCTGACCCGCTCCGTGGGGCGGTCGGCGCCGGCCCTTCGGGCGAACCTCGCGGTCCTCGCCCACGTGGATGGGCTGGGGGCTCGGCTGATCCTGGCCCGGCGCCAACGGGCCGTGCGGCCGGACCTCGTGGAGGAGCCGGTCTTGGATGTCCCGGAAGCCCGGCACCCGTTGCTCGAGGCGCAGGGCGCTGTGGTTCCAGTGGATCTGCTCCTCGGTCCGTCGGGAAGGCTGCTGCTGGTGACGGGGGCCAACGCCGGGGGAAAGACGGTGGCACTCAAGACCGCCGGCCTCCTTGCCGCGATGGCCTACGCGGGTCTCTTCGTCCCCGCCCGGGAGGGAGCCCGCATTGGCTGGTTTCAGGGAGTGTACGCGGATATCGGCGACGAGCAGGATCTGGACCGCAACCTGAGCACCTTCTCCGCCCATGTGGTCAACGTGCGCGACATCCTCGCCCGCGCGGGGGAGGGCGCCTTGGTCCTGCTGGACGAGCTCGGGACCGGGACCGACCCCGGGGAGGGGGCGGCCCTGGCCATGGCCGTGCTCGACGAGCTCCTGGACCGGGGCTCGCGGGTGCTGGCCACCACGCACCTGGCTGCCCTCAAGGCCTTTGCCTACGGCCGCCCCGGAGCCCAGAACGCGGCGGTGGCCTTTGACCCTGTCACGGGTCGGCCCCTCTATCGCCTTCTCTATGGGCAATCGGGATGCTCGAATGCCCTCGAAGTGGCCGAGCGGCTCGGTTTGGAGGCCGGCCTCGTCGAGAGGGCGCGCCGCTACGCGGCGGGGGGCGAAGGGGAGGGCGGGACCTGGCTTCGGGACCTGGAGGCGGCCCGGGATCGAGCCCGCCGCGAGGCCGACGAGGCCGAGGCGCTTCGCCGGCGCTGGGAAGCCCGCTGTGCAGAGCAGGATGCGGCGCTCGCCCGGGTTCGGCGAGAGCGCGACGCGGCCCGAGCGGAGTCGCGGGAGCAGGCACGGGCGGTCCTGGACGAGGCCAGGGGGGCCTTGAGAGCTCACATTCGCCAGTTTTCCGAGGGGCAGGCAACCCAACAGGACAGCGAGCGGGCCCTGGCCGCCACCGAGGAAGCGTTGGAGGAGGCCTTTCCGGCGCCGGCTCCCGAGCCCGTACGGTTGTCGCCCTCTGCCGTGGCCCCGGGGCGTCGGGTGCGAGTGGTGTCCCTGGGCAAGGACGGAGAGGTGGAAGCTGCCGACGCGGAGGGTCGCAGGGCGGTGGTGCGGGTGGGCGCCCTACGGGTGACCGTGCCTCTGACGGACATACAGCCGGCGGAACGCCAGACCCCCGAACACCGAGCGGCTCGGGTCCGGGTGGTCGCCGAGGCGGGCGCCGGGGACGTGATGGTGCTCGGGTGCACCGTGGTTGAGGCTCTCGAGCGGGTCGACCGCGGCCTCAACCGAGCCCTGGTGGCGGGGGCCGACGGATTTCGCGTGGTGCACGGGCGGGGTACCGGGGCCCTGCGCCGAGCGATCCGGGAGCGCTTGACGGCAGAACCCCACGTGCAGGAGGTGCGGCCCGAGGGCGACGGCGCCACCTGGGTGGTCCTCCGCTGAGGCCCGTCATGCGCGCCCCGTTCCGCCCTCCTGCCGTGTCCCGTCTTCCGCGGGTTGGAGGGCCCTCCGCGGCCGCCACCACCCGAGCGCCTGCCGGGCCCCGGGCCCGGCAGGCGAGTGGGCCGCCATGAGGATCCCCGACGAGGTGCTCGAAGCCGTTCGGTCACGGGTCTCCATCGTCGATGCGGTGGGCCGCCACGTGGCGCTGAAGCGCGCGGGGAGGAACTGGAAAGGACTGTGCCCCTTCCACGCCGAAAAGACGCCCTCTTTCGTCGTGAACGAGGAGCGGGGGACCTACCACTGTTTCGGGTGCGGCGCGGGGGGGTCGGTCTTCCGGTTCCTCATGGAGGTCGAGGGTCGCTCCTTCACAGAGGTCGTGGGGTCCCTCGCGGCTGAAGTGGGGGTGACCCTGCCCCGGGGAGCCAACGAAGATCCCGGTGCTCGACGGGAGCGGGCCGAGCGCGACGCCCTCCTCGACGTGCTGTCGCTGGCCCAGCGCTACTACCGCCACCAGTTGGAGGCGGGAAGGGCGGGAGGGCCGGCCCGGGATTATTTGACCCGGCGGGAGGTGGGGCCAGCGGTGGCAGAGGCCTTCGGCCTGGGGTGCGCCCCAGCGGGCTGGGACCACCTGGCGCGCTACCTCCGGGGCAAGGGCGTCGACTTGTCGGTGGCGGCCACCGCCGGGCTCGTGGCGCCCCGGGCCTCCGGCAACGGGTTTTACGACCGCCTTCGCGACCGGCTGGTGTTTCCGATCCAGGACGGGCAGGGGCGGGTGGTGAGTTTTGGCGGGCGCGTCCTCGGGGAGGGGGAGCCCAAGTACCTGAACGGGCCGGAGAGCCCCGTCTTTCGCAAGAGCGAGGTGCTGTACGGCCTTCCCCAGGCAGCGGAAGCCGTGCGGCGCGAGCGCCGCGCCCTGCTCGTGGAAGGGTACTTGGACGTGATCAGTCTCCACGCCCGGGGCGTTTCCACGGCTCTGGCGACCCTCGGGACCGCTCTCACCGCCGATCACATCCGGGCCCTGCGCCGGAGGGCCGACGAGGTCGTGCTGGTCTACGACGGGGACGAGGCGGGCCGCAGGGCCGCATTTCGGAGCCTGGACCTGTTTCTCTCCGAAAGGTATCCGTGCCGAGGCATCCTGCTGCCGCCGGGGGAGGATCCGGACAGCTTCATGCGCGGCGGGGGCGACCTGGCCTCCCTGGCTGCTTCGGCGAGGCCGTTGCTTGAGCTGTACTTGGAGGAGAGTGCGTCGCGTTTCGACCTGACTTCCGTCGAGGGAAGGGTGGCGGCTGTCGACGACCTGGCTTCGCGCCTCGCGGTGGTGTCCGATGCCCTGGCCCGGGATCTCTATGTGAAGCAGGCCGCCGAGGCGCTGGAGGTGGATGAGGCCCACTTGAGGACGCGCCTTCGCGCCGGATCCCGGCGCCCCGGTGCTGCGGCTCCGACGCAAGGGGACGCCGAGGTGCCGGAGGACCCCATCGAGCGCAGTCTGTTGGCCTGCCTTCTTGCGCATCCCGAGCACCGGCAAGCCTTCCGGAGCCGTGGGGTCGAGGAGTGGCTGCGTCCCGGGCCGCTGAAGGAGGCGGCCCGCTTCGTGGCCGCTCGATCGGAGGCAGCCGAGCAGTTCCCCGTGGACGAGGCCCCGGAGGCGGCCCGCCGGGCCCTCACCCGGTCCCTCGTAGACGACCGGGCACCGAACCCGGGGTATCCCCAGGTGGAGGCCGCCTTGCGGGTCCGACACCTCTCGGGCCGGACCGCAGCCCTCGTGCGCGAGATCGCCAGAGCGGAGCGGGGGGGGGACGCCGAAAGGGTCCTCGCCCTGCAGCGGGAGAAGACCGCCCTCGACCGGGCGCTCTCCGAGTGCAGGCGTCCACACCCGGAGCACGGGTAGGCTCTTCAAACGTAGAATTTCCGTGGTACTTTGACTGCGGTGCCGGGTTTCCATCGTAAGGAGACGGAGTAGATGCCCAACGGAATCCGATTGGAAGACTTCGAGGAACTCATCGAGGACGGCAAGGATCGGGGCTACTTGACCTATCGGGAGATCAACGACGCCCTCCCGGAGGAGGTGATCGATCCCGAGGCCATCGACGAGCTCATCATGACCCTGCGCGACCTCGACATTGCCGTGGTGGACGATGCGAGCCTGGAGCGGGAACCCCGCGAGCCGGAAGAGGGGGACGGGGAGTCCGCGGAAGGGGAGGGGGCCGAGAAGGACGAAGAAGGCGAAGAGGAAGACCGCTCCGATTACGAGGAGCTCTTCGAGCGCACCAACGACCCGGTTCGGATGTACCTGCGGGAGATGGGATCCGTTTCGTTGCTCACCCGCGAGGGCGAGGTGGAGATTGCGAAACGCATCGAGGCGGGCCTCAACGAGGCGTTCGAGGCGGCCTTCAGCGGCTCCCTGGCTGTGGAGGAGATCGTCGGCCTTGGCCGGAAGCTGGAGGCCAACGACCTGAGCCTGCGGGCGGTCGTCGACTCGCCCGAGGGGGAAGGCGCTGAAGGGACGGAGGAAGACGAGGAAGAGGAAGAAGAGGAAGAGGAACTGGCCCCCGCCCTGAAGGGAGGCGGCAGCCAGCTCGAGCGGGTGCTGGCCACGATCGCGGAGCTCCGCACCCTCGACGAGCGCCGCACCGAGCTCAAGGGGCGCCTGGTCGGGTCCCGGAAGCCTGGCCCCCTCGAAGAGGAGATCCGGGGCATCCAGCGGGAGATGGTCCGTTTCTTTCGATCCCTCAACCTGAAGGATGCCGTGGTGGAGGAGATCGTGGACCGCTATTTCGAGCTCGCAGACCACGTCCGCAGGGCCGAACGGGCCCTGGACGGACTGGAATCCGAGATGGGGATGCGGGCCACCGATTTCCTCCGGATGTGTCAGGGGAAGGAGTTGCGAGCGATCTGCCTCGATCTCCATCGCCGGCCCGATCAGGTGAAGCGGCTCCGGAAAGACGCCGGTCGCCAAATCGAGGTCATCGACTCGGTGGAGCGGCAGACGGGCCTCGCCAAGGAGGCGCTCCTCGAGAAGGTCAAGGCGATCCGGTCGGGGCAGCTCCGGGCCAAGATGGCGAAGGCCGAGCTCATCGAGGCCAACCTGCGCCTGGTGGTCAGCATCGCCAAGAAGTACACGAACCGGGGCCTTCAGTTCCTGGACCTCATCCAGGAGGGAAACATCGGCCTGATGAAGGCAGTCGACAAGTTTGAGTACCAGCGAGGCTACAAGTTCTCAACGTACGCCACCTGGTGGATACGCCAGGCCATCACGAGAGCGATCGCTGACCAAGCCCGCACCATCCGGGTGCCGGTGCACATGGTGGAGACGATCAACAAACTAGTGCGCACGAGCCGGTATCTCGTCCAGGAACTGGGTCGCGAGCCCAAGCCGGAGGAGATCGCCGAGCGCATGGACATGAGCGTCTCCAAAGTGCGCAAGGTCCTCAAGATCGCCAAGGAGCCGATCAGCCTCGAAACCCCGATCGGGGACGAGGAGGACAGCCACCTCGGGGACTTCATCGAGGACCGAAAGGCGGTCGCGCCGGACGAGGCCGCGGTGCTCGCCAATTTGGCGGAGAAGACCCGGGACGTGCTCTCCAGTCTCACCCCCCGAGAGGAAAAGGTGCTGCGCATGCGGTTCGGGATCGGGGAAAAGAGCGACCACACCCTGGAGGAGGTGGGCCGCGACTTCGCCGTGACCCGTGAGCGCATCCGCCAGATCGAGGCCAAGGCGCTGCACAAGCTCCGCCACCCCATGCGGAGTCGCAAGCTCAAGAGCTTCCTCAAGTAGGAAGCCGCCCGGGACGTGTCGGAGGCGAGACGCGATTCGTTCGTGTTGCAGTGCAGCCCGATGGGCGGCCGGGGGGTCGGCGTTTTTGGGCTGTTTTCATGGGTTGCGAAAGGGGGCCGAAACCCCTTGACGCTGCAACGCAGCAATGCTACCCTAGTGTCAGATCGTAGAGAATAACCTCGCGACCGACCCTAAGGAGGCATTCCCATGGCGAAGAAAGACGTTCTGACGGAGACCACGGAGAGGATGACGGCCGGCGTGGCCGCCCAGGCCGAGTTGGCCAGCAAGTTTTTTGCCCTCTACCAGACCCAGGCGGAGGGAGCCCTGAAGTTCTGGACGGACACCTCGGCCAATGCGATGGCCGAGGGCCAGAAGGCGGTGAAGGAGTGGGTCGACCTGGCCGCCGGCGTGGCGGCGGAGGCCCGCAAGTCCTGTGAGGTGAGCATCAAGGAGGCGACCAAGGTCTTCACGCCCCCTGCGTGAGGAACGGGTCGCGCCCTCACCGGGCGATCATGGAAAGGCCGGCCGTCGTGCCGGCCTTTCCTATTTCCTCCCCCGAGGCCCCGGCGGTTCTCCCTCCCGGCCCGCCCGGAAACGGCCGGGTGACTACGCCCACTCCGGCGGCCGATGCCGGACGTCCCGACGCATGCGAGCCCTCGGGCCCTCCGGAACGCCTGAGGGGACCACGGGCCCCGGCGGGGACACGCTCATCGAGCGGCCGTCCGCCTGCGCCGTCGGACCCACCCGGCCGCCCTCCGGTACGGCCGTCATTCCCCGGAAGCGCCCCCTTTCCCCTCCCCGATCATCGGTGCGCCGGTCCAGGACAGCACCGCCCGGAGGACCGAAGCGCTGTGACCGAGTTGACCGTAGGCCTCCTCTTGGGTGGGCAGGCGGTCTTCCGCGCGGAGCGATTCGCCGAGCGTCACGGACAGATTCGCGACCCGGGCGACCTCCCGGGCCAGGTCCGCCTCCGAGCGGATCGTGACGGGGTAGACCCGGATCTCCTCCCATCTTTCCAGGATCCCGTCATTGACGACCCCGTCCATGGCCCCGTGGTTTCTGCGGTTGAATTCGTCGTAGACCATGTTGTGGAGGGGCATCGAGAGGTCCCCGAGGTAGTGGGCGGCGAAGGCCATGTGGTGCTCGGCGTACGCGCCGCGGGTTCTCTGGGCCGTGTAGGCGCGGACTGCCGCCAGCACGGCGCCGTAGAGGTGCCCCCCCGGGTCCACCGTGTCGTAGCGCCCCACCTGGCGCAGCACTTCGGCCGGGGTCACTTTTCTCCCCGGGGGATGGTTCACGTAGTGGTTGTGGGCCTCGAGGTTCCCGGCCTTGACCTTTGCCATGTCCGCCCCGGCCGCGTTGTACCATTTGGCGTAGCCGGCCGCCCTCGCCACGGCGAGGTGGGTCTCGTCGTACCACGCCGGCGCCGGTGCCCCGAGCAAGGCCGTGCCGAGGGCGGCGAGGACCAGTCGCGGCAGGAAAGCCCTGCGCGGACCCCGGCGCCCTCCCCCACCGCGAGCCGGGCGGTCCGCGCCCAAGACCCTCACGGCAGGATGATGCCGCCTCCGGCCTGTTGGGGGGTTACGATCCGGGTCGCCTCCCGGCGGCGAAACTCCTCCACCTCTGCCATCAGGCGGTCGATGGCCGCTCCGATCGCGCCGGGGAACTTCTCCATGGCCTGCTGGAGGTTCTGCGCCTCGAGGCCGGCCTGGACCGGGAGGTTCCCCGCTGGGGTCATGATCTGGCTCTGCCCGACGAAGATCACGGCCCGTCCCTTGTCCAAGGTGCCGTCCTGCTTGACCGGGGTCAGGCGCCGGATGGTGGCGACCTTGAGATCGGTGAAGAGCTCCTCCCGGTAGAGGTTCTGTTGATCCACCCGGAGCTCTGAAACCTTGAGGCCCTCGCGCTCGCTCATGGACGCCTCCTGCCGGAACCGGGTTCCGGCGAATAGAGTTGCTTCGGAAGGACCAGCTCCCCCAGCCCTGCCGTGTTGCCGTTTCCCCCCGATGCACCGGGGTGCCCCGGGCATCCTCTTGCACGGGGGCGAGACTGTCAAGGCGCGACCGCGCCCTGGATCCCCCGTCTCGGCAGGGGGGGGAGTCCCTGGATCCCGCGCCCCAGGGTGTGGTGGTGGAGGATTCCGGGGTCGGGGAGCCCATGCGTTTCTCCGCGAGATCGGCAGCGGTTCGAAGCGGTGGCCACGAGGGGCCCGGGTGCGCCACGGTTCAGCGATCCCGATTGGTTTGTGCGCCTCGGTCGATGCGGGCCGCGGCTGCTCCAGGCCTCCCCGACTCCGCCCAACACGTGGCGGTGGACGTGGGGCGCCCCGCGCGGTGCGCCGCCTGGGGCCCCGGCCCGTCGGTTCCCGAGACGGCGGGTCCTCAGCCGTGCCTTGACGGCCCCGGCCCGGGGCCGGTAGTTTGAGCCTCTACGCCAAACGGCATATCGAAACACGTTGATGCCTCGCGGGCACCCAGGGAAGGCGGTCGGCCGGGCAGGCGTGAGGAGGGGTGGGCGGAACATGCTGGGCCTCCGAAACTTGCGGCTTCGCGGGAAGCTCTTGGTGATGGTCCTCCCGCTCGTGGTGGTGCCGGTCCTCCTCGTGGGGGCGGTGGTCGGCGCCATCGCCACGCGGCAGGCCCACCGGGGCATCACCCAGACGAGCGCCGACGACCTCGAGCACATGGCGCAGTTCAGCGTCGACCTTCTCCACGCCCACCACCGGCAGTTCCAGGTCTACGAACAGGACAAGAAGGCGATGGTGGAGAGGGACCTGGCCACCCTCGTCAACTTCGCCGTCAGCCTCTTCGACGCGGAGAACGAGCACCACCGAGCCGGGGTCGTGCCGCTCGCGGCCGCCCAGAGGGAGGCCCGACGGGCGCTGCGGGCGGTGAACATCGGGGAGACGGGCTACCTGTACGCCATGACGACCTCGGGCACCCTGGTCATCCACCCCGCGCGGGAGGGCGACAACATCTACGACGCGGTGGATGAGGACGGACGTCCCTTCATCCGCGAGATGTGCGAGAAGGCGCCGACCGCGCCCTCCGGTGAGGTGCTCACCATCGTGTACCCCTGGCGCAACGAGGTGCTGGGGGACGTCCACCCGCGCCGCAAGGTCGTGACGTACCGCCACTTCGAGCCGTGGGACTGGATCGTCGCGGCCGGCAGCTATCTCGACGAGACGTACGAGGACGCCGCCTTCGAGCGCCGGGCCTTCGAGGACCTCAAGGACAGGATCTCCCAGAAGAAGGTAGGACAGACCGGCTACATCTACACCATGACCCGGGACGGAGTGCTCACCATTCACCCGAGCCAGGAGGGGCAGCGGATCTACGAAGAGCTCGACGACGACGGACACGCCTTCATCCGGGAGATGACCGAGCGGGGCAGCGGGTGGGTGCGCTACCCGTGGAGGAACCCGGGGGAACCGGCCGCGCGGATGAAGATCGTGCGCTACGAGCACTTCGAGCCGTGGGACTGGATCGTTGCGGTCGGTTCGTACGAAGATGAATTCTACCGCGAGGCCGATGCCATCCGCGGCCGGATCCGCTGGAGCGTGGGCGTGCTCTCCCTCCTTGTGGGGCTGGGGTCTGCGGTCCTCCTGTTCTGGGCGTCCAAGGTCTACACGGACCCGGTCCAACGGGTCCTCGAGGGAGTGCGCCGGGTCAAGAGGGGCCGGCTCGACGAGAAGATCCCCGTGACGTCGGCCGACGAGCTCGGGGAGCTGGCTGCCAGCTTCAACCGGCTCATCGACGTCCTCAAGCGCAACCGTGAGATGGAGGACAGCCTCGCCCAGCAGGGGAAGATGGCCTCCCTGGGGGTGCTGGCCTCGGGTGTGGCACACGAGATCAACAACCCCCTCGGCGTCATCCTGGGCTACGCGGCCTATCTCGAGCGGAAGCTCGATCCTGAGGACCCGAGCTTCCGGTACATCCAGGAGATGCGCCGGGAGAGCAACCGGTGCAAGAAGATTGTTCAGGATCTGCTCAGCTATGCCCGGGTGCCCCGCCCCGTCCCCGTGGAAACCGACCTCAACGCGCTCCTCGATCAGATCGCGGACTTTGCCGAAAACCACACGGACATGCAGGGGGTCGTCCTCGTCAAGGAATTGGAGCCGGCCCTGCCCCATCTGGCCCTGGATCCGGACCAGGTGCGCCAGGTGGCCATCAACCTGATCCTCAACGCGGGGGCCGCGATGCCGGAGGGCGGCAGGTTGGCGATTCGCACGGCCATGGGGGAGCCGGGGTTGGTGGACGTCGTCTTCGAGGACAGTGGCCAAGGCATCCCCCCGGAACACCTGGAGAGGATCTTCGAGCCCTTCTTCACCACCAAGGCCCGGGGTACGGGGCTCGGCCTAGCCATCTCCAAGCAGATCGTGGAGCAGCACCACGGCACGATGCGGGTGGAGAGCGCCGTGGGGAAGGGAACCACCGTCACGCTGAGCTTTCCGGTTGCGGCGGAGGTGTTCTGACGTGGGCGAGCCCAAGCGCGTCCTCGTGATCGATGACGAGGAGGCCCTGTGCCGCATGGTGGATGCGGTATTGACCGACAGCGGCTACGCGGTCACGACCCGGACCCGTTCCCTCGAGGCCTTGCAGGGCTTTGAGCCCGGCCGCTTCGACCTGGTCATCACGGACGTGCGAATGCCGGGAGTGGACGGCCTGGAGGTCCTCCAGAGGGTAAAGGCCGCCTCCCCCGGCACCCCCGTGATCGTGATCACGGCCCACGCCACGGTGGACATGTCGATCCAGGCCCTTCGCAAGGGCGCCTACGACATGGTTACGAAGCCGTTCGAGCCGGAAGAGCTGCTCTACCGGGTCCGCAATGCGCTGCGCCAGAGCGAGCTCCTCGAGGAGAACCAGGGGCTTCTGGAGGAGCTCGCCGAGAGGTCGCGTTTCGGAAGCATCGTCGGCGACTCCCCCCGTCTTCTCGCCGTGCTGGAGACCGCCCGAAAGGTGGCGGCTCGAGACATCTCGGTCCTCATCACCGGCGAGTCGGGAACCGGCAAGGAGCTGGTGGCCCAGGCCATCCACGCCCACTCCCCTCGGCGGGGAGGCAAGTTCCTGGCCATCAACTGCGGCGCCCTCCCTCCGTCGCTCCTCGAGGGGGAGCTCTTCGGGACCCGGAGGGGCGCGTTCACGGGTGCGGACCGGGACCGGAAGGGCCTGCTGGAAGCGGCCGACGGCGGGACCCTCTTCCTCGACGAGGTGGGAACCCTCCCACTGGAAGTGCAGAAGACCCTGCTGCGGTTCCTCCAGGAGAGGGAGTTCTTCCGGGTGGGGGACACGCGGCCGACCCAGGTCAACGTGCGCATTCTCTCGGCCACCAATGCGGACCTGGACGACGCGATCCAAGAGGGACGGTTCCGGCAGGATCTGTACTACCGGCTCAATGTGGTCAACGTCCATCTCCCCCCCCTGCGGGAGCGGGCGGCGGATGTCCCGCTCCTCGTGGCGCACTTCGTCCGGGAGCAGAACGAGCGCTTCGGGACGCGCGTGAAGGGATTCTCGCCGGAGGCCATGGAGGCGGCCTACCGCCACCCCTGGCCGGGAAACGTCCGCCAGCTCCGCAACGTGGTGGAGGCGTGCCTGGCCGTCGTCTCGGGCGAGTACGTGGATCTTCCGACCCTGGCGCAGTTCATCGAGGTTCCGTCGGCCCGCGCCGAGACGCGGCCGCCTGCTCCGGGGGGCGATTACGCGTCGGCCCTTGCGCGGTTCGAGGTCGCGTACCTGGGGGACCTGCTGAGCCGGACCCAGGGCAATGTCGAGGAGGCGGCCCAGCTCGCGCGCATGAACGTGGCCACCATCTACCGGAAGATCAAGAAGCACGGCCTCCGCAGGGACTCCTGACCCGACCGCGGATCCTCGCAGTAGCCCCCGGCCCTCCATTCGCATTGTTGCGAAAGAGCTCCTCGCGGCTCGCAATCCGGCGAAACGCGGTCTCTCTCGCCGCTGCCTATCCGTAATCCACTGATTTTATTACCGTTGGTTCTCTTACTCCCGCGCTAGGGCTCCCCTCGGCGCGGAAGGGACGCGTACGCCACCGATATGCGATTTGCAGCGGCGCGAAGACGCCCCTCGAGGTGCCGGCGGACAGGCGCCGGAATAACTCTTCATCTACTCGAAATCATTTCGCTTACAAGAAATGAAAAACTGGTTGATTTCTCGTGGCACGTAACGTGAATTCAAAGCCGGGCAGGCACAACGACCTCTTTCCCGGCGGGCGGCCATGACACGAAGCAGCCTGTGCGACTTCTACGGTTCCCAGGAGGGCGGGTGTGACGTGGGTGCCGAGTACATCTCCACGTCGGACGTGCAGATCATCGTCCGGTACTGCACCGCTCGCTACCAGGACTGTTCTCGCTTTCAGCAACTGGCCGAGGGGCACGCCCCAGCCCCGGGGCGTCGGCGCGAGGCGGGGCCCGCGGGCGGAAACCCCGCCGAGGTCCTGGCGCGCAACGCCGCGAACGCCGTCCCCCCCCGTTCACCCGTCCATGAAACCACAGGAGGGATCCCCATGAGTCAAACGACCCGAAACCGCGGCTGGACCGTTGCCCTGTCCGGCACGGGCATAAACCTCGCCTTGGGCGTGCTGTACGCCTGGAGCATCTTCAAGGGGGCCATCGCCGCGTCCATCCAGGAGGGAGGCGGCTTTCGCTGGAACCCCGCGGCCCTGAACGACCCCTACGCTGTTTGCTGCCTCGTCTTCGCCTTCGCCATGATCGCGGCAGGCCGGGTGCAGGACCGCTTTGGGCCTCGGCTCACGGCCATGGTGGGCGGACTGCTGGTGGGCGCCGGGTTCGTCTGGGTGTCCCAGACCACCAGCTACCTGGCGTGGGTGCTGGGCTTCGGGGTCCTGGCCGGGATCGGGATCGGGTTCGGCTACTCCGCCGCGACCCCGCCGGCCCTCAAGTGGTTCCCGCCGGCCCGTACGGGCCTGATCGCGGGCATCGTCGTCTCGGGCTTCGGGTTGGCGTCGGTCTACATCGCCCCCTTGGCCACCTACCTGCTGGGAGCCTACGGCGTGCAGACCTCGATGCTGATCTTCGGCGTGGCCTTCACGGTCATCGTGGGCGGGCTCTCCCTGCTCCTGGTGAACCCGCCGGCCGGGCACCTCTTCGGTGAGGTCGCGAAGAAACACGAGATGACGGCCAGGAGCGCCCCCTCGGTCAAGGTGCGCGGGGATTTTCGGCCTTCCGATATGGTCAAGACCATCAACTTCTACATCCTCTGGAGCTGCTTCTTCATCGGCTCCGGAGCCGGCCTCATGGTGATCGGAAGCGTCGCCGGCATGGCCCAGGCAAGCCTCGGCACCCTGGCCTTCGTGGCGGTCGCCGCCATGGCGGTGGGGAACGCCGGAGGACGGATCGTCGCCGGTGTGGTGTCGGACCGGATCGGGCGCAGTCGCACCCTGTTCATCATGATGGTCGCCCAGGCCGTGCTCATGTTCGCCGCGGTCCCTGCCATGCGCACCGGCAGCGCGGTGCTCCTCGTCTCCCTCGCGACGCTCATCGGGTTCAACTACGGAACCAACCTGAGCCTGTTCCCGTCTTTCACCAAGGACTTCTGGGGGCTGAAGAACTTCGGCACGAACTACGGCATCCTCTTCACCTCCTGGGGGGTCGCCGGGTTCGTGATGGGTAGGGTTTCCCAGATGTTGACCGCGGCCACCGGCAGCTACGAGACCTCCTTCGTCCTCGCCGGCGTGCTGCTGTTGGCGGGAGCGGGGCTCGCGCTCACCCTGCGCGAGGGCAAGGCCTACCAGATGGCCCACGCGCTCGAGGAGGCTTCCGCGGCAGCCCGGCCCGAGGCCGACAAGCCTGAGGTGGCTGCCGCCCAGGGTATCTGACCGTTTCGCCTCGGGCCCGTCCCCGAGGGAGGAGAGAGGGCCCCGCCGAGGCGGGGCCCTCGTCGTTGGGGACGACCGGTTTCCATCGGAGCGCGACGCGCTCTGCCGCCGCCCCTCTCGTCGGACCCGGCCCCCTCGGGTGGAGCCACTTTCCCTGCAGGGCCGGGTTGGGGGAGGATGGTGGGGTCGCGCCCCGGGGCACGACTCGGACAGGGGAGGGAAGCGAGGATGGAGGCACTGGTGCTCTACTGCCGGGCGGGCTTCGAGACCGACGCGGCCGCTGAGGCCGCGGAGGCAGCGCGGGCCCGCGGGGATGCGGTTCGGGTTTCCCTGGGGCAGGGCTATGCCGTTCTCGAGGTCGAAGCCCGAGGAGGGGCGGGCTCCGTCTCGGCCCCCGGCCCTCGCGACCTCATCTTCTCCCGGCAGGTCTTCCGGGCGACCGAGCGCCTGCCCCTTGCGAGTGCCCCGGACCGGGTCGCGGCACTCTGCGAGGGGGCCTGGCGCCAGGCCAGGCGGCTGGGGCTTCGCGGGTACTCGGAGCTCTTCGTGGAGGCGCCCGACAGCGAGGGCGGGAGGCGCCTCTGGCCCCTGTGCGCCGCGCTCTCCGGCGAGCTGAGAGCGGCTCTGGAGGGGCGGGGCCTCCTGGGGCCGAGGTCTCCCGGGCCCCGACTCCACGTCTTCCTCTCCGAGGACTCCACCGTGCTCCTGGGGACCTCCCCGGCCGGGGGCGTTTCGCCGTGGCCCATGGGGATTCCGCGGCTACGCTTCCCCGCCGGCGCGCCCAGCCGGTCGGCCCTCAAGCTCGAGGAGGCCCTCCTGGCCTTCGTCCCCGAGGGGGAGCGCCAGGCCCGACTGCGCCCCGGGATGCGCGCGGTGGACCTTGGGGCCTCTCCGGGGGGCTGGGCCTGGGTTCTCGCCGCCCGGGGCATCCGGGTCACCGCGGTGGACAGCGGGCCCCTGGACCGCGCGGTCCTGGAGACCGGCCTCGTGGACCACGTCCGAGCGGACGGGTTCACCTGGCGGCCTCCCCGGCCGGTGGACTGGCTGGTCTGCGACATGGTGACCGCGCCGGCGCGGGTGGCCAAGCTGGTGGGGTTGTGGGCCTCCCGGGGCCTCTGTCGGGAGGCGGTCTTCAACCTCAAGCTGCCCTCGGCGAGTCGTCTCGGGGAGGTCCGGCGTTGTGCCGCCGTCGTGGTCCGGGAGCTGGGGCGGGCAGGCCGGGGCCACGTGCTGCGCTTCAAGCACCTCTACCACGATCGGCAAGAGGTAACCGGGCACCTCCGGGTCGAGCCGGCACCCCGGCCCGGCGGGGGAGAAAAAGCCCAGCCGGCGAGGGCCCGAAGGCCCCAGGAGGAACGCCACGGGCGGGCGCGCAGGGGGGAGAGACGTCGCCCCGTCCCGCGGGACGGTCGTCAGTAGGGCCGGGGCCCTCCGCGGAAGGGGGTGGGAGAGGGCAGGGAATCCGGGTATCCTGGGCAATCCAAACACCCCGGCAAGCGGTGCCGGGAGGTCCGAACCCCTCGCCGCCCTCGGAGGAACGTCCATGCTTTGGCCCCGGCTCCTGATGCTCCCCCTCCTTCTCCTCCTGGCAGCTCCTGCCCCGACCCTCCCCCAGGAGGCCGGCTTTCAGGAGTGGCTGGAGGAACTGCGCCGGGAGGCCCTGGCCGCCGGGGTCGCGCCGGAGACCCTGGACGCAGCCTTGACCGGGGTCGAGCCCATTGCCCGCGTCATCGAGCTCGACCGCCGCCAGCCCGAGCTCACCTGGACCCTTGAGCAGTACCTGACCCGCATCGTCTCGGAGGAGCGGGTGGCCCGAGGTCGGGAGAAGCTCCAGGAGCACGGGGCACTCCTGGACGCGGTCGCGAAGAAGTACGGAGTGCAGGCCCGCTTCCTCACGGCCCTCTGGGGGATCGAGACCAACTACGGCCAGACCTCCGGGGGCTTCCAGGTGATCCCGGCCCTCGCCACCCTGGCCCACGACGGCCGCCGCAGCGCCTTCTTTCGCCGGGAGCTTCTCTTGGCGCTCCGCATCCTGGACCAGGGGCACGTGACCCCGGACCGCATGGTCGGGTCCTGGGCCGGCGCCATGGGGCAGATGCAGTTCATGCCCTCGACCTTCGTGAGCTACGCCGTGGACGGGAGCGGGGACGGGAAGATCGACCTCTGGGGGAGCCGCGAAGACGCTTTCGCGTCGGCGGCCAACTATCTCTCCCGGATGGGCTGGGACGGGGCCCGGACCTGGGGCCGCCCCGTGCGGCTGCCCCCGGGTTTCGACGGGGCTCTCCTGGGGCTCGAGGTGCGAAAGCCACTGGAGGAGTGGCAGGCCCTCGGCGTGCGCCGGGGCGACGGCGGCGGCCTCCCCCGCGTGGCCGGTCTCCCGGCCTCGGTGATCCAGCCCGACGGGCCGGGAACTCCTGCCTACCTCGTCTACGACAACTTCCGGACCCTCATGCGGTGGAACCGCTCCCAGTTCTTCGGCATCGCCGTCGGTACCCTGGCGGACCGGATCGGGGGGTGAGGCGGCCTCAGGGAACACCGGCAACCGTGCTGCTCCTGTTCCTCGCGGGCCTCCTGGGCGGCCCGGCCGCGGCGGGGGACGAGGAGGAGGGGTTGCGCCGGGCGTGGGATGGCCACCGGGAGCGCGCGGCCGTCGCGGGCCTGCCGGAGCGCCTGGAGATTCGGTCCCGGGAGGGACCCGCCGAGATCTGGGCCGAAGTGCTCGGGGTGCTGCCCTTTCCGTTCGAGGTCGTCGCCGCCGCCTTGGAAGCTACCGTCCAGTGGTGCGACTTCGTCCCGCTCCACTTCAACATCAAGGCGTGCGTCTACGGGCTGGACCCCGGTGAGCCCTTCCTGGTGCTCTACTCGGGACGCAAGGGCTACGGCACCGCCGAGGACGCACACCGCTTCGACTACGGGTTCGCCGCGCGCGTGGCCCCGGGCCCGTACCTGGGGGTCGAGCTGCGCTCGCCGGGGGGTCCCATGGGCACACGGGACTACCACCTTCGGGTGGAGGCCTTGCCCGTGGAGGGGGGCACCTTCGTCCGGTTTGGGAGCTCTTATGGGCCGAGTCGGACCAGCCGGGCCGCCACTGCCCTGTACCTGGGAACCCTGGGCCGGAGCAAAATGGGATTCAGCCGGGAGGGGGAGCCGCCTGTCCCCGTGAGGGGCGTGCGGGGCATCGTGGAGCGGAACGGCGTGCGTTACTACCTGGCACTCCAGGCCTTCCTGCACACCCTGCACCTGGCGGGCGAGGAGCGGTTCGAGTCCGGGGTGCGCACCTGGTTCGATCTGGCGTCACAATACCCGGAGCTCCACGAGACGTCGTGGGAGACCTACCGGAGGACAAAACGCCGGGAGCGGGAGGGCCAGCTCGAGCTCCAGCGGGCCCTCGAGGCGGGAGGCCTCTCGGCCCTGCCCGGTGCCCGCTGAGCGCCACCGGGACACCGCCCGCGAGCCCCCCGCACTCCCAGCCCTCACCGGGCTTGCGTTCGTCTGCCCCCTATCCGAACCCGGCACTCGGCAGCTCTGGAGTCGACCCGGTTTGGCGGACACCGTATCTCTTTCGCGGGGAGGCACATCGGTGCGACGATGGCGGCTGCAATCCGCAGGAAGGTCTGAAAGAGGGTTCATCCGGGAAATGACCGGGTACTCGTGTCCGGGGACGACCGGTTGGGCCCGGCCACGCAGGCGGACGGCCGCTCGACGGGAGCAGCCGTGTCGGGAGCGGCGATGCCGCAAGGATTCCGAAAGCGGCGCGGGAGCGCACCTACCGTACAGCCCGGCATCGTCTGCCGGAGGGGGCGGGCCCACCCGGTCGTTCACCGGAAGAACCTGAAAGAGGATGCTTGGGGCGCCGAACTGCGATCGGGGCCGCGACCCGTCCGCAATCGTCTCGGCGTGGAGACGGGGCTCCCTAGAGTCGCCCAGCCGGGAGGGAAGCCGAGGATGACCGAGACCGCCGTTGCCCCGTGGCACGCCGAGGGGCTCCTGTTCGAGAACTGCAGCTGCACCCTGGTGTGCCCTGGCCACGTCCACTTTTCCCAGGGATGCACCCTCGACCGCTGCGTGGGCTACTGGGCGGTGCGCTTCGACGCCGGGGAGATCGACGGGGTGGATCTCGCGGGGGCGAAGGCGGTGGTGGCGTTCGACTCGCCCCAACACATGATCGAGGGGGGCTGGACCCAGGTGCTGGTCCTCGACCCGGCGGGCGCGGAGGCCCAGCGGGCCCAGGTGGAGAGGATCCTGCGAGGGGAGGCGGGCGGTCCCTGGGCCGTTCTCGGCCGCTTCGTGGGCGAGCGGCGGCCGACGATCCTGGCGCCGATCGTCATCGAGGACGAGGGTCGCGTCAAGAAGGTGCGGGTCGAGGGGCTCCTGGATGCCCGGGTCGAGGCCATCCGGGGCCGGGACAAGGGCCGTGAGGTCACCTTCGAGAACATGTTCAACCAGATCCACCCCCCCAGCCAGGTGCTGGCGCTGGGGTCCACCGTCTTCGACGACGGGGAGATCCGGATCGGCACCAAGGACTCCCACGCCCTGTACTCCCACTTCACCTGGCGGGTGGGGTGAACCCGGAGCGGCGTCCCCGGCCGCCCCTCACGGCCGGGGCGCTGGGCCGCCAGCAGAAGGCGGCGATCCTCCTGGCCAGCGGGCTCCTGGTGACGGCCCTCTATGCCTATCTTGCGGCCGCGCACCCGGGGGAGACCCTGCTGGGTCGGGCCGCGGCCGCGGGGCCGCAGGCCGGTCTCGGCCACCTGGGGCACGGGGCCCTGGGGCACGGCCCCGGGGCCTCGCTGCCGGCGGCGTCCGCCATGTGGATGGCCATGATGGTGGCCATGATGCTTCCCCCGGTGCTCCCCTGGATCTGGTTCTTCGCGGCCGCCACGCGCCCGACGGCCCCCGGCCGGCGCCTGTGGGGGCGCACCGTGGTCTTCGCGTCCGGCTACTTTGCCCTGTGGGCGCTCTACAGCGTCTCCGCCGCAGGGGCACAGACGGGGCTGGCGGCCCGGGCCCTCCTCCACCCCACGGCGCTCAAGGTCGCTCCGGCGGCCGGGGGGGTGCTCCTCCTTCTCGCGGGGGCGATCCAGTTCTCCCCCCTCAAGAGCGCGTGCCTCAAACACTGCCGCTCCCCCGTGGGCTACTTCCTGACCCGGTGGCGGGACGGCCCTCGGGGCGCCTTCTCCATGGGGTTTCGCCACGGGCTCTACTGCCTGGGGTGCTGCTGGGCGCTCATGGCCCTGGCCTTCGCGCTGGGCACCATGAACCTCGTGTGGATGGCGGCCGTCAGCCTGCTCCTGTGCGTGGAGAAGATCGCCCCGGGGGGGGAGCGATGGAGCAAGGTCTTCGGCGTGGGCCTCCTCGCCTGGGGCGCGGCCCTGCTCCTCGGGTAGCGGGGGACTCTCGGGCTCATCCGGGAAACGGCAGGGTGTGGTTGAGGCCGCCCGCTCCGGCGGCCCATGCCGCACGGCCCGACCCGTGCAAACCCTCCGGCCTCCCGGTCTGCCGGATGGAGTCGCGGGTCCCAGAGCGAACCCGTCATCGAACGGCCGTCTTCCTGCGCGGCCGGACGCACCCGACCGTTCCTGGGAACGAGGCCGCCGTCATCCCACGCAAGGGACTTTTCTTGCCGGCAGGCCCGGGCCGGGCCTACCCCGAGCCGCGGCTACCTCCCGGCGGGGAAGAGGTCCGCGTAGCGTCCGTGCCCCTCCCCCTCCAGGTCCACGGCCGGGACGAACCGCAGCGCCGCGGAGTTGATGCAGTAGCGCCTGCCGGTCGGGGGCGGGCCGTCGGGGAAGACGTGACCCAGGTGGGAGTCGGCCCCCCGGCTTCGCACCTCGACCCGGGTCACGAAGAAGCTCCGGTCCTCGAGCTCCACCACGTTCCCGGGCTCCAGGGCGCGGGTGAAGCTCGGCCACCCCGTGCCGGAGTCGTACTTGTCCAGGGAGCTGAACAGCGGCTCGCCGGAGACGACATCGACGTAGATCCCGGCCTGCTCGTGATTCCAGTAGGCGTTGTCGAAGGGGGGCTCGGTCCCGTCCTCCTGGGTGACCCGATACTGGAGGGGCGTCAGGCGGCGGCGCAGCTCCTCGGCGGGGGGCTTCGCGGCGCCGCGGGCTTCCTGCGGGGGCGCGCCTGCGGGCGGCGCCGCGGCTCCCTCTCCCCACACCTTCCCGAGGAACTGGTCCCGGCCCGAGCTCCAGCGGTAGTACAGGTACCTGAGGGAGTGGGTCCTGTGGTAGTCCTGATGATACTCCTCGGCCCGGTAGAATGCGGTCAGGGGCACGATCTCGGTGACGATGGGCCTTGCGAACCGCCCGGAACGGGCCAGAGCGTCACGGGACTCCTCCGCCAAGCGCTTCTGCTCGTCGTCGGCGTAGAAGATGGCCGTGCGGTACTGGGGACCCCGGTCCACGAACTGTCCTCCCGGGTCCGTCGGGTCCACGTGCCGCCAGAAGACGTCGAGCAACTCGCGGTAGGACACGCGGCCTGGGTCGTAGGTCACCTGCACCACCTCCAGATGGCCGGTGTCGCCCCCGATCACCTGCTCGTAGGTGGGGTTGGGCACGTGCCCGCCCGCGTAACCCGAAACCACCTCGAGCACGCCCGTGACCTTCTCGAAGTCGGCTTCCGTGCACCAGAAACAGCCGCCGGCAAAGGTGGCGGTGGCGGGGCCGTCGCCCTCGGCGGAGGAGCCCGCGGGGCCGGCGCCCCACGCGGCGGCGAACAGCACTGCAGCAAGAGCGATGTGAAACGTCATGGGGTACACCTCCGCGGGCGGTCTGCGGGGGAGCCCGGCTGCCTCCCCTCCCTCGCCCTTCGCCACACAGCATAACCACTGCCGCCTGCGCCGGCTCCCGAGAAGGGGGCAAGGGTGTGGGGAGGTCGGGGCGGGGGAGAGGGGGGTGAGGCGGTCGGGCTTGGAGGCGGGTTCTAGACGGGGCGCACGGCGCAGTATTTCTTCTTGCCGGCCCGCAGGAGCACCGCCCCGTCCCGGAGGTCGGCCGTGGTGATCCGCCGGTCCAGAGCGGTCAACGGTTCGCTGTTCACGTAGGCGCCGCCCTGCTGGATCAAGCGCCTAGCCTCACCGCGGCTCTTGGCGAGACCGACCTCCGCGAAGAGCACGAACGCCTCGACCCCGGCCTCCAGCGCTGCAAGGGGCACCTCGTGAGAGGGGACTTGGGCCAGGTCGCCGCCCCCTGCGAAGAGGGCCCTGCTGGCGGCGCGGGCCTTCGCGGCCTCCTCCTCCCCGTGGATGATCGCCGTCACTTCGTAGGCCAGTACCTCCTTGGCGGCGCGGAGCTCGGCGCCCCCCAGGGACGCGAGGCGCCGCACCTCCCCCATGGGGAGGAAGGTGAAGAGCCCGAGGAAGCGCCCCACGTCCGGGTCCTCGGTGTTGATCCAGTACTGGTAGAAGTCGTACGGGCTCGTGCGGTCCGCCGCGAGCCACACCGCCCCTTGGGCGGTCTTGCCCATCTTCGCCCCCGAAGACGTGGTGATGAGCGGAAAGGTGAGGGCGTGGGCGGTCTTGCCCTCGACGCGCCGGATCAGGTCCACCCCGGCCAGGATGTTCCCCCACTGGTCGTTGCCCCCCATCTGGAGCGCGCAGCCGTGCGTCTGGTGGAGGACCAGAAAATCGTAGGCCTGGAGCAGCATGTAGTTGAATTCGATGAAGTTCAGGCCGGTCTCGAGGCGCTGTCTGTAGGACTCGGCCGCGAGCATCCGGTTGACGGAAAAGTGGATGCCGATGTCCCGGAGAAACTCGATGTAGTTGAGCGGGACGAGCCAGTCGGCGTTGTTGAGGAGCAGGGCGCCTGTCTCGAAGTCGAGGACCCGTGCGAGCTGCGCTCGGATGCCCAAGCCGTTCTGCTCGATCTCCTCACGGGTGAGCATCTTGCGCAATTCGGTCCTCCCCGAGGGGTCGCCGATCAGGGTGGTGCCGCCTCCCAGGAGCGCGATGGGGCGGTGCCCGGCCCGTTGCATGTGCGCCAGCCCCATCACCGGCAGGAGATGCCCGACGTGGAGGCTCGAGGCGGTGGGGTCGAAACCGACATAGCAGGTCAGCGGCGCGACGGACGGCCTGCCGAGGGCCTCCCGCAGCTCCCCCTCGTCGGTGGACTGCTCCAGGAAACCGCGCTCCCGGAGGGTGTCGAAGACGTGTTGGGCCATGGGCTCGCTCCTTCGGATCTGGGGACGGCGAATCATAGCAACGGCCCTAGGGGCGGTCAACGGCGGGTCCATGCAGGGCGGTTGGACGGGGCCGGAGAGCGTGCTATATAGCAGGAGTGCCCCGCCTGCTCGGGCGGGTGCGGCCGAGCCGGGTGCGCCATGGACCGACCCCTGGAGCCGGGGCCCACGCGGGCCGAGGTGCTGCGCACTTACTGCCTCGTCGACTTCGCGGCGCGCCGGCAGCCGGGGTTTCGCAACCACCTGGTGCCCGTGGGCCGGATCGCCGAGCTGACAGGGCGCTACGGGGCCTACGGGTGCTACGCCACCTTCTATCTGTACGACGAGGCCGTCCGTGCCCACGCCCGCTCCCGGGGCACACAGGGCCGGCCGTCGGTGGCGGGGTACGGGGGTCCGGTGTACGCCCCGGTGTGGCCCCTGGACATCGATGCGCCCGACCTGGAAGTGGCCCTGGAGGCGGCGCGGGCCGTAGAGGCCCATCTGGAAGGGGCCTGGGGGCTTCCCCCGGAGGCGATGCGGCTCTACTTCAGCGGGAAGAAGGGGTTTCACGTGACAGTCGACACGCGGCTCTTCCGCGCGCCGACCCCTTCCCGAGCGGCACCGGAGCTTCTGCACCGGCTCACCCGCCGCTTGGCCCGGGAGCTCGGCGTCCCGGGGTCGGGCTCCCTGGATCTCTCCCTTCGGGACCGGGTGCGGCTGCTGCGTCTGCCCAATACCCGCCACGAGGAGAGCGGGCTCTTCAAGACCCCTCTGGCGCCGGACGAGCTGCGCTCCCTGGGAGTGGATGGGATTCGGCGGCTGGCGCGCACGCCTCGGCCCCTCTGGCGGGTGGACCCTTCGGGGCTCCTCTTCGGGGGCTCGGCCGTCGTGCTGCCCCGGGCGCGGGCCGTCCTGGAGGAGGTGGCTGCGGAGAGCGGCCCTTCGCCCCCGCCGCCAGCGAAATGCCTGGGCGGCGGCGCCCGCGACGAGGTGCTGGCGTGCCCTGCCCGGCGCGCTCTCCTGGAGGCGCCGGCCCCGGCGGGGCAGCGCAACAACACGGCCATTCGCCTGGCCTCCTGGCTCCGGGAGGGGGGGTGGGGGGAGGAAACCGTGGCCGCGCGCATGGACGAGTGGAACCGGGCCAACCCCGCACCGCTAGGGGAGGACGAGGTGCGCCACGTCGTCCGCTCGGCCTTCGCCGGCCGGCAGCCGTACCGTTACGGCTGCCGGGACGCCCTGATCGAGCCCCACTGTCCCCGCGACGTCCGGGAGCGGGGGCGCTGTCCCTATCATCAGGGGCAGGAAAGGAGCAGCCCGTGAGGCAGGCGCTGGATGTGCTCTGCGTTGGTGCCACCCACGCGGAGGTTCGGGCGCTGGAAGCGGAGCTCGCGAGGTCCCAGGCGTGCCGGGCGGCGGGGCGGCCCTGCCGCTGGGGGCGGATCGGGGAGTTGCGCGTCGGGGTCCTGGTCACCGGGGTGGGGAAGGCCAATGCGGCCCTCACCCTTGGAGAGGCCCTGGGGTCGGTTCGCCCTGCTCTGGTGCTCGCTGTGGGGGTAGGGGGAGCCTACCCGTCTTCGGGACTGGGGGTCGGCGAGGTGGCCGCCGCTACCGAGGAGATCTACGGGGACGAAGGGGTCGAGACCGCCGAGGGTTTTCTGGGGATGGAGGAGCTCGCTCTGCCCCTCTGGGAGGACGCCGAGACGCGCCGCTTCAACCGTTTCCCCGCCGATGCGCGGGTCGTGACGGCCCTTCGCGGCGCCGGCGCCGGCGGCGTGCCCCTCCGGACCGGCCCTTTCGTGACCCTGTCCACGGTGACCGGCACCCAGACCCGGGCCCAGGAGCTGCAGCGCAGGTTCGGGGGGGTGTGCGAGACCATGGAGGGCGCGGCCTTCGCCCACGCTGCCGCGGTGCATCGCCTCGCCTTTGGGGAGGTCCGGGGCGTCTCCAACCCGGTGGGGCCCCGGGAGCGGGACGCCTGGCAGGTGGAGGCCGCGGCGGCCGCGGCGCAAGACGTGGTGTTGCGGTTCCTGGCCCAGTGGTGCCCGGAGGCCGCGGAGAGACGGCCGGGCGCTGAGGATTGACGCCCCGGTGCGAGGGCGCGGGCCGGGAAGGAGCGAGCGTGGGACGCACCATCGGGGTGGGCTACTCCCCCTGCCCCAATGACACCTTTCTCTTCCATGCGCTGGTGCACGGGCTGGTCGACACCGAGGGGTACCGTTTCGAGCCGGTGCTCGAGGACGTGGAGACGCTGAACCGTTGGGCGCTGGAGGCGAGGCTCCCCCTGACGAAGGCGAGCTTCGGGGTGCTCGGACAAGTCCGGCGCCGCTACTGGTGCCTTCGGTCCGGCGGGGCCCTGGGGTGGGGGTGCGGGCCCCTGCTGGTGGCCCGGGAGGCCAGGCCGCTGGAGGAGCTCGTGCGGACGCCGGTCCTCGTGCCGGGGCTCCACACGACGGCCAACCTGCTCCTGACCCTGCGGGCCGGACGGGCCGTGGAACGCCTGCCCCGGGTGTTCCACGAGGTGATGCCGGCCGTAGCCCGCGGGGAGGCTGCTTCCGGGGTGATCATCCACGAGGGGCGCTTCACCTATCACCGGCACGGGCTCGTCGCGGTGGAGGACCTGGGGGCTTGGTGGGAGCGCGAGACCGGGCTCCCCATCCCCCTGGGAGGGATCCTGCTCCGACGGGGGGAGGCGGGGGTGGACCCCGCGGTCGTGCAGCGGGCGGTGCGGCGCAGCGTGGAGCACGCCCTGGCGCACCCCGACGCACCCATGCCGTACGTGCGCAGTCACGCCCAGGAGTTGGAGGACGGGGTCATCCGGGACCACATCCGTCTCTACGTGAACGACTTTTCCCGGGACCTGGGGGAGCGGGGAATCCGGGCCGTGGAAGAGCTCCTGCAGGCGGCGGCCCCCGGGGACGGGGGGGAGGCGCCGGAGACCCTGTTTCCCCCCGCGGACCCGTGAGCGGGGCCCAGGGCTTCGGCGGCCCCCGAGCCGTGTCTCCGGTGGTGCTCGTGCACGGGCTGGGAGTCGATCACCGCATGTGGTCCCTGCAGGTGCCGCACCTGCAGCAGGTGGGCCCCGTGTGGGCCCCGGATCTGCCGGGGTTCGGCGCGTGCCCGCCCCTGCCGGTCGAGCGACGCACGCCGGAGGGGTACGTGGACTGGCTCGCCGCCCGCCTCCGGGAGCGGGGCGCCGGCGCCGTCCACGTGGCCGGTTACTCGATGGGAGGAACCCTCGCCCTGCTCCTGGCTCTCCGGCATCCCCGGAGGGTTCGCAGCCTGGCCCTGTGCTGTTCCTCCCCCTGCTGGGGCCGGGGTGCGCGGCACGCGGCGGCCTTCGCTTTCGGGGCGCTGGGCGGCAGGTTCGCCATGGAGGTCTTTGTGCGATCGGTGGAGTGGGGGTTCGCGCGTTACAGCGCCGATCCGGGGCTGAGGGCCGAGGTGGCCGCCATGGTCCGGGGGGCCGATCGGGCCACCATGCTCTCGCTCTACCACTCGCTGGCCGGGACCGACCTCCGGGCGGAGGTGCCGCGGGTGGCCGCCCCGGCGCTCGTGGTGGGCGGGACGCGAGACTGGCTGGCTCCTCCGTCCCACCAGAAGCTTCTGGCCCGGGCGCTGCCCCGTGCCGAGCTGCGGCTCGTGAAGGGCGGGAACCACATGTTGTGCGCGGCGCAACCCGAGGAGTTTGGCGGCCTCCTGCGGCGCTTCTTCCGGGACGCGGGAGAGGGCCCCGTTGGGCCGGGAAAGGCGGCGTGGCCGGGATGGTGAACGAAGAGGTCAAGCGGTTCCTTCGGGGGCGGGACTTCGCGGTCCTGTGCGTGGTGCTCGACCTGGGGGGGGGCCCCGAGGCCGTGGTGGTGGTCAAGTCCACCGCCGACCTCCTGGCCGGCCTCCGGCTGGCGCAGGCCCCGGTGGAGATGGGGTGGGCGCTGGAGCGGACGCCCCATGGACCGGTGCTCTGCCTGGTCGTCCGTTGTGCCGGCGACGGGGTGGGGGAGTTGGCCGGGGAGGCGTATTTCGATCCTGCGGACCAAGAGGATCTGAGCCTCCTCGAGCGCCTCGCCGGGCAGGAACGGGTGCGGGCGGCCTTCCTGGACGAGGAGCTCCAACCTGTGTGGCTGGCGGAGGAAGAGTGGGACGAGGTGCGCCGTCTGGAGACCGAGCAGGTGCGGGACCGGTTGGAGGAGCTCCGGGAAAGGTGCCGGCAGTACGACTTCGAGGCGGCGAAACGGGCCTTCCAGGACGAGCTTCCTCTGGCACGCCTCCTGGACCGAGTCTTCCGGGGCTCCCGGCCGTAGGGGCAGGAGGTGGGCCTGCCCGGCCGCCTCTCCTCTCCGAAAGCCTGTGAAACCATCTGCCGTGCGACCGGGTTGCGCCGCCGCGTCCTCCTCGCCTATTTGCCGGATATGTCTAGTGGTTCGCTCCTGGCGGCCCTGGACTCTCGTCTGCTCGCCGCGGTTCTCTCTCGGGCTCTCACCGGGGCTCGAAGCCTCCCTTCGCCCGGTTCCACTCGTACACGGACGCTCCCCAGAGCCGGCGGAGGTCGGCCGGGTCCATCCCGAGCCCTTGGGCTGCCTCGAGGCGTTCCAGCGCGTCGAGGACCTCCGCGTCGCTGATCTGGAAGTCGGCGTTCTGGTCGGCCCAGTGCACGAACTCGAGGTCGATCCGGCTCTCCCCGCGCACCGGGATCCCGCTCCCTTCCGCACCGGGTGGCACCACTTCCCCCGAAAAACGGTGGGCCGATCCTTCCGCACCGTCGGCCGGGGCTCGGACGAGGTAGGCAAGCCGATTGGTCCCGTCCTCCAGGGGGAGGATCCACTTGAGGATCCCGTCCGGGGTGGGCCCCTGATCGGGGTCCGGCACCGCGCCCAGAAGGGTCCAGTCCGGCGGCAGGGTCTCCCGGAGCACCACCCGCTGGGGGGACCCCGAGACCGCTCGCAGGTGCACCACCACCGGCACTTCCGTGCCGGGTGGCGTGTAGGACGGTAGCCGGCGCATCGCCTCGACGACGACGAGGGGGGGCGGGCTGATCCAATGCCATGCCGCCCAGAGTCCCAGGAGGCCGAGGGCGGCCGCCCCCGCCAGCCAGGGCAGGAGCCGCCGGGGCTGGCCCTCGGCGGCCCCCTCGGCGCCGGTGCCCCACGCGTCTGCCTCCGGTTCCTCCAACAGGAGATCCTCGAGCGGGCTTTCCAGGGCGTCGGCCAGGGCTTGGGCGTTTTCCCGTTTCACCGCGGGCGTTCGATTGTTCTCCCACCGGCTCACCGTGTCCACGCTGACCTTGGCCACCTCGGCCACGTAGAGCTGGGTGAGACCCTTGGCCTCCCGCAGCAGGCGCACTTTGTCGCCGTCGAGCCTCACCGTGGGGGGTTTGCGAACCAGCGATGTCATGGGCCGCTTCCTGTGTCCCTTCCGAGTCCTGGGCGTGTCGTCCTCGAGGTCGGCGAGGGGAAACCTACCAGAGTCACGCCCCGGCGTCATCCCGTAACCCCCCCTTTGGATTCCCCGCATGGGCGGTGTCACCGGTGGCGAACCCGGCCCTGCCCGGCCCGACGCAGACCCGATGCGGGCCGGCGCCGGGCCGCGTACGCCCCGATGCGGGTGGCGGAGGGCGCGAGCAGGCCGTATAGAAGGGGCAAGGGCGGAATTCACCGCCCCGACGTTCTGCAGAGGAGGCACACGATGAACCAGCGATACCTGCCCCTGACCGTGCTCGCCGTGGCGGCCCTGACCTTTGGTCTCGCGTGGGCGGCCAGCCCGCCGGCCCAGCCGGCCCCCGTGACCAACTTCGGAAAGAAGGCTCCGGTGATCTTCGATCACGCGCTCCATGCGGGAGAAGGGTTCACCTGCGTGCAGTGCCACCACAACGAGGCCGAGGGCGAGTATCGCTGCGGCCAGTGTCACAAGCTCGAGACCGAGGGCGGTGTCTTGAGGATCCAGGATGCGTTCCACGGCAAGGACGTCGGTGTGTGCTGGAGCTGCCATCGGGCTCCGGAGGGGACCCACAAGCTCAAGTGCAACGACTGCCACCGGGAGTGACCTGTACTCCCGTCTCCCGCCCCGTCTTCCCCGGGATGTGCGGCCGCGGGGGCACCACATATCCGTGCCCCTGCGGCCCAAGGGGTCGTCGGACCCGCTCCCGCTCCCCTTCCGCCGGCCCGGTCACCGATATGCGATGCGGCAGTTGCCCCTAGGGCCACGCCGAAGAGGTGTTCGATCCCGAACCTCCCGGTGGCCGCCCGGTAGCGTCTCTGCCCCCGAGGAGGGTCCCAGTGGCCTCCCTTCCACCCGAACCATTGGCGGGGTGGTGTCTTTTCCACCCCGGCGCCCGTGGGGAGCAGCCCTGCCGGAGCCTAACGTCCCGCCCGAACACGGTTTTCTGGTTCAGCCCCCTACCGCGCAAGCGGGTGGCACACACCTTGCTTAGTAACACCTCCTTGATGCGCGGGGGGTGGAACAGCGACGGCGTAGGAGGCCCCATGGCCTTTCAGCAGACCCTGAAGATTCCCGTTTCTCTTTCCGGTGTGGGGCTCCACACCGGCCAGACCGTTCACCTGCGGTTGCTTCCCGCGGCCTCGGATTGCGGGGTGCGGTTTCGGCGCTCGGACCTGACCCCGGCCGTGGAGATCCCGGCCCGCAGCGAGCACGTGGTCGAGACCACGCTCGCCACGGTGCTGGGGAAGGACGGAGCGCAGGTCTCCACGGTGGAGCACTGCTTGGCGGCCCTCTATGCCCTTGGGGTCGACAACTGCACGGTGGAGGTGGACGGACCGGAGCTTCCCATCCTGGACGGGAGTGCTGGACCCTACGCGGCCGCCATCCTGGGCGCCGGGCTTCGCCGACAGCGGGGAACCCGTCAGGTGCTGCGGGTGGAGAAGCCCATCCGGGTCGAGAATGGGGACAAGTTCTGCATCCTCCGTCCGGCCGAGAAGTTCCGGGTGACCTACAGCATCGACTTCGACGGACGCTTCCCGGGCGCCCAGCACTACTATCTCGACGTGGGGCCCCGCACGTTCGCCACCGAGCTCGCGGCAGCGCGCACCTTCGGGTTTCTCGCCGAGGTCACCTACCTGCGCTCCGTGGGAAAGGCTCGAGGCGGGTCGTTGGAGAATGCCGTGGTGGTGGACGGGGACCGCGTGCTGAACCCGGAGGGTCTGCGGATGCCCGACGAGATGGTCCGGCACAAGATCCTCGACGCCGTGGGAGACTTGGCCCTCGCCGGACGGCCCGTCTGTGGGCACCTCATCGTCCACAAGGGGGGGCACGCCCTCCACGATGCCCTGGTGAAGGCGCTCCTGGCGAATCCCGATGCCTGGTCCCTGGTGGACATGGATGCAGCACCGCGCCGACGGGAGCGGGCCACCGTCGTGCCGAGCCCCCTGGTTCCCGCCCACGCCTGAGCCAACATCTCCTCCCCGGGGGTAGCGCCCCCGGACTCCCGGACCTCGTATGCTGCCCCCCGGTGGTCTTGGGCCGGGGCGCGGGGTTGCCCCCGTGTCGCCGGTCTTCTAGAATGCGGCCTTCCCCGAGGCGGCCCGAGCCGCCCCTCGCCCTTCACCGGGACGGCCCATGGGACTTCGGCGCATCGCAGCGCTCAGCCTCACCCTGCTCTTCGTCTTCCTCGCGACCCCGAGCTCGGGTCGCCTTGCCCGGCAGCCGCACATCGATGGCGTGAACCTTCGGCGGGGGCCCCACGCGGACCTGATCGTGGACTTCCGGGTGGAGGGGCTCCGAAACCGGAAGATTCTCGAAACCCTGGACAGCGGCCTGCCTGTGCGCTTCACCTACTGGGTCCGGGTTGTCCGGCCCCGAGAGCTTCGACGGGACCAGATCGTCGCCGAGGTCCAGATCGAGCGGGCTCTAGAGAAGGACAACCTGAAGAATCGATTCCACGTGACCCTCTCCGAGGGCGCCGACGCCGAGGAGGTGGCCACCCTCGACGCGGCTCTCCAGGCCATGAGCCAGGTAGAGGGGGTCAGTGTGCTGCCCCTCGACGCTCTCGGCGGCCGGAGGCCGATGGTTCTCATGCTCAAGGCACAATTGCAGAAGTTCCAACTCCCGTTCCACCTCCATTATCTCTTCGCGTTCGTCTCCTTCTGGGATGTGGAGACCGAGTGGCACTCCCTGCCCCTGCCGGACTCCCCGAACGCCCTCCCGTGAGGGGCTTCCCGGACACCAGGAGGGTCCTGCGCTGGGGACCCCTGCTCCTGGCGGCCCTAGCACTCTTCTGGGTTGGGTTGAACGTCCTCCAGTGGCGTCTGTTCGAAGAAGCCCAGGGGGGGAGCCTGCTGGAGACCCTTGCGGTCTTCGGTCTGATCAACCTGAACATCCTCCTGCTCCTGCTCCTGGTCTTCCTGACCCTGCGCAACCTCGCGAAGCTGGCCTTCGAGAGGCGCAGCGGTGTGCTGGGCGCCAGGCTCAAGACCAAGCTCGTCCTCGCGTTCCTTTCCATGACCGTCATCCCCACGGCGCTGCTCTACCTCGCCAGTGCGGGCTTTCTGGCCCGGAGCATCGACAGCTGGTTCAGCAGCCGGGTGGAGGGGGCCCTGCGCCAGGCACTGGAAGTGGCCCGCGCCTACTATCAGGCCGAGGAGGGCAGGGTTCTCCACTACGCCCGTCGCCTGGCTGAGTCTCTGCCCCTGGAAGGCATGGGGGAGGATCTCGGGCGCATCGAGGCGCTGCTCCAGGACCGGGCCTTGGAGGATCCCCTGGGGGCGGTCACGGTCTTCTCGGCCTCCGGCGAGGTGCTGAGCGTGGTGGCCAACCCCCGCTTCCCCCTCCCCGAGCTGGCCACCGCTGAGGCGCCGGAGGTGAGGCAGGCCCTCCTGGGGAGGGAGGCGGCCGGCTTGGGCCACTTCTCCTCCGGGGATTTCTTGCGCGGCGCCGCACCGATCCGGAATCCGCAGACGGGGGAGATCTGGGGGGCGGTGGTGGTGGACGGGTACATGCCTGGCCGAACCCTGGAGCGGCTCGAAGAGATCACGGCCGGATTCGAGGAGTATCGGCAACTCGAGGTGCTGAAGGCCCCGGTGAAGGCGAGCTACATCCTGCCGCTGCTCCTCGTGGCGCTGCTCCTCGTCTTCGCGGCGACCTGGTTCGGCTTCTATCTGGCCCGGGGGATCACCGGTCCCATCCAGGAGTTGGCCCAAGCCACCCAGCGGGTGGCGGGGGGCGATCTGGAGTTCCAGTTGGAGGTGGTGAGTCGGGACGAAGTGGGGACGCTGGTGGAGTCGTTCAACCGGATGACCCGAGACCTCCGGGCGAGCAAGGGCCAGGTAGAGGCGACGCAGGTCACGCTGAGCCGGGCGAATGACGAACTGGAGCGCCGCCGCCGTTACATGGAGATCGTGCTCGGCCGCGTGGCCGCCGGGGTGGTGAGCACGGACCGGGGAGGGAACATCACCACCATGAACGAGGCGGCGAGGGAAATGCTCGAGGTTGGCGACGAGGTGTTGGGAAAGTCGTACCGGGAGGTCCTTGCCGGGGAGGCGGAGTGCCTGGTCACCGATCTGCTCCGAGAGCTCGGGCGCTCCCGACAGGATGCCCTCCAGAGGCAAGTCCTCCTGAACCTGGGAGGGCAGAGGCGCTCGTTCCTCGTACACCTGACCCGCTTGCGGGACGAGGGCGGTGAACCCATCGGCACGGTGGCGGTCTTCGACGATCTGACAGAGCTGGTGAGGGCCCAGCGGGCCCAGGCGTGGCAGGAGGTCGCACGCCGCATCGCCCATGAGATCAAGAATCCCCTCACCCCGATCCAACTCTCCGCCCAGCGGCTGCGACGCCGGTACGCGGACCTCCTGGCGGAGGAAGAGGGAGAGGTCCTGGATCAGGCCACACGGACGATCGTGGCACAGGTGGATGGCCTCAAGAGGCTCGTCGACGAGTTCAGCCGGTTCGCGAAGATGCCCGAGTCGCGGCCCGCCCCCGAGGACGTCAACCGGTTGGTGGAAGAGGTCGCGGCCCTCTACAAACCGGTCCACGGCCAGATTCAGTTCGAGGTGCGGTTGGCCTCCCAGCTGCCGATCGTCGAAGTCGACGCCGAGCAGCTCAAGCGGGCCCTGGTGAACCTCCTCGACAATGCCGTTTCTGCCCTGGAGGGGGTGGCCCACGGGCGCATCGAGCTGCTGACCGAGTTCGAGCCGGAGCGGCAGGTGGTGCGGGTGGTGGTGGCAGACAACGGGCCGGGGCTCACTTCAGAGGCGCGAGAGCGGCTCTTCGAGCCCTACTTCTCGACAAAGAAGGGAGGGACCGGCCTGGGGCTCGCGATCGTCAAGAGCATCGTGGCCGACCATCGGGGCTATGTGCGTGCTGTGGACAACCGTCCACAAGGGACCCGCTTCCTTCTCGAATTTCCCCTCCAGGGAGCCAACGCATGAGCCGGCGCATCCTCGTGGTGGACGACGAGCAGAGCATCTTGGAGAGCCTGGCCGGCATCCTGGGCGACGAAGGCTACGAGGTGGCCACCGCGGACTCCGGCGAAAAGGCCCTGGCTGCCGCCGACGCGGAGGACCCGGATCTGGTGCTCTTGGACGTGTGGCTGCCCGGCAGGGACGGCGTCGCCGTCCTGCAGCTCCTCAGGGAGAAACAGCCCGATGTGCCGGTCATCATGATGTCGGGCCACGGCACCATTGAGACCGCGGTGCGCTGCGCCAAGCTCGGGGCCTACGACTTCTTCGAGAAACCCCTCAACCTCGACAAGGTGCTCCTGGGCATCGACAACGCCCTGCGGGCGACCCGTCTGGAACAGGAGAACCGCTATCTTCGGGACCGGGCCGGCGGTTCCCGGGCGATGGTGGGCACCAGTCCCGCTCTCGAGGCCCTGCGGGACCAGATCCGGGTCGTCGCCGCAACCCGGGCCTCGGTGCTCATCACAGGGGAGAACGGCACGGGAAAAGAGCTCGTGGCCCGGGCGGTCCACGCGGGGAGCCGGCGCCGGGACGGCCCCTTTGTGGAGGTCAACTGTGCCGCCATCCCCGAGGATCTGATCGAGAGCGAGCTCTTCGGCCACGAGAAGGGGGCCTTCACCGGGGCGGCAGCCCGGCGTCGGGGGAAGTTCGACCTCGCCGACGGCGGCACCTTGTTCCTGGACGAGATCGGGGACATGAGCCTCAAGACACAGGCCAAGATCCTACGGGTTCTCCAGGAGATGCGGTTCGAGAGGGTCGGCGGCGGCCGCACCCATCAGGTGGACGTGCGCGTGATTGCGGCCACCAACAAGGACCTGGAGGCCGAGATCCGGGCGGGTCGGTTCCGAGAGGACCTCTATTTTCGCCTCAATGTGATCCCCTTCCACGTCCCGCCCCTGCGGGAGCGAAAGGAGGACATCCCGGATCTGGTCGCTCACTTCGTGCGGCTGTTCTGCGCGGAGGAGAGGCGCGAGCCGGTGGAGCTCGACCCCGAAGCCCTGGCGATCCTCCAGGAATATCCCTGGCCGGGGAACGTGCGGGAGTTGAAGAACATCACGGAGCGGATGGTGATCCTGAGCAGAGGGGCCCGGCTCACGGCGGACGATGTGCCCCCCGTGATCCGGGGCGCAGCCGGCGCCGGTGCGGCGCCGGCTGCGGAGGGGGGTGGTTTGCGGGAGGCCCGGCGGACCTTCGAGCGCCGCTTCATCCTGGGCCACCTGGAGGGGACGGGCTGGAACGTGCCCCAGACCGCGGAGCGAATCGGACTCGACAAGTCCAGCCTGTACAAGAAGCTCAAGGAGCTCGAGATCGACCTCCCTTCGGCGTGAGAAGCGACGGGGAGAGAGTCCCCCCCTGGTGCGGGGGGCTCAGTGGGAGCGCAGCACGCGGCCTCCGGGAGCACCCCGACAAGCGTCGCCCTGGGCGTGCCAGCGCACGATCGTTCCGGAGCCGTCGGCGATGAAGGTGAACTCGCACGTGTTCCGGAAGGTCTGCGGCGGATAGTAGGTCCCCGGGTAGATGGTGGTGGTCTGCGTGCGGACCCCGTCGTCCCGGCTCCGCAGGGTCTCCACCGTGGTGGGGGTCTCGTATCCCGGGATCACGCCGGTCACCACGCGGCTCCACGTGTACGCGCGTTCGCCCCCCTCCAGCTCCCGGAGGACGTAGTTGTACCCGAAGGTGTCCTGGGCGGTGCCGATCGGCCTTCCCAGGAAGGCGTCCATGTGGGTTCGGAATTGCCCTGCGGTGGCGCACCCGGCGGCTGCTGCTACCGTCAGCAGCGCCCACCGACGCAATGTGACCCGGATTCCCGCAATGTCCCTCTCCAGGCGCGCCCGCCCGCCGCGGCGTCCCTCGTGCCCCCCGGCGTCGCCCCCCCGCGTGGCGCCCGCCCCGGCCGTCATACCCGCACCACCAGGACCGAGCAGGGAGCGTGTCGGGCGACCCGGCTGGCGTTGGGGCCGAGCAGGAGCTCGGTTCCCTCCGGATGGTGTGCGGCCATGACGATGAGGTCTGCCCCCACGGTCTCCGCCATCTCCAGGATGCGGCGGTAGATGGAGCCCTGGGCCACGACGCACTGGACCGGGATGCCCTCCGGGACCTTCTTCTCGACCAGCTCGTGCAGGGCGGCCTTGGCCTCCTCCACGATCGCTTCCTCGGCCCCCTTCGGGAAGAACTGGCCGACCAGGGGCATCCCCATGTCCGGGACGACGGTCAGCACGTGCAGTTGGGCTCCGAAGCACTGGGAGAGCCGGGCAGCGGCCTCCAGCCCCGGGCGCCGCTCGGTCTGCCACTCGATGTCCACCGGGACGAGAATGTGGCGGTACATGGGACTCCTCCTTCACGCCGGGGTGGGCGACGGCGGCGCGCGCCCGGCCCGCCGCTTCTGATAGAAGAACAGCGCCCAGTAGAGAAAGAGGCCGATGGCCTGCACGGGCTCGCGGCCGAAGGGCAGGAAGTCCGCGTAGAGGGCCGGGCGGAACATCAGGGTGCACAGCCCCAGGAGGAACAGCCGCTCCGGCCAGGTGCAGCGGTCGCCGAAGAACCCCCGGAGGGCCGCGGCGAAGGCGAACATCGCGAGCACCGAGACGACGAAGATCCAGGCGATCCTGACCGGGCTCGTGATCCACACGATGTGGCCGAAGGCATCGACCGAGTCGACCATGAGGAGATCGGTGTTGTAGAGGAAGATGAACGGCAGGATCGCGGTCCTCAGGTCGTAGGCGAAGCCCTGGAGGCCGGTCTTGATCGGGTCGGACCGGGCGATGGCCGCGGCGGCGTAGGCCGCCAGGCCCACCGGCGGCGTGTCGTCGGCCAGGATCCCGAAGTAGAAGACGAAGAGGTGCGCCGCGATCAGGGGGAAGACCAGTCCGTGCTGGGCTCCCAGCTGCACGATGACCGGGGCCGTGAGCGTCGCCATGACGATGTAGTTCGCGGTGGTGGGCAGGCCCATCCCCAGGATCATGCTCGTGATGGCCGTGAAGACGAGCATCAGGACCACGTTGCCCATCGAGATCGTGTCGATGAGGGTCACGAACCGGCCCACGAGACCGGTGCTCGTCACCACGCCCACGATGATCCCCGCCGCGGCGGTGGCCACCCCCACCGAGATCATGTTGCGGGCGCCGTCGATGAGCCCGGTCCAGACGTCCGCCACTCCCTGGACGGCCGCCCGGCGCAGGACCGGGAGGGCGGCGACCTCCCCCAGCTCCCCCGAGCGCCGCAGCGCCCCCAGCCCGAGCCACGCGAGGACCGGCCGCTGGAGGAGCATGATCACCGTCAGGGACTCGATGGCCAGGAGCGCCGAGGTGATGGCCGAGCGCCGGAGCACCACCAGGTAGAAGAGCAGCACCCCCAGGGGGATGAGGTAGTGCAGGCCCCGGAGGAAGGTCTTCAGGAAGGGGGGGAGCTCCGCCCGGGGGATAGCCCGGATACCGAGCTTCAGGGCCTCCAGGTGCACGACGTAGAAGAGGGCCAGGTAGGAGACCAAGGCCGGGATGAGGGCCGCCCGCACGACATCCAGGTAGGGGATCCCCAGGATCTCGGCCATGATGAAGGCGGCGGCGCCCATGATGGGGGGCATGAGCTGGCCGTTGGTGGAGGCGGCCACCTCGACCGCCGCGGCCTTGTAGGCAGGGAGCCCCACCTTCTTCATCAGGGGAATCGTGAACGTCCCGGTGGTCACGGTGTTGGCGATGGACGAGCCCGAGACGATGCCGGTCAGCCCCGAGGCCACCACCGCCGCCTTGGCGGGCCCGCCCCGGTACCCGCCGAGCCCCGAGAAGGCGACGTCGATGAAGTATCTTCCGGCACCCGCCTTGTCGAGGAGGGCCCCGAAGAGAACGAAGAGGAACACGAAGTCGGTGGACACCGCCAGGGGCACGCCGAAGATGCCCGTGGTGGAGAGGTACTGGTCGTTGATCACGAAGTCGAGGGGGATGCCCCGGTGCCGGAGCATGTCCGGCAGGTAGGGACCGGCGAAACTGTAGGCGAGGAACAGGCCTGCCAGGATGCTCAGGGCCGGGCCCAGGCACCGGCGGGCCGCCTCCAGGAGGAGGACGATCATGACCGCGCCCAGCCACACGTCCGTCAGGCTCGGCATCCCCTGGCGCTGGATGATTCCCCCGTAGTCCCACCAGATGTACAGGGCCGCCCCCGCCGCCGCCAGTGCCAGGACGACATCGTACGCGGGGATGAAGTCCCGTACGGACATCCGCCTGCCCCGCCCTGGGACGATTCTCCGACCCCACTCCACCCAGCGCGGCTTGCGCACCTCTTTGTAGGCCGGGTAGGCCAGGTAGGCCAGGGCGATGGCGAAGGCCAGGTGCCAGGCCCGGGCGATGTGGGAGTTGACCGGCATGTAGGCGATGGAGAGCTGGTAGCCGGACCAGACGAGGCACAGCCCCGTGATGACCCACCGGCCGAGGGGGTGCCGGGGCGCCCGTGGGCCGGTCTCCACCGTGGCCAGGATGTCCTGGGGGCTCTCCTTGGGGCCCGGCCGACCGCCGGGGCTCTCGGGGGGCGGGGTGTCCCGTTCCTCGGTCATGCGGCCTCCCTTGCTACCTGGCGGCCCTGCGGGCACCCCGCCGGGCTTTGTTTCGGCAGGCGCGGACTTCTTGCCTCGAACCCGAAACCTCGGCGACAGCACGCCCGCACCGCCGTTCGCGGGCAAGCCCGCTCCCAGGAGAAGCCCGCCGGAGCGATCCACCCGCCCGGGGCCGGCTTGCCGGTCCCGGGCGGGTGGCGTGGGCTCAGATCCAGCCCTTCTCCTTGTAGTACTTCGCAGCCCCCGGGTGCAGGGGGGCCGAGAGGCCCTTCATCATCTCCGCCGGGTCCAGGTTGCGGAACGCGGCGTGGGACTGCTTGAGCTCCTCCAGGTACTCGAAGACGATCTTGACGAAGTCGTAGACGGTCTGCTCGGCCACCGCTTCGGACGTCATCATGGTCGCGGTCACCGCGAAGGTCTCCACGGGCTCGGTCACCCCGTGGTAGGTGCCCGCGGGGATGGTGGTCATGATGTAGAACGGCCTCTCCTCCACGAACTTTCGGATCGCGTCGCTGGCGATCGGGATGATCCGGATGTCGGTGGAGGTGGCCGGCTCCTCAATGGCCGCACTGGGATTGCCCACGGTGTAGAAGAACGCGTCGATCTTCTTGTCCACCAGGGCCCGGGAGGCCTCGGCCTGCTGGAGCCCCTCGGCCCGGATGTCCTTGCCCTGGTCGATGCCGTAGAGCCGCAGTACGTCCTCGGCGTTGCCCCGCTGGCCCGAGCCGGGGTTGCCGATGTTGATGCGCTTGCCCTTGATGTCCTCCACCTTGGTGATGCCCGTGTCCTTGCGGGTGACGAGGAGGACGGTCTCCGGGTGCAGGCTGAAGACGCTGCGCAGCGACCCGACCGGTTTCCCGGCCCAGTCGGCCTCACCGTTGAAGGCCTGCCAGTTGCGGTCCGACTGGACCACGCCGAAGTCGAGCAGACCCCGGTCCACCGCGTTGACGTTGAACACCGAGCCTAGGGCGGGGCGCCCGACGCAGTTGTACTTGCCCTCGGCGTGCCTGTTGACCAGGTTGCACACCTGGAGGGCCACTTGGTAGTAGACCCCGGTGACCGCGCCGCCTCCGATCAGGAGGTCCTGGCCCGCGGGGGCCGGGCCCGCCGCCAGGCTCCCGACGGCCAGCGCTGCGGCCGCCACCAGGGCCTTCCATCCGCTGCCTGTCTTCTTCATCGCCGCCTCCTTGTGTTCGTGGGCATCATTGCCCGGTGGAAAGGTCGCCCGCCCGGGTCGCGGTTCCGGCGCGGCGGGTTGCCCAACCCTGGGAGTCTAGCGCCCTCCCCCGCCCGGTCAAGGGGAGGGGAGCGTCTCGTGGGCAGCCTCTAACGCTTCCCCCAGGGCCCCGACGAGGAAAACCAACTCCTCCTCGGTGACGGTGAGGGGTGGGCTCAAGAGGAGGTGGTCGCCGCGGATGCCGTCCGCACCCCCGTCGCCGGGGTAGGTGACGAGACCCCGGGCCATGGCCTCGGCCGCCACCTTGTAGGCCATCTTGCGCCGCGGGTCGAAGGGCTCCCGGGTCGCCTTGTCGGCCACCAGCTCGACGCCGGCGAAGAGCCCCAGCCCCCGCACATCCCCCACGAGGGGCAGGTCGGCCAGACCCTGGAGGGCCTCGAGCATCCTCTGCCCCAGGGCGGCCGAGCGTTCCACGAGCCGGTGCTCCTCCAGATAGCGCAGCACCGCCGCGCCGATCGCCATGGAGACCGGGTGCTGGCCGTAGGTGTGGCCGTGGGTGAAGCTCCCGGAGCCGCCGCGGATGGCTTCGTGGACCGAACGGCGCACCAGGACCGCCCCGATGGGGGCGTACCCGCTGGAGAGACCCTTGGCCAGCACGGTGAGGTCTCCTTCGACCCCCCAGTGCTGCAGCGCCAGGTTGCGGTCGGTGCGACCGGCGCCGGTCATCACCTCGTCCGCGATCAGGAGGATGCCGTAGCGGTCGCAGATCGCACGAATCCGCTGCCAGTACCCGTCCGGCGGGACCAACACGCCCGCGGTCGCCCCCACGACGGGCTCGGCGATGAAGGCCGCGACGCTCTCGGGCCCCTCGTAGCGGATGGTCCGGTCCAAGGCTTCCGCGCAAGGAAGACCACAGGACCCGACTCCCGCCCGAAGGGGCAACGGTAGCAGTAGCAGGGCTCCACGTGGGGCGTGTGCTGGATCAGCGGCAGGTAGGGGCTCCTGCGCCCCGTGTGTCCCCCCAGGGCGAGGGCGCCGGCCGTGTTCCCGTGGTAGGAGGTCCACCGGGACACGACCTTGTAGCGGTCGGGCCGGCCCATCTCGCGCCAATACTGACGGGCGAGCTTGACGGCGGTCTCGACCGCCTCCGAGCCCCCGGAGACGAAGTAGACCCGGTCGAGCTCCGGGTCCGGGGAGAGTGCCGCCACCCGTTGGGCCAGCTCCTCGCAGGCCCGGGTCGTGAAGTGGCTCCCGTGGGCGAAGCTCAGCGCGTCCATCTGGGCATCGGCCGCCTGCCGGATCTCGGGAACCCCGTGGCCGATGGTGACGACGCACGCCCCGCCGGAGCCGTCCAAGTAGCGCCTTCCGCCGGCGTCCCAGATCCACGCGCCCTCGGCGCGGACGGCTTCGGGGTAGGTCTTGGAGGGGCTCCGGTGAAATACGTGGGACATGGCTTCCTCCGTGGCGGTTGACCGGTGACGGGTGGCTAGGGCCTAGGGGCTCGGGCCACTGTCGTATCTGTCCCATGGGTCCTATAGGTCATAGGTCCCATCGCTTCCCAGCGCGCAGCCTCCTCACGGTCTCTGCGCAATCCCCAGGATCTCCCGGGCCTGGGCCGGGGTTGCGATCGTTCGGCCCGCCTCCGTCGCGATGCGCACGGCGCGCTCCACCAACTGGGCGTTGGAGCGGGCGAGCTCTCCCTTTCGGTAGTAGAGGTTGTCCTCGAGGCCGACGCGCACGTGGCCTCCCAGGGCGAGGGTCGTCAGCAGGATCGGCAGGTGCCCCGTGCCAATGCCGATCGAGCTCCACGTGGAGCCCTCCGGGATGGTCCCCACCAGGTGGAGCAGCTCCCTGGGGGTGGCCGAGGCGCCCCCCGGGGCCCCCAGCACGAACTGGAAGTGCAGCGGCGGATCCAGCAGTCTCCGGTCTCGCAACCGCAGACAGTTGCCGATCATCCCGGAGTCGAAGATCTCGAGCTCCGGCTTCGTTCCCGCCTCCCGCATTCGCCGGGCCAGATCCTCGAGGAAATCCGGGGGGTTCAGGAAGACCCCGTCCCCGAGGTTCATGCTCCCGGCGTCGAAGCTCGCGAGCTCGGGGCGGAACTGCAGGGGGATGAAACGGGCCTCGTACGCCAGGTTGCGGCCGGGGATGCCGCTGGTGGTGAGGCACACCACCGGGTCCGCCCCGGAGGCAGCCAGACGCTCCAGCACCCGCCGGTAGAGCTCGGCGTCCTGGGTCCCCAGGGCCGTCTCCGGGTCACGGACGTGGATGTGCACCACGCTGGCGCCGGCTCGCGCCGCTTCGGCCGCAGAGTCGGCGATCTCCTCCGGCAGGATGGGGATGTGGGGGCACTTCTCCCGAGGGGTGCGGCTGCCGGTGATGGCGGCGGTGAGGATCACGGGGGTCACGTCGCAGTCCTCCTCGTGTCGCGGATCGGTGCCGTCTTCGGCCCCGTCACTACCAGTACACGCCCCGCTCGGCCCAGAGCGCCTCCTTCTCTTCCAGGGCGGCGCGGGCCCGGGGTCCCAGGCGGCGGGAGACCTCCAGGAGCAGGGCCTGGGCCAGGGAGACACAGGCGGTGAAGCTCTCGATGTACCCGTCGAGACCGTAGGCCGCGGGCAGGAGGACCTCGGCGTCCTCGGCCAGGGGCGACGCCGGGCCGTCGGTCAGGGCGATGAGCACGGCCCCGCGCTTCCGGGCCAGGGCGGCTGCCTCCACCACCTGTCGGGTGTAGCGAGGGAAGGTGACCGCCACCACCACGTCGCCGGGGCGCACACGGTCCAGGTCATCCCAGATGTCAGCGGTACCGGGGATGAGGACCCGGGCATCGATCCCCAGGTACGAGAGGCCCTCCTGGAGGATCACCGCGACGGCGTGGGGCGTGCGCAGGCCCAGCAGCCAGGTGCGGGGGCTTCCGGCAAGCAGCTCCGCCGCCTGTTCGAAGGCCAGGGGGGGGAGCCTCTGCCAGGTGTCCCTCAGGTTCTCGATGTCGCGGGAGAAGACCCGTGCCAGGGGATCCGATCTTCCCTCGTTCGCCAGCCGCTCCACGGTGGTGCGGCGGCGGGCCACCGTAGCGCGAAGCTCCTGCTGGTACTCCGGGTAGCCCGGGTGCCCCAACCCCTGAACGGCCCGGATCACGGTCGACTCGCTGACCCCGCACCGCCGACCGAGCTCCCGGGCGGAAAGGTAGCTGGCCTCTTCACTGTGGGCCTCCGCGTAGGCGATCACCGCCTGGCGGGCGCGGGAGGGGCGGCGAGCCATGCAGGATCTCCTGCAGGTCAGGGTCTTGGGTGCAGCAATGGTTGCTGATACCACACCCCCCCGGGGGGCTGTCAAACCTTGGCGTGCCGCGCGACGCTGCGGCGAACGGGTCCGCGAGGCCTTCCCCTGGCGAGGCTTCGCCTCCGACGGTCGAGACAGGTCAGCTCCCATCCCCCTGCCCGATCGAAATCGAAATCGCGATCGAATGCGAGCTCGATCTCGATCTGGACGGTGCATCCGGATGTGCCGTGCTGTCCGTCGCGGCACCGCCTCCAGGCCTGACGGGGTGTTCGAGATTCCAGGCCCTCGAGGACCCCTAGCTCTCCCGGCGCCGGGCGAAACCCTCCAGGGCCTCCACCCGCTCGGGCGCGGAGACGGTGGCCAGGCAGGCCTCGATCTCGTAGTCCATGAGCGCCTCCAGGCTGACCTCCGAGGCCATGGCGAGGCCCTTCTTGATGAGCTTCACGGAGAACGGGGAGTTTCGGGCGATCTTCCCCGCCAGCTCGTGGGTGAACGACAGGAGTTGGCCGTCGGGCACGACGTGGTTCACGAGGCCGATCCGGGCCGCCTCCGCCCCGGAGATGTTCTCGGCGGTGAAGAAGAGCTCCTTGGCCTTGCCGGGGCCCACCAGGTCCGACAGCAGCCGCAGGGCGCCGCCGGTCACCGAGGAGGACACGCGGGCCTCGGGGGAGCCGAACTGGGCGCTCTCCGCCGCCACCCTCAGGTCGCAGGCGAGGGCGAGCTCGTAGCCCGAGCCCAGGGCGTAGCCGTTGACGGCGGCGATCGTGGCCTTCGGGAAGCGGATCAGCCGTCGGGAGATCTCCTGCAGGTGCTCCAGGTAGTCCCGGTAGGCCTCCAGGGTTCGTCCCTTGGAGTCCTTGAGGTCGGCCCCGGCGGAGAAGGCCCGGCCCTCGCCCGTGACGATGAGCACCCGGACCCGCGGGTCCCCGGCCGCGTCCTCCAGCGCGGCCTGCAGATCGAGCCAGAGCTGCTTGTTCATGGCGTTGAGGACGTGGGGGCGGTTCAAGGAGATGGTAGCCACGGGGTGGGCCTTCTCGTACCGGACGCACTCGAGCTTCATCGTCTCTCCTCCTCTGGGGGTGGGTCTGCGGTGTGCGAGCGGCGTGTCGTCACGCCCACCGGGAGTCCGGTCCGGCGAGGATCACCCGGCAGTCGACGATGGAGATCCCCTTCTCGTGGGCCAGCACCGGGTTGAGGTCGATCTCCTGGATCTCCGGGTGGCACAGGGCCAGGGTCGAGAGCTTCTGCAGCGCCTCCCGCAGGGCGGCCGCGTCCCGGGGCGGCTCGCCCCGGATCCCGCCGAGCACCCGGGCGCCCTTGATCTCCCCGAGCATGTCGGCCGCGTCGTCCTCGGTGACGGGAGCCACTCGGAACGACACGTCCCGCAGGACCTCCACGAACACCCCGCCGAGCCCGAACATCAGCACGGGCCCGAAGACCGGGTCCACGGACATCCCGAGGACGCACTCGGTTCCTTTTGCCGCGAGCGGGGTCACCAGCACGCCCCCGATGCGGTCGGGGGAGGTGACCTCCCGGGCACGGGTGAGGATGCGGCGGAAGGCGTCGCCCACCTCTGCGTCGCTTCCCAGATGGAGGGCGACCCCGCCCACGTCGGACTTGTGCAGGATGTCCCGGCTCACCACCTTGAGGACCACCGGGTAGCCCAGGCGCCGGGCGGCGCGCACGGCGTCCTCCTCCGTGGCGGCGGTCTCGGAGGGCAGGACGGGAAGCCCGTACTCCCCCAGGAGGCGCAGGCCCTCGGGCTCCAGGAGGCTGGCGTGCCCCCGGCCTTTGGCCTCGGCGAGGAGGGCGGCGGCCGCGGGGCTCGGCCGGAGCTCGTCCCGGGCCCGCGGGCGGGCCCGCCGGGCCGGGAGCCCGCTGTGGTACTGCATGAGCGCGGCGAGGCACTGGACGGCCCGGTCGGGCCCGTCGAAGACCGGAACGCCCTCCTCCCGGAGGATGTCGAACGTGGGGTAGGGGGCGTGGGCGTAGCTGGTGTTGATCACGAGGGGCTTGCCGTGGGCGCGGACGAGCGCCCCCAGCTCCCGGGCGGTCTGCTCCTCCAGCGCCGCCACGTGGGGGGCGATGATGTCGCGAAAGCCGCCGAAGAAGCCGGTGACGAAGATCCCGTCCACGGTGTCGTCCTCCAGGCAGACCCGACAGCACTCCGTGATCCGGTGGGGGTCCTCCTCGGCGGTGCCGCCGTAGTCGATGGGGTTCGAGGCGGGCATCCCGGCGAGGAGAAAGGGGCGCAGCCGCTCCTGGGTCTCGGCCGGCAGGACGGGCACCTCCAACCCGTGGCGCTCGGCGTTGTCGGCGGCGACCGAGTTGTCCCCGCCGCCCTCCGAGAGGATCGCCACGCGCCTGCCCCGGGGCGGGGGGCAGGCGTCGAGCACCCGGGCCACGTCGAAGAGCTCGTCGGGGTTGGTCACCCGGAGGATCCCGGCTTGGCGGAAGGCGGCGTCCACCACGGCGTCGTCCCCGGCCAGCGAGCCGGTGTGGGAGGCGGCGGCGCGCGCCCCGGCGCGGGTCCGGCCCACCTTGAGGGCGACGACGGGCTTGACCTTCGTCACCTCCCGCGCGGCCTCCAAGAAGTCCCGCCCCTCCCGAATGCCCTCCAGGTAGAGGGCGATGACCCGCGTGTCCGGGTCCTCGGCCAGATAGGTCAGGACCTCGTGGAGGCGAACGCCGATGGCGTTGCCGACGCTCAGGATCTTGCTGAACCCGCCTCCCTTGGCCCTCGCGTAGTGGGTGAGGGAGTCGATGATGTTGCCGCTCTGCGCCAGCACGGCCACGTGCCCGGTACGGATCTCCGGGATCCCAAGCAGGTTCATCGCAGCGGCCGCGCTGAACATGCCGCTGCAGTTGGGGCCGATGAGCTGCACCCCGGCCTCCCGGGCCATGCCCAGGATCTCCGCCTCGATGCCCTTTCCCTCCGCGCCGCTCTCCCCCAGGCCCGCGGTGATGATCACGATGCCCTTGGCCCCCTTGGCGATGCTCCCGGCCACGGCGTCGGGGATCTGCCGGGGGGGGATCACGATCATGGCCAGGTCGACCTCGCCGTCGATGGCCTCGATGCCGGGGAAGGCGGGAAGGTCGAAGATCCGGTCCCGCTTGGGGTTGATGGGGAGGATCCGCCCCGCAAACCCCCCCTGGACCAGGCTGCGGGTGCGCCGCTCCCCGGCTTTCCCCGGCACCTCCGAGGCCCCGAAGATCGCGACGGACCGGGGTTGGAAGACGCGCTCTAGCGGGTGGGCCATGCTGCCCTCCTTCCGGTTTCGTGCAGGAAGTCCTGCAAATATCAAGAGTTCGTGCAGCACTTCCGGCTAATCGAGGGAGGGCGTCTTGTCAAGGGGCGCGGGTCCAGGATGTACGGTTCTCTTCCGGATCGTGTGGGTGACCCGTTGCGCCAAGCGCCTTGGCCCCGACCCCGTCACATCGGCCCATACCGTTCGCGGGCACGAGCCCGCTCCTACGAACCTGGCCCCCGTGGGAGCGGCCTCCCGGCCGCGATGACGGGCCAAGCCCGATCATCATGCGAGGTATGGCCCTGCGGACCAAATCGCGGGCAGGAGCCCGCTCCCACGGACCCTGCCACCCGTAGGAGCGGTCTTGGCCGCGAAGCCGCTCCCGATGCGAACCCACACACATCGAAACAGAACCGGATGTACCGGCCTGGCGGCCTCTTCGGATCCTATCTCCCCTGGAGGGGAGGGGGACGGGGGGTAGGGTTGGGTCCGGGGGAAGGAGGGGGACAATCGGGTTCTGCTTCGATCAGTGCCGGTTCGCGGCCGTGGCCTCGCCTGCGGCTGGCAGGGTTCACGGATCGAACTTGCCCGGGAACGGCACGTGTCGGCGCGGCGCGCTCGGGGCCAAGGCCCCTGCGCAACGTGTCCACCCACGCCATCCGGGAGAGAAACGGAGGACGTCGCCGGGCGCGGCGATGCTCCGGCGCGGCGGCTCAGTCGACCGGGAAGGCCACGAGCTCGTCCACGGCCACCCGCAGGCCCAAGCGGCGGCCCACGGGGTGGTCGTGGTGGCTGGGGGCGAGGCACAGCACCTCTGCTCCGCTCGGGAGGCGCAGGGTGTAGAGGAACTCCGCTCCGCGGAAGGCCTTGGCGGTGACCTCGGCGAAGGCGGGGCCCTCGTCGTCGTGGAGGAGATCGTCGGGTCGAAGGAGGACCTCCACCCGACACCCGGGGCCGCATCCGGGGGGCACGTGCCCGTGGATCGTCCCAAGCTCCGTGGTCACGTTCCCCCCGTCGCCCACCGTGCCCGGGAGCATCGTCCCCTCCCCGACGAAGTCCGCCACGAAACGGTCCGCCGGGCGGTGGTACAAGCCGTAGCCCGTGTCCCACTGGCACAGCCGACCGGCCTGGAGCACGCCGATCTCGTCTGCCATGGCAAAGGCCTCGAACTGGTGGTGGGTGACCAGGAGCGCCGTGAGGCCGTCCTCCTTGAGGATCTCGCGCACCTCCCGGGCGAGCTTGTCGCGCAGGTCCACGTCCAGGCTCGAGAAAGGCTCGTCCAGGAGCAGGAGGTCCGGGCGCGGGGCCATGGCCCGGGCCAAAGCGACCCGCTGTTGCTGTCCGCCGGAGAGCTGGTGTGGGTAGGCGTCCTCCCGCTGCTCCAGCCCGACCAGGGCCAGTAGCTCCCCCACCCGGCGGCTCCGGGTGTCGCGGTCCGCGGCGCGCAGGCCGAAGGCCACGTTCTTCGCCACGGTCAAATGGGGGAAGAGGGCGAGGTCCTGAAAAACCATCCCCACCCTCCGCCTCTCTGGGGGTACCAGGAGGCCCGGGCGGCTCACCGTACGGCCGTGGAGGAGGATTTCGCCCCCCCGGAGGGGCTCGAAGCCGACGATGGCGCGCAGCAGCGTGGTCTTGCCGCAGCCGCTCGGGCCGAGCAGGCAGCCGATGTCGCCCTCAGGGAGACGCAGGCTCACTCCCCGGACGACGGGCGGCCCGCCGTAGGAGACGACGGCGTCGCGGACTTCGAGAAGCATGGGATGCTCCTTGGGGCTGTCAGCCTTCACCCGGCCCCCTTCCCCGCCGGATCGATCGGCTAAGGAGGATGACGGGAAGGAGGCCGGCGAGGACGATGGCGAGAGCCGCGGCGGCCGACTCCGCCAGGAGCTCGTCGGAGGCGAGCTCGAAGGCGCGCACCGCGAGGGTGTTGAAGTTGAAGGGGCGAAGGATCAGGGTGGCCGGGAGCTCCTTGAGGACGTCCACGAAGACCAGGAGCAGGGCGGTCAGGAGGCTCCCCCGCAGGAGCGGCAGGTGCACCCTCCCCAGGACCGCCGCGGGCCGCAGCCCGAGGGAGCGGGCCGCCTCGTCCATGGAAGGGCGCACCTTGCCGAGCCCCGCCTCCACCGTGTGGAGCGAGACCGCCAGGAACCGCACCGCGTAGGCGAAGATTACCGCCGTCAGGGTGCCGCTCAGGAGGAGCCCCGTCGAAACCCCGAAGGCGCCGCGCATCCAGGCGTCGATGGTGTGGTCGAGCCAGGCGAAGGGGATGATCACCCCCACGGCGATCACGAGGCCGGGCACCGCGTACCCCATCCCGGCCGCCCGTACCGCGGCCGCCACTGGCAGGGAGGGGCGAAGTCGCCTGCCGTAGGAGAGGAAGACGGCGAGCGCCAGGGTGAGGGCAGCCGCCCCGGCGGCCAGCAGCAGGCTGTTTCGCGCGAGCCGCCAGAACGCGGCGTCCACCGCGTGGTCCCACGTCTGGAGCGCCCAGGCGGCGAGTTGGCCTGCGGGGAGGAGGAAGCCGAAGAAGACCGGCAGGGCGCACGCCCCGAAGGCGGCCGCCGCCCGCCACCCCTCCAGGGCGTAACCCGCCCCGGTCTGCTGGCGCTGGCCCGTGTGGTGGTAGCGGGCCCGGCGTCGGGACAGGCGCTCCAGGACGATGAGGGCGAGCACGAAGGCCAGCATGAGGGCCGCGAGTTGTGCGGCCGCCACGCGCTCCCCCAGACCGAACCAGGTGCGGAAGATCCCGGTGGTGAAGGTATTGACGCCGAAGTACTGGACCGTGCCGAAGTCGGCGAGGGCCTCCATGAGGGCCAGGGAGACCCCCGCGGCGACGGCGGGACGGGCCAGCGGCAGGGCCACTGCGAAGAACGACCGCCAGGGCCCGCACCCAAGGGTGCGGCTGGCCTCGAGAGCGGCCACCGACTGCTCCCGGAACGCCGCCCGCGACAGGAGGTACACGTAGGGGTAGAGCACCAGGGAGAGCATGACGACGGCGCCCCCCAGAGACCGCACCGGAGGGAACCAGTAATCCCCGTACCCCCACCCGAACCACCCCCGCAGCGCCGACTGCACCGGCCCGGAAAAGTCCAGGAGCCCCGTGTAGGTGTAGGCGATGATGTAGGCCGGCATGGCCATGGGGAGCAGGAGCGCCCACTGGAAGAGCCGATGGCCGGGAAACCGGCACAGGGTCGCGAGCCAGGCGGTGCTCACCCCCAGGAGGAGGGTGCCGCCCCCCACCCCCCCCATCAGGAGCAGTGAGCTTGCCACGTACTCCGGGAGCACGGTGGCGGCCAGGTGCCGCCACACCTCCCCTGCGGGCCGGAAGACAGACCCCACCACCACCAGGACCGGGACGGAGAGGACCAGGGCCACCGCCCCGACCCCGAGCCCCCAGCCGCTCCAGGGGACAAGCCTCCGAAAGCCCCACCCGCCCTCCCCCACGGGGCCACGGCGGCCCTTCGCCTCCGCTTCGCCCGCCCCGGAGGGGGTCGGGGTCACCGCCACCCGGCCCGGTCCATCACCCGCACGGCCTCGGCGTTGTGCTCCCCGAGGACGGCCAGGTTCACGTCATCGGCCACAAACGTCCCCCAGGCGGCGAGGGTCTCGCTCACGGGGACGCCCTGGCGCACCGGGTACTCGAAGTTCACCTCGGAGTACCAGCGCTGTGCCTCCTCCCCCGCCAAGAACTCCAGGAGGCGCAGGGCGTTCTCCGGGTTCTTGGCGTGGCGGGTCACCCCGGCGCCGCTCACATTGACGTGTACGCCGCGGCCGTCCTGGTCGGGCCAGAGAACCCCGACCTTCGCCGCCGCCTCGCGGTCCTCGGCCTGGGAGGCGTTGAGCATCCCCCCCACGTAGTACGTGTTGGCCAAGGCCAGGTCGCACTGCCCGGCGGCCACCGCCTTGATCTGGTCCCGGTCTCCCCCCTGGGGCGGCCGGGCGAAATTCGCCACCAGCCCCCGCGCCCAGGCCTCGGCTTCCGCCCGCCCCCGAGCGGCGATCATGGCCGCCACCATGGACTGGTTGTAGACGTTCCCCGAGGAGCGCACGCAGATCTTGCCCCTCCACCGGGGGTCGGTCAGGTCCCGGTACGAGGAGAGGGCGGAGGGGTCCACCCGGTCTCTCGCGTACAGGATGGGGCGCGCCCGCAGAGAGAGGCCGAACCAGTGGCCCTCGGGGTCCCGGTAGCTCGGGGGGACCGTCGCCTCCAGGGCCTCGGAGCGCATCGGCCGGAAGAGGCCGGCTTCCCGGGCCCGGTTCAAGTTGCCCGCGTCCACCGTGAGAAGGACATCGGCCGGTGAGTGGACGCCCTCGCTCCTGAGCCGCTCGATGAGGGCATCGGCGGAGCCGGCCACGAGATGGACCTTGATCCCCGTGTGGGCGGTGAACCTGTCGAGGATGGGCTTGATCAGCACCTCTTGGCGGGCCGAGTAGAGGTTGACCTGGCCGGCCGCGGCGCCGGAAGCAGAGAGGGGGGCGGCGGCGAGGGAGAGGGTTAGGAGAACGAGAGTCGTGAAAGCTCGGGGCATGGGGGATCTCCTTCGGGGTGCATGGAATTGATAATCAGTATCTCTAACAGCCCCTCGCCGGGGTGTCAAGACCCACCCCACCGCTTTGCCGCCTTGGCCTTCCGGGGCCCCGGTATGCCCATCGGTCAGGACGGCATGGGGAAGGGACCGCTGAACGGCTTCTCGCCGCAAGAGTCTCCGGGCCGCGTGTCGTCGGTTCCGGCAGCCGGCAGCCGATAGACGAAGATCCGGCTCGCCGCCTCGTCGTCCGCCCGGTGCACCCGTAGAGGTTTCCACCCCGGTACCGGGAAGAAGTGGCTCACCACCAGGGCTCCGGCAGGCAGTTCCGCGGCAAGCTTGGGACGGAGGCGGGCCATGCCTCCGGGGTAGAGGTAACAGACGACCAGGACGGCCGTCCCGAGGGGGGCGCGGTGGAAGTCGGCCCGGAGGAGTCGGAGATTCGGGGTGCGGGCGAAGAGCGCCCGCAATCGGGAGACCGCCCAGGGCAGGGGAGAGAGCTCGTAGGCCCTCACCGGACAACTCGGGTACCGGTGTGCCAACGCGAAGGCGAGGCCCCCCCACCCCGAACCGAGCTCGAAGACCGTCCCCTCGAGATCGGCGGGGAGGGACGCGAGCAGCGCCGCCCGCACCCGGGGGCTCGTGGGCACGGGAGAGATCCCCGTGCGGAGGGTGTAGGCCAGGGTCACGGTCAGTCCCACGGCCACGAACGCAGCGACGGTCACCGCGGTGGTCATGGGGCATCTCCGTCAGAGGAAATCCGGGGTGACGCGTGCGGCCCCCAGGGACGCTAGCCGGGGCGCGGGCGTGGTGTCAAGTGAGCCGGATCTCCTCGATCCACCGGCTGGATGCGGACAGGGCCGGAAAGCCCCTCCGCCGAGCCCCGAAATCCGCGACTGTTCGCGGAGAGGGCCCCCGGAGGACAGATGGGCCCGGTCTCACCCGTCTCCCACAGCTCTCGGCTTCGGTCGATGCGGCACGGGACTCAGCTCCGGGGCTCCCCGGCCCTTCGGAGAAACGTGGTGGTGGATTCTGGATCTGGAGTGAGCCAGTTCTGGAGAGTCCCCGGCCTGGACCCGCCGACGCCCCGCCCGTGCCCCCTCCGCGACCCAGGGATCGGGGGCCGCCAAACGCAACGTCCTAAGCGGATTCCGGGAGCCCTGGAGCGCAGCCCCGTCCCCCACCGACCGGCCCGCCGGGTCCGCTGCAAACCGATGCGACCCGGCGCACCGGCACCTGCGGGGACACCTCTTCGAACGGCCGCGGGTTGCGGGGCGGAGCGGAGGGGCTCCCCGGTTCCGAGGACGCGGCAGGCGGGAGATTCGGTTGACGGCGAACGGCTGACGGCGAACGGCTTGACACCTGCGCGGCCATTTCGTTAGTTTGCCAGATTCTCTCCCGCATCCTGCCCCCCGGAGGCCCCATGCTTCACGACACGATCCCGTTCGGACTGACGTTCGACGACGTGCTCCTGGTGCCCGCGGAGTCGGATATCCTTCCGGACCAAGTGGACGTGAGCACATGGCTTACTCCGAGCGTGCGCCTCAATGTCCCGCTTCTCAGCGCCGCCATGGACACGGTGACCGAGGCCCGCACGGCGATCGCCATGGCCCAGGAGGGCGGTATCGGGATCGTCCACCGGAACCTCAGCGTGGAGGAGCAGGTGGCCGAGGTGGACAAGGTCAAGAAGTCGGAGGCCGGGATGATCGTAGATCCGATCACGATTTGCCCGGACCGAAAAGTGGCCGAGGCGGTGGAGCTCATGTCCCGCTATCGGATCAGCGGCGTACCGATCACGGACGAGGGGGGGCGACTGGTAGGGATCCTCACGAACCGGGACCTCCGGTTCGAGCGGAACCTCGAGCGCCTGGTCAGCGAGGTGATGACCAAGGAGAATCTGGTCACCGTGGCCCCGGGCACCACCTTGGAACAGGCCAAGGAGCTCCTCCACCAGCACCGGATCGAGAAGCTGCCGGTGGTGGACGACCGCTTTGTCCTCCAGGGGCTCATTACGATCAAGGACATCGAGAAGGCGCGCAAGTACCCCACTTCCTGCAAGGACCCCATGGGCCGGCTCCGGGTGGGTGCGGCGGTGGGGGTTGGGGCCGATCGGGACGCCCGGGTGGAGGCCCTGCTCCGGCACGGGGCGGACGTCATCGCGGTGGACACCGCCCACGGGCACTCCCGGATGGTCCTGGAGGCCGTGCGTGCCATTCGCGCCCAGTGGCCGGACGCCCAGATCATCGCGGGAAACGTGGCCACCGCCGAGGCGACGCTTGCGCTCATCGAGGCCGGAGCGGACGCCGTCAAGGTGGGGGTCGGGCCGGGGTCGATCTGCACCACGCGGGTCGTGGCCGGCGCCGGCGTGCCCCAGGTGACCGCCGTCGCCGAAGCGGCCCGGGTTGCGGCCCCGAAGGGGGTGCCGGTGGTGGCCGACGGGGGAATCAAGTACTCTGGGGACGTGACGAAGGCGATCGCGGCGGGCGCCTCCGCCGTGATGGTGGGGAGCCTGCTGGCGGGTACCGAGGAGAGCCCCGGCGAGCTCATCCTCTACCAGGGACGCTCCTACAAGGTCTACCGGGGGATGGGTTCGGTAGGGGCCATGGCAAAGGGGAGCCGCGACCGTTATTTCCAGGGGGTGCGGGACGAGTCGGAGCTCGTCCCGGAGGGGATCGAGGGGAGGGTTCCCTACCGGGGTTCCGTCTCTGCGAACATCTACCAGCTGGTGGGCGGGTTGAGGGCCGGCATGGGCTACACGGGCAGCTGCACCATCGACGAGTTGCGCCGGGGCGCCCGCTTCGTCCAGATCTCCCCCGCAGGGCTCCGGGAGAGCCACGTCCACGACGTGATCATCACCAAAGAGGCACCCAATTATCGCGTAGAGGCGCGGTGAGACCGCCATGTCCGACATCCACGATCAGAAGATCCTGATCCTCGACTTCGGTTCACAGTACACCCAGCTCATCGCGCGCCGGGTGCGTGAAAGCCGGGTCTACTGCGAGATTCACCCGTGTACGGTGACCTTGCAGCAGATTCGTGCCTTCAATGCGCGGGGGATCATCCTCTCCGGAGGGCCTTCGAGCGTGTACGATGCCCAGGCGCCCCTGGTGGACCCGGGGCTCTTCCGGCTCGGGGTCCCGGTCCTCGGGGTCTGCTACGGCATGCAGCTCATGACCCACCTGCTGGGTGGAAAGGTGGCTCGGGGTCTCCGACGGGAGTATGGCCTCGCCCACCTCGTCGTAGACGTGCCGGTGGGCGTCCTCGAGGGATTCGGCGGGGGACCGGTGCCGGTCTGGATGAGTCACGGCGACCGGATCGAGGAGCTGCCCCCCGGGTTTCGGCCCCTCGCCCACAGCGACAATTCCCCCGTGGCCGCGATGGCCCACGGCGAGAAGCCCTTCTACGGCGTGCAGTTCCACCCCGAAGTGGTGCACACCCCCCGTGGCACCGAGATGCTGGAGAACTTCCTCTTCGACGTCTGCCGGCTCGAGCCCACGTGGACCATGGGATCCTTTATCGAGGCGTCGGTGGCGGACATCCGGGCCAGGGTCGGGGACGGCCATGTGATCTGCGCCCTGTCGGGAGGGGTGGACTCCTCGGTGGTGGCGCTCCTGCTTCACCGGGCTTTGGGCGATCAGCTCACCTGCGTCTTCGTGGACAACGGGGTCCTCCGGAAAGGCGAGGCCGAGAAGGTGGTGCGCACCTTCCGGGACCACTTCCACCTGAACCTGCGCCACGTGGACGCGGCGGACCTGTTCCTGGAGAAGCTGAGGGGGGTCACCGATCCCGAGCAGAAGCGCAAAATCATCGGGAACGAGTTCATCTACCTCTTCGAGCGCGAGGCCAGGGGTCTGGGGCGTGTCGAGTGGCTGGCCCAGGGGACCCTCTATCCCGACGTTATCGAGAGCGTCTCGTTCAAGGGCCCCTCGGCGACGATCAAGAGTCACCACAATGTGGGAGGGCTCCCCGAGCGGATGCACCTCAAGCTCATCGAGCCCCTCCGGGAGCTCTTCAAGGACGAGGCCCGGGAGGTGGGGCGGGAGTTGGGCCTGCCCGAGGAGATCATCGGCCGGCACCCCTTTCCCGGCCCAGGGCTCGCGATCCGGATCCTCGGCGAGGTCACGGCCGAACGCCTGGCGGTGCTCCGGGAGGCCGATGCCATCGTGCGGGAGGAGATCGCCCGAGACGGCCTCCAGAAGAGCGTGTGGCAGAGCTTCTGCGTCCTTCTGCCGGTGAAGACCGTGGGAGTCATGGGGGACGAGCGCACCTACGAGGATGTGATCGCGGTGCGGTCGGTGAACTCCCTGGACGGGATGACGGCCGACTGGTCGCGGCTGCCCTACGAGGTCCTGGCGCGCATCTCCAACCGCATCATCAACGAGGTGCGGGGGGTCAACCGCGTCGTGTACGATATCTCCTCGAAGCCGCCGGCCACGATCGAGTGGGAGTGAGGAGCCCAAGATGCCCCGGGGCATCCCCCTTGTCCTGTCCGCCCCCTCCGGGGCGGGCAAGTCGACACTGGTGCGCGCCCTGCGCTCCCGGCTGCCGGGACTGGAGTTCAGCGTCTCCCACACCACCCGTCGTCCTCGGGCCGGAGAGGTGGACGGGGTGGACTACCATTTCGTCGCCCTCCAGGTCTTCGAGAAGATGATCGGGCAGAGAGCCTTCGCGGAGTGGGCGGAGGTTCACGGGAATCTCTACGGCACGAGCCTCGAGGCCCTGGAGACTCGCCTGGAGCGGGGGGCCGACGTGCTGCTGGACATCGATGTACAGGGGGCACTGCAGCTCGCCGAGGGGGTTGCCGGGGCGGTGCTGGTCTTCGTGCTGCCACCCTCCTGGGACGAGCTGCGGCGGCGCTTGGTGATGCGCGGGCTGGACCCCGCCGACGTGATCGAGCGCCGCCTGGCCAACGCCCGGGGTGAGCTCGGGCAGGCGCTCCGGTACCACTACCTGGTGGTGAACGACCGCGTGGAACGCGCGGCGGACGAGCTGTGCCGGATCGTGGAAGCCGAGCGGTGCCGCGCAGGTCGGAGGCGGGACCTCGTGGAGGCGCTCCTGCGAGAGGAGAGCCGGGCCACCCCAGGCGCGGAAGACACTTTGTGACGGCGATCGGCATCCGACGACAGAACCTGGAGAAGGGAGCAACGGGATGGCACGCGTGACCGTGGAAGACTGCCTGGAAGTGATCCCCAACCGCTTTGCCTTGGCCATGGTGGCTGCCCAACGGGCCAAGCAACTGCTGCGGGGCGCCCCGGCGCTGGTGCAGAGCAAGAACAAGTTCATCGTGACCGCTTTGCGCGAGGTGGAGGAGGGCAAGGTTACCCTCAAGGAGCGGGTGATCGGCAGGGACGTCGACTAGACGCCCGGTTTCACCCCAGGAATGCACCGCCTCCACGACGTCGTCGAGAAGGTCCAATCCTACCAGGGGGACGTCAGCCTCGACCTCCTGCGCAAGGCCTATGTCTTCTCGGCGAAGGTTCACCGGGACCAGACCCGGCTGTCGGGGGAGCCCTACCTCACCCACCCGCTGGCCGTGGCCTCGATCCTGGCCGACCTGCGGATGGACGAGGTCACGGTAGCCAGCGGGCTCCTCCACGACGTCATCGAGGTCGGAGCAACCTCTGCGGAGCTGGTCCGGGAGCACTTCGGCGAGGACATCGCCTCCATCGTCGAGTCCCTGAGCCACCTCTCCCGCGTCACCTACTCCTCCCAGAAACAGGAACAGGCCGAGCACTTCCGCCGCCTCATCCTGGGGATGGCCAAAGACGTGCGGGTGGTCATGGTGAAGCTGGCCGACCGCCTGCACAACATGCGTACCCTGGGTCCGGCGCCTCGCCCCCGTCAGCTCCAACTCGCCCAGGAAACCCTCGACGTCTATGCACCCCTGGCCAACCGCCTAGGCATCCACCGCCTCAAGAGCGAGCTCCAGGACCTGGGGCTGCGCTACGTGATGCCCGACGTCTACGCCGACCTGGTGCGCAAGGTGGAGCGCCGGCTGGCGGAGCGGGAGAGCTACGTCGCCGAGATAGTCCAGGTGCTGGAGGGGCTGCTCGCGGAGAACGGGCTGCACGGCCAGGTGAGCGGGCGACCCAAGCACTTCTTCTCCATCTGGAAGAAGATGCAGGAGCAGGGGATCGGCTTCGAGCAGGTCTACGACCTGATGGCATTCCGGATCATCCTCGGGGAGGTGCGCGACTGTTACGGGGCCCTGGGGGCCATCCACGGCCGCTGGACCCCGATCCCGGGCCGCTTCAAGGACTACATCGCCCTTCCCAAACCGAACCTCTACCAGTCGCTTCACACCACGGTGATGGGGCCCCAGGGTCAGCCTATGGAGGTGCAGATCCGCACAGAGGAGATGCACCGGATCGCCGAGGAGGGCATCGCGGCCCACTGGCGTTACAAGGAAAAGAGGGCGGCGGCGGGGCCGGAGGATCGTGTCTTCCAATGGCTGCGGCAGGTGGTGGAATCCCACCAGGATCTCGGAGATGCCGAGGAGTTCCTGGACAGCTTCAAGGTCGACCTCTACCCCGACGTGATCTTCGTGTTCACCCCGGCGGGAGACCTGATGGAGCTCCCCCGGGGGGCTACCCCGGTGGACTTTGCCTACTCGGTGCACACCCGGGTGGGGGAGCAGTGCGTGGGCGCCAAGGTCAACGACCGCATGGTGCCCCTCAGCCACCGCCTCAAGAACGGCGACCGCGTCGAGATCACCACCTCGAAGAGCCACACGCCGAGCACCGACTGGCTGGAGTTCGTCCAGACGTCCAGGGCCCGCAACAAGATACGGGCCTGGATCAAGACCCAGCAGCGACAGCGTTCGGTGGAGCTGGGGCGAGACCTCTGCGACCGGGAGTTTCGCAAGGCCGGGCACAGCCTGGCCAAGGCGCTCAAGGCGGGCGAGCTCGAGGCGCTGGCTCCCAAGTTCGGCCTGAACAAGGAGGAGGAGCTCCTCGAGGCCGTGGGGTATGGGAAGATTTCGGCCCGTCAGGTGTTGGGCAAGCTGTACCCGGACCTGGAGGAGCGTGAGGCCGAGGAGGTCAAGAGGCCCAAGAGACCCCCCAAGGCCCCCAAGGGAATCGTAATCCAGGGGATCGGCGACGCCATGGTGCGGTTTGCCCGGTGCTGCAACCCGCTTCCGGGGGAAGCGGTGGTGGGCTTCGTCACCCGGGGGCACGGGATGACGGTCCACACCGCCGACTGCCTCAACGTCCGGAGGCTCGACCCCGAGAGACGCATCGAGGTGGACTGGGGCCGCGGGGAGGCCGGTGCCCACCCGGTGAAGATCCGGGTCGCGTGCGACGACCGCAAGGGGATCCTGGCCGCCATCACCCAGGCCTTGGCCGGCTTCGACGTCAACGTGGCCCGTGCGGACGTGCGCACCTGGGCCGCCGGCCAGGCCGAGTGCAACTTCGAGATCCTCGTGGAAGACATGGACCGACTCCAGAAGATCCTGGGGGCCATCCAGGGGATCAAAGGGGTCAGCCGGGTGACGCGGGTCAAGACGTGAACCGTGCCGGGCCAAGGCGCCCGAGGGAGGTCTCGTGAAGACGCAGATCGTTACCGAGCGTGCCCCCGCTGCCATCGGACCGTACAGCCAGGCCGTGGCCGCCGGGTCCTACGTCTTCTGCTCCGGCCAGATCCCACTGGACCCGGCCACGGGGCAAGTGGTCGGGAAGGGGGTGGAAGAGCAGACCCGCCAGGTGCTGGACAACCTTCGGGCCGTGCTCGAGGCCGCGGGGAGCGGGCTCGAGCACGTGGTGAAGACGACCGTCTTCCTGGCCGACATGGGGGACTTCCCGGCGATGAATGCGGTGTACGAGGGGTACTTCGGGGATAAACCCCCCGCCCGCTCCACGATCCAGGCGGCGGCGCTGCCCCGGGGAGCGGCGGTGGAGATCGAGGCCGTAGCCCTTCGGGGGCCGGGGCCCGGGCTGGACGTCCACGGGCTGGCCCCGTGAGCCACCGGTCCCGGTCATGACCCCGAGCCTCCTGCTGCTGCTGCTGATGTTCGGTGTGGGGGCCCTGTCCGCGCTCCAGCCCTCGGTCAACGCGCGCCTGGCGGACCGGGTGGCGGGGGTGCTGCCCGCGGCCACCGTCTCCTTCGCGGTGGGCACAGTGGCCCTGTTGGCCGTGGCCCTGGCGACGGGGCGTGGCGGAGGACTCCGGGGGGTTGGATCCGCCCCGTGGTGGGAGCTCTCCGGGGGCTTGATCGGCGCCGTCTACGTGGCGTCCACGATCCTGGTCTTTCCGCGGATCGGCACCGCGGCGGGCATGGCCGCGGTCATCTCCGCGCAACTCGCCACCGGCCTCCTGCTGGACCGTGCCGGGGCGTTTGGTTTCCGGCAGATCGACCTGGACTGGAGACGGGTCGTCGGGGTGTTGCTTCTCCTCGCAGGGGCCGCGCTGATCTATCGCAGGTGAGGGAGCAAGGGCGACCCGCGCGGCGGGGGGCCGCTCCGGCCGGCCGGGGATGCCGTTTCGACGACGCCCGGGGTTCTCGCGGGCGCCGCCCCTGCGCCGGGCCGGCGAGTTGCCGGATGCCTCTGGGAGACCCCGGGCCCGATCGGGGCCTCCGGGGTTTCTCCATCGGCGGAGGCGGGTCCGCCGCGAAAGGATGGTCGGGGGCCCATGGCGAGTCGCGTCAACCGAAGGCAGATCGTCTCCTGGTCCCTCTACGACTGGGCCAACTCCGCCTTCGCCACGACGGTCATGGCCGGGTTCTTTCCCCTCTTCTTCAAGGAGTACTGGAACGCCGGCGTCGACCCCACGGTGAGCACCCTGCGGCTGGGAATCGCCAACTCGGCGGGAAGCCTCGTGGTGTTGGCGCTGGCCCCGGTCCTGGGCGCGGTCGCAGACTGGGGGGGCTCCCGGAAGCGCTTCCTGCTCTTCTTCGCCGCCCTGGGGGTCTGCGCCACGGCGGGACTGTATGCGGTGGGCGAAGGGGGCTGGGCGGCGGCGGCGGCCCTCTACGCGACGGGCCTGGTGGGCTTCGCCGCCGGCAACATCTTCTACGACGCCCTCCTCGTGGGCGTTGCCGGGGAGGACCGGGTGGACCTGGTCTCCGCCCTCGGGTACGCACTGGGGTACCTCGGGGGCGGGCTCCTCTTCGCGGCCAACGTGGCGATGGCCCTCTATCCCTCCTGGTTCGGCCTGGAGGACTCCGCGGCGGGGGTGCGGGCCTCGTTTCTCACGGTGGCGCTGTGGTGGGCCGTCTTCGGGGTCCCCTTGTTCCTGTTCGTGCCGGAGGGGGGGCCCCGAAGGCGCCTCTCGCCGGTTGGGGCCGTGGTCGGGGGGTTCCGGCGGTTGGCGACGACCTTCCGCGAGGTGCGCCGCCTGAAGGTGGTGATTCTGTTTCTGGTGGGGTACTGGCTCTACATCGACGGGGTCGACACGATCATCCGGATGGCGGTCGACTACGGCCTGGCCCTGGGGCTCTCGTCCCAGGCGCTGATCACCGCGCTCCTGGTGACCCAGTTCGTCGGGTTCCCGGCGGCCATCGCCTTCGGCTGGCTCGGCCAGCGGCTGGGCCCCAAGACCGGCATCTACCTGGCTCTGGCGGTCTACGTGGGGGTCACGGTCTGGGCCTACTTCATGGACAGCGAGGCGGAGTTCTTCGGCATGGCGGTGACCATCGGGCTGGTGCAGGGGGGGGTGCAGTCCCTGAGCCGGTCCTTCTACACCCGCATCATCCCGCCCTCGAAGGCCGGGGAGTTCTTCGGTTTCTACAACATGATGGGAAAGTTCGCCGCCGTGGTCGGGCCCGTGGCGATGGGGTGGGTGGCGGTGGCCACGGGGGAGCCGCGCAACGCCATCTTTGCCATCACGGTGCTGCTCGTCGCCGGGGCGGGGTGTCTGTACCTGGTGGACGAGGACAAGGGGCGCCGGGAGGCCCGGGTCCTGGAGGGGCTGTGAGGCCGTGACCGGGCTCCGCCGCGCCTTCGTGGTGAACCCCGCCTCGGCCGGTTGCCCCCGGGACCTGGGGGGCCGAATCCTGCGGCGGTTCCCGGGCGCCCGGGTCCGGCAGACCCGGGGGCCCGGCGACGGGGGCTCCCAGGCTGCCCTGGCCGTGGAAGAGGGGGCCCGCGTCCTGGTGGCCTGCGGCGGCGACGGCACCGTGCGCGAGGTGGCGACGGCGGCGGCCGCCGCCGGCGCCACCCTCGGCCTGGTGCCCGTGGGCATGGTGAACCTCCTGGCCTCCGAGCTGGGGTTGCCGCGGGGGGTGGAGGGTGCCCTGCAGGTGGTCGAGGAAGGCCGCACGGTCGACGTCTACCCGGGCCGGTGTGAGCCGCAGGGGGGGACGGAGACCCTCTTCTTTCTCTGCGTGACGGCGGGCCCGGACGCCGACGCCGTCCACGCCGTGGGCCGCGACAAACGCTTCCTGGGCCGGTACGCCTACGGCCTGCGCTTTGCCCTGCGGCTGCTGCGCCCCCTGACGGACGAGGTCGCGTGGGACGAAGGGGGGGCGGCCGGCCGGCGGGGCCGGTGCGCCCAGTTCCTCTGTCTCAAGCTGCCCCACTACGCCGGCCGGTATCGCGTCTCGGAGGCCGTCTCCCCCTACCGCCCGGGCCTCGAGGCCGTGGCCGTCGCCGGGGGGCGGGGGAGGGTCCTCCGGTTCTTCGCCGCCGCCCTGGGCGGCCGGGTTCGACCGCTGCGCGGGGTCTCGCGGTTTCCCGTCACAGACGTCGTGCTGCACCTGCCGGGGCACGGCCGGTTCCAGGTGGACGGAGACCCCTTCACCGCCCCGGCGGTGCGCCTCACCGCGGGTCGCGACCCCCTCCGGGTGCTGGCGCCGGCGGGGGCATGTTGCGGTCCGGAGCGGACGGCCCCATGAGGGGGCGGCCGATCCTCCTCGCCGGTCTGCTGGCGCTCGGCGTGGCGCTGGGCTACGCCGGAGTCCTGGACCATCCGCGGGTCCGGGAGCTCCTGGGGGCCGCGGCGGGGCAGTGGTGGACGCCGCCGGCCCTCGTGGCGGCCATGACCGGCGCCTACGCCTTCGCCCTGCCCGGGTCCGCCCTGATCCTGCCGACGGCGCTCCTCTACCCTCCCCCGTTGACCGCCGGCATAGCCGCGGTGGGGGGAGGTCTGGGGGCCCTCTGGGCCTACCACGTGGCCGGCCGCCTGGGAGCCTCCTGGGTCCGCGAGGTCTCGGCCAGCCCTGCCTTTGGGCTCCTGCGCCGCAACAGCGGTTTCCCCGTCCTGTGCGCGCTGCGGGTCCTGCCGGCGTTCCCTCACTCCTTCATCAACTACGGGGCCGGGCTGCTCCGGGTGCCCCGGCCGGCCCTGTTCCTCTCGGCCGTGGCCGGCCTCGGGGTCAAGGGGTACCTCTATGCCGCCGCTGTCCAGCAATTGGCCGAGGCCGGGGACCCCGTCGAGCTGGCGAACCTCCGGACCCTCTGGCCGCTGCTGGCCCTGGCTCTGCTCCTGGGAGCCGGGTGGGGTCTGCGTCGGTGGTGGGAAGGCAACGGGGGGCGCAGCGGGTAGGGGCGGGTCCCCGGCCCTCAGGATGTCCCTGGGTCCTCCGCCTCCCTGCCCGAAGATCCCCACCAGTTCCGCAGCCGCCGCAGGCGGCGGGGTCCGCGTCGAAAGATTTCCTCCAGGGAGAGATGGGGGTCTCGGGCCGGATCCTCCAGGTAGTCCCGGATCGCGTCGAGACGGCGTCGGAGGTCCCCCTCCAGGGCGAGGCGCAGCCCAGCCCTTCCCGCCAGGATGCGCTGCTTGAGGTTCGGTGGGGGGCGCTCTCCTTGGTGCTTCCTCAGCTTGTACTCGATCCGTGCGGCGATCAGACCCAAGAGGGTCTCCTGGTGCTCGGGGCCGAGCCACAGCACCTCCGGGACCAGGTCCCCGAAGTGGGTCACCCCCAGGACATCCTTCCCCTGCGCCCAGTAGCCGGCAAGGAACTCCGGATCGAGGTCCCGGTAGTTCTGCAGGGGCAGATACATGCGCCGCAGGTGCTGGAGGACCTTTTCGGCCTTGCGCCTGTGGCCGCCGATGATGACGGGGCTCCCCACCTCTCCGCGCTTGACCCCCTTGGTCCAGGGGGCGCCCGTGATCCCGAAGTCGTTGCACACCGGAATGAGCAGGAGGGCGGAGAGGGTGCTGATGGCCAGCGCGTAGCCCGCCGAGGGGCCTCCCACCGCGTAGGAGGCGGACAGCAGTTGGTGGTGGACGGTGTACTTGTCGAGGAACTCTCCCAGAAGCCGGGCGACGTTGATCTTGGGTGAGAGGCCCTGGAGGTAGTTCTCCACCAGTGTAAGTGCCTCCCGGGCGGACTGTTGGGTCATCTGGACGGCCATGTCCATCTCCGCCGCGGTGGGCGCGGTCGAGGAGACCGCACCGGTCACCAGCACCTTCTCGGCCGAGAGGTTGTAGACGAGGCTCGTCGCGATGGGCAGGAGCACGCCCGCCACGTCGCTTGCCCCCACACCGACGATGAACCCAACCTGGGGCTCTTGGCTGAGCTCCGCCTCCAGGAACTCGTCGAGTTGCACCTTCCCCTTCTTCGTCGGGCTCTGACTCATCTCCTCCCGGGCCGCCTCGAGGTGGGAAGCTGCCAGGGGGTAGTCGTCGCTGCCCCGCACCCCGTCCGCCAGCGCCAGGACCTCTTCGCAGTGCCGCAGGAACTCCAGGGGCTCGCTCTCCAGCCGTGCCTTGGCCGTTCGAGGAGCCCCGAGGGCCTCCAGGATCCCGAGGAGGATCCGCAGGTTGAACTTCACGAAGTTCTCTCGGGCTTCGGGGGGCGCTGCGGTGAGCTCCCGAAGCCTGCGAATGACCGCCCACTCCGTGGCCCTCAGGGCCAGGGCCTTGTCGGTGAAGGCGGCGTAATCGGCCGGCGTGTTGCACACCGCTCGGGCCGCCTCCTCGATCCGTGCGGGGTCGAGCTTCTCTGCCAGTGGGATGCCGGCCAGCTTCTTCGCCACGATCTCGGCGACGTCGTCCCGCCGCAAGTGTCCGCTGATCTCCAGGGCCTTGAGGCGCTTGGAGCGCACGAGGGCCGGGTCCAGGATGTCGAGGCGGTTGGTGGTGAGCACGGTGAAGACCCGGTTGAGGGGCACCTCCCCGTCCACGAGGTTGAGGAACTTGTTGGTCACTTTGTCCTGGGGTGCCCCTCCCGAGGGGCTCCGGCGGGGGACGAGGGCGTCCCCTTCGTCGATGAAGACCACGGCCGGCGCGATCATCTTGGCAATGTCGTACACGTGCTCCAGGTTCTCCACCGTGCCGTCGATGGGGTTCATCGGATCCTGCAGGTCCGTGGGACGCACGGCCAGGTCGTGCACGTCGGGATTCTCGCTCAGCCACGCCCGGGCCAGGAAGGTCTTGCCGCTGCCAGGAGGGCCCGCCAGCACGAGCCCCTTCTCGTCGCTCACCCCGTAGTAGAGGCAGTTCATGGCCAGCTCGGAGAACTGGTTCTTGATCCCGCCCACGTACTGCTCCCAGCGCACCGAGCGATCCATCCGGTCCACGACCCGCTTGTAGAGATCCCCGTGGGCGTTGCGGGCCACCTGCTCGAAGGCGCTGCGCACCAGGAGGGCGTCGTCCAGGTGATCCGGCCGGAACCCCCCCCGCATCTCGACGATGGACCGGACCAGCTTGCGCACATAGGAGGGAGTGATCTTGAGCGCCTTCTCCCGGAAGATCGGGTAGAGCCGGTCAACCGCCGCTTCCAGATCCGCCGGGGGCAGGTACGAGATCCCCGGGGGCAGGGGACCCACGGGCGGGAAGCCCACCCGGATGTCCGCCCGCAGGAGCTCGATCCGCACGACCTCCCGCAGATTGTCGCGGCTCTTCCAGAACTCGGAGACATCGACGATGCGGCCCTTCTCGACGAAGCGGCGGTAGATGGCCGCATCGAACCTCTCGGGCTGGTCCGTCGTGGCGACGAGGACACAGTCGCGCTGACCGTCGATGATCTCGTCCAGCAGGATGTTGGCGGTGTCCACCAGGGTCTGTTGCTGGCTCGAGACCGAGGTGGACCGGCTTTCCGCCCGGCCGAAGGCGCTGTGGGCCTCCTCCACGTGTCGGACGGTGGTGCGTCGAGGGTCCCCGAGGGCCTTGCGCAGGTAGTTGCCGGGTTCCCCGGCCAGGGCGGTCTGGTAGTCGTTGGGGGTGACCACGGCGTAGTCCACGGCGAGGCCCCGCTCCTGGAGCTCGGCCAGGTGCCCGGCAACGCGCTTCTGGAAGAGCCGCCGTACCAGCCAGCGGCGCGAAAGGAACTGGTAGAGCTTGAGGCGCCGCCGGCGGTAGATGTCCTGTGCCAGGGTCGGATCCACCGACTCGATGGTGCGCCAAAAAGGCTCTTCGGCCAGCACCTCCTCGCGCTTCTTGCCCAGGTCGACCTCGGGAAGGACTTCGTGGCGGAACATCACGGCCTCGAGGGCCTCGGCCGTCGTCGCGGTCTTGCCGGCGCCGCTGGGACCGATCACCAGCAGTAGCGGGGCCTTGGGCACCTCGGGATCGGCCAGGTACTCCTTGCGGACGTGGACCCGGTAGATCTTTTCGAGGAGCTCCCGGAACTCCGAGGGGACGTGAACGTCGGCGAGCTCCCGGTTCAGGAGCGCCAGCAGGTAGGTGTAGTCCTTGGCCGTCAGCTCCCTCTCCAGCATGCGGTTCCACGCCGCCCGGGGGGAGGTCTCTCCGGAGAATTCGAACCGGCGCTGCCAGTCGGTGAGGATCTGGGGGTCCCGCAGGATCGCAAACCCCTGTTCCCGAGGGCGCCAGAGCAGCGAGAGCAGCCCTTCCACCAGGCCGTGCAGGAGGCCCGACGGCGGGGTGAACTGGTTCAGGCGTGCCCGCAGGAATGCCTTGGTCTCGTAGGACCAAGAGGCCACGAGCGCCTCGATCTCCCGGATGCGCCGCTCCGGGAGGCGGACGTACCGGACCTCTCTGGTGACCCGTTTGGCCATGTCGGTTCAGCGGGCTGCGGGGGGGGCCGGCGCCGGCTGTGGCGGTGGGGCGGGCAGGGTCAAGGCGGGGGCGCCCCCGGTGTTTTGGATCACCACCGTGTTCTGGCCCGTCTGGTTCTTCTCATAGGCCGTGGCCCACTTCTGCTGGTTGAGGAACTCGAGCAGGGCCGTGTCGGTGGCGCCATCGGGGCGCCCGACCTCCCGTTGGAGGTCCCGGATGCTCTCGACGTACGCGCCGTAGAGCTTCCGGATTCGGCTGGCCTCCTGGTCGGCGGCGTAGTTCTCCGCCTCGGCGATGAGCTCGCGCCGCTTCTTTTCCTCACTGGCTTCCACGAGGTTGTCGCCGAAGCGGGTCTCCCGGAGAACGAAGCTGACCACCTCTACGCCGTACTTCTGTTCCAGGGTGGGCCCACCGACGTTGATGGGTCGGTCCTTGAGGGCCCGGTAGATCTCCTCCTTGATCTCTTCCCTCGCGCTCACGAGGCGGTTGATCTCCTGGGCCTGGAGAATGTCTTTCGCCAGCCCGTCGTAGTCGGCCTGGAGGAGCTCGAGCGGACGCAGGTTCTCGATCGCCCACAGGCGCAGGTCGCGGATGCGGAAGGTGAGGACACCGGAGGTCCAGAGGGCGACGTTCTCCCGGGAGATGATCCGCACCGGCTCCTCGACCCCCCCCAGCGCCAGGCGCTGGTTCATCAAGGGCACTTCTTGCTCGATCCGGGTGAAGAACGGGAGCCTCGTGTGCCAGCCGACCTCGGTGATCACCTCACGGGTGCCCCCCAGCCGCTCGAGCACCACGGCGTAGTTGAGGCGAACCTTGAAGATCGTGCGGGTCGCGTACACCACGGCGACGGCGCCGTAGAGGAGCCCCGCCAGGACCGCCAGGCCCACCAGGCGGCGCACGAGGGCCGTCACGGCGGCCCTCCTCAGCAAAGGGGGAGTCTCCGGGTGTTCCATGTCGTCCCCTGGGCGGCCGGCGGGCCCGCGACGGAAAGGTGGAAGCGCTCCTTGGACAGGGTAGACGGGCCTGGCATCAGCGCAAGGCACCGGCTGTCGCCTGGTGACCCAGGCAGCCCCCCGGCGCCGCCAGGAGGAAGGCCCGGCGCACTGCCCTGTCGGGCCGATGGACCCGAACGACCCGCGTCCATCGTCAGATTCCGGGCGGGGCCGGAGCGTGACGCACTCGGGTGCCGCCTCGACCGCGGCATCGAACCCCGGGCAGAATCGCGGGGCTCGGCGCACCCGTTCCCGGGGGGGGCAGCCCGTCCCCAGCATCGGATTCGGCAGGAATGCGAAGAGACTCCCCGACCCCGAGCACGCGTCGGGCGAGGGATCCAGGAAGGCCTGGATCCACCGGCTGGTCGGCGAGCGGAGTCCGGGAGCCCCTGCGTTTCACCCCGCAATCCGCGACACTTCGACGAAGTGTCCCAGCAGTCCCCGGTGCGCCCGGCCTCACCCGCTTGCGCCGGCCTCGTCGGGTTGGTGGATGCGGTGCGGTGCTGCACTCCTGGGCTCCCGGACTCCGCCCCACAATGGGGTGGTGGATTCCGGGAAGGGTTGGTCCCTTGCGCCCCGGGCCGTTCCTCAGTAGAAAGGACGTCCATCCGGGCTTCCGTGGCACCTGCACCGGGACGAGGGGGGCGGGGGCCGCCCCGTGCTCCGGAGACGGTGTCGGAGCAGGAGGTGCCGCTTGAAGGTCCAGTTTCGGAATCTGGTGTTCGAGGGGGGTGGGGTCAGGGGCATTGCCTACGTGGGGGCCATGAAGTTGCTGGAGCAACGGGGAGCCCTCGACCACGTCCGCAGGGTCGGCGGCGCCAGCGCCGGGGCGATCAACGCGCTGATCCACGCCCTGGGATTTCCGATCGCCGAGCAGCAGCAGCTTCTATCCTCGACGGATTTCCGGCGGTTCCTCGACGACTCCTTCGGGGTGATCCGCGACGTGCGCCGCCTCGCGAGGGAATTCGGCTGGCACAAGGGCGACTTCGTCTCCACTTGGGTGGGCGACCTCATCGAGAGCAAGCTCGGGCGGCGCGACGCTACCTTTCGGGACCTCCAGGCTGCCGGCCGTCCTGACCTCTACGTGGTCGGGACCAACCTGAGCACCGGGTGGGCAGAGGTCTTCTCCGCCGAGCGCCACGGCGACATGCCCCTGGCCAGGGCGCTGCGCATCAGCATGTCGATTCCCCTCTTCTTCGCGGCGGTGCGTCATGGGGCCCGGGGGGACGTCTACGTGGACGGGGGCGTGGTGCTGAATTACCCGGTCAAGCTCTTCGACCGGGAACGGTACGTGGACCTCGCGGGGGAGCCCTACGGGGCGGCAAGCACGGCATACTACAGCCGCGAGAACGCCCGCTTCGCCCTGGAAAGGCCGGGGCGGAGCCCCTACGTGTACAATCGGCAGACCCTCGGCCTGCGGCTGGACACCCGGGAGGAGATCGCGCTCTACCGGTACGACGAGCCCCCCAGGGGCCGCCCCATCTCCCGGTTCACGGAGTACGCCCGGGCGCTCACCTCCGCCCTGCTGCGGGTGCAGGAAAACCAGCACCTCCACGAGGACGACTGGCACCGTACCCTGTACATCGACACCCTGGACGTCCGGACCACGGACTTTGCGCTGAGCGAAGAGAAGAAGGCGGCGCTCCTGGAGTCGGGCATCGCGTGTGCCGAGGCCTACTTCCGCTGGTTCGAGGACCCGGCGCAGGTCCCCGCGAACCGCGTAGGGTGAGGACCGGCGGGTGAAGCGGCAGGGTCGGGACGTGGCCAGGGGATCCGGGATGAAGAACGGGGAAGCGGCAGGGCCCCGGTGAACCCCCGCATCGCCTCCATGGAGAACCTCATCGCCCGGGATCCGGGCGGGAGGAACGTCTTCGGGCTGGTCGCCGCGGACCAGCTCCGGCTCGCCGCCCAGGCGCTGCGGTTCGCCCGGCGCGTGGCCGTGGTCACCGGGTACTTCATCCCGGAGGCCGGGGCGGGGGAGACGGATGGCCCCCCCGGGGCGGTGGCCCTCGGCGAGGCGCTGGGGGCCCTGGGCATCCCCGTGGACTACCTGACCGACGGCCCCAACGCGCCGCTTCTGCGCTCCCTGGGCGCCGAGCCCATCGTCCTCGAGGGCGCCCCTGAAGACGTCGCCGCGGGCTGCCGACGCTACCTGGAGGAGAGCCGCCCCACCCACCTGGTCTCGGTGGAGCGGGCGGGGCGCGCGGCGGACGGGACGTACCGCAACATGCGCGGTACCGACATCACGACCGTCACCGCACCCCTGGACGAGCTCTTCCTGGAGGCGTCGCAGCGGGGCCTGACCACCATCGGGGTCGGGGACGGCGGCAACGAGATCGGAATGGGCCGGGTGTTCGCCGCAACGAGAACCGGCGTGCCCCATGGCCGGGCGCTCGCCACCACCGTGGCGACCGACTTTTGCGTGGCCGCCGGCGTCTCCAACTGGGGAGCCTTGGGGCTCGTGGGCGCCCTCTCCGTCCTGGAGGGGCGGGACCTGCTGCCTTCCGGGGCTCGCCTCGTGGAGGGGCTCCACCGCTTGGTGGAGGTGGGCGGTGCCGTGGACGGCGTGACCCGCCGGCGGGAGCCGACGGTGGACGGCCTGCCCGTGGCCGAGTCTCTCCGGGTCCTCGCGGAGTTGCGCGGACACGTGGCCCCGCCGCCCTTCCTCTCAGGAAGGCCCCTGGCCGTAGGCGTCCTGGGGTGGGGGGAGACCGGGCGCGCCGCCGCTGCGCTGTTGCGACGCCGGGGGCACCGTGTGCGGGTCTCGGACCACGCGGCGGTGTGTCCCCCTTCCGAGGAGGACGAAATCCTCGAGGGCTTCGAAGCAGGTGGGCATACCGTCGGCTTCCTCGCCCCCTGCGACGCGGTGGTTGCGAGCCCGGGTGTGCCGGTTGACGCCCCGATCCGGGCGGCCCTCCACGAGCGGGGCATCCCCGTCGTGAGCGCCCTGGAGATGGCCTACGCGTTCTGTCCCCATCCCCTCGTAGGCGTGACCGGGACCGTGGGGAAGCGCACCACGGTGGAGCTCATCGGGCGCATGTTTCGCCAGGCCGGACGCCCCGTGGCTGTCGGCGGCAACCGCGGCGCACCGCTGGCGGCCCTCCTGCTCGGGCAGGACGGCCGGCCCCCGGAGCCGGACACGACTCTGGTCCTGGCGGTATCGAGCTTCCAGTTGGAGGGCGTGGTGCACTTCCGTCCCCCCATCGCGGCGATGCTCAACATCGACGCGGCACACCTCGACCGGCACCGCACCGTGGCCGAGTACGTGCGGGTCAAGAGCCGCATCTTCATGAACCACCGCCCCGAGGACGTGCTCATCCTCAACGGCGAGGATTCGAGGCTCCGGCCCCTTGCATCGAAACACCCGGGGCGCACCTTCTTCGTGGGGCGCCGCCGGACCGGGGATCTCGGCGCGTGGCTGGAGCGGGGGGGGGTCCGTGCGAACACCGAGGGGGCCGTGGAGCGGCTGGGCCGGGCCGAGCACCCCTACCCGGAGGTGCTGCTCACCGCCGTGCTGGCCGCTCTGCTGAGCGGGATTCCCCCCGACGCCGCCGGGGCTGCGCTGCGCCGGGTTCGCACCGGGGGAGGGAGCACCTGATGCTCGAAACCAATCGTCTCCCCACCGGACGGGACGTGCGCGACGCCTGCCGCCGGGGCGAGCTCACGGGGCCCACCGCCGGCTTGGCCCCTGGGTACGGCCAGGCCAACCTGGTCGTCGTGCCCCAGGAGGCGGCCGAGGACTTCGCGGCCTTCTGTGAGCGAAACCCCAGGCCCTGCCCCCTCTTGGAGCGGACCGGACCCGGCGGCTGGGAGCCCCGGCGCCTCGCGCCGGGGGCCGACCTGCGCACCGACCTCCCCCGCTACCGGGTGCTGCGGGAGGGGCGGTGCACCGCTCGGCCCACGGACATCCTTTCCCTGTGGCGTGAGGACTTCGTGGCCTTCCTGCTCGGATGCTCCTTCACCTTCGAGGCCGCGCTCCTCGACGCCGGGGTCCCGGTTCGACACCTCGAGGAGGGGCGCAACGTGCCCATGTTCCGCACATCCTTGGCCTGCGTCCCCGCAGGGCCCTTCAGGGGCCCCTTGGTGGTCTCCATGCGCCCCATGCCCCCGGAGCAGGCGGCCCGCGCGGCCGAGATCACGGCGCGCCACCCCCACTTCCACGGCGCTCCGGTCCACGTGGGCGACCCCGGGGCCATCGGCGTCGCCGACCTCGCCAGACCAGACTATGGCGACGCCGTCACCGTGCGACCCGGGGAGGTTCCCGTGTTCTGGGCCTGCGGCGTCACCCCTCTGGAGGCCCTCCTTGGTGCGGGGCTCGAGGTCGCCGCGACCCACGAGCCCGGCCACATGTTCGTGACGGACCTCTCCGACCGGGATCTGCTGGGGCTGTAGGGCGGGGCCTGCCCCGCCGGCCCCTGCTGGAGGGGAGTTGCGTCTATGTCCCGCAGCAGGCCCGGAGACCGGAGGCCTCGACGGCGGGGCCGTCGGCCAGGCGGCCGTCGCGCACCGTGAACACCAGGTCGGCCCGGGCAGCGATCTCCGGGTTGTGGGTGACGATGACCACGGTCTTCCCGCGCCGGTGCAGGGTCCGGATCGTCCCCAGGACCCCCGCCTCCGACTCCGAGTCGAGGTTCCCGGTGGGCTCGTCCATGAGGAGGATCTCCGGGTCGTTGGCCAGGGCCCGGGCGATGGCCACCCGTTGCTGCTGCCCCCCGGAGAGCTCCGAGGGCGGGGCTTCGGCCTTTTCCCCCAGCCCCACGAGGTCCAGGAGCTCTCGGGCGCGCCCTGCCCGCTCCCGCTTCGGGCTACTGCCGAACATCATGGCCACCGCCACGTTCTCGGCGGCGGTCAGCCCGTCGAGCAGGTTGAAGAACTGGAAGACGAACCCGATCCGCCGGGCCCGCAGGTCGGCCAGGGCGTGGGGGGAGAGGCCGGTCAGCTCCTCCCCCGCCACCCAGATCTGCCCCGCGGTGGGGCGGTCCAGGCCTCCCAGCAGGTGCATGAGGGTGCTCTTGCCGTGCCCCGAGGGGCCCACGATGCAGGCAAAGGCGCCTCGGGGGATCTCGAGGCTCACGCCCCGCAGGGCCTCGGTGGGCACGCGCCCCTTCTGGTACGTCTTTCGCACGCCTTCGGCGCGGATGGCGGCGTCACTCATAACGGATGGCCTCCACGGGCGCGAGCCCGGCCGCCTTCCAGGCCGGGTAGGTCCCGGCCACGAGGGCGACGGCGAGAGAAAAGAGGACCGACCCGGCCGCCGTGGTCGGGTCGAGGCCGCCTGCGCTTCCCTTGACGAAGGCGGTGAACGCGTTCTGCCCCACGTGCGGGGCCAGGAAGATCGACGCCAAGGCCCCGGCGGCGACGCCGATCAAGCCCCCGAGCACGCCGTAGCACCCCGACTCCACGAGGAAGAGGCGGAAGATGGTTCCCCGGCGGGCGCCCAGGGCCTGGAGGATGCCGATCTCCCGGCGGCGCTCGTAGGTGGCCGTGAGCATCGTGTTGACGATGCCGAAGGCCGCCGCCAGCACCGCCACGGCGGCGATGAGCTGCACCGTGAAGCTCACCGTGCCGACCACCGAGAGCACCGACTGGAGCATCTGCTCGTCGGAGACCACCCCAAGGGCGGTCGCCTCCCGGATGGCGAGGATGTGCTCCCCGGTCCGGCTCACGTCGTCCACCTGGACGGCCACGAAAGACACCCGGTCCCCCACGCCGAAGAGCTCCTGGGCGAGCTCCAGGGGGAGGAAGAGGCCCGTGTCGTCCCGGGACCGTGTCTCCGCCAGGATTCCCAGCACCGGCAGGGCCTGTCCCCGGATGGTCACGGTGTCGCCCAGCCCGAGCCCGCCGTCCTTGGCCGCGGCCGATCCGGCCAGTAGGCCCGGTTGATCCGGGAGGCGGGGCAGGCGCCCCTGGGCGAGACGCCAGCCCTTGAGCTCGGAGAGGAGCTCCAGGTCGGTCCCCGCGACGGGGACGGGGCGGTTTCGGATCGCCGACTTTTCCGTGAGGAGCGGTACCGCCGTCAGGCCCGGCAGGGCGGCGATGGTGCGCACCTCGTCCATCGTGATGGTCACCGGGAGTTGGTCGCCTGTGAGGATGGAGACCTGCTCGTAGGCGCAGGATCCTTTGGGGGCCACCACGAGGTCGGCGCCCAGGGCGTGGGCTTCCCGGCGGATCTCCCGCTGGAGGCTCGCACCGAGGGAGAGGAAGGTGACGAGCGAGGCGATGCCCACCGTGATCCCCAGGAGGGTGAGCACGAGGCGTCCTCGCCGCCGGGTCATGTTGCGAAGGACGAGCCGGCTGGCGTTCATGTGCGCCCTCCGGCCTAAATCTTGTGGTTTCGAAGGGTCTTCACCGCCGTGGCCGTGAGGAGCCGCCCGCCGTGGGTGAAGGTGCCCGTAACTTCGACCTCGTCGCCGTGGGCCGGCCGGGGCCCCTCGTACCGCACGGGGAGGAAGAACTTGTTGCAGTTGGGCGAAGTGCACAGGAGCTCGCTCTTGTCCATCACCCCGAAGACCGTCGGATCCGTGGGTGAGACCGCCGCCATGATGCCGATGACGGTCAAGGTCCCCTGGAAGGCCGTGGGGTCGGAACGGACGTCGTTCACCTGGAGGGGCGGGGGAGCGCTCGTGCGACTCACGGCGGCCACGGCGACGGCCGCGAGGGCGGCCAGGCCGATGCCGGCCAGGGCGAGGGCGTGCTTCTTCTTCATGGCGTCTTCCTCTGTACGGATTGGAGTGGCGCTCGGCGCCCGCGGTGCCTCCGTCGTGGGGCGGGCACACGTCCGGGCGGCGCGGGTGCGGTCAGGGCGTGGTGGTCGGGACAGCGGCTGGGGAGCGGGTGTTCAGGAGTGGAGGGGAGGTCGTTCGATGGCAGAGTAGACCCCTTGGGGGGAGAGGGGGCACACGGCCGAAGCCGGGGCCGCAGCCTCCGGGACGGCCGGGGCCGACGGACAACGCTCCACCCATAGGGTGAAGACGCAGCAGGAGGCGCAGCCAGACCCGGGGCTTTCGTCCCCTGCCGGGCACGCCTCGCCGCAGCAGCTCCCCGAGACCGCGCCCGGGTCGGGGGGCGCGGACCACGCCGGGGCGGCGAGGGCGAGCAGAAGGACCGCCACGAGGCGGATCGCGAGGGTTCCCATGGCCCGATGATACGGAGCCACCCCCACCCCGGTCAACGAGAATCATCTCAATCGGGCATCGCGGGGGGGGAGGTGGGCCCCTCGAGACGGGGCCCCCACCGGACCGGTCCGCCTCCGGCACGGTGGGGGCGGGGGACTCCGTGACCGAGGCGCGACGTTCTCCCGGGCCCGTCGGCACTCCCTGTTGGCGTCCCGGTCGCGTCCCTTGACTTGCGCCTGCTGCCGCGGTAAGGACCGCCCCACGCTTCCCCCGACGCCGGACGGGCTGCGGAGGGAGGGGGCCGGAAGCTGAGAGGAACGACCGGAGGCGGCTGGGGGGCCAGGCCGGGTGACCGAGTTGCGCAGCCGGCACGCGCAGTGGCCCGTGGAGGGGATACGGCGGACCGGGCCCTGCGTCTTGGCGCCTGCAGCGGGGGAGTGAACGACCGGACGCGCATTCGTCGTGCGGCCCCGGCCGACGTGCCGGCACTGCGTCCGCCGGTCGGCGCGTACTGGACTTCGAGGGCCTTTCGGGCTTCGAGGACCAGCGCGTCGCGGCACCGCTCTGCCGCCTGCTCGCCGATCCGGCCCTCGGGGGCGACTGGACTGTGCGACGCGGCATGACCACATCATGCGACGACTATCTTGCCACCCGCCGAATCCGAATTCTTTCCGGTCGGCTGCACGAACGTTTCGCTCCAGCTCTCCCGCGGCAACGACGCCGGGCGAACCTTCTGCCGCCGTTGTGAGTACTCGAACAGGCCCGGGTACGACCTGCTCGAGAGGACGCTTCGCCCGCCGCCGGGGGTGCTGACCGCGAACGCGGGGGCGTCGGGAGGACCGCATGGGATTGGATGAACACACGCTCCGGAAGATCGTGGAGAGCATCCACGACGGCCTCTATCTCGTGGACCGAGACAGAACGGTGACGTACTGGAACCGGGCGGCCGAGAGGATGTCCGGGTTCGCGGCGAGCGACGTCATCGGCAAGTCCTGCGCCGCCGAGATCCTTACCCACGTCGACGAGGGGGGGGAACAACCTGTGCACGGGCATGTGTCCTCTCGGCGCAACGATTGCCGACGGGGTGCCTCGGGAAGCCGAGGTGTACATGCACCACAAACTGGGGCACAGGATCCCAGTCTCCGTCCGGGTCAGCCCGTTGACCGACGGGGACGGAACCATCGTCGGCGGCATCGAGTTGTTCACGGACATCAGCCATCAGGCCGCCAACCGCCTGCGGGTGCAGGAGCTGGAGGAGTTGGCTCTTCTCGATCGTCTCACGAGGCTCGCCAACAGGACGTATCTCGAGCGGGAGATCGCGAGCCGACTGGAGGAGCAGAAGCGCTACGCCGTACCCTTCGGTATCCTGCTGGTGGACATAGACCATTTCAAGAGGGTCAACGACACGTATGGTCACGACGTGGGGGACGACGTCCTTCGGTTCGTGGCGAACACGTTCCTCTCGAACAACCGGGCGTTCGACGTCTTCGGGCGCTGGGGAGGAGAGGAGTTCGTCGGGGTCATACGGAACACGGACGACGACGGCCTGCGGGCCATCGGCGACCGATTGCGCACTCTGGTCCGGAGCTCCTACATGGCCCGCGAAGGCGGGAGGCTGCAGGTCACGGTTTCCGTCGGCGCCACCCTTGCGCGGCCGACCGACAGCATCGGGAGCCTCCTGAAGCGCGCCGACGTCCTCCTGTACGAGAGCAAGGGAGCGGGACGGGATCGCCTTACGCTGGGGTGAGGGCCCGCTCCTCGCGGAAAGGTCGCCGCCCCTTCCAGGGCCCTCCGCGCGACGGGTGGCACGAGGCCCCTCTCCCCGAAGGGCGGGCTCAGGCGGCCGTGGGCTTCGCCTCCTTCCCCACCTTCCGGCGCTCCTCGTCGCGGATCTCGCGGCGCAGGAGCTTTCCGACCTTGCTCTTGGGGAGCATGTCGCGGAACTCGATGTACTGGGGCACCTTGTAGGAGGCGAGGCGCTCCTGGCACCAGCGGCGCAGATCGGTGCCCGAGACGCCCTTGGCGTCGGTCTTGAGGACCACGATGGCCTTGAGGCGCTCACCCACCGCCGGGTCCTCCACCCCCACCACGCACGCGCCCATCACGGCCGGGTTGTCCAGGAGCACGGCCTCCACCTCGGAGGCCGAGATCCGGTAGCCCTTGTGCTTGATGACGTCGGCGGTGCGCTCCATGAACTGGATCTCCCCCCGCTCGTTGGCCACGACGAAGTCGCCCATGCGGTAGAAGACCTCCCGGCCGATCTTGATGAAGGACCGGGCGGTCTCGGCGGGCTTGTTCCAGTAACTCTTGATGGTGAAGTCGGCGGTGACCAGGAGCTCGCCGGTCTTGCCCGGCGGCACGTCCTCGAGGGTCACGGGGTCCACGATCTTGCAGCGATAGGAGGGGAGCGGGTGGCCGATCACGGTGGGCTGGGGCTCGTTCTCGAGCAGGCTGTATGCCACGTGCCCCACCTCGGTGGAGCCGTACACCTGGTAGATGGGAACCCCGGTGTGCTCCTTCCACCGGTTGAAGACCTCTCCGGGGAGCACGTCGCCGCCGCAGTAGCAGTACCGCAGGCTGTCGAGCCGGTACTCGGTCAGGCGGTCATTCTCGAGGATCATCCTGTAGAGGGCGGGGACGCCCAGGAACCAGCGCACCCGGTGCCGCTCCACCTCCTGCATCAGGGCGTCCACGTGGGGGATCGGCATGAGGACCACCGTGTTGCCGAAGTTGAGGCCTACCGCGATCATGAAGCCCTTGGCCATGATGTGGTAGAGCGGGTTGACCATCAGGACCGTGTCCGTGCCCTCCTTGGTGTGTTGCTCCACCACCCGGTCCATCACGTCGCGGACGTAGGCCACCTCGGTCATGTGGTTGCCCGGTACGCCCTTGGGGAACCCGGTCGTCCCGCCCGTGTACAGGATCGAGGCCAGGTCCTTCCACGGGTCGATGTCGGGCTCCGGCAGGGGTTCCGCCCGCTGGCGGAGGAGGTCGGAGAACGCGTGCACGTGCTCTCCCTTGGCCACCTTGCCCCGGGGGATCACGTGGAGCAGGTGGCCCAGCGCCACCTTCCAGCGGGGCAGGAGCTCGGTCAAAGTGGTCACGATGACGCGCTTGAGGCCGCTGCGTGACTGCACCTCGTGGACGTACCCGTAGTTCGTGTCCTGGCAGATCACCGTCTCGACTCCCGCGTCCTCGGCCAGGTACTCGAGCTCGTGGGCGGTGTAGATGGGGGAGACGGGGACCACGACGGCGCCAAGCCGCTGGACCGCGAAGTTCGCGATCACCCACTGGGGGCAGTTCGACAGGTAGAGCATGACTCGGTCCTGGCGCTTCACCCCGAGCCGTGCCAGGGCCGCGGCGAACCGCTCCACGTCGGAGCGTAGGCGGCGGTAGGTGAAACGGGCCCCGAGGTACACCAGGGCCGCCCGCTCCGGGTGGCGCTCGGCCATCTCGAAGAAGCGGGTGAAGGTGAACTCCCGGCGCGCGGGGTCGATCGTCAGGCCTTCGAGGGTGTACGGTCGGTCCATGGCCTATCCAGGTGACGGGTGAAGGGTCACGGGTGACGGGTCAAGCGCGCTTCGGCGCGCGTTCCCTTCTTGTCCTCTGCCCATGCTCTGTGTCCTCTGCACTAGCACCCGAAGTAGGCCGCGCGGACGTCGGGGTTGCCGAGGAGGTCCTCGCGGGTGCCCGTGAGCACCGTGGAGCCGTTCTCCAAGATCACGGCATGGTCCACGTAAGGCATTACGGGGCGGGCATACTGTTCGGTGACGATCACGGAGATCCCGCGCTGCTGGCGGATCACCGGGATGGATTCCACCAGCGACTGCTGGATGCTCGGGGCCAGGCCCAGGAGCGGTTCGTCCAGGAGGAGCAGCTTGGGCTGGGCCATGAGGGCGCGTCCGATGGCGACCATCTGTTGCTCCCCGCCGCTCAGGAATCCGGCGGGTCGCTTCATGTGCTTCACGAGCCCGGGAAAGAGCTCCACCACGTAGTCCAGGGTCTCCCGGGCCTGGTCCTTGGTGGCCAGGTACGCGCCGATCTTCAGGTTCTCGAGCACGCTCGACTCCGGGAAGAGGCGGCGGCGCTCCGGGCAGAGGATGATCCCCCGGCGCGCCCGCTCGTGGGCCTTGAGCTCCCCCAGGACCTCGCCCTCGTAGCGCACCTCGCCGAAGATCGAGATCCGCTCGCCGCCGCGCATCTTCTCCTTGTGCTGCACGTCGAGCAGGATGCCCGAGAGGGCGGACATCAAGGTGGACTTGCCGGCGCTGTTGGCGCCGAAGACCCCCAGGACCTGGCCGTCCTCGCAGCGGAGGTCCACGTTGTTCAACGCGAGCATGTTCTCGTAGAAGACCATGAGGCCGGAGGCTTCTAGCATACCGGCACCTCCTCGGAGCCCAGGTACGCCTCGCGCACCTTGGGGTGCTCCATGACTTCGGCCGGGCTTCCCTCGGTGATCTTCTCGCCGGAGGACAGGGCCAGCACCCGGTTGGCCACCCGGAAGAGCTCCCGGAGACGGTGCTCCACCATGAGGATGGTGATCCCCTGTTCGTGGAGCTTCTCGATGAGGGGCACGAGGCTCGAGATCTCGCTCGCCGAGAGCCCCGAGAAGACCTCGTCGCAGATGATCACCTCGGGGGCCAGCGCGATGCAGCGGGCGAGCTCCAGTCGCTTGAGGTAGCCGGTGGGGAGCGTTCCGGCCATCTTGTACGGGACTCGGGATTCCCTCTCGAACCCGAGCTCTTCCAGAATGTCCACGGCTACGGTGTCCCGGTCGCCGTGGCTGCCGCCGCCCCTCCAGCCGCCCAGCCGCTTTGCCCGGGGGGAGGAGAGCGGGATGATCAGGTTTTTGTACGCCGGCATGCTGAAATACGGCCGCATGATCTGGAACGTGCGGGTCACCCCCAGGTCCGCCACCCGGTGGGGCGCCATCCCGGTGATGTCGCGGTCATGGAACCGCACTCGGCCCCGGGTGGGCCGGAGGAACCCGGTGATGCAGTTGATGAGCGTGGTCTTTCCCGAGCCGTTGGGGCCGATGATGCCCAGAACGTCCCCGGGCTCCACCCGGAAGGTCACGCCGTCGAGGGCCTTCACCCCCCCGAAGTGCTTCGAGAGGTCACTCACGTCCAAAATGGGCTCGGCCACCCTCACACCTCCACCCAGCGCTCGAACTGTTGGTACTTGCGGCTCGCGTACAGCATGATCCCCTCGCTGCGAAAGACCACGAAACCGGTGAGAACCACGGCATAGATGACGATACGCAGGCTCCCGAAGTCGCGCAGGACCTCCGAGAGAGGCACGAGGAGGAGGCTCCCCAGAATCGGGCCCACCAGGGTGCCGCCTCCGCCGATCACCGTGGCCGCGATCGGCAGGATCGACAGATCCAGCGCGAAGGACGATATGCCCACGTTGCGGTACAGGTGGATGTAGTACGCCCCGGCGAAGCACCCCAGGAGGGACGCCAGGAACACCGCCTTGGCCTTGGTCCAGGGCACGCTGATGCCCGACGCTCGCACCGCCTGGTCGTTGTCCTTTACCGCCCGGATGGGCAGGCCGATGTCCTCCGCGACGAAGCGCCGCAGGGCGAAGACCGCGACCAGCAGGGCGACGACCAGGCCGTACTTCTCGGTCCAGGGGGAGGCGAACCCGTCGATGCCCCGGAACCCCTCGGTGCCGCCCAGGATGTGGGCGGCCTCGATCACCCGTGTCATGAGGAGCGGGTACATCAGGGTCACGATGGCGAAGTAGATGCCCCGGAGCGGCAGGCACGGGGCTAGGGCCAAGGTGCACAGCAGCGCCCCCACGACCGACGCCAACGGAATGGAGGCGACGGGCGGCAGGCCCAGCTGGGTGTTGAGAAGGGCGGCGGTGTACCCCCCCACCCCGTAGAAGAAAGCGCCTCCGAGGCAAACGAGCCCCACGTAGTTGGCGAGGAAGTCGAAGGAGATGGCCAGCAGGGCCAGGACGCACACGGAGAGGAGCACCCGACCCCAGTAGGGCCAAGGGAGCAGGATCAGTGGGAGCAGGAGGAAGCCGCCGACCAGGAGGGCCCGCGGCGCCACCAGGTACGTGATCTCCCTCCAGGAGCTCAGGGCGTAAAGGGTCTCGCTGCGGACCTTGATGCCCCGGTCGACCCGTTCCAGACGGCGCGCCATCACACCCTCTCTTCCAGTTGCTTCTGCTTGCCGAAGAAGCCTGAAGGACGAAAAATCAGCGTCACGATGATTGCGAGGAGCATGACCACCATCTGGTAGTGGGCCTTGCCGTAGGCCACGGTCAGGTACTGGGAGTACCCCAGGACGAAAGAAGCCAGCACGGTGCCCCCCCAGCTCCCGAGGCCTCCGACGACGCACACCGCGATGGCGTAGATGAGCACCTTGTACCCCTCCTCCACGACGACGCTGCCCAGGGGGAGGAGGATCACCGCGGCCAGCCCGGCGAGGGCGCTCCCCAGGGCCACTGCGACCGTGGCGACCCGATCCGAGTCGATCCCGAGCATCATGGCGGCGTGCTCGTCTTGGGCCATCCCCTTGAGAGCCAGCCCGATGCGGGTGTAGCGGGTGAAGAGCCACAGGGCCCCCAGGACGCCGAACCCCAGGATCACCACCGCCAGGCGCTGGTGGTCGACCGGGACGTCCCCGATGAAGATCACCCCGTCCGAGATCGGGGGCAAGCTGTAGGTGGTGCCGCGAAAGCCGGCCCAGCGGAGCCCCTCGAGGATGGCGAGCCCGATGGCGTAGGTCGCGATGACTTCGGAGATCTCGAGACCCCGCACCCGTTTGATCACCACCTGATAGATGAGCACCCCCAGCAGGCCGGCCCCGGCCAGGGCGCCGGCCACCGCCAGGGGGTAGGGGAGGCCGACCTGATTGAGCAGAATCCACGCCCCGAAACCCGTGAGCACGTAGATTGCCCCGTGGGCGAAGTTCGGCAGCCGGCTCACCCCGTACACCAGGGAGAAGCCGAAGGCCATGAGGATCAGGCTGACGCTTTGGATGAAGCCGTAGATCAGGATGTCCATGGTCGCTCCCGGGTCAGGGGCGAGGAGCCCGGGGCTTGGGGCCTCGGGATCGGGGGTAGCGGGCCGGGGGCCTCTCCTGCGGCGGCGCAGGATCCCATGCCTGCGCGGCCCGTCCGCGACGTTCTACGCGCGGGAGGGGAAGGGGGTCCCTGGTCCGCAAGGGCACCCCCGGTCCGCCCCAGGCCTTGATGCCAAGTCTTGCTCGCAGCGTGGGCGCGCGCCTCGGCGGGAAACGCGCAGAGACCGGGCCCAGCCTGAGAAAGGGGGGGAGGTGCCCACCCATCGGGCTGGGGGGCAGGAGCATGTCCGGCCCCCCAATCCCCAGAGCTCCAGCGGGCAACCCACCACGGGAACGGAGAGGTTCCTATTTCATCCACGGCGGCAGCTGGAGCTGCCCCACCGCGCCGGCTTCGGGCCAGAACACCACCCGCTTGCCGGCCTGCCACTGGAACACCGACCCGACCGCGCCTTCGTTGGGGTCCGTCGAAGGTACGACCTGGTGGGACTTGGGGTCGAAGCGGATGCGGCCGTACACGCCCATCAGGTCGATCTCCTCCAGGGCCTTCACCACGGCGTCGGCGTCGAGGGTGCCCGCCCGCTCGATGGCGTCCTTGAGGGCGTAGACGGCCATGTAGCTCGAGCTCCCCCCGTAGCCCTCGGGCTCCAGGCCCCAGCGCTTCTCGTAGGCCTCGACGAACTTCATCGTCCAGGGCGTGATCTCCGCGGGGGCGTTGCCGCCGTTGACCACGTTCACCACCGAGTACTCGCAGTCGCCGCCCGAGGCCGCCCAGAACCCCGGCTGCTCGCCCGCCGACATGAAGCCCACGGGAAGGCTTTGGAGGCGGAAGCTCTTCCACTGCTTGAGGAGGATGGCGCTCTCGGGCATGTCCATCCAGATGAAGAGCACCTGCGCGTTCTCCCGGCGAGACTTCAGGAGGCCGGGGGCGAAGTCGGTGTTGCCCGTCGGGTAGATGTCGTGGCCCACCACCTGGAAGCCCTGCTCTTTCAGGAGCTTCTCGATGAAGGCGCCCGCGTTGCGGGCGTGGGCGACGTCCTGGACCATGATGGCCACCCGCTCGAGCTTGTGCTCGGTGCGAAGCTTGTCGAACACCTGGAGCATGTCCTGCCCGAGGGTGATGATCTCGCTCGAGATGCGAAACGCGTACTTGTACTTCTCGTACTCCTTCTCGACGGTGCGGTGGTAGGCGGGGGAGAGCACCCCTGTGGAGACGATCGAGACCGTCTTGTGCTGGCTCAGGAGGTCCATGACAGCCAAGGCCGCCTCGGAGCGAACCGGGCCGCCGACGATGAAGTCCACCTGCCGGTGCAGGATGAGCCGCTCCACCGCCTTGATGGCGTCGTCCACGGGAACGCCCGGCTCCAGGTCGCGGGTGTCGATCACCTCTACCTCGAAGGGCCGCATTTCGTTGCCGACCTTGACGCCGCCGCCGGCATTGATCTCCTCCACGGCGAGCTTGATCCCTCGTTCGGCCACCCAGCCGTACAGGAACGCGGTGGCCAGGGGGGCACCGAGCTTGATCGGGGCGGCAAGGGCGGGTTGGGCCGCCAGCGACAGTGCGGCCGCGGCCGCCAGGGCCAGGGCCAGGGACGTGATGCGGAGCTTCTTCATCGTCTCTCTCCTCTGCAGGGGGTGCCGGGAGGCAAAACAGCGGTTTGCAAGTATAGGGCCAGCGGGAAGAGATGCAAGAACATGGCGGGGGGGCGGCGAGAAAGCCGCGCCCCGACTCGGTTGCACCCCGTGCCGGTCCTGGAGACCGTTTTGTTCTTCGGCCAGGGCCGTGTAAAAAAACGAACGGGGGTGTAAAGGCTCGGCGTCAGGAGGGGCGCAGCCGGATGCCGTATTCCCGGATGCGCTTGTCCAGGGTGGGGCGGGAGATGTCCAGGATTCGGGCGGCGCGCTTCTTCTCGTGCCCGGTGAAGCGCAGCACGTTCTCGATGTGCTCGCGCTCCACCTCCTGGAGGGACTTGACCATCAGGGGCAGCCGGTTGGCGTCCAGGGAGTCGTCGAGTTGGAGGGTCTCCGGCAGCAGGACGCTGCCGGGAGAGAGGAGAAGCGCCCGGCGCAGGGCGTTCTCGAGCTCTCGCACGTTGCCGGGCCAGGCGTGCTCGGCGAGCCGGCGCATGGCCTCGTCGGGTACGACCTCCGGGGCCTTGCCGACCTCTCGGCCGATCTTCTCCAAGAAGAAGCGCACCAGCAGGGGCAGGTCCTCGGGACGCTCCCTCAGGGGAGGAAGGTCGATGGTCACCACCCGGAGGCGGTAGTAGAGGTCCTGTCGGAACCGGCCCTCGGCCACGAGGCTCGCCAGGTCCTGATTCGTGGCGGCCACCACGCGCACGTCGGCCCGGATCGTTTCCAACCCTCCGACCCTCTCGAACTCCCGCTCCTGGAGGAACCGCAGCAGCTTCACCTGGATGTCGGGGGAGATCTCGGAGATCTCGTCCAGGAAGAGCGTGCCGCCCTGGGCCATCTCGAACCTCCCCGGCTTGGTCGCGTACGCGCCGGTGAAGGCTCCCCGCTCGTGCCCGAAGAGCTCGCTCTCCAGCACCGACGGGGCCAGGGCGGAGCACGCCACGGCCACGAAGGGCCGGGTGGCGAAGGGACTGTTGTAGTGGATGGCCCGGGCGACGAGCTCCTTGCCGGTCCCGCTCTCCCCGTGGAGGAGCACCGTGGTCTTCGAGTCGGCGACGGCGCCGATCGCCTTGTAGACCCGCTTCATGGCACGGCTGCGGCCTACGATCATGTGGTCCCGGACCTGGGCGTCGGGCGCCTCCCAGAACGTGAACCCTCCCTGGGAGAGCTCGGCCGTTTCCAGCGACTTGCGGATGACCCCGTCGAGCTCCTCCAGGTCCAGCGGCTTCCCCAGGTGGTCCACGGCTCCCTGGCGGATGGCCTCGATGGCCGTCTGCATGTCGTCATAGGCGGTCACGACGACGACGGGCAGGGCGGGCCGCTCCCGCTTGAGGCGCTTGAGGACCTCGAAGCCGTCCATCCGCGGGAGCCGCAGGTCCAGGAGCACAAGGTCCGTCTCCGGCCGGCGGGCCTTCCGGAACCCTTCCTGCCCGTCCACCGCCGTCTCCACCGCAAAGCCCTCTTCGCCGAGGTGGAGCTCCAGGGTGCGCCGGATGGCCTGGTCGTCGTCGATCACGAGCACGGTCTTCATGCGCTGCTGCCCTCTCCGCCGCCGTCGATCGGAAGGTGCACGGTGAACGTCGCCCCGGCACCGGGCTCGCTCTCCACCGTCACGTGGCCCCCGTGGTGGCGTACGATGCTCTCCACGATGGACAGACCCAGGCCCCCTCCCCCGGCCTTGGTGGAGAAGAAGGGATCGAAGAGCTTGTTCCGCTCGGCCGGTGCGATCCCGACCCCCGTGTCGGCGACCGAGAGGGCGACGGTGGCGTCGACCCGCCGAGCCCCCACCGTGAGCACCCGTCGCCCGAGGCCCCTCTCCATCGCCTCGACCGCGTTGAGAACCAGGTTCAGGAGAGCCTGCTGGATCTGCTCCGGGTCGCAGACGACCGAAGGGCCGCCGCCTTCGAGCCTCCGGTCGATGCGGACCCCGTTGGCGTCGAGGCGTGCCTGCACCAGGGAGAGGACCCGCTCCATAAGGGCCGCCGGGTCGACTGCCTCGAGACGGAGCGAGCGGGGGCGAGCGATCCCCATCAGGTCGTTGAGCAGCCGGTTGAGGCGGAGGATCTCGGCTTCGACGATCCCGAAATGCTCCTGGAGCTGGGGGTTCGTCGGTACCTTCCTGCGGATCATCTGCACGTTCATGCGGATGGACGACAGGGGATTTCGAATCTCGTGGGTCAGCCCCAGGGCGAGATTTCCCACGGCACCGAGCTTGCGGGCCGAGAGGAGCTCGTCGAAGGTGTCTTCCAGACGGGTTCGGGCCTCGCTGAGATCCCGGGTGCGGGCAGCCACCTCCTGGACGAGGGCGCGGTTCCACCTCAGCAAGAGGCCGCTCAGGAGCGCGGTGCTGACGAGCACCGCGGCGAGCGCGCCCCCTGCCAGGATCTCCTGGCGCCGCAGCAACGAGGAAAGCATCTCCTCGACCTCACGCTCGGGGGTGCAGACCCCGAGGGTCCACAGGCGCCCCTCGACTCGGACCGGGGCGTGTCCCACGAGCTTGCGCACCGCTGCGGCGGGCTCGGCCGGGTCCGTGAAGTCATACCACCCCGTGTCGGGCCGCCCGTCTCGCGTTCCCTCCAAGAGCGCGTGAAGCCGGGGCCAGCGGGGGAGGAAGGCCTCGTCGAAGGTCTGGCCCGAGACCGCGCCCCGGGGGTCGACCAGCACGACCTCCTCGTGGCTGTCGACGAGCCACGCATACCCGTGCTCGCCGATGCGCAGAGAGAGCACGTGCTGCCGTGCCAGCTCCTCGAAGCTCAGGGTGAACGCGGCCGCTCCCAGAAGGGACCCGTCGTTGCCGTAGACGCCCTGGGCGACGACCAGGGTCTTCTCTCCCCCGGAGTGTCCGCCGGGGCCCGTCAGGAAGGGCGAAACGTACAGGCGGCCGGGGTCGCCGCGCCGTGCCCAGGCCTCGTACTCTCCCCACCAGGGTCCGGGGGTCGGCGGGTGTGGGTCACCCGGCACGGTTGCCACCGCCGACCCCTGGCGGTCCAGCACCGCGAGCCCCACGATCGGGGTCCCCTGGAGGTTGCTGTAGATCCGGACCAGGCTGCCCGCCGCGCCCCCTGCGGCGGCGCGGTCCACCCCCGTCCCGTCGAAGAGCCCCGTCACGAGCCCCAGATGGCTGCGGAAGGTGCCGAAGACCTCCTCGACGGTGCGGGCGGCCTGCTGGGCGAGGAGGAGTTGCTGGCGGTTGTACTGTTCGAAGAAACGCTCCCGCGCCTCCCGGCGCAGGGTGAGGGTGGACCAGAGGAGCCAGCCCGTCAGGGCGAGGGCCACGACGAGCACGGCGGCGAAGAGGCCGCCGAAGCGGGGGGGGCGGGTACGTCTCAAGGCATCCCCGTGGGTGGTGCGAGACCCGGCGCCGCCCCGGGCCGGAACAGGGCGCGGGGGCCCGTATGGAGGGCGGGCACGAACCTAGCAAGCGCGGGCCGCCGGGGTCAAGGAGGTCGGGGCTCCCTGGATCCACAGGCTGGTCGGCAGGCGAAGTCCGGGAGCCCCTGCGTTTCGCCCCGCAACCCGCGGCAATTCGAAGAAGCGCCCCAGCAGACCCCGGCGCGTCGGGGTTCACCCGCTTACGCCCGCCTCGTCGAGTCGGTGGATGCGGTGCGGGGCTGCTCTCCGGGGCTCCCGGCCCCCGCCCCCGGGGCGTGATGGTGGATCTCGGAGCCCTCCGGACCCGCCTCCCTTTGGCGGACGGCGGGAGAGAGGGCGCCGGCCCCGCAGGATCCTGGTATCCTCTCCCCCGGGCACCCTCACCGAAACCCAGGGAGTTCCGATGGAGCCGGTCGCGTCCCGCGGGGCAACGCTCCTCGCCGTCGGCGCCGTTCACTTCCTCATCCCCTTCATGATGTCCGCGGTGGGGATTGCCTTGCCCTCCATCGGGCGAGAGCTGGGGGCGAGCGCGCGAGGGCTCGGTCTCGTGGAGACGGCCTATGTGACCTCGGCCGCGGTGTTCCTCCTCCCCATGGGCAGGCTCGGGGACATCCGCGGCCGCAGGAGGGTTTTCCAGTGGGGGCTGGGCGTCTTCACCTTGGTGGGGGGCCTCCTGTCCCTGAGCCGGAGCATCGAGGCCCTGATCCTGCTGCGGTTTCTCCAGGGCATGGGCGGGGCCATGGTGAACGCGACGGGGCTTGCCATGGTCGTCTCGGTCTTTCCTCCGGAGGAGCGGGGCAAGGCCCTGGGGCTCACCGTGGCGAGCGTCTATCTAGGGATCTCCTGTGGCCCCTTCCTTGGGGGAGCCCTGGTGGCCGCGGCGGGGTGGAGGTCTCTGTTCGTCCTCTCCTGCGCCCTGGGCGCCGCCGCCCTGCTGCTGGTGAGCCGCCGTCTGCAGGGCGAGTGGGCCCAGGCCCGGGGGGAGCCCTTCGACTGGCTCGGCAGCCTGGTCTATGGGATTTCGATTCTCCTGCTGGTAGGGGGGGCCTCCAGCCTCGCGCGGTGGCCCTGGGCCTGGGGCGTGGCGGCCGCCGGGGTCGCCGGCCTGGTGTTCTTCGCGGTCCTCGAGTCCCGGACCGCGCATCCGATCCTCGACGTCCGATTCCTGCGGGGCAACCGCCTCTTTCTCTTTAGCAGCCTGGGGGCCCTCCTCAACTACGCCAGCACCTTCGGGGTCACCTTCTTCCTGAGCTTGTATCTCCAGTACGTGCGCGGCATGAGCCCGTGGGAGGCCGGGACGGTCCTCTTCCTCCAACCCCTGGTCCAGGCCCTCCTCTCGCCGGCCTGCGGCCGACTCGCGGATCGCTATCCCCCCGAGAGGGTCGCCACGGCCGGGATGGCCCTGTGCGCCGTGGGGGTCGGCGCGGCGGCCACCGTCACGGCCGATACCCCACTCCCGACGCTGCTGTTCCTGCTGGCCGTCCTGGGCACGGGCTTCGCTCTGTTCTCCTCCCCGAACACCAGCGCCATCATGGGCAGCGTGCCTTCCCGGTTCTACGGCCTTGCGTCGGGTGTGACGGCCACCATGCGAACCCTCGGGATGATGGTCAGCATGACCATCGTCACTCTAGCCTTTTCCGTCTTCATGGGGGGCAGCCCGGTGACGCCGGAAACCCGGGAGGCGTTCCTCGCGAGCATGCGGGCGGCTCTGTTCACGTTCTCCCTCCTCTGCGTGGCGGGCGTGGCAGCCTCGGCGCTTCGCCTGCGGGGGGCGGCACGCCCGGGTGCCGGCGAGGCGGATTCCTGAGCCCGTCGATGACGCCGACGGCACTGGGTCCGGGGGGAAGGGAAAATCCCTTCAGGCCGAGGCGGCTACGCGCGCTTCGTGCTCCAGGAGGGCGGCCTTGACGTCCCGGGCGAGGCCGGTTTCCCAGTCGCCGCTGAACCCTCCCAAGCCGGACTTGGCCACCACGCGGTGGCACGGGATCACCAGGGGCAGATCGTTGCGGGCACAGGCCCCCCCGACCGCCCGGGGGCTGGTGCCGAGCCCCCGCGCGAGGTCCCCGTACGTCCGGGTCTCCGCGAAGGGGATGCCCTCCAGGGCGTCCCAGAGCCTGCGCTGGAAGGCCGTGGCGCGGGCCGGCCGCCTCACGGGAAGGGTGAACGCCCGCCGCTCTCCCCGGAAGTACTCGCCCACCTCTCGGACCGCGTCGGCCAGGAGGCTCCCCGGGGGAGCGGGACGGACCTCGGCGTCCCGCTCCCCGCGGGCGAACCAGATCCGGACCACGGCGCCCCCCTCGGTTTCGATGCCCAGGGGCCCCACCGGAGTCTGGATGATGGCTCGGTCCGTTCCCATGTCCCACGTCTCCTCTCGGGCTTGCCTCGCCGGCGGGCTTGCCCCGTCTCGTTTGTCCGTTACACTTGGGTTCCCGTGCCTTCCCCCCGCCCAGGAGGACTCGATGAAAGGCGAAGCACCCAAGGGTCAAGCGATCCCCCTCGCGGAGCACGTCCCCTACGCCGACGGCTCGGTGGTGAGCAAGACGCTTCTCGACAAGAAGGCCGGCACCCTCACGCTCTTCTCGTTCGACGCGGGGCAGGGCCTGAGCGAGCACACGGCGCCCTTCGACGCCTGCGTGGAGATCCTGGACGGAGAGGCGCTCATCACGATCGGCGGGCAGGAGGTGCGGGCGCGCGCCGGAGACCTGGTGATCATGCCGGCGGGCGTGCCCCACTCCCTGCGGGCGGAGAAGCGGTTCAAGATGCTCCTGATCATGATCCGGGCGTGAGTGCGCCGTGAACCGCCGGGAGGTTCTGCTCGCCTACCGCCGGATGCGGCTCGCGCGGGCGTTCGAGACGAAGGTCGCCGAGCTCTACCAGAAGGGGCGGATGGGGGGGTTCTGTCACCTCTACACCGGGGAGGAGGCCGTCGCCGTCGGCGCTCTGTGGCCCCTTCGGCCCGACGACCACGTCCTCGGAAGCTATCGGGACCACGTCTACCTTCTCGTGCGGGGTACCGACCCGGGCCGAGTCATGGCGGAACTGTACGGCCACTCCGATGGGTGCTGCAAGGGGTTGGGGGGGTCGATGCACCTCTACGACAGGGAGCGGAACTTCCACGGAGGATATGCCATCGTCGCCGGGGAGTGCCCCGTGGCCGTGGGGTTGGGCCTCGGGGTGCAGTATCGGCAGGGCGACCAGGTCGTGGTGTGCTTCTTCGGGGACGGTGCGACCAACCAGGGGGTCTACCACGAGGCGCTGAACCTGGCAGGGCTGTGGAAGCTCCCGATCGTCTTCGTGTGCGAGAACAACGAGTACGCGATCGGTACGAGCGTACGGCGCTCGAGCGCCGTACGGGACCTCGCGAGGAAGGCCTCCGTCTACGGCATGCCGGCCGAGCGAGTGGACGGCATGGACTTCTTCAAGATGGTGGCCGTTACCGAGAGGGCCGTCGCCCGAGCCCGAAAGGGCGAGGGCCCCACCTTCATCGAGGCTCGGTGCTACCGCTACCGCGGCCACTCCATGAGCGACCCTGCCACCTACCGCTCGAAGGAGGAGGTGGAGCTCTGGCGCAGCCGCGACGTGCTGGACAAGCTCAGGGCGCAGATCCGCAACGACTTCGAGGTTCCCGACGAGGAGTTCGAGCGCATCGACGCGGAGGTGCGCCGCGAGGTCGAGGCTGCGGTGGCCTTCGCGGAGGCCGGCCGAGAGCTCACTCTGGAAGAGGCCAGGAAGCTTGTGTACGTGGAGGGGCCGGTTTCGACAGGATGACTGGATGTTCAGGATTTGTATCGGAAGTGCGTCAACTGGCTCGGTGAGCGTGCCAGTGTAATGCATATCAAATGCTTCTAGATTGGCTTGCTGTGTTGGCGTGTTTCTTCGTGCTCAGATTGCATTCTAGTTATCGCAAGACCTGTAGTCTCGAGGTCAATGCAGAAATCCATCCTGTCAATCCTGTTATCCTGCCGAGAGGTTTCTTCCTGTCTCACCCTTCTTCCTCCCCGGAGCCGTGACCATGCCCGTCCTCACCTACCGCGAAGCGCTGAACCAGGCACTCCGGGAGGAGATGGCCCGGGACGCCGACGTGCTCGTCTTCGGCGAAGACGTGGCCGAATACGGGGGCTCCTTCAAGGTCACCCAGGGGCTCCTCGAGGAGTTTGGACCGCGTCGCGTGCTCGACACGCCGATCTCCGAAGCGGCGATCGTGGGGACCGCCGTGGGGCTGGCCCTCGCCGGCCTGCGGCCCGTGGCCGAGCTGATGACCGTGAACTTCGCCTTGGTGGCCTTCGATCAGATCGTCAACCACCTGGCCAAGATGTACTTCATGTTCGGCGGTCAGTCCCCGATGCCCGTGACCGTACGGGCCCCCGGGGGGGGAGGCCACCAACTCGGCGCCCAGCACAGCCACAGCCTCGAGGCGGTCTTCACCCACTTCCCCGGCCTCAAGGTCGTCTGCCCCTCCACGCCGCGAACCGCCAAGGGGCTGCTCCTGGCCTCGATTCGGGACGACGACCCCGTAATGTTCCTGGAGCACGAGGGACTCTACAACGACAAGGGGGAGGTGCCCGACGGGCTTCAGCCCCTGCCCCTGGGCCGAGCGGAGGTGGTGCGGGAGGGGGAGGACGTGACCCTGCTCGGGTACGGCCGGATGGCCCGCTTGGCGGACGAAGCAGCCCGCAGGCTGGCGGACGAGGAGATCTCGGCCGAGGTGATCGATCTGCTGAGCCTCCGGCCCCTGGACTGGGAGACGGTCGCGGGGTCGGTGGCGAAGACCCGGCGGGCGGTGGTGGTGGAGGAGTGCTGGCCCCGCTGCGGGATCGGGGCGGACCTGGTGGCCGGCCTCTGCGACAGGGTCTTCTGGGAGCTCGAAGCGCCCATCGCCCGTGTCTCCGGAGAGGACATCCCGGCCCCCTACGCCCGGGAGCTGGAGCAGGCCAGCATCCCCGACGCGGCCAAGATCGCCGCCGCCGCCCGGGGCGTAGTGGACGCGTGAAGGGCGAGGCGCAACCTGCAACACCCAACCCGCCGGAGACTTCCCATGCCGTACGACGTCACCATGCCCAAGCTCACCGACTCCATGGAGGAGGGGCGCATCGTGGAGTGGAAGGTCGCCCCCGGTGACAGGGTGCGGGAGGGGGACGTGCTCGCCGAGATCGAGACCGACAAGGCGGTCATGGAGTTGGAGAGCTTCTGGAGCGGCACGGTGGCGGAGCTCCTGCGCCCCGACGGCGAGGTCGTGGCGGTGGGAGAGGTGATCGCCCGCATCGCGGAGGCCGGCGGAGAGCCGCGGGCCCCGGCCCCCGAGGAGGGACCGCCGCCGACCGGCGCCGCCGAAGCGGTCGGCTCCGGAGCGAAGGCGCCGGGAACGAAGGCGGCACCCGAGGAGGACCGCAGCGAGAAGGAGCCCCCCGTCCCTGCCGAAGAGGACCACCCGGTGCCCCCGGAGCGGCCGGCGAGACGAGCCGGGGAGGAAGCCGCGCCGCCCGGTGGGGAGATCCCCCTGCCCGGGGCGCACCCGCTCTCCGAGCGGGGCGGCGCTGAGTCACCTCGGCCGGCTGCGCCGCCGCGCCCGGCTCCGACTCCCGTGCCCGGGCCGGGGGTGGCGAAGGCCGGGGTGCGCGCGAGCCCTCGGGCGCGGAAGCTCGCCCGGGAGAAGGGGGTGGACCTCTCCCGGGTGACGGGCACGGGGCCCGAGGGCCGGGTCATGACCGCCGACGTGGAGGCCGCGGCAGCGGGCCGCGGGCCGCCCCTCGGGCCGGCCGCCGAGGGGAAGGGGGAGGGCTCGGCGGAAGGCTCCCCCCTGCGGTTCGCCGAAGGCGAGGCCGAGGTGCGGGATGTGGGGTTCTTCCAGAAGGCCGCCATCCGCCGCGTCACCGAGAGCGCCCGCACGGTCCCTTGCTTCTTCGTCTCGGCCGGGGTGCGGGCGGATCCCCTGTTGGCGAGCAAGGAGGCCGCCGGCGAGGGGGTGACCCTGACCCACCTGCTGCTGCGCGCTTCGGCTCTGACCCTGGGGGAGATCCCCGAGGCCAACCGGAGCTATGACCGGGGCCGGTGGGTCCAGTGGAACGTCGTCAATCTGGGACTGGCGGTCCAGACGGAAGCGGGGCTCGTCGTGGCCGTGCTGCGCGGCGCCCAGGGCAGAGGGCTCCCGTGGATCGCGGAAAGGACGGGGGATCTGGTGGCGCGTGCCCGCGCCGGGCGCCTGCGGCCCGAGGAGCGAGCCAACGCCACTTTCACGGTGTCGAACCTCGGTGCGTTCGGGGTGGAGCGGTTCACGGCGATCCCGAACCCCCCCTCCGCCTTGACCCTCGCGGTGGGTGCGGTCGCTGACGCGCCGCTGGTGCAGGGGGGCCGCGTGGAGGTCGGCCGGCGGATGCACCTGACCCTTTCCTGCGACCACCGGGTGGTGGACGGGGTGCTCGCGGCCCGGTTCCTCGGAGCCCTGAGGGGACGACTGGAAGAGCCGGAGGAGCTCTGAACAGAGGAGCTCTGAACGCTGGACCGCACCACGGGGACGGCCGTATCCTCTTGGGCGGCCTCTCTTCCCCGAGGCCGCTCGGTCGGGCCGGAGGCCGGAAGGTTCCCCATGTCTGCAGGAGGCCGTGAGTCAGCCCGCGGCCCGCACCTATGGCCGTCTGCACTGCAACTCGCGGTCGGGTGCGGCCTTGCGGCCGCTGGGGCCGAGTTCCTGGTCATGCGGTTCAACCCGTACCTTCCCCTGGGACAGGGCGGGGCGATCGCGGCGTTCAACGCCCTCCTCCTGGCCGCGATCCTGGTTCCGGGCCTCTACCTGCTGCTCTTCCGGCCGCTGGAGCGCACCGTCACGCGGTGCCGAGCCGCGGAGGCGGCACTGCAGTCGGCGGAGGGGGAGGCCGATTTGCGTTGGGCCCCGCTCTTCCAGGCGAGCCCCTACTTCCTGTCGCCCCTCTGGCTCACCGGGGTCACGGCCGTCTCGGTGTTCGCGGCAGAGCTCGCGGTGATGCGCGCCGTCCCGTTCCTTGCCGAGGCCCACCCCTGGCCGGACGCGGTCCTGGACGCCCTGTTCCTCGTCCTTCTGCTGACCCCCGTCCTCTACCTGGCCCTGTTCCGCCCCCTGAGCCGGACCCTGGACGAGTGCCAACGGATCGAGCGCGCCCTCCGCAGGGCGGGGGACCGCATGGAGAGCCGGGTGCGCGAGGGCGGCGCCGAGCTGGCGAGGACCAATGAAGCACTTCGCGCGCAGATCGAGGAGCGCGCCCGGGTCGAGCAGGAGCTGCGCCGCAGCGAGGAGCGCTACCACCTCCTGGTGGAGTCCATGAACGAGGGGTTCTGTGTGGCGGACGGGGACGGGGCATTCACGTACGTGAACAAGAGATTCTCGGAGATGGTGGGCCGTCCTTCGCAGGAGCTCCTCCAACTGAGGGCGGAGGACCTCGTGGCGGACGCGAGCCGACCCGTCCTGCGGGAGCAGCTGGAGCGGCGGCGTCGGGGAGAGAAGGGCGTCTACCAGGTGTTTTTGCGCGCCGGGGACGACAGATGTCTGCCGGTCCTGGTCTCCTCGACCCCCCTCCTCGGGGAGGACCGGAGCTTCCAGGGGAGCTTCGCCGTGATCACGGACATCAGCGACCTGAAGAACACCGAGGAGGAGTTGTTGTACTGGAGGTCCTACTTGCAGGCGCTCTCCTCCCAGCTCCTGACCGCCCAGGAACGGGAGCGGGAGCGCGTGGCCCGGGAGCTCCACGACGGGATCGGTCAGACCCTGGCGGCGGTCAAGTTCCAGATCGAGACCGCGTGCGCCGACGGGGCCGTCCGGCGCGAGCTCCTGGACGGCGTGGTGGCGCGCCTCCAGGGGGCGGTGGAGGAGGTTCGCCGCATCGGGATGGCCCTGCGGCCGTCGCTCCTGGACGATCTGGGTCTGTTGGCGACGATCGGCTGGTTCAGCCGGGAGTTCCGAGAGACGTATCCCGGGGTGTCTCTGGAGAGCCGGGTGAACCTCCAGGAGGCGGACGTGCCGGAGCCCCTGAAGATCGTCGTCTTCCGCGTTCTCCAAGAGGCCTTGAACAACGTGGCCAAACACAGCGGTGCCGGGTCCGTCCGGGTGCGGTTCGAGAAGGCGGAGGGGGAGCTGCGCCTGGAGGTGGAGGACGACGGGGTCGGATTCGACGTGAAAGGAGCCGTCTCCCTGCGGAGCACCCGGAGGAGCCTCGGGTTGGACAGTATGCGGGAACGCACCCAACTGGCGGGAGGCCGGTTCTGGGTCGACTCGGCGCCCGGCGGGGGCACGAGGGTGCAGGCTTCCTGGCCGGTAACCGCGGCGGCACGGGGCGTCCACGGTGTCTCCGAAGCGGGGGGTGGCTGAACCGGCGGCACCGGCCCCGCGGCTCGGGGATTCGCCGGCTTCGGACCCGCGGAATCCCACGTCCCGGACTCTGCTTGCCGAGCCGGCGGGAAATCCTGGTCCGGTCGGGAAATTGACACGCCCTGGGGCGTCTGCTACATTCCAGCGCTCGTTTCCCTCGCGGGCAGGCAGGAGGTCTGCATGAATCTCAGCATTACGTTTCGCCACGTCGATCCCAGCGATGCGCTGAAGGCCTACGCCACCGAGAAGGTGGAGCGGCTGACCAAGTATTTCGACGGCATGGTCGAGGGGCACGTGATCCTGGGTCAGGAGAAGATCCGGCACTTGGCCGAGGTGACCCTGCGGGCCAACGGGATGCGGGTGATCGCGAAGGAGGAGACGGCCGATTTCTACACCGCCATCGACAACGTGGTGGGAAAACTGGAGCGCCAGCTCAAGCGGTACAAAGAGAAGCTCAAGAGGCATCAGCCCCTGAGCAACCGCGAGCGGCGCAGCGTCCGTGAGCAGGTCTTCGCCTACGAGAGCTTCGAGGAGGAGTCACCGCGGGTTATTCAGACCGAGCACTACACCACCCACCCGATGAGCGTCGACGTGGCCGTGATGGAGATGGACTTGAGTGCGGCGCCCTTCCTCGTCTTCACCGACGAGGACGGAAAGGTCAAGGTGGTGTACCGGCGCGAAGACGGAAACTACGGGTTGATCGAGCCAGAATAAGGTCTGGCGGGCTACGTTCTCGGCCGGGCTCCGGCAGAGAGGCGGTCGGCATGAAGCTGCTGGATTTTCTCGACCGGGGGAGGATCGTCCCCCGCCTGGAGGCGCGGGACAAGCAAGGGGTTCTCTCGGAGTTGAGCGAAGTCCTCGTGTCGGAGGGGATTGTGGGGAGCGCGGGCGAGGCCGTACACGTGCTCCTCGAGCGGGAGAGGCTGGGGAGCACCGGAATCGGCGAGGGGATCGCGATCCCCCACGGCAAACTCCGGGAGCTCAAGGACGTGGTCGCGGTGTTCGGCCGCAGCGCCGGCGGGGTGGACTTCGACAGCATGGACGGCGCGCCGGTCCAACTCTTCTTCCTCCTCATGGCGCCCGAGAACTCGGCGAGCACCCACCTCAAGGCCCTGGCCCGCATCTCCCGCCTGCTCAAGGATCGGGGGTTTCGCGAGGAGCTCCTCCAGGCGGATACCCGGGAGGCCCTGTTCCAGATCATCTCCCGCGAGGACGAGAAGTACTGACGGGGTCCAGCGGATGCCCGAGATCACGGTAGGACAGCTGCTCGAGGACCGGGAACACCGGCTCGACCTGGAGCTCCTGGCCGGGGCGCAGGGCCTTTCCAACGTCATTCGGGTCCCCCGCATCCAGAAGCCCGGCTTGGCCCTGGCCGGGTACACCGGACAGGTGCGTCAGTACCGCATCCAGGTCCTCGGCTCGACGGAGATGGGCTACCTGGGGACCCTGGCCCCCGAGCGGCGCGACGCAAACGTGCGAGGGGTCTTTGCCCTGGGTGCCGCGTGTTTCGTTGTCACGAAGAGCCTGCCGGTACCTCCCCTGTTTCTCGAAGAGGCCGAGCGAACCCGTACGCCCCTCCTGCGCTCCCTCCTGCGGAGCTCGGTCTTCATCCAGCGTGTCTCCGGGTTCCTGGGGGACCGCCTGGCTCCGACGACGCGCCTCCACGGCGTATTGGTCGATGTCATGGAGGTCGGCATCCTGATGGTGGGCCGTAGCGGGATCGGCAAAAGCGAGTGTGCCATGGACCTTGTCCGGCGGGGGCACCGGCTGGTGGCGGACGACGTGGTCCAGGTGCGCCTGATCCCGCCCTTTCGCGTCGTGGGCCGGGGCGAGGGGCTCATCCGGTACCACGTGGAGATCCGGGGACTCGGGATCCTCAATATCCAGGACCTGTTCGGGATCACGGCGATCCGGCCCGAGAAGGACGTGGAGCTGGTCATCGAGTTGGTGCCGTGGGATGACGGCGAGCCCCACGACCGCCTCGGCTTCGACGAGAGCACCTATTCGATTCTGGGGGTCGACGTGCCCCACCTGAGGATCCCCGTGGCTCCGGGCCGAAACATCTCGTCGGTCGTGGAAGTGGCCGCCCGGAACCACATGCTCAAGCGCATGGGGCGCCACTCCGGGATCCGATTCCGGGAGCGCCTCGACGCGGCACTGCGGGGGGAGGAGGGGTGACCCGCGTCCGGCTCGTGGTGGTGACGGGGCTCTCGGGGTCGGGAAAGAGCTCCGCCCTTAAGGCTCTGGAGGATCTCGGGTTCTTCTGCGTGGACAACCTGCCGGTGGATCTGCTCCCGAAGTTCCTGGAGCTGAGCGTCCTTGCAGGGGGCGACCTCCGCCGGGTGGCGGTGGGCATGGACCTGCGGGAGCGCCACTTCCTCCAGAGGTACCGGTCTGCGTTCCAGGAGGTGGCACGGCTGGGAGTGCGGGCCGAGGTGCTGTACCTGGAGGCGTCCGATGACGTGCTGGTGCGGCGCTTCAGCGAGACCCGCCGCCGGCACCCGTTGGCCGACGAGCGCTCGGTCACCCAGGGCATCCGGGAGGAACGGCGGCTCTTCGAGGGGCTCAAGGGAACGTCGGAGCGGGTCATCGACACGTCGGAGATGAGCGTCCATGACCTCAAGAAGGCGGTCTGGCAGCATTTCCGCCAGTCCGGCGAGGAGGAGACCCTCCAGGTGAACCTCCTCAGCTTCGGGTACCGGTACGGCATTCCCTTCGAGGCGGATGTCTTGATGGACGTGCGGTTCCTTCCCAACCCCTATTTCGTGCCGGCCCTCCAGAGCAGGGTCGGGACGGAGGCCGGCGTGCAGGACTACGTGCTGGCCGCCGAAGAGGCCCAAGAGTTCCTGGCCCGCTTTCTCGCCCTCCTGGTCTTCCTGCTGCCCCAGTACGAGCGGGAGGGGAAGACGTCAGTGACCGTCGCCATCGGGTGCACGGGTGGAAAGCACCGCTCCGTGAGTCTGGTGGAGGAGTTGGCGCGGCGATTGGGTTCCGGGGGCCGGCGGCTCCGGGTCCTGCACCGCGACATCGAAAGGTAGTACCGGCGACAGCAAGGGGATCGGGAGCGCGGATGATCGGGATCTTGATCGCGGCACACCAGGAGCTTGGCCTGGCGCTCTGTCGGGCGGCCGAGGGGATCGTGGGGGAGATGGAAGGGGTGGAGGCGATCTCCCTGCGGTACGACGAAGCGCCGCCGGAGGGACGCCGCCGCATCGAGGAGGCCCTTCGCCGCCTCGATGCAGGGGAGGGAGTGCTGATCCTGACGGACATGTTCGGGGGGACTCCGACGAATATGTGCCTGCCCTTTCTCGAGGCGGGGCGCGTGGAGGTCTTGACCGGCGTGAACCTGCCCATTGTGGTCAAAGCCCAGAGTGCCCGCGCTGATCTGGGGCTCGGGGAGCTCGCCGCGTTCTTGCGCGACTACGGAGCGCGAAACATCTCATTGGCGAGCGATCTCTGGAACGCCAGGCCCCGCCGGTCCGGCTGAGAGATGGGAGTGCTGCTCGCCCGCGTCGACAACCGGCTCGTTCACGGGCAGATCCTCGCGTCCTGGGTCCCCCGGCTCGGCATCGACACGATCTTGGTCGTAGACCGGGAGCTGGTGGCCGATGCCTTCCAGAAGGCCCTGCTCGAAGGCCTGGGCGGCCCCGGCCTCTCCATACGGCTCGTGACCCCGGAGGGCGCCTCCGGCCTGCTCACCGGCGAGCTCCGGGGCTCGCGGATCCTGTTGCTCTTTGCGGGGATCCACCAGGCCGTGGAGGCCCTGGAGGCGGGGGTTTCCTTCTCGCTCCTGAACCTGGGAAACGTCCACCCCCGTCGGGACAGCCGGGGGTTGACGGCCAGCGTGTACCTCAGCGGAGGGGACGAGGAGGAGCTCTGTCTGCTCCTCTCCCGGGGCGTGGACGTGGAGGCCCGGGCGTTGCCTGCGGACCGCAGCCCGGATGTGCGCGCGGCCCTGCGGTGCCGCGTGCGGTGACGGCACCGTGATGGACCCGGCGACGATGGCCGCGTTCGGGCTCCTGGGAGGCCTGCTCTCCCTCGACCGCACGGCGGTGCTCCAGACGATGGCTTCCCGGCCCCTGGTCGGGGCGACCTTGGCGGGTTGGCTGGTGGGAGATCCGGCCCTCGGTCTCCTGGCCGGCCTCCTGCTGGAGCTGCTCTGGCTCATGGATCTGCCGGTCGGCGCGTCGGTGCCCCCGGACGAGAGCCTCTCGGGGGTGCTGGCCGGGGTGTTTGCGGCGGCAGCTCCGGACGCGTGGGCCCCCGAAGCGCGGGCGGCCTGCGGTGTGCTGCTGGCCGTCCCCGCGGGTTGGGCGGGGCGGTGGGCAGACTTGGGGATCCGCCGCTGGAATGCGGGGCTCCTGTCTTGCGTCCTGGAGGAGTTGGGGAGGGGCCTGAACCCTCCCCTGGCCCGGGCGCACTGGAAGGGCGCCCTTCGATTCTTCGCGGCCGGAGCCTGCCTGACGGCCGCCGGGGCGGCCGGCGGAGTATGGGTGTTGGGGTCCTGGGCCCCGGGATTGCCACCCCAGGCCGAGGCCTCGCTGGAGCTGGTGGCGCTTCTCCTTCCCGTGTTGGGGGGTGGCGCCGTCCTGGCCGGGATGGGGCTGCGGCGGCACGCGCCCCCCTTCGCCGCCGGTCTCGTGGGGGCCCTCGGCCTCGAACGTGCGGGAGGAGTGGGGACAGCCATCGGGGGACGCCCTTGGCGGCCCTGAGAACTTCCGACCTCGTGCGGGTTTTCTGCAGGAGCCTCGTGCTGCAGGCGTCCTGGAGCTTCCAGGGGATGCAGGCCCTCGGCTTTGCCTATGCGATGGAGCCCGCCTTGCGGCGGCTGTATGGGGGAGGGGAGGCCTATCGCCGGGGGGTTTCGCGCCACCTGAAGTTCTTCAATACCCACCCCTTCCTGGCGGCGGCGGTGCTGGGGGGAGCCGTTCGGGTGGAGGCCGAAGGGGGCGACGGCGCCGATGAGGGGGTTCGGCGTCTGAAGAACGGGTTGATGGGACCCTTGGGGGCCGTGGGGGACTGCTTCTATTGGGGGGCGCTCAAGCCCCTGTTGGTCCTGGCGGCGCTCCACCTCGCGTGTCGCGGGGTGCTTTGGGCTCCGGCCGCCTTCGTGGCGACCTTCGGCGCCTGTAATCTGGCCGGGCGGGGGTACGCCTTCGTGCAGGGATATCGGAGGGGCTCAGGAGTCGCCGACTTCCTGAGTTGCTGGGGCCTGCTCCGGTGGGCCCGACGTTGTCAGTTTCTGGCCGCCCTGCTCCTGGGGGCGCTCTTGGCGGCCGCCTACGGGCCCGATTTCCTGGACGGCTGGGCGGTTCCAGTCGTTGCCGGTGCCGGTGCCGCTCTGACCCTGGCGCTGGGTACGGGGTGGGTCCTGGCTCGGGGGGTGCGGCTCTCTTGGCTCCTGTGGGCGGCGGCCATCCTTTGCTGGGGGGTCGTGGCGTGGACGTGATGGCCCGAAGGGTCGAAGAGCGTACGTTCGAGATCGTCAACGCCCTGGGCCTCCACGCCAGGGCTGCGGCGTTGCTCGTACAAACGGCCCAGAGATACCGGAGCGAGATCGAGGTCCGGAAAGAGGACATCGCGGTCAACGGCAAGAGCATCATGGGCGTGCTCATGCTCGCGGCGGGAAAGGGTTCCCGGGTGACCGTGAGGGCGGTTGGGGAGGACTCGGAGGATGCCCTCGAGGGGTTGGGTGACCTAATTCGCAATGGGTTTTGGGAGAAGGAGTGACTGTGCAAGTCCTTCGGGAACACTACGCCCTGCGGGGTATACCGGTCAGTCCCGGGATCGTCGTCGGAAAGGTGTACCTCCTGGATCGCCGCAAGGTCCGGCCCCCGGAGCGGATCATCGATCCCGAGGAGGTGGATACCGAGCTGCTGCGGTTCCGTCGAGCCCTGGCGCAGACCCGGGAGCAACTGGAAGGGCTCAGGACGCATTACGGCGAGAGCAACCTGGGCGAGCACGGCTACTTGGTGGACGTGCACCTGATGATGCTCGACGACCGGATGATCGTCCAGGAGACCGAGCGCCGGGTGCGGGAGGAGCTGCACAGCGCGGACTGGGCCCTGTGGACGGTGCTGGGGAAGATCAAGGTCTCCTTCGACGCCATGGAGGACGAGTACTTTCGGGATCGCCGCACCGACGTGGAGCACCTGGGGGACCGCATCCTGCGCAATCTCACCGGGAGGCGGCACGAGAGCATCGGCGACATCCGGGGCGATGTGGTGGTGGTGGCCCACGACCTCTCTCCCATGGACACCGCCCAGATGGACGTGGGGCGGGTCAAGGGGTTCGTGACGGACCTAGGCGGGCGCACCTCCCACACGGCCATTCTCGCCCGCAGCCTCAACATTCCGGCGGTGGTCGGACTGGAGGTCGTGAGCGACCGCGCCAACGGTGGGGACACGGTGGTGATCGACGGCCTCTCCGGCGTGGTGATCCTCAACCCCACCATAGAGGAGCTGCGGGGGTTTCGTCGGCGAAAGACGCGCTATCGGGCGTTTCGCAAGGAACTGGAGTCCTTCGCCGTTCTGCCTGCGGTTACCCGCGACGGCCACAAGGTACGGGTCCGGGCCAACATCGAGCTCCGAGAGGAGACCTCGAGCCTCAAGCGGTACGGGGCCGAGGGGATCGGGCTGTACCGCACCGAGTTCCTCTACATGAACCGGGACCACCCACCGACCGAGGAGGAGCACACCCTCGCCTATCGGCGAATGGCGGCGGCGGCCCACCCCTTTCCCATCATCATCCGGACCCTCGACATCGGGGGCGACAAGCTGGTGCACTCCGTATCGACCCAGGACGAGGTCAATCCCTCCTTGGGCCTCCGGTCGATCCGCCTGTGCCTGCGGGAGCCCGATCTGTTCAAGACCCAGCTCCGGGGCATCCTGCGGGCCAGCTCCGCGGGCAATGTGCGGCTCATGTTCCCCATGGTCTCCGGCTTGGGTGAACTCAGGGAGACCCTCGCCGTGCTGGAGGAAGCGCGCGAGGAGCTCCGGCTCCAGGGCGTGCCCTTCAACGAGAAGCTGCCGGTGGGCGTGATGATCGAGGTGCCCTCGGCGGCCGTCACGGCCGATCTCCTGGCCCCGCACGTCGACTTCTTCTCCATCGGGACCAACGACCTGATCCAGTACTCTTTGGCGATCGACCGGGTCAACGAGCACGTGGCGTACCTGTACGAGCCGCTCCACCCGGCGGTGCTGCGCCTCATCGGGGGCGTCGCCGCCGCCGGCCACGCCCACGGCATCCCGGTGGCGGTGTGTGGAGAAATGGCCGGGGATGAGCTCCACACCTTGGTGCTTCTCGGCCTGGGGGTGGACGAGCTCTCGATGCACGCTCTCTCGATCCCGCGGATCAAGAGGCTGATCCACCACGCTGCCCTCTCCGAGGCCCGAGAGCTGGTGAAGCGGATTCTCCGTCTGGGCACCGCCCAGGAAGTGCATCAGGAGGTAGAGAAGTACATGCGGGAATTCCACCCGGCCGTCCTCGATCCCGTCGAGTTCGGGCTCGGTGAGACGATCGCCCGGGAAGCCTCCCGGGAAGCATCCCTCCCGGGAAGCATCTCCCGGGAAGCATCTTGAGCCGCGGCGTGATGCGGCGTAGACTACAGAGCCCCGCGCTCCCCGGGCCCACGCCCGGGCGTGGGGACCGCAGGCCCCGGAGGCGGGGCACCCCTCGACAGGAGAACCCCACATGAGCATGACGGACTTCCTCTTCACGTCCGAGAGCGTGACGGAGGGGCACCCGGACAAGGTGGCCGACCAGATCTCCGACGCGGTGCTCGACACCCTCATCGCCCAGGACCCCGGTTCCCGTGTGGCGTGCGAGACCCTGGTGACGACGGGGATGGCGATCATCGCGGGGGAGATCACCACGAAGGGCTATGCCCACATGCCCGACGTGGTGCGGCAGACCATCCGGGACATCGGCTACACGGACCCTTCGATGGGGTTCGACTGGGAGACCTGCGCGGTGCTCACTTCCATCGACCGGCAGAGCCCGGACATCGCGATGGGGGTGGACGAGGGCGAGGGGCACGAGCAGGGCGCCGGAGACCAGGGGCTCATGTTCGGGTTCGCCAGCAACGAGACCCCCGAACTCATGCCGATGCCCATCGTGTACGCCCACAAGCTCACCCACCGCTTGGCCCAGGTGCGCAAGGAGCGCCTCGTGGACTGCTTCCGGCCCGACGGGAAGAGCCAGGTCACCATCCGGTACGTGGACGGAAAGCCGGTGAGCGTCGATGCCGTGGTGGTGAGCACCCAGCACAAGCCGGACGTAACCCAGGCCGTCGTGCGGGAAGCCGTCCTCGAGACGGTCATCAAACCGGTGATCCCCGAGGAGCTGCTCACGGAGCACACCCGGTTCTACATCAACCCTACGGGCCGGTTCGTGGTGGGCGGGCCCATGGGGGACTGCGGCCTCACCGGCCGAAAGATCATCGTCGACACGTACGGCGGGCAGGGGAGCCACGGGGGCGGGGCGTTCTCCGGCAAGGACCCGTCCAAGGTGGACCGTTCGGCCTCGTACCTGGGGCGCTACATCGCCAAGAACATCGTCGCGGGGGGCCTGGCGGACAAGTGTGAGGTGCAGCTCGCGTACGCCATCGGCGTGGCGGACCCGGTCTCGATCATGATCGACACCTCCGGCACCTGGAAGGTCGAGCCGGACCGGATCTCGGTGCTCGTGCGGGAGATCTTTCCGCTGAAGCCCAGGGAGATCATCCGGCACCTGGATCTGCTTCGGCCCATCTACCGGAAGACGGCCGCCTACGGTCACTTCGGCCGGAACGACCCGGACTTCACCTGGGAGCGCACCGACAAAGCCGAGGAGCTGCGCAGGGCCGCCGGGTTGTAGTCGGCCGTCACCGAGGGGCCCGGAGGGGGCCCGATGTCACTTCGGATCGCATCGCGCGCGTTGGGAGCCGCGAGAGGGGACGACGCATTCATGGCGCCTGGCGTACCCGTTCAAGCCGTCCGGGAAGCGGACTACAAAGTGGCCGACCTGAGTGAGGCCACCGTGCGCTTCGGGCGCAAGGAGATCGAGCTGGCCGAGCACGAGATGCCGGGGCTGATGGCCCTGCGTGCGGAGTACGCCGGCGAGAGGCCCCTGGCGGGGGCACGCATCATGGGCTCCCTGCACATGACCATCCAGACCGCCGTGCTCATCGAGACCCTGGTGGAGCTCGGTGCCGACGTGCGCTGGGTGAGCTGCAACATCTTTTCCACCCAGGACCACGCCGCTGCGGCCGCGGTGGCCGGCCCCGGCGGCAGTGCGTCCGAGCCGAGGGGAGTGCCGGTCTTCGCCTGGAAGGGAGAGACCCTGCCCGAGTACTGGTGGTGCACCCTCCAGGCCCTGGTGTGGCCCGACGGCCGGGGGCCGAACCTCCTTCTGGACGACGGGGGCGATGCCACCCTGCTGGTGCACCTGGGGGCGGAGTACGAGGAGAGCGGGAGCATCCCGGACCCCGCCACGGCCGAGAGCGAGGAGCTTTCGGTGATGCTGTCCCTCCTCCACCGGGTGCGGCGGGAGAAGGGCGATGATTTCTGGTGGCCCATGGCCGCCGGGATTCGCGGTGTCTCAGAGGAGACCACCACCGGGGTGCACCGGCTCTACGAGCGGATGACCAACCAGACGCTGCGCTTTCCCGCGATCAACGTCAACGACTCGGTGACCAAGAGCAAGTTCGACAACATCTACGGCTGCCGCCATTCCCTGGTGGACGGGCTCATGCGCGCCACGGACCTCATGCTTGCGGGCAAGCGGGCGCTGGTGTGCGGGTACGGCGACGTGGGCAAGGGCAGCGTGGAGAGCCTGCGGGGACAGCAGGCCCGGGTCGCGGTGAGCGAGATCGACCCGATCTGCGCCCTGCAGGCGTGCATGCACGGGCTCGACGTGATCACCGTCGAGGACGCGCTCCCCGATTTCGACATCTACGTGACCGCCACGGGCAACAAGGGGATCATCCGCGCCGAGCACATGGCGCGCATGAAGCACAATGCGGTCGTGTGCAACATCGGGCACTTCGACAACGAGATCGACATGGCGGGCCTCGAGGCCCTGCGCCGCCGCGGGGAAGTGGAGAAGATCGAAGTCAAGCCCCAGGTCCACGAGTGGCGGTTCCGGGACACGACCCACGGTCCCCGGGGTCGGGGGCACGCGATCCTGGTGCTCGCCGAGGGGCGCCTGGTGAACCTGGGTTGCGCCACGGGTCATCCCAGCTTCGTGATGTCGGCGTCCTTCACCAACCAGGTGATGGCCCAGGTCGAGCTGCACCGCCACGCGGAACGCTACGGGAAGGGTGTGGTCGTGCTGCCCAAGGCCCTGGACGAGAAGGTGGCGCGGCTCCACCTGGCCCAGTTCGGGGCCAGGCTCACCCGCTTGACCCCGGAGCAGGCGGCGTACCTCGGCGTCCCCGAAGACGGCCCCTACAAGGCCGACCACTACCGGTACTGACCGGACCCCATCCCTGAGCGACTCCCCCGTGCCTCGGGTGCCGTCTCGCGGTGGCCCGGGGCACGCTCACGTTATCCCTCGGCGAAGGCGCGCCGACCTGAGGAGCTCCTCATGGAAGACACCGTTACGTATGCCCCCCCTGCCTCCGGTACCCCCATCGGGAAAGGGCCCGACGGAGTGCTTCGCGTTCCCAACGACCCGATCCTCCCCTTCATCGAGGGGGACGGCACGGGCCCGGACATCTGGCGGGCGTCCCGGGAGGTCTTCGACCGGGCCGTCGAGCTCGCGTACGGGGGGGAGCGCACGGTCCACTGGTACGAGATCTTTGCCGGAGAGAAGGCCTTCAACGCCTACGGGGTGTGGCTGCCCCGGGCGACGCTCGAGGCGATCCGGCGTTATCGGGTGGCCATCAAGGGCCCCCTCACCACCCCGGTCGGGGGGGGCATCCGCAGCCTGAACGTGACCCTGCGCCAGGAGCTGGATCTCTACTCCTGCGTGCGGCCCGTGCGCTACATCCAGGGTGTTCCCTCGCCGGTGAAGGAGCCCGAGAAGGTCAACGTGGTCATCTTCCGGGAGAACACCGAGGATGTGTACGCCGGCATCGAGGCACCCGCCGGGAGCCCGGAGGCCCTGGAGCTCCTGGAGTTCCTCCTGATCCGCTGGAAGCGGAAGATTCGTCCGGACAGCGGCGTGGGCATCAAGCCGATCAGCAAGGAGGGGACCCGGCGGCTGGTTCGGATGGCGATACGGTACGCCTTGGACAACAATCGCGACTCCGTCACCCTGGTGCACAAGGGCAACATCATGAAGTTCACCGAAGGCGCCTTCCGGGACTGGGGCTACGAGCTGGCTCGGGAGGAGTTCGGCGACGCGACCGTGACCGAGCAGGAGCTGTGGGACGTCTACGAGGGGGTCCACCCCGCCCGTAAGGTGGTTCTCAAGGACCGCATTGCCGATGCCATGTTCCAGCAACTGCTCCTCCGACCCGAGGAGTACGGCGTGCTCGCCATGCCCAACCTCAACGGCGACTACATGTCGGATGCGGCGGCGGCCCAGGTCGGTGGGCTCGGGATGGCACCCGGCGCCAACATCGGCGACGAATACGCGGTTTTCGAGGCCACCCACGGCACGGCCCCCAAGTACGCCGGCCAGGACAAGGTCAACCCCGGCTCGGTCATCCTCTCGGGGGCCATGATGTTCGACCACCTCCGGTGGCACCGGGTGGGGCAGCTCATCCGCACGGGCGTGGAGCAGGCCGTGGTCCACCGGGAGGTCACCTACGACCTGGAGCGTCAGATGACGGGAGCGACCCTGCTCACGTGCTCGGCGTTCGGCAAGGCGGTGTGCCGCCACATGGAGCTCGCCGTGTAGCTCCGGTACCGCAGCCGGCGGGATTCACCCCAGCCAGAAGGGCAGCAGGAAGAGGACCGCGTTCCCGCAGGCGTGCACGAGCACCGGGGCCCAGAGACTGCCGGAGAGCTCGTAGGCGGCGACGAACACCAGACCCCCGACCGCTTGTACCCAGGGAATGCCCGGAGAGAGCAGGTGGGCTGCGGCGAAAGCGCCGGTGGCGACGGCGCCGGCCCCAAAGGGGGAGAGACGTCGGCGAAGGCCGCCGTACAGGATGCCCCGGAAGACCAGCTCCTCGAAGAGGGGGGCGACTCCGGCGCCGACGACCAGGAGGGCCGCGAGCTCCCCCGGCGGGGGGCGGGGGCCCGCCAGGGCCGCCAGGGGGCTCAGGCCCAGGAAGAGGCGCCCCGCGGCTTCGACCCCCCCCACGCAGGCACCCAGCCCCGCCGAGAACAGGGCTCCCACCCACAGCCCCCTCCCGACCCGGGTTCCCGTGAGCCCCAGCTCCTCCAGACGCCACCCGCGGGCGCGCCAGTAGACGAGGCACAGGACCGCCTCGGCCGCTCGAAGCGCCCCGGTCAGCCAGATCGCCTCGGCTTGGCCCAGGCGGGGCTTGGCGGAGAACAGCCCCGCTTCCAGGGCGGCCAGCGCGGCGAGGACGGCGAAGGCTTCTGCGGGGCCGGGCCCTCGCCGCTCCCACGGCCTGGTCAGCGGCCTCGCCACCCGAGCCTCCACAGGGACGCGTACGCGCGTTCCTTGACGTACCACTCTTCGGGGCTCCGGACCACCTCCAGCAGCAGCTCTCGCGCCCGAGGTCCCCCCACCGCGCCCAGGGCCTCGGCCGCCCCCGTGCGCACGTTGAGGAGCGGATCGGACAGGGCGTCTACGAGCAGGTCGGCCTCCAGCCGAGCGGCGCCCGCCGCCCGGGCCCCATACAGGCGCACGGCGGCGGTGCTCGAGCCGAGGGCCGCCATCACCTCTGCGCGGTCGGGGCTCTCGATGATGAGCCTCGACCGGGCGGCGTGGAGGGCGGGGTCGATCCGCCCCGCAGCTCCCAGGGAGGCGGCCAGGAGCACCGCGGCCCCGAGGGATCCGAAGAGCCGCCAGCGATCCCCCACGAGGGCACCCGCGGCCAGGGCCAGCGACGAGAATCCCCAACACAGGGCCAGCGGGCATCCGAGAAACAGAGCCCAGTACGTCGCCAGGCGCAGGGGCCGCCCTCGGTCCGAGGCGGCAGAGAGTCGGTTCCAGGCCTCGCCCTGGGCGTCGGGATCCTCGGGCCACGCCACGCGGGTCCGGCCGTGAAGGAGCTCGACGGCGCCGGTGCCCCGGTCCGGAAAGGCCCGCACGTCCGCCGCTTCCCCCTCGTCGACGCACAGCAGACCCAGCCGCAGGCCCTGGCGGCAGAAGCGGTCTCGGTTTTCCTCCGAGATCTGGCCGGATACGGCGACGGCGGGCTGCGAGAGTCCCGCGAGGGGCTTGAGAACGTGGGCAGGGTACAGGGTCCACCGGTAGTAGAACGTGTTCACCGCCTGCCCTGCCGGGCTCCCCAGGAGCACACCGTCCCGCAAGCGGGTGAACGGCCCTTCGGCGGCCGTTGCCCAGGGGATCAGGGCGGTGAGGAGAGGGGCCAGGACCAGGGCGCGGAGCAACGCGGAACGGGCGTCCATCTGGCCTCCTGCCCCCTGGCTCCAGACCGCTCCCGCAGCGGAGGCCGCCAGGGCGGCGGCCAGTCCCGGGTCCCCGCCCGCCAGGGCCCAGAGGGGAACCGCCAGGGTCGCCCAGGGGAGGAGGCGCCCCGGCCGGCCCGGCAGCCCTCCGGTGCACCGGGCCCAGAGGCCCAGCAGGGTTCCCGCCCCAAGCCCCAGGCTCAGGCCGAAGAAGAGACCTCCGGCGGCGGAAGGGGCCCAGGAGGCGAGTGTCTCCCAGTGGCCGTTTCCGGGAAGGGGCAGGAAGCCGGCGTCCTGGAGTGCGCGGTTCTTTCCCAACAGCTGAAGCGTCGCTTCCCGGGTGCGCAGGGCACCAAGGACGGCTCCGCAGGCCGCTCCCCACAGGGCGGGGGCGAAGAGGGGAAAGGGGCGGCGGCTCACGGGGCCCCGGGCAGCCAGACCGGATGTTGCGGAGAACGGCAGCGACCAGGTGCCACGTGCAAGCCCTCGTGCGGGCCTCGGCCGCGGCCGAGCGGAATGGGGAGGTGGCGAAGTCTACACGAGCTCGTGCTCGATCCGGTAGACCCCTTCCCCCAGGTCCTGCACCGCCGTGAAGCCGAGCTTCCGGGCAAGACCGAGCATGCCCTCGTTCTCCGGAAGGACCATGCCGGTGATTCGCTTCAGGCCTCGTTCCCGGGCGATGTCCATGCCCACGCTGACGAGTTTTCGCCCCAGGCCCTGGCGCTGGTAGTAGTCGCCCACGACCACGGCGAGCTCGGCCTCTCCCCAGGCGGAGGAGACGTGGAGGTGGCACATGGCGAGGAGGCGTTCCTTGCCCGGGGGCTCCTCCATGGCCACCAGGGCGATCTCCCGATCGTAGTCCACCTGACAGAAGCGGGCGAGCTGCTCGTGGCCCAAGGACTTGATGAGGTGGAAGAAGCGGAAGTAGATCGTCTCGGCCGAGAGCCCGTCGAAGAGCTTCTGGACCATCGGCTCGTCCTCGGGGCGGATGGGCCGCACGAGCACGGGGGTGCCCGACGCCATCACCCAGTGGCGCTCGTACTGGGTGGGGTAGGGGCGGATGACGAGGTGGTCGGGGCTCTGGACATCGGTCGGCTCGAGCAGCACCCGGCCGTCGACCGCAAGGACATCCTGGCCGGAGAGGACCAGGGGGTTCACGTCGAGCTCCGCGATCTCCGGGAAGTCCGAGACCAGGTACGCGAGCCGGACGATCACCTCTTCGAGGAGCCCGAGGTTGGCGGGCGGCCGGTTCCGGTAGCCCTTGAGGAGGTGGAAGACCCGGGTGGACTCGATGAGCCGGCGCGCCAGGAGAAGGTTCATGGGGGGAAGGCCGATGGCCTTGTCCCGCAGGATCTCGGTCAGGATACCCCCCATGCCGAAGAGGATGGTGGGACCGAAGTCCCGGTCCTGCTTGCTTCCCACGATCACCTCGTAGTCCACCCGCTCCACCATGGGCTGGAGGGTGACCCCGAGGATCCGGGCGTCGGCCTTGTACTCCCGTGCGTTGTCGAGCACCTTGCGGTAGGCGGTGCGCACGTCCTCCGCGCCCTGGAGGTTGAGCTGGATGCCCTGGGCATCGGACTTGTGGGTGATGTCCCGGGAGTGGATCTTCAGGACCACCGGGTAGCCGATCTCCCCGGCCCGTTCCACGGCCTGCTCCTCCGAGGTGGCAACCTCCGTGCGGTTCACCGGGATCCCGTAGGCGGCCAGGAGGGCCTTCGCCTCGGGCTCGGTGAGCAGGGGCTGGCGGCGGTCCAGAGAGGCCTCGACGATGGCCTGGGCCCGCTTGCGGTCGAACAGGAGGTTGGGGGGGAGGTTGGGCGGGGTCTCCTGGAGCAGCTCCAGGTTCTTGGAGTACCGGTACATGTACATCAACGTGTTGACGGCCCGCTCGGGGGTCTCGAACACCGGCACGCCGGCTTCGTTGAGGACGCGGATTCCTTCGGCGACTTCGAGTCCCCCCATCCACACCGCGCAGGCCGGGGTTGTGGACCCCTGGACCACCGGGACGAGCTCCCGGGCCACGGCGGCCGGGTCGGTCATCGCCTGGGGGGCCAGCACGACGACCAGACCGTCCACCTCGGGGGCCCCCAGCAGAATATGAGCGGCATCCCGGTAGCGTTCTGCCGGGGCGTCGCCCAGGATGTCCACCGGGTTCCCCCGGCTCCAGGCAGGGGGGAGGACCCCGTCGAGGGCGGAGACGGTCTGCGGGTCGAGCTCCGCCGGAGTCCGGTGCCACTCGTGGAGGGCATCGGCGGTCATCACCCCGGGCCCCCCCGCGTTGGTGAGGATCGCGAGCCGCGGCCCCCGGCCTCGGCCTTGTTTCGCCAGGGCCTCGGCGCAGTCGAAGAGCTCCCCCAGGGTCTTCACCCGGATCACGCCCGCCCGGGCGAACGCCGCGTCGTAGACCTCGTCGTCCCCCACGAGGGAGCCCGTGTGGCTCGCCGCCGCCCTAGCCCCGGCAGCGCTCCGGCCTGCTTTTACCACGATGATGGGCTTGACGCGGCTCACCGCCCGGGCGGCGCTCATGAACTTGCGAATGTTCGTGAGGGCTTCCACGTAGAGCAGGATCGAGTCCACGTCGGGCTGGTTCCCCAGGTAGTCGATCAGGTCGCCGAAGTCCACGTCGGCCATCGCGCCGATGGAGACGAAGTGGCTGAATCCGATCTTTTTGGCCATGGCCCGGTCCAGGACCACGGTGCAGACGGCGCCACTCTGGCTCAAGAGGGCGACACGGCCCGGGTAGCACATGTGGGCTGCGAAGGAGGCGTTGAGCCGCACCCCGGGCACGATGATCCCCAGACAGTTGGGGCCCAGGAGCCGGATTCCGGTGCGGCGGGCGGTCTCCACGATCGCATCCTCGATGCGGGCCCCTTCTTCCCCGATCTCCCGGCCGCCGGCAGAGACCACGATGGCGGCTCCGACGTCGGCGGCTCCGGCCTCCGTGAGGACGTCGGGGACACCTCCGATGGGAACGGCGACGACGGCGAGGTCCACTCCCCCCGGGATCGCGGACAGGGACGGGCTGCAGGGAAGGCCGAGGATCTCCGGGTAGCGTGGGTTTACCGGGTGGATCGGGCCGGAGAACCCGCCTTCGGCCAGGTTGTGGAGGATCGCGTGCCCGACGGTGCCCTCCCGTGGGGTGGCGCCCACCACGGCGACGGACCTGGGGGCGAAGAGGCGTTCCAGATTGCGGGTGCTCATGTGCGGCCTCTCTTTCGGCGTTTGAGTTCCCCGCCAGAAGGGTACCCGGAGTCCGGGGGGAGACAAGCGCGCGGGTCCCGCGGCGGTCGTCCCGGACCGCGGTTTGCCAAGGAGGCAGGGAATCCAGGGGTCCCGTGGCCCTTTACGGGCAGCCGCTTCCGCAGTAGGTTGGGTGGCGGGGCGCAGACGGGTCGGGGGGTGAGGGAAGAGGGGATCGACGATGAAGGTCTGGATGGTGGGGACGGAGATGGCGCCTTACGCGAAGGTGGGCGGTTTGGGGGACGTGCTCGGGGCGCTTCCCCAGGCCCTTGCCAGGATCGGATGCGAGGTGACGGTGATCCTCCCCCACCTGGCCTCCATCGACGCGGCCCGCTGGGGGCTGTCCCCGACGGGGGTGTCCGTGCGGGCCCTCATCGACGGGCAGTGGCAGACGGCGGAGGTCCTCGAGGCGAACGCGCCGGGGACGGGGCGCGTTCGCGTGCTCTTCCTCCATCACCCGGCGTACTTCCATCGGGAGGGGCTCTACGGCACGCCGGCCGGGGATTTCCCGGACAACGCCCAGCGCTTTGCTTTCCTGTGCTACGCCGCGCTGGAAGCGGGGGCCCGGTGCGCCCCCCAGCCGGACGTCGTCCACAGCCACGACTGGCAGGCGGGGCTCGTCCCCTTTTTCCTGAAGGCCCCGGAACACTACGGGTCGGATCCCCGTTTCGCCGGAGCGGTGCGGGTCCACACGATCCACAACCTCTCCTATCAGGGGCTGTTCCCCGCGGAGGTGCTGCCGCGCCTGGGGATCTCCTGGGCCTACTTCCACCACCTGGGGCTCGAGTTCTACGGGCTCGTGAACTTCCTCAAGGCGGGTCTGGTGTATGCCGACGTCCTGACGACGGTTTCCCCGACCTACGCCCGCGAGATCCAGACCTTCGACTTCGCCTGGGGTCTTCACGGGGTGCTCGTGGAGCGGGCGGCGGACCTCCACGGGATCCTCAACGGGATCGACGACCGGTCCTGGGACCCGGGGAACGATGGGGCCCTCGTCCAGCAGTACTCCCGGGGCGACCTGGCCGCGCGAAAACACAACACACGGGCCCTTCGCGCGGAGCTCGGCCTGCCCCGCGACGGCCGGCCCCTCGCGGGGGTGGTCAACCGGCTCGTGCAGCAGAAGGGGATCGACCTGCTCCTGGGGCTGGAGCCGCGCCTCGAGGGGTTGGGTCTCCAGTGGGCCATCCTGGGGTCCGGCGAGACCGGGTACGAGGCGGCCGTGGTCGATCTCGTGCGGCGGCACCCCGGGACGGTGGCCGCCCGGATCGGGTTCGACGACGGGGTGGCCCGGCGCATCTACGCGGGGAGCGACCTGTTCTGCATGCCGAGCCTGTTCGAGCCCTGCGGCCTCGGACAGATGATCGCCCTGCGCTACGGGAGCATTCCGGTGGTGCGGCGGACCGGGGGCCTGGCGGACACCGTGCGCGATGTGGCGACCCCCGAGGGGGTGGGCTTCGTCTTCGAGGAGCCGAGCCCGGCAGCACTGGAGGGCGCCCTGGAGAGGGCGCGGGCCCTTCTCGCGAACCCCAGCCGCACCGCGGCGGTGCGGCGGCGGGGCATGGCGATGGACTATTCCTGGAACGCCTCGGCCGGGCGCTACCTGGAGGTGTACCGGCAGGCTGCAGGCCGTCGGCCGCATCGACCTCTGCAGTGACGAGAGTCGCGGCGGCCGCCGTGGGTCTGGCCCTGGCGGGTATCCTTCTCTCCCTGGCGGGTCAGCGCTTCGGCTATCCGCTCCTGGAGCGGTGGGTAGGGCCGGGAGCGACCGTGGCGGGGGCCGTCCTGTGGTTGGGCTTCCGGCTGGGGCGAGGGAAGAAAACCCGCTGAGAGGGCGCGCCTTGGGGCGGCAGGGGGGCGGAGGGCTCGGGGGAGGGCCC
>JAWSUI010000003.1:0-160771 GCA_033551855.1 Deferrisomatales bacterium
CGGAGGTGGGAAACCACCGGCCCGACACCAGAGTCTCCACGAGCCAGGACGGCAAGCCCGCGCCGAGGTGAAAGAGCGTGCCTGCCGCCACGAGGAGGGCATGCCCCCTCCCGAGCCCGGCGGCGATAGCCAGGGTGGCCACGTGACACGACCAGCACATGATCGCGAAGGAGTACTCCTGGGCCATGGCCCAAGCGTGCAATGCCCAGGCGAGGAGAACGGCCAGGGCCAACCCCCGCCCCAGGCCGGGCGGCATGGCGCTCGGCGGAGTCCTCATTGTCTGACCGGTATCCGAGAGCGCATCGGGTCCATCATTGACCAATCGGCCGAAACGGCTAAGGTTGCCGAAACGGACGCGGCGCTCGGCAAGCCGCACGGCGGCTGCGAGAGAGAGGAGACATCGCATGATGCCCATGCACGGGATGATGGACGGGTGGTGGCCGATGCACCCCCTCGGCTGGGTACTGATGATGCTCCTCTGGGGACTGGCCATCCTCGGAGCCGTTGCGGTCGTGCGCTGGCTCTTCCTGCGGGGCACCCCGCCCCAAGCCGGGCCGCCCGAGCCGCCCCTCGAGATCCTGAAGCGCCGATACGCCCGGGGAGAGCTCTCACGGGAGGAGTTCGAGCGGATCAGGAAGGACTTGGAGTGATTTCTCCCTCTCCCCCCTGAGGGGAGAGGGGATCCGAGAAGGCCGGCGGGGGCACGTCTCGGGTGCGGGCACGACCCGCCCTTGGGAGTCCGTGGAAGAAGGTTCTGATCCGGATCGTGTGGGCGGGCAGGTGGCGGCGCCGCTCGCCCCCCTTGCTCCCCCCTTTCCGGGCAATAGGCGCTCACTTTGCGGAGCGGCGCAGTCCCAAGAGCCCCCTCTCCCTCAGGAAGAGGGCTGGGAGAGGATGGGGGGCCAAACCCATCCCCACCCTCGCCCTCCCCTTGAATAGGGAGGGAGGCCCGCGCCTCGGTCTGGAAATCTCATGCGGCGCCGGCTCGCCCGGAAGGGGACCTCGAGAGGCGGGAACTGACATGATCCGAAAGAGAACCACTGAAAGCCGATCCGGACGGCGCCTCTTCGGATCCCCAGGGCCAACGGAGGCTGCCCGGAGCCGGGCGAGGCGTTCGGCCTCGGGGCAGCCCGCCGTGGGGAACTCCCGCCGGTGAGCACCGCAGGATTTCCCCTATCGCACCGCCTGCGACGCGGGCTGGCTGCGGCCGTGCTGGCGGCCTGGGCACTGCACGCCTGGGCCATGACCACCGAATTCTCCTTTGCGATCATGCTGTGGTCGTGCCACGTGGCCACCCTGGCCATCGCCGCCGGCCTGCTGGGCGGATGGCTGCTGCCGGTGGCCGCCGGCACGGTGTTTCACATCGGCGCGGGCATCCCCTCGTGGCTCGTCGAAACCCTCGTCTCCGGCCGGTGGTTTCCCACGTCCGTCGCCGTGCACACCCTTCCCGCTGCGGTGGGCGTGCTGTGCTTCCGGCGTCGAGGCCGGCTGCCGCGGGGAACTCTCACGGCAGCATGGTCCCTGGACCTCGGGATGGTTCCCGTTTCCCGCTGGACGACCGCGCCGGAGTGGAACGTGAACCTGGCGCACGAGACCTGGAAGCCCCTGGAGCCCTTCTTCCCCAGTCTTTTCGCCTTTCACGTGGCGGCGGCGCTGGCCACCCTGGCCTCGCTCGGGGCGGTCAGCGGGCTGCTGAATCGCCTGCTGGCGCGGCGTGCTGCTCGCTTGCCGTGAACCGGCGGGGTCTCCGCCTCGCGTGAAGCGAAGCTCTACTTGATGATCTCGCCGAGCCCGTAGGCCTCCCACGCCCGGCCCCGGTATCGGACCGTGCCCTCGGCGATCCCCATCGCGAAGCCCCCGATGATCCAGGTTACGATCGTCTTCCGGTCTTCGAGCCGCAGGGTGAACGTCAGTTCCTCTCCTGCGCCGCTCCAACGGCCCTCCCACGATCGGGGCCAGCGGTAGAACCCGAGGGCCGGCCGGCGCCCGGTGACGTCGACCTCCGCGCCTTCCAGCCGGACGGCCCTTCCATCCGCGACCGCGAACCCGTCCACCAGGCCGGTGAGGCCCGCCAGCTTCTCGCTTCGCTGCCGGTGGAGGTAGAGGTCTCCGAGGTCGCCCGTGGCCGGGTCGCGGAGCAGCAGGTAGAGCCCGTGGAAGTCCCGCCAGAACCCGGGGTAGGTGCGGGCCAGGCGGTTCCAGTCCTCGAAGTGGATGTGCTCGTAGATGACCCGGCCCGGCAGCGTGCGCCCGGCCCAGACGAGTGTGGCCGACACAGAGCCCATCCAGTAGCGGTCCTGCCCGCGCTTGCGGTCGAGGTGGACCGGGATGGCGTCGATCCGAAGGGAGAGGGAGTTCTCGGGGCTCTCGATTGTCATGCCAGACTCCGGCGTGCCCGAGAAGCGGAAGTGCTCCGAGTCCGTGAGACCCTCCAGGACCTGTCCCGTGTTGGGAAACGGGCCGCTTCCCCGGAGGCCGATCCAGCCTTGCCCCTCGGCGTGGAGCACCGCGAAGTGCTCCGCCTGGAACTCCCTGCCGTCCTGCCCACGGTTGGTGTCGAGGGCGAAGGCGACCCGCCCCTGCTCATCCTGCCCCACGAAGGAGAAGTAGTCGGAGTAGTAGGCGAGCCGGGCCCCGGCGAGGCTCGGGGCCGAGAGGATCAGGACCAGGGAAAGCAGCCCGCGCCCGACCGTCATCTCAGATCTCCCGTTTCGGATAAGGAAGCCAGCTGCCCGAGAAGTATGCTTCGAATTCCGGCCCACGTGACCGCGAAGGGGTCGCGCAGGCACCGGGGGCGGTCAAGCCCAGGAGTGGCGAAGACCGTTACCGGGGCCGGAGCCGATAGGGTTCCCCAAACTCGAGGGACGAGCCGTTCGCCGGCGCGTTCTCCAGAAGCTCCAGCGCGGCCAGAAGGACGCTCTTCTGCCGCTCCGCATCTCCCGGGGCGCCGAGCGGCCGCCCCACCGGATGCCGGGTCAGGAGGACGCGCGGCAAAGACATCTCCCGTGCCACCTTCTCGAACGCCTTGACGTAGACCGCAACGGTCGGAATTCCGGCCTCTTCCGCGACCCGGGCGACGTGTCCCACGGACACGTGGCAGACCGGTCAGACGGGCACCAGCAGGAGAGCCTCCACCTTCTCCTCCTGGATCCGCGCGACCCAGGCGGGGGCGCTCTCCTTCAGGAGCCGGAGCTGGGAGCAGGCGCCCACGAAGGAGTACGAGGTCGGCGCCAGCTCGCCGATGGCTCCTTCGCCTTCGAGCTCCCGGAGCCGATCCAGCGCGAAGACCACGTTGGGGTCGGTCTGGGCCGCCCGCACTTCGTAGCCCCCGTGCCGGACGCACAGCGAAGCGGACGGCGTGCCGGAGGGGATGGCGCACAGGTCCGGGGGCGCCTTGAGGAACTCCATGATGCGCCGGGTCGCCTCCTCCTGCGTCATGCCCTTCACCCCGAAGGGCTCCGGGTCGGCTCCCTCGGCGAAGTGGCCGCTCGAGGTGAGCAGGGCCAGCCGGCACTCCCGTACGGGCTTCGCCAAAGGAGTGAACGGGCCCCTGTCATAGGCCCACTTTCCGGCCCCTTCGTGCCCGTAGGCCCGGGCCTGCCACTCGTAGGCGTGCTGCACCAGGCGGTCGGCGTCGCCGTCGTCGATGGTCTGTCCGAGCTTGTCCAGGAGGGAGCGGAAGAACTCCCCCGCCTCCTCGGCAGGGAGGTTCTTCAGGAACTTGAATGCGAGGTCGCCCCGGGTGCCGTAGAAGAACGAGTCCTTGAATTCCTCGAGGGATTCGGGGGCCGGCTGGGTATCGGTCATGGCTGTCCTCCGGGCGGGAGCCTTGTAGGGGCGACCGTCGGGACGTGGGCTCCTGGAACCGGGCCGTCATCTTCCACCGACGCCCAGAACCGTGACGGGACGCTCCCGATGCTCCGGGCTGCGCCTACACGCGAAATTTTATCCGCCCCGCGCAAGCCGTGTTGTAGCACCGGCTACACGCCCGAGTCTCTCGCAGAATTTGGGGAGGTCGGCACCGTGACGGTCGATGCGGGGCGGGGCGGCACGGGGTTGCGCGGGCGACTCGCCCCCCATCCCCTCCCTATGCGCCGCGTCCGCCGTGCAACCCGTTCGATTTTGTGCTCCAATCGCGGGATAGGCCGCCTGCCGGGCTCAGGCGGCGGCGCAGGAGACGCAACCGACGGCCCCGGGAGGGCATCCTCGCGGAGGTCGCAGCGGCGGAGCGGGGAAGGGGCCCGATGCCGCAACCCGAACCTAGGCTACGCCAGCGTCGGGTAATCTGTGTACCCGCGTTCGTCGCCACCGTAGAACGTGCTCGGGTCGGGGGCGTTGCAGGGCCCGTTGCGCTCGAGCCGTGCCGGCAGGTCGGGATTTGCCAGGAAGAGCGCTCCGAAGCTCACGAAGTCCGCCCGCTCTTCCGCCAGCACGGCTTCCGCTCGTGCCCGCGTGTAGGCGCCGTTTGCCATGTAGGGGCTGCCGAAGCCGGACTTCAGGGCGCGGTAGTCGAAGGCTTGCGGCACCACGCCGTCCGGGCCCACGCTGGCCTCGACCACGTGCAGGTAGGCGAGCCCGAAGGAGCGCAATGCCGCGGCCGCGTAGCCGAACGTGGCCGCCGGATCGGAGTCGGCCATCGAGTTGAAGGCGTTGAGCGGGCTGAGACGGACGCCCACCCGGCCCGGCTCCCACGCCCCGCACACCGCCTCGGTCACCTCCAGGAGGAACCGGGCTCGGTTTGCCACGGAGCCACCATAGGCGTCCGTGCGGCGGTTGGTGCCGTCGCGCAGGAACTGGTCGATCAGGTAACCGTTGGCGGCGTGGATCTCCACGCCGTCGAACCCTGCTGCCCGGGCGTTCGCCGCCCCCCGGGCAAAACATTCGACGACCACTGGGATCTCCGTGGTCTCCAACGCCCGCGGCGTGAGGAACGGCTTCACTCCCTCGTAGGTCATCACCTCGCCGGCAGGGGCGACGGCGCTGGGGGCCACCGGCAGCGCCCCGCCTGGCTGGAGGGCCGGGTGGGAGATGCGCCCCGCGTGCCACAACTGAAGGAAGATCCTTCCGTCCGCCGCGTGGACGGCCTCCGTCACCTGCCGCCACCCCGCCACCTGCTCGGAGGTGTGGATGCCGGGGGTGTTCGGGTAGCCGACCCCGGTTTCGCTCACCTGGGTCGCCTCGGTGACGAGCAGCCCGGCGGAGGCGCGCTGGGCATAGTAGGTGGCGGTCATGGGTTGGACCACGTTGCCGGGCCCGGCGCGGTTGCGGGTCATGGGAGCGAGGACGACCCGGTTGCGCAAGCGGTGAGGCCCGAGTTGAAAGGGAGCAAAGAGCAAGGACCCTGCTGAGATCGTATCGCTCCTTTTTTTGGCTCTGTTCCGATCTGTGTGGGCTGACAGGAGTAAGCGGCATCCGCCCCCTCGTGCTCCTCCCCCTTCAAGGGGGAGGTTGGGAGGGGGATGGGGTGCAGCCCCGGCGCTGGCCGGACGACAACCCATCCCCACCCTCGCCCTCTCCTTGAAGGGGAGGGAAGTTGGATCTCGTTCGAGCGGTGTACGAGGGCGCGGGAGACGGGCCCCACACGATCCGAAACAGAACCCTTTTTTTCGGCTCATCCGGGGAATGACCGGGTACTCGTCTCCAGGGACGATCGGGTGGGCCCGACCACGTAGGCGGACGGCCGCTCGACCGGACCAGCTGCTTCGGGAGCCGCAATATCGCGAGGATTCCGGATGCGGCGCGGGAGCGCTCCCACCGTGCAGCCCGGCATCGTCTGCCGGAGTGGGCGGGCCCACCCGGTCGTTTGCCGGATGAACCTTTTTTTCTTGTCCGCAGCCCCTCTCCGGGGGCGGCTGTCCGGGCCAAGAAATAGGCCCGTCAGCACCGGCATGCACCGTGGTGGCGATGTGCCACGGGATCCGGGCTGGCGATTGGGAGCGCGACCAGCGCTCGGGACAGGCCGTGCGGTTTGGGGCCCCATACGCCGGGCCTGCCGGGAGTCCTCTGGGAAAGACGGCCGCAGACCCGACGAATCTTCTGTCGGGCCGGACTACGGTCCCACCCTCTCGCCGGGCAGCACAAGCTCGCCGCACTTCAGACTCACCAACTCCCGAAGTATCGCCTCGTTCGCGTGAAACGCCTCGACCGCGGCGGGGGCGAACTGGCTCCCCGCTCCACGGACGATATCCGCCCTCGCCATCTCGAAGGAGACCTTGGCGCGATAGGGCCGTTCCGAGGTCATGGCGTCCAGCGCGTCCACGATGGCGAAGAGCCGCGCTCCCAGCGGGATCGCGTCCCCGGCGAGCCCCTGCGGGTAGCCCGAGCCGTCGTAGCGCTCCTCGTGGGTGAGCACGATCTCGGCCGCTCCCGCCAGAAACCCGGCCCCCGCCAGCATCGCATGGCCCTTTTCCGGATGCGTCTTCATCTGCGCCCATTCCGGCTCCGTGAGGGGTCCGGGCTTGAGCAAGATGGCGTCGGGAACCCCGATCTTGCCGATGTCGTGGAGCAGCGCTCCCCAGTACATCTGGCGAAGGGCCAAGGGGTCTTCGGTCACCGCTCGCATCAGGGCAACGGCATAGCAGGCAACGCGGCGCGAATGGAGGCCCGTCTCCCGCTCCCGCACGTCAAGGGCCGTCGCGAGGGCCGCCGGAAGGGGCAGGCACGGCGCCTCCGGCCCCGTCCGGACCTCTTCGGGCTCCCCTCCGGTCAGGAAACACCCCTCGCAGACGTACGCATCTCCCCGGCGCGCGAACGGCGGTCCCAGGATGGGGGTCCCGCACTCGGCGCAAGCTCGCCCTTCGGCCATGTCGATCCTCCACGTGGAAACGCTCCGTTGGACTCTGGCGGCGCGCCGCTTATCCTTCCTCGGCTAGGTACCAGGTGGCCCCCGTTGCCCCGTGCACCCGCGCCGCCGGGTACGAGAGCGTTATGCCATCCTCCGCCACGATCCGGGCCGCGAGTTCGACCTTCTCCCGCCCCGTGGCCAGAAAAAGCGCCCCGCGCGCTCCCCGGAGAGCGGGAATCGTCAAGGTGATTCGGGGCACGGGCGGCAAGGCGTTTCCCCCCGTCACCGCCGCAGTCCACCGCGTCTCCTCCTCCGAGACGGGATCGCCGGGAAAGAGCGAAGCGGTGTGGCCGTCGGCTCCCAGGCCCAGGAGAACGAGATCGAACGGGGGAGCAGAGGCGGGCCCGAAGAACGCGCGCAGGTCCGCTTCCCAGGCGCGCGCCGCCGCTTCGGGAGGCGAGAGCCGGGCAGGCGGCAGGTGGATCTGGATCCGCGGGATCGGCACCCGGTCCAGGAGCGCCCGGAGGGCGGCGCCCGCGTTGCTGGCGGGATTCGTCAAGGGCACGCAGCGCTCGTCACCCCAAAAGACGTGGGTCTCGGCCCAGGGGAAGGGGCTCCAGGAGGCCAGCCGCTCATAGACGGGCAAGGGGGTGCTCCCTCCGGAGAGCACCCAGAGGAACCGCCCCCGTGCATGCACGCCGGCCCAAGCCGCTTCGACGATGTGGCCGGCGGCGGCCTCGGTCAGGGCGGCGCCGTCGGGGAATCGGCGGACTTCTCCGGTCACGGCAGCGCCCGAGCCGCGCAGCGGGCGGCGCCGTACAGAGCGGTCTTGGGGTCGAGGATTACCCGGACCGGCACCTCGGCCAGGAGCCCCGAGAGCCTCCCCTTGGCCCGGAAGGCCTCGAGGAAGCCTCCCTCTCGGAGCTTGGGGAGCACCTTGGGGGCGATGCCCCCGCCCACGTACACGCCGGCAGTCGCCAGCGCCTTGAGGGCCAGGTTGCCGGCTTCGGCGCCGTAGGCGCGAAGCCACAGGTCCAGGGCCCGGGCGCAGGGCTCGTCGGTACCCTGGAGCGCCTCGCCGGAGATCACCGAGGACGGGTCCTCGGATTCCATCCGGGCCCGGACCCTCGGGGTCTCCGAGACCCTACCGGCGGCCGTGAGGAAGCGGTAGACGTTTCGGAGCCCCGGCCCGGACACGACCCGCTCGGCGCTCACCGCACCGAGCTCGGCGGACAGGAAGCGGAGCAACGCGATCTCGAGATCGCTGGTGGGCGCAAAGCTCGCGTGGCCCCCTTCTGAAGCCACCGGCACCAGCGCCTCACCGCTTCGGACGAGGAGGGCCTCACCGAGCCCGGTGCCCGCGGCGATCAGAGCCGCGTTGCCGGTGGGGTCCGGTTTCCCCTCCTGGAGGACCTCCAGGCCCTCGGGCGGCAGCTCGGCGATGCCCAGCGCCGTCGCTACGAGGTCGTTCACGAGGGTCACGGCGGGAAGACCCAGGGCGGCCCCGATCTCCTCGGCCGCGACGCCCCACGGGAGGTTCGGCGTCATGGCCCGGCCGTCGCGCACCGGCCCCGCGATGCCCAGGCACGCGGCGCCGACGGAGCCGGCGTCGTCTCCCAGGAACCCGCTCAGGAGGGAGGCCGCGCTCGCGAATCCGGCGCTGGGGACCGCCGCCTCCCGAATGGCAACGAGCCCCCCGGACACCTCGCGAAACAGGGCCAGGTTCGCCTTGGTGCCGCCGATGTCGGCGGCCAGGAGCAAGGGCCTCACGGCTTCCCCCAGAGCGCGCCGCGCGCACGCGGGTCGGCGTACAGTGTCCTCTTCTCGTTCACTCCCGTTCCCCTCCTTCCCACCGCACCACGCTCCCGAGGGCTTGGTAGTGCTCCCAACAGCGATGACAGGCTCCGTCGGCTTCCACCCACCCGGGGTGCCCGTCCCGGATGCGCTGGAGAAGCCAGCGCTCCGCGACCTCGTGCACGAGGGACTCCGTCTCTTCCCGACAGATCGGGCAAAGGGCCATGGCGATCTCCTCTCGCCGGATCCGTGGGCGGCGGGACCGCCCACCCGACTACACGCGGCAATAGAGCCGGTCTTCCTCGTCGCCTACCGTGGGTTTCCAGGCCTCGAGATCGAGGGTGGACCGCACGCCTACCTGGGGGAGCTCTTCGGCCAGCCACTGTCCGGCCTTCTCCCGGCCGCGGTCCCGCAGCCCCGTGAGAAACGTCCACTCGGTGTCGTGCTTGGAGTGGGGGCCGAGCCCTTCCAGCGCCTCCTCGGCCGCGATGCGGTGGAGAAAGGTGCACTCGTAGCGGGGGTCCTGGAGCACGCCTGCCTTCACCAGGCGCCCGATCTCGGCGAGGGTGCGGACCTCGCGCATCAGGCTGGCGTTGAACGCGATCTGGTTGAACCGCTCGGCGATGTCCTGCGCGGTCTGGGGCAGCTCGCGGCGAAGCGTCGGGTTCACCTGCACGATGACGATGTCCACGGCGCGACAGTGGCTCACCAAGGGCTCGAGCACCGGGTTGCCCATGAGGCCGCCGTCCCAGTAGTGCTCTCCGTCGATCGTCACGGCCTGAAAGAGCGTCGGGATGCAGGCCGAGGCCAGGAGGTGCGCGGCGGAGAGCTGCTCCCGGGTGAAGATGTGCAGGCGGTTGGTGCGCACGTTGGTGGCGGAGATGTAGAGCTTCACGCACCGGCAGGCGCGCAGGCGCGCGAAGTCGATGGTCTGCGCCAAGACCTCGCGCAGGGGATTCAGGTCGAAGGGGTTGAGCTGGTAGGGCGAGGCCCACTGGGAGATCCACTCGTACCAGAGGGCGAGGGGGGACCAACGGGTCCCGAAAGGATGGAACGGGGTGAAGGGGCCGGACCGGTAGGGGCTGAACGCGCCCCGCTCGCTCATGGCCCGCCAGAAGCGCTCCAGGGCGTCCCGCGCCCCGGCACGGCCCCCCTTCTCCATGCCGTCGGCAAGCACTGCGGCGTTGATGGCCCCGGCACTCGTGCCGCTGATCCCCTCGATGACCACCCGATCGTCCTCCAGCAGCCGGTCCAGGACGCCCCAGGTGAACGCGCCGTGGGACCCTCCCCCCTGGAGGGCCAGGTTGATCGGCTTCGGTGTGGTCGCGGTCTCACCCACGAATTTCTCCTCTGCCCCGCGAAGGGTGCCTCCCGCCAGCCTCGGCTGCCGCCGGTTCGCGCCCTTCAGGGGTTGCGCCACGCCCGTTCGTCCTCGGCCAGGAGCGCATCCGCCGCCACCGGGCCCCACGACCCGGCGGCGTAGGGGTGCACGCCGCAACCGGTGCCGCAGCGCTCGCCCTCACCGGAGGTGTGGAGCACGGGGTCCAGGATCGACCAGGCCGCCTCCACCCCGTCGCTGCGCACGAAGAGGGTCTGGTCGCCCGCCATGGCATCGAGGAGGAGTCTCTCGTACGCCTCCGGGGGGTCGCCGCCGAAGATCTGGCGGTAGTCCAGGTGCAGGGTCAGGGAGCCCAGGCAGACCTTGGCCCCGGGCTTCTTGGCCTCGATGGTGAGGCTGATCCCCTCGGAGGGCTGCACGTTCAGGACCAGCACGTTGGGGGCTAGGTGGTTCGCGCCCAGGGCGCTGAAGATCGAGTGGGGGACCGGCTTGAAGGTCACGGCGATCTCGCTCAGCTTCCTCCCCAGACGCTTGCCCGAGCGCAGGTAGAAGGGGACGCCGGACCACCGCCAGTTGTCCAGGGCGAGCTTCATGGCCACGTAGGTCTCGGTGCGGGAGCCGGGCGCCACCCCGGACTCCTCCCGGTAGCCGGGCACGGCCTTGCTACCCAGGGTGCCCGGGCCGTACTGCCCCCGCACGATCCAGCGGTCGAGCTCCTCGGGAGCATCGGGAAAGGGCCGCAGCGCCCGCAGGAGCTTGACCTTCTCGTCCCGGTACCGGTCGGCCTCGAACGCGGCCGGCGGCTCCATGGCCACCAGGGCCAGCATCTGGAGCATGTGGTTCTGGAACATGTCGCGCAGGCAGCCGGCCTGGTCGTAGTACCCGGCGCGGTGCTCCACCCCCACGGTCTCGGCCGCCGTGATCTGCACGTGGTCCACGTGGTCGCGGTTCCACACCGGCTCGAAGAGCGCATTGGCGAACCGCAGCATGAGGATGTTCTGGACCGTCTCCTTGCCCAGGTAGTGGTCGATCCGGTAGATCTGGCGCTCGCGGAGCCTGGCACGCAGGCTCTCGCTCAAGGCCCGCGCGCTGGCCAGGTCCCGCCCGAAAGGCTTCTCCACCACGACCCGCGCCCAGCGGGCGCCGTCTTCGGCTTCCTCGTGGAGCCCCGCTGCGGCCAGTTGCGCCACGATCGGCTCGTGGAGCGAAGGCGGCACGGCCAGGTAAAAGAGAACACGGCCTCCCGTGCCGAGGGTCTCGGCGAGCTCCGCGAGCCGGCGCCCGAGGGCCTCGTAGAGCCCGGGATCCCCGTACTCCCCGGGCTGATAGAAGCAGCGCTTCTCGAAGGAGGAGACGGCCTCGGCCGGCGGCGCCGGCCGGCCCGCGGCAAGGCTACGGCCCACCGCTTCCCGGAAGGCCTCGTCGGTGGTTGGGCTGTCACCGTACGAGAGGCAGCCGAGGACGAAGAAGTCCGCCGGCAGGAGATCTCGCTGGAAAAGGCGGAAGAGCGAGGGCAGGAGCTTGCGGTGGGCGAGGTCGCCGGACCCGCCGAAGATGACCACGCCGCAGGGCTCGGGCCGGCTCTCGAGACAGAACTCCTCCCGCACGGCCACTCGGGTCTCCAGGGCGTCCACGGGTCAGCCCTCCCGCTCGACGGCGTGGCCCCCGAACTGGTTGCGCAGGGCGGCCAGCAGCTTGTCGCCGAAGGGGGCCGGCTGTCGGGAGCGGAAGCGGTTTTGCAGCGCCAGGGTGATGACCGGCAGGGGCACCCCTAGCTCCACCCCCTCCTGCACCGTCCAGCGGCCCTCCCCCGAGTCGGCCACCTGGGCGCCGATACCCTCCAGGCCCGGGTTCTCCGCCAGCGCCCGGGCCGCCAGGTCCAGCAGCCACGAGCGCACCACGCTGCCCTCGCGCCAGAGCTCGGCGATCTGGTGCAGGTCCAGGCCGAACGCCTCCTTGCGCTGCATCAGCTCGAATCCCTCGGCGTAGGCCTGCATCAGGCCGTACTCTATGCCGTTGTGGACCATTTTGACGAAGTGGCCGGCACCGCTGGGCCCCACGTGGCCCCAGCCCCGGTCCGGGGCCGGGGCCAGGGTCTCCAGGGCCGGCCGCAGCAGGGCCACAGCCTCGGGAGCGCCCCCCACCATGAGGCTGTAGCCCTCGGTGAGCCCCCAGACCCCGCCGCTCGTGCCGGCGTCCACGAAGCGGAGCCCCTTTTCTGCGAACTCGGCGGCGCGCCGCTGGGAGTCCTTGTAGTTGCTGTTGCCGCCGTCCACCACCACGTCCCCCGGGGAGAGGCGGCCCGCCAGGCCCGCGATGGTCTGCTCCGTGGGGTCGCCCGCCGGCACCATCACCCAGATCACCCGGGGCGCCGCGAGCTTGCCGGCCAGGTCGCCGAGGCTCGCGGCGCCTTCCGCGCCCTGTTCTTCGGCGGACCCCACGGCGTCCGCGCTGAGGTCGTAGGCCACCACCCGGTGGCCCCCGCCCAGGAGGCGCGTCACCATGTTGAGCCCCATGCGTCCCAACCCGATCATCCCGATGTCCATGGCATGTCCCTTCGTCTCTAGCGGTTGAGGTTCCAGTCGTAGTCCAGGTACTCGATCTTCAGAGAGCCTGCGTTTTCCCTGAGAAACCGCCGCCCCGTCTCGTCCGCCAGGTAGTCGTGCAGGAAGTCCAGGATCCCGACCCGGCCTCCGAAGTCCTCCGCGTACCACCGGAAGATCTCCGAGAGCAGGAGCCGCCTCTCTTCCGGCACCGCGAGCACCTCCGAGGAGTTGACGAAGCTTCGGGCCGCGGCCTCGAGCTGCTCGCCGATCCGCCCGCCGTCGTAAGAAGCGATGGGCGCGCAGGAGCGCGACCCGCAGACCAGGGCGAAGTGGATCCTGGGGTCCACGGGGGAGACCGCGAAGGCCTTCCTGGGGTCCCGGGCCCCGAACGGCCGAAGTGGCCGGAACGGGGGCCGGGCGTTGGCCCGCAGGATGCCGTGCTCCATGTCGTCGGGGGTGAAGCGGTGCTCGCCGATGCGGTAGCCCACCCGGCGAAAGAGCTCCGGGACCTCCTTCACCGACTGCTTCACGCCCAGGAGCACGACGGCGTCGACGACGATCGTGTTGTAGAGGTTGACCCAGAAGGCCAGCTTCTCCCTGCGCCCCACGAGCAGCCGCAGGTCGAAGGAGCGCAGGCCGTTGGTCAGGACCCGGTAGCGCCGGTACTCCCCCGAGTCGCGCAGGCGGTCGTAGTCCACCCGCCCCCGCGCCGTGTCGTAGAAGGCCTCGCGCAGGGCGCGCACGCACCGCATGAGCTCCCCGGCGAGCTCCCCCGGGGGGACGTCGGGCAGCTCGGCCCCGTCGTTGAGCTCCCGCACGGGGCTCGCGAGGGCCTGGAGGCGTTTGCCCAGGCCGGGGCCCGCGTCCTCCCCCGAGTAGGACGCCTCCACCAGGTCGATGAAGAGGGCCGCGGTCCAACTGAAGTCGCGGGATCCGTAGCCCCGGCCGTCGAAGGAGTCGAAGTACTCGTAGAAGCCGAAGCGGATGGGGAGCTGGAGGAGGTCCTTCTGGAGGGAGTCGGCCTTGAGGGTGTAGCCGTAGCGCCGCAGGCCCTGGGCGAGCATCCAGTTGATGTTGATCCACACCGGGCCCCGCCAGTAGTTGTCCCGGGCGAAGCCCTCGCTCCGGGTGTCGTAGTTGGGCACGGTAAAGCAGTTGCCCTGGTGGAGCGCGCAGAACGAGGCCGAGTCGAGCCGCTCGTAGAGGGCCTGGGCCTGCTCCCGGGAGGCAGCTCCTGCATAGAGCGGCAGGAAACCGGCCGCAGTGTCCACCTCGATGGGCGCGGCCGCCGCCAGGTCCCAGGCGTCGAAGATGCGGTGCTCCGGGTGCCAGAGCTTGGTGCGGATGGCCTCCTTGGACTTGGCCGCCCACTCCTCCATCTGATCCGCCGGCTCGCCCAGGAGGCGGGCGATCTCGGCCAGGGCCTCGTCCGCCCGGGCCAGCACGCTGTTGAAGAGGGGGTCCTGCACGAGAAAGGGGCACGCGGCCCGGATGGCCGCCTCGTCGTAGGCGAGGCGGCGGAAGAGATCCACCAGGAACACGTACCGGTCGTAGTCGTCGTCGCTGGGGCGCATGCTCGGGTCGACCCCGTGGGAGAGATCCCGGCGCTCGTAGGGCGGCAGGTCTTTCGCGTCGATCCGCATGCGTCGCAGGGGCCCGTCCCAGGTGGGGGAGTTGTCGACGCCCGACTCCCAGGGGTGGCGGATGTAGACCAGTCCCTCCCCTTCGGGGTCGCGCTCCCGGTACAGGTACTCGTGGAGCGCGAGAAGCTTTGGGTAGATCCGCTCCAGAAACGGGAGCACCACCCGGCGCCGCGCGCGGCGTCCTGCGTTGCGGTGGATCGCTTCTGCGGCGATGGCGTTCACCGGGGGCATGGTGATCCCCGAGGTGAGAAACCCCCGGGGGGCGTGGGGGGAGCGCTCGGCCTGCCAGAAGTCCGGCTCGGGGAAGTAGTGGCCCAGGGCCCCGGGGTCGAAGACGATCTGGGGCACCATGCCGTTCGTCCACTGGGCGGCAAACAGGCTGTCGATCTCCCGGATCGCTTTCGCGGTGTCATCGTGGGATCTGCCAATGGCGATGAACCCCGAGTCCCAGTTCCACTGGTGGGGGTACAGGCCGGGGGCCGGCTTGGTGGACCGGCCCGTCCAGTTGGCATCGAGGACGGCCTGGGCCTTCTGCACGGCGTCGGCGAACAGGCGGGACATGCGGATCACCTTGCTCCTTCTCGCCCCGTGGCGACGGGTACGGCTCCCCACCCGCGGCAACTGGGTACACGTACTGTTCCGTAAAGAAACCGCTACTCTCCAACCCGCCGGGGGCACCGTTCGGGGGGTGCCCGAAGAAAACCGGCGGGCGAAGCCCCTTCCCTGGGGGCCGCCCGCCCCACGACCTCATACCAGGACACCACCGAAGGTGATGGGCACCTCACTCTCGCGCGAATACCCGCTCGAGCCGCTGCTGCCCTTCTCAGCCCCACGCGATGGGCATCGGCCCGTCAGGCGGGCTTACTCCCTTGCGCGCCTGCGACCCTCTGCCGGCCGCGCTGCACTCGCAGAGCGCGGCCACGTCTCGCTCGAAAGCCTTCTCATCTCCGCGACGCAGGTCGTCACATACCGATTCCGCCAATTCAGCCGCCTTCCCGGCTCCACACGTGTCGGTCCGCATGATCTGCCTCCCTTTCTCCCCCGCTGCTCCCCAACATAACCATTCTTCCCCAGAACCGTCGCGGGCGGCAGTCATGTCCTTTGGGCCTCTCCGGGCCGGGTCTGGTTCAAGGACTGCGGGTAGTCCTACCTGCCAGACCCTCGCCAGGCCCGGGAGCGAGTCGCCGCACCCCCTCCGGCCCGGCCACGAGGACGTCGGTGGCAAGCCCCAGGAAGAGGCCGTGGGCGACGATGCCGGCGCGGGATGCCAGTTTTTCGGCCAGCGGCTCCGGCTCCGGGATCGGGCCGAAGTGGCAGTCGAGGATCAGGTTGCCCTGGTCGGTCACGAAGAGGGTGCGCTCGTCGGCCTGGCGGGGCACGACCCGGGCCCCTAGCGACTCCAGGTAACGGACCTGGGAGGCGCAGCCGAAGGCAACCACCTCCACGGGCACCGGCCGGCGGGTGCCCAGGGCCGGCGAGAGCTTGGAGTCGTCGGCCACGATCGCCACCCGCCGGCTCGCCTGGGCCACGATCTTCTCCCGCAGCAGGGCGCCTCCGCCCCCCTTGATCAGGGCCAGGTCCGGGCCGATCTCGTCGGCGCCGTCGATGGTCAGGTCCAGCACGGGGCGGGCCTCGAAGGGGGCAAGCGGGATGCCCTGCCGCACGGCCTCGCGCTCCACGAAGAGCGAGCACGGCACGCCGGACACATCGCGCAGGGTACCGGACTGCAGGCGCTCCGCCAGCAGTTCCAGGGCCAGGATCGCCGTGGTCCCGTGCCCCAGGCCCACCACCATGCCCGGCTCCACCAGTGCCACTGCCCGTTCTGCCGCCTTGCGCTTGTACCCGTCGCGCTCTGTGCTCCCTGGGCTCATCGGTCCCTCTCGGCTTCTACGAGCCGCCGTGCCACGACGGCCGGCAGGGTCTTGGGGTCGTCCACGATCCAGGCGGGCTCCAGGAGCCCGGAGGCCCGTACGGCCCGCCGGGTGAAAGGCGTCGTCACCGCCACGCAGGCCATGCCGGCAGCCAGGGCGGACCCAATGCCGCTGGGAGAGTCCTCGATCACCAGGCACTCTCCCGGCGCCACGGCCAGTTCTTTGGCCAGCAGCAGGTAGATGGCGGGGTCGGGCTTGCCGTGCTCCACGTCGTCGGCCGTGGCGACGAAGTCGAAGAGCCCCATCAGGCCCAGGGCAGCCAGGACCCGGCGGGCCTGGGCACAGCCCGACATGGTGGCGAGGCCGACCTTCTCGCACATCTTGCGGGCGTCGCGCAGCAGCGCCAGGGTGTGGGGCCAGACGCTGGAGCGGATCGCCTCCGGATCGGCGAGCATCCGGTCATAGATCGGCAGGCGCAGCTGTATGAGCGCCTGCCAGGGGGTCATCACGCCGAGCTCCGCCATGCGGCCCCGGGCGGCGGCCTCCAGCCCGAACCGCGCCAGAAGCGCGGCGGCCACGTCGCGCCGGGAGAGCCCCACGACGTCCTTGTAGGCCTCCACGACGGCCTCCTCCCCGGGCCCTTCCGGGGCGAGGTCCCGGACCGCCCGGGCGTAGGACAGCGCCTTGAGGCGCTCGGTCTGGACCAGGGTGCCGTCCAAGTCGAAGAGCATGGCCCGGATCACGAAAGGGCCTCCTTCAGGCGGCGCAGTCCCGCGCCCGCGCTCTCCCCGAGATGGATGCGCAGCACCGGCCGGCCCCGATCGGCCAGCGCCCGGGCGTCACCGAGCGCTTGAGCCCGCTTGAGGACCCCGAAAGTCAGCGCGTGGATGGCTCCGCCGGGCGCGTCCGGGATGACCGCGTCCTGACGGTCGTCAGCGGTGAGCTGCACGAAGAGGCCCTCCGGGGGGCCGCCTTTGTGGAGCTGCCCGGTGGAGTGGAGGAACCGGGGGCCGTACCCCAGGGTCGTGGCCAGGCGCGTCCGGTCGCGGATCGCCGCCTGGAGGGCCCGCAGGGGCCCGTCGTGGCCCGGGCAGGGCTGGAGGTAGGCGTGGAGCGCCACGTAGGCGCCGGGGCCGCCCTGGCCCAGGAAGGACCGCAGGGCCTCGCCCGCCGAGGAGCCCCGTACGTCCCCGAAGACGGTCAGCTCCCGGTCCCGCAGGGCCGGCTCCGGCTCGGGCAGGGAGCCTTCCCGCTGGTAGGCGGTGGCCATCTCGCGGGCGAGCACCTTGGCCGCCTCCACGTCGGGCTGGTCGAAGGGATGGACCCCGAGCCGCCACGCCGCCACCGCGGTGGCGAACTCCCAGCGAAAGAACTGCCCGCCCAGGTCGTAGAGGTCGTCGAGGTCCAGGCGCACCACCGGGTGGCCGGCGGCCTCCAGGGCCCCCACGGCGCCGTCCAGGGCCGCATCGCCCGCGAGGCCCAGATGGACGAAGAGCCGGTCGCCGCCGTAGACCTCGGGGGGTCCCACCGGCTCGCCCACCACGGGGACGAGGCCGCGCCCGTCCTTGCCCGTGCTCTCGGCCAGGAGCTGCTCGGCCCAGTCCCCAAAGGGCGCCGCGGGCCCGGAGGCCACCAGGGTGACCTTGTCCCGGCCGGCCCGGGCCGCCTCCGCGAGGATCGCCCCCAGGCGGGCTCCCGGGTTGCCCGCCGCCTTCCCGCACCGGCGTGCCTCCTGGCGGGCCCGCTCCAGGAGCCGGCGCAGGTCCGCCCCGGCCAGGGCCGCGGGCACGAGCCCGAAGTGGGTCAGCGCCGCGTAGCGCCCGCCCACGTTCGGGTCGGCGAGGAAGACCTCTCGGAACCGGTGCTCCCGGGCCAGCTCGGCGAGCCGGCTGCCCGGGTCGGTGACGGCGGCGAAGTGCCTCCCCGCCGCCTGGGCCCCCAGGGCCTCCACGGCCCGGCCGTGGAAGAACCGGAAGAGGGACAAGGGCTCCACGGTGGTGCCCGACTTGGTGGCCACGAGGTAGAGAGTCTTGGCTGGCGGGTGCGTCCCGGCCGCGGCGAGGACCGCCCCCGGGTCCGTGGTGTCGAGGATCCCCACGCTCACGCCCGCCCGGTCCCCGGGTTCGGCTCCGGGCGCCCCACCCCCGAAGACCTTCCCGAAGACCTCGGGGGCCAGGCTCGAGCCCCCCATGCCGAGCACCAGGGCGCGGGTGATCCCCTCGGAGCGCACCTCGTCGGCAAAGGCCTCGAGCCGGTCCACCTCGCCCTCCATGGCCTCGGGCAGCCCGAGCCAACCCAGGCGATCGGCGATCTCGTCGGGCTCGGGATGCCACAGGGTGTGGTCGCGGGCCCAGAGACGGGGCACCACCCGGTCGCGCTCCGCCTCCGTCTCGGCGGCCGCCACCCGATCCGCTAGGGCGCCCAGTGCAGCAGAGAAGGGGGCGAAGGCGGCCAGGAACCGCTCCCGCCGCTCGGCCACCGACCCCAGGAGCGAGGCGTAGGACCGGGCAAAGGCGTCCAGGCCCTCCTCCAGCAGGGTGCGGGTGATCGCGTCCAAGTCGACTCCGGCCGTGGCCAGGTCGGCGCGCCGCTCCCGGGCGCCCTCCAGGTCGTCCCCCACCGTCGCCCGGGCGGTGCCGTGATCGAGAAAGGCCGCGAGGGTGGCCGGCGGCACGGTGTTCACCGTGTCGGGGCCGATCAGGGCGTCCACGTAGAGGGTGTCGCGGTAGGCGGGGTTCTTGGTGCCGGTGCTCGCCCAGAGGGGCCGCTGCACCCGGGCTCCAACCCGCGCCAGGCGCTCCCAACGCTCGCCCCGGAAGAGCTCCCGAAACCGGGCGTAGGCGAGCCGCGCGTTGTCCACCGCGATCCGGCCCCGCAGTGCCCGGTCCCCGGCCTCGGAGCCGCCGAGAAGGGCCTCCACCGCGGTGTCGACCCGGCTCACGAAAAAGGAGGCGACCGAGGCCACCCGCCCCAGGTCCCCGCCGCCCGCGGCGAGGGCCTCCAGCCCCGCCAGGTACGCCTCGGCCACGCCCTCGTACTGGGCAAGGGAGAAGATCAAAGTGACGTTGATGCTGATCCCTTCGCCGATCAGGGTCTGGACCGCCGCGACGCCGGCCGGCGTGGCCGGCACCTTGATCATCACGTTGGGCCGCCCGAGGAACGCGAAGAGGCGGCGGGCGGCGGCCACGGTCCCCGCCGTGTCGTGGGCCAGCGCCGGGCTCACCTCCAGGCTTGCGAAGCCGTCGGCTCCCTGGGTCTCCCGGTACACGGGGAGGAGAAGGTCGGCGGCCCGGCGGATGTCGTCCACGGCCAAAGCCTCGTAGATCTCCTCGGGGTCCTTGCCTTGCTCGGCCAGGGCCTGGAGCTCCGGGTCGTACTCGTCGCTGCCGCGAATGGCCTGGTCGAAGATCGTCGGGTTCGAGGTGACTCCCCGGACGCCGTCGGCGACCAGCCGCTCGAGCTCGCCCGAGGCGAGGAACGAGCGGCGGATGGTGTCGATCCAGATGGACTGGCCGAGCCCGGCCACGTCGTGCAGGCGGGTCATGCGTGCTCCTCCTCGGCCGCAACCCGGCCGTGCCTCGGGCCTCCTGGGACCAGCCCTGTCCCCCGGTGCTGGGCGAGGACCTCCCGGGCCGCGGCGGCCACCGCCTCGCCGGTGAACCCGAACCGCTCCCGCAGGTCCTGGAAGGGGCCCGAGGCGCCGAAGTGGTCCATCCCCAGCACGCGGCCGTCCAGCCCCACGTACTGGGCCCAGCCCAGGGGTGAGCCCATCTCCACGGCGAGGCGCGCCCGTATCTGGTGGGGAAGCACGGCCTCCCGGTAGGCGTCCGGCTGCCGGTCGAAGAGCTCCCAGCAGGGCAGGCTCACGACCCGGGAGCGGACGCCTTCGGCGAGCAGCGTCTCGTGGGCCGCCACGCAGAGCCCCACCTCGCTGCCCGTGGCCAGCAAGATCACCTCGGGCGGCCCGCCCGGGGCGTCCGCCAGGACGTAGCCGCCCCGGCGAAGCCCCGCAGCGGGCGCATAGCGGTTCCGGTCCAGGGTGGGCAGGGGCTGGCGGGTCAGGATCAGGGCCGCGGGCTCACGCCGGAGCTCCAGGATCATGCGCCAGGCCTCCGCGACCTCGTTGGCGTCGGCCGGCCTCACCACCAAGAGGCCGGGGACGGCCCGGAGCGACGCCAGGTGCTCCACGGGCTGGTGGGTGGGGCCGTCCTCTCCCACGCCGAGCGAGTCATGGGTGAAGACGTGGATCGCCGGCAGTGCCATCAGGGCGGACAGGCGAATGGCCGGGCGGGCGTAGTCGCTGAACACAAGAAAGCCCGCGCCGTAGGCCCGCAGCCCCTCCAGGCACAATCCGTTCACCGCCGCAGCCATGGCGTGCTCGCGCACACCGAAATGGACGTTGCGGCCGCCGGCGTCCTCGGGGGTGAGGTCTCCCGCTCCTTCGAAGGTGAGGCGGGTCTTGGTGGAGGGCGCGAGGTCCGCCGCTCCCCCCAAGAGCCAGGGCACACGGCGGGCCACGGCGTTCAATACCTGGCCGGAGGACTCCCGGGTCGCCAGGCCCTTGGCATCCGGGGGAAAGCGGGGAAGGTCCGCGTCCCAGCCCTCGGGCAGCCCCCCGGAGCCCATCCGGTCCCACTCTCCTGCCAGGTCCGGGAACTGCCGCCGGTACTCGGCGAAATCCGCTTCCCACGTCTCCCGCAGCGCCCGGCCCCGGGCCCCCAGACCGGCGCCCAGGTGTGCCCGCGCCTCCTCGGGCACCCGGAACGGGGCCTCCTCAGGCCAGCCGTGGAAGCGCTTGGCGAGCCGCAGCTCCTCTGCGCCCAGGGGCTCGCCGTGGGCGGCCGCCGTGTCTTGTTTGTGCGGCGCGCCATAGGCGATGTGGCTCTGGACCCGAATCAGGGTGGGGCGTTCCCGGGATTCCTGGAACGACGCGAAGGCGCTCTCGAGGGCGACCAGGTCCTCCGCATCCTCGACCTCCTCGACGAACCAGCCGTAGGCGCGGAACCGGGCCGCCACGTCCTCGCTGAAGGCGAGCGAGGTCGGGCCCTCGATGGTGATGCGGTTGCTGTCGTAGATCCAGCAGAGGTTGCCCAGCCGGAGGTGCCCGGCCAGGGACGCCGCCTCGGCGGAGACCCCCTCCATGAGGCATCCGTCCCCACAGAGGGCGTAGACGTCGTGGCCGAAGAGATCGAAGCCCGGGCGGTCGAAGCGGCGCGCTTTCCAGCGCGCGGCCAGGGCCATCCCCACGCTGGTGGCGAGCCCCTGGCCCAGGGGGCCGGTGGTGGTCTCGATGCCGGCGGCGAGCTCGTATTCCGGGTGCCCGGCACAGGGGCTGCCGACCTGGCGGAAGCGCCGGAGGTCCTCGAGGGCCAGTGCGGGCCGGTCCTCGGGCCGGCCCGCCGCGTCCGCGGCCGCGACCCCGCTCAGGTGGAGCAGCGCATAGAGCAGCGCCGAGGCGTGCCCGGCCGAGAGAACGAAGCGGTCCCGGCCGGGCCACGAGGGCGCCGCAGGATCGTAGCGCAGCACCCGCTGCCACAAGGCATAGACCACTGGGGCCATGGCCATGGGCGTGCCCGGGTGACCGGACTGCGCCGCCTCCACCATGTCGGCGGCCAGGAAACGCAGAGTGTTGACGCAGAGCCGGTCGGCGTTCTCGTACACAGGGCATCCTCTCTCGGGTGAGACTTCGGCCGCGGGCACGGGCGGCCGAAACGACCACCCCAACCCTTTAGGCTCCGACGACGAGACGCGGTCGGTCGGCGCGGCCGTGGCGCACTGCTCTCGCGGGAAGGCGAGACGGTCGCACCGGGCCAGTCATGGTCTACCGCGGCACCCCAGCCAGATGCCCCTCGACAACACCGAGCAGCTCGGGTCCCGGCGTGTACCCGGCGTCCCACACGATGCGTCCCTCCGGGTCCACCAGGAACAGCCGGGGGATGACCGAGACGCCGTAGCTCCGCACGAGGCCGCCCCGGGGGTCGTACAGAATCGCCGGCCGGTACGGCGCTTTCCTCTTCGCCCAGTACCTCCGGACCGTGCGGCGGTCCTCCCCCAGGTAGATGGCCACCACCTCCACGCCCAGTTCCCTCAGGCCGTCGTCGATCCCGGCCAGCTCTTGGAGCTCCTGGGCGCAGTTGGGGCACACGGTGGTGCCGAGCTTGAGGAGGACCCACCGGCCCCGCCAGTCCTCGAGCGCCCGGGGCTTGCCCTCCAGGTCGTTGAGCTCCCAGGAAGGGGCGGGCAATGGCTCGGCGCGGGCCCCGGCTGGAAGGACGGCAAGAACCGCAAAGCACGCAAGAACGGCCAAGTGGGCCGGGAGCAGGCGGACGGGGCGGGCGAGACCGGGCTTCCCCATGACGTTTCTCCTTGCAGGCCGGCGGGCGTCGTCATTCCCGAAACTTGAGTCGGCTCGGGAGGCCGGTTCCTTTCACCCGTTCCGTCTGCTCTCGCGCCGGGCGCTCCAGAGCAACCAGCCGCCCGCCACCACCAGCGCCGCGCGAACCACCACGCCCCGAGGACCGCCCCGGCGAGCCCCCCGTGGAAGCTCATCCCCTCCCAAAGGGCGAAGAGGCTCAGGGGGTTTGCGACGAAGTGGAGCAGGTTGCAGAACACCGCGTACCCGAGCCGGGCTCCCCCGACGACTCCCAGCACCAGCGCTCCCAGTGGGGCCTCGGCGTCTTCGGGTGCCAGGGGCAGCCGCCCGCGGCGGGCCGCCCGTTGAACCGCTCGAACTCCCGCTTGATGTCCAGGACCGGATTCAGATCCTGCTCGTGGGGCAGCCGGATGTTGAGCCCGATGGAGTGGCCGCCCGTTCGTCCCGCTGCCTTGAAGCCGGCGTTGGCCGCCTGCATGAGGCCGGGCCCGCCCCCGGTTACCTCGTCAAAGCCGAGCTCGGCCGGCCCCCGGGCGATCCGGAAGACGTCCCGGTACTCGGAGTGTTCCTCCCCCAGGCCTGCCGAACCGAAGACGGCCACCCGGTAGTGTGGGTCCACGCGCCGGTTTCCTTTCTCCGGGCGCATCCCGCGCCGGAGGGAGGCCTTCTGGCAAGCGGTACTGCCCCAACCTGCCGCGGCACCGCCCGGTGTCCAGTAGCTTGGGCTACACGGTAGCGCTTTTTCCCGGGCCGCGGGCATCGTACCCGCCAGCTACCCCGGGCCCTCCCCCCCGGCCTCGGGCGCCGGGAGGTGCCGGTACCGGCATCCCCGAAACGGGCACGGCGCGCCGCCCCTCGGATGGCGGAGCTTGCCGCACAAGGGAGAAGGGTTCCGGCCCAGGAGCCGCCCGAGGAACCGGTACACTGCCGCTCCCGCCGCGCCGCCGGCCAGGGGTACGACGAGGTAGAACGGGTACTGGCCGAAATCGCCCATGACCAGGGCCGGCCCAAAGCTGCGCGCTGGATTGAGGCTCGTGCCGGTGAGGGGCGCCTCGAGGAAGACGAAGGCCGCCACCAGCAGCCCCGCTGCTGCCCCGGTGAACGGGGCGGTCTTTCGGGTGGAGAGCAGGGTCAGGATCAGCAGCACCAGGGCCGCGGTCATGCCGAGCTCCAGGGCCGCGGCCTCTGCGAGGGAGAGCCCGCTTCGGATCTCGGTCATGCCGGCACGCGCCGAGATCGCAAGCCCTCTCCACGCCAGGACCACGGCCGCGGCTGCGAGGGAGGCCCCCAGGAATTGGACTCCTACGTAGCCAAGCCCGGCCCTCCAGGGGATCTTCCCCTCCAGGAGGAACGCCAGGGTCACCGCGGGGTTCAGGTGGGCGCCGCTGCGCCGGCCGAGGGGCGAGTAGACCACCGCCGTCCCGGTTCCGGCGAAGAGCACCGCCGTGAGCAGGAGGCGCAGGCGAGCCGAGGGAAGGGCCTCCACGATCGGCGAGCCCGCGCCGAAGTTGAGGGAGACAGCGGACAGGCCGCCAAAGAGCAGGATCGCCGTGCCCGCGAGCTCCGCCCCATACTCGCGCCAGGTGAACGCGGTCCCAGTCGCGGACCCCGCCCTGTCTTTCGGCCGGCCGGTCATCGAAGAGACGTCGCTCTGCCGAACGCGACACCGGGTTCCTTGTTCCTCTCTCGGAGCCAGTTGCGGACCATGAAGGCGGCCACCGTGCCCTCGCCCACGGCCGCCGCCACCTGTTTCGAGCTCCCGGCGCGCACGTCGCCCGCCGCGAAGATCCCCGGAACGGAGGTGGCCAGGGTGCAGGAGTCGGTGGCCACGAACCCCTGGGGATCCAGGGTGAGGAGACCTTCGAGGAAGCCTGTGTTGGGCACGAGCCCGATGAACACGAAGACGCCGTCGCACGGGATGGTCCGGCGCTGACCCAGTGTCTGGTCCTCCACCTCCGCCCCGTCCACGCCGTTCTCGCCGAGCACCCGGGTCACCCGGTGGGAGAGGAGGATCTCCACGTTGGGCAGGGAGCGCACCCGGTCCACCAGGACCTTGGAGGCCGTGAGGCGGTCCAGGACCTGCACCAGGGTGATGTGCGAGGCGAACCCGGCCAAGTGGACGGTCTCCTGGAGGGCCGAGTTGCCGCCCCCCGCTACCACGATCGGCCTGCCCTTGAAGAAGGGGGCGTCGCACGTAGCGCAGAAGCTCACTCCCCGGCCCACGAGGGCATCCTCACCGGGAACGCCGAGCCGGCGGTACACCGAACCGGCCGCCACGACCACGCTCCGGGCGGCCAAGGAAGCGTCTGCCGTGCGCACCCGGAAGAGTGGGCCCGACGCGACGATCTCCGTCACTTCCTGGGAAGTCCGGATCTCGGCGCCGGACGCCTCGGCCTGCCGGTGCATCCGCTCCGTCAGGTCGGCCCCGGCCACGCCCTCGGGAAACCCCGGGTAGTTGTCGATCCGGCCGGTCACGGCCGCCTGCCCGCCGGGGAGGCCCTTTTCCAGAACTACGGTGCGCAGCCCCTCCCGCGCCGTGTAGATGGCGCCGGTCAGCCCCGCCGGCCCCGCGCCCACGAAGGCCACGTCGTAGGCGTCCAGGCCCTCCGGGACGGCCACCCCCAAGGCCTTCGCGAGGGTCTCGTCGTCGGGGTTCAGCAGGAAGTCCTTGCCCACCTGCACCGCCGGTACGTCCAGAGACCCTCCCGTACGTGCTGCGAGCCGCTCGGCGGCGGCCGGGTCCTCTCCCGGGTCCACCTCCCGAAACGGCACGCCGGACGCCTCCAGGAAGAGCCGCACCCGGCGGCACCGGTCGCACCAGGGGACGGCGTAAAGCAGGACTTCTGCGGTCGTCACGACAATCCTCCCTTCATACCTTCTTCGCCAGCGCCGCCCGGGCGATGCGGGTCACGTACACGGTCACGGCCACCGTGGCCAGCAGGCCCACCCCGTAGAGGGCCCACTCCCCGGCGGAGCGGGTGTGCTCCCCGGCCCCCAGGCGGGCCAGGTCGCCGGCCAGGGAGCCCAGGTACACGTACATCACCGTGCCCGGGAGCATGCCGATCCAAGAGGCGAAGAAGTAGTCCCGCAGCGACACCCGGGTGAGCCCGTAGGCGTAGTTCAAGAGGTTGAACGGGAAGACCGGCGAGAGGCGGGTGAGCCCTACGATCTTCCACCCCTCCCGAGCCACCGCCTCGTCCACGGCCTTGAATTTCGCGTTGCCCTCGATCTTGCGCGCCACCCAGTCCCGGGCGAGGTAGCGCCCCACCAGGAAGGCGGCCGTGGCCCCCAGGGTGGAGGCCACCGAGACCAGCACCGACCCCTTGACCACCCCGAAGACCACCCCCGCCCCCAGGGTGAGGATGGACCCGGGGATGAAGAAGACGCAGGCGGCGATATACACGGCGACGAAGACGGCCGCGCCCGCCGCCCCCAAGCCGTCGATCCACCCCAGGGCGCTGCGCAGGAGCTCCTGCACGTCGAAGTACACCGCCGCCGCCACTGCGGCGACCGCCGCGACCGCGGCCAGGACGATCTTGAATTTGGGTGATCCACCCGCCGTCTTCGCTGTCTCGCTCACGAGACCCCCTTCCTTCCCTGTCTCTTCGGATCTTTGGCCCGCTCGAGCTTCCGCCAGGCCTCCAGGGTGCAGGCCACCGACCAGGCTTGGGCCGGACAGCCCCGGGGCTCGTGGGGCGGGTCCCCGTCGAAGATCTCGCTGACGGTGCCGAGCCCCGCGTCCGCCAGGTGCAGGCCCAGGGGCTCCAGGAGCCGCTGGGCCGCCGCGGCATTCCCCGTCACCCGGTGCTCGGCCAGGGCGTAATGCCCCAGGAGCCAGGCCCAGACCGTGCCTTGGTGATAGACGCTGTCCCGCTCCCACACGCCTCCCCGGTACCGGCCCCGGTACTCGGGGTGCCCGAGCGCCAGGGAGCGCAGACCGAAGGAGGTGAGCAGGTGCCGGCGGCACAGGGCGACCACGGCGCTCTGGTCTTCTGGAGACAGAGGGCTCGCGGGCAGGCTCACCGCCAGGAGCTGGTTTGGCCGCAGGCTCGCGTCCGTTCTCCCGGGGCCGTCGAGCACGTCGAGGAGCCCGCCCGAATCCGGATCGCGAAACCGCCGGAACCCCTCGCGGATGCGCTCGGCCCGCTCCCGCCAAGCGCCGTCGGGCTGGCCGAGTCGCCGGGCCAACTCGGAGGCGGCGCGGTGCGCGTTGTACCAGAGGGCATTGACCTCCACGGGCTTCCCGATTCGGGGGGTGATCACCCGGTCTCCCACCTTCGCGTCCATCCAGGTGAGCTGGACCCCGGGCTCCCCGGCGAGGAGCAGGCCGTCCGCCGGGTCCTCCCGGATGCCGAACCGGGTGCCGCCTCGATACGTCTCGAGGATTTCCGCGAGGAGGGGGAACACGGCCCTAGTGGCGTCCAGGTCCCCCGTCTCTTCCGCGTAGGCGCGCCACGCCTCCACGAACCAGAGGGCCGCGTCCACCGTGTTGTACTCCGCCTCTTGTCCGGCGCCGGGGAAGACGTTGGGGAGCATGCCGCGGTCCACGAACCCGGCGAAGGTCTCCAGGATGCGGCGGCCCTCCTCGTAACGGCCGGTGGCCAGGCAGAGGCCGGGAAGCGCGATCATGGTGTCCCGGCCCCAGTCGCCGAACCAGGGGTAGCCGGCGATTACCGAGAGTCTTGGCGAAAGCCCCGGCGAGAACCCCGGGGCCTCTCCCTGCCGCTCGAAGAGAAAGCTGTCGGCGGCCAGGACCAGCCGCTGCACCCATTCCGGGGCTTCCTCCATCTCGGGCAAGGTGCGGACCGCCCGCGCCACCACGTCTGCGTCGGCTGCCCGGCACCGCGCCAGGGCTTCCTCCAGGGACGGGCACGGCGCCTCGTCCAGGCGCAGGGCCAGCCCGGTCCAAACCCCCGGAGTGAGGTCCAGCGCGGCGATGCCGGCGCACAGGTGGTTGTCGCGGTGGGGGAGGCCCCGCTCCCGCTCCGCCGGGAGGTCGAACCCCTCGATCCAGTCGCGGCACGGCTCCACGGTGCCCCCCAAGGGAATTACCCGCAGGGCCTGGGTCCCCAGCCGGATCCGCAGTCCGGGTCCTTCCCGGTCGGCTTCCGGTGCGCCGGGCTCGGGCGCGGCTTCGCCGTGGTGGTCGCGGTCGTTCACCAGGATCCGCACGAGGAGCCGCGCCCGCCGGACGGCGGGAGCCGGCTCTGCCAACCGCCAGGCGAGCCAGGTGGCGTGTGCGCCCTTCTCCATCCAGATCCGGGCCTCGACCCGGAAGCCCCCCAGGGCGTACCGCCACACGGGCGTGCGGCGCTCCAGGCGAAACGACTCGAGGTGAAGAAATCCCTGGGGGTTCACGGACCCGCCGGCCCACCGGTTGGTGTGGAGGGCCCACTCCTGCTCCCCGTCGCCCTGGTCCACCAGGAGAACCGCATCCGCCTTGGCCGCCAGCAGGCGCCGCCCCAGAGGGGGATCCACGGGGGCGATCAGGAGCCCGTGGTAGCGCCGCGTCAAGGTGCCGGCCACGGTGCCGGCGGCGTACCCGCCGAGGCCGTCGGCGAGCCACCACTCCCGGCGCTCGGCCTCCTCGAGCCGACCGCACCCCTCCCGCCCGAACGCGATCTCGACACCCCGCTCCAGGCCGCCCCCGGGCCCCGCTGCGTCCCTCACACCGTCGCCTGTTCCCGCACGAGGATGGCCTTGCCCTCCACCTGGATCTTTCCCGCATCCCGCAGGCGCCCCAGGGCCCGGGTGACGCTCACCCGGTGGGCCCCCACCAGGAAACCGATCTCCTCGTGGGAGAGGGGGAACTCGATGACCCACCCCTTGGGGCCCGGCTGACCCACCTGGCGCGCCACGTTGACCAGGGCCTGGTACATCCGGTCCTCCAGGTGGGGCTCGGTGAGGGCGCCCACCCGGCCGGTGAGCCACTGGATGCGCCGGGAGAGGTTGCGGATGAGCGCCAGACCCACCGTGGGGTGCTCGAGGACCACGCTTTCGAGCACTCCCCGCGTGAACCCGCAGGTGATCGTCGGCTCCAGGCAGGTCCCGGTCACCGGAAACTCCGACTCCTCGAGAAAACAGGACTCGCCCAGCAGGTCCCCCGGCCGGCGCACGTCCAGGGTGAGCGCCCGGCCGTCCTCGGTGATCTTCGAGAGCTTCACCGCGCCGGCCTTGAGCAGGTACATGTGGTCGCCGGGGTCACCCTCTCGAAAGAGGATCGTCCCGGCGTCGTGCCGCCGCCGGTGCAGGCGGGGCCCCAGCGCGGCCCGGTCGGCGTCGCTCAAACCCTCGAAGAGCCAGAGCTGGCCGATGCATCCGGCGTGGCCGGCGACCTCGTCACCGAAGGTCTGCCGACAGAGGCAGGAGGGAGTCGTCTCTGACATGGATTGCTCCGTGCGAAGGAAGGGATCGAAGGCGATCACCCGCCGATCCAAGGGGGCCGTAGCGCAGGCCGCAAGGCAAAGCCCCCCGCCCCCGCCTGGCTGGGAGCCGCCGTGACAGCGAACGGGGGCTCCTACTCGTTCAGGCTCCAGTCGTACTCGTACGAAATCCTGCCCCGAAATCCCCGCAGGGCCTCGGCCAGCGGGCCTTCGGCATAGACTCTGAGGTGCTCCAGCACTCCAGCCTCCGAACCGCCGAAGTCCACCTGGAACCAGTTGTAGATGCTCGAAGCGATGAGCCGGCCGCCTTCCACGCGGGCTCCCCGGGGGTGGTTGACGTGCTCCCGGGCGCCGAGCTCCAGCAGCCGTTCGGTGTTCTCGGCGATGAAGGCCTCGGGCTGGAGGTTGGGGCAGCCGATGCTGGCGCAGTTGACAGCGTAGTGGATGCGGTTGTCCCGAAAGATGGGGCGCAGGATGCGGTGCTCCATGTCGTTGAGGGTGAGCTGCTCGCCCTCAACGGTGACGAGCTTCAAGTCCCAGGGCCCCGGGTTGAACCAGCCGGACTTGATGTCGCGGATGCTCTTCACCGGGTAGTGGTCGAGGATGACCTTCACCGTGAGGGCGTTGTAGAAGTTAATCCAGTAGGCCATCTGCTCGGGCCGCGCGAGGCTCGAGACCGGGGCAGCCTCCAGGGAGGCGACGTAGCGGTCCAGGGCGGCCTTGTCCTCGGCGGTCACCTGGGCGTAACGCACCCGGTTCACCCCCGAGGGGTGGTTCGTGACCAGGTACTTGGCCAGGAGCTCCTCCCAGGGCCGGTGGTCCACGCGAACCGTGCTCGCCGGGTCGTGGGCCTCCCATCGAGGCCAGAGGTCGGGCTTGGGTGCTGCGAAGGCTGTCCCGGCCGCCGCGACAACCGCGGCGGCGATTCCGATTGCGCGAATTCCCGAAGTCATGGCTTCTCCTTTCGCCCCCGGAGCGCATACTCGCGCACCAGGAGGTTTGCCACCAGGGCGGTCCAGCCCGTCTGGTGGGACGCACCCAGCCCCTGGCCGGTCTCTCCGTGGAAGTATTCGTGGAAGAGGAGCAGGTCCTCCCAATGGGGATCCCCCTGGAAGGGGCTGTCCGGCGGAAAGATCGGCCGCAGGCCCCGGTCGTTGCGCCGGAACAGCCCGAGCAACCGCTCGCTCACCAGGTCCGCAGCCTCCCCCAGCGTGACGGGCTGATGGCCCGGCGCCGTGACCGTAAAGGAGTCGCCCAGGTAGCGGTGGAGCTTCTCCAGAGCCCGGACCAGGAGGAAGTTGAGCGGCATCCACACCGGCCCGCGCCAATTGGAGTTGCCGCCGAAGAGCCCCGACTCGGACTCTCCCGGCTCGTAGGGGATGGTAACCTCGCCGAGTCCGGGGACGTCTCCCAGGCTGCGACCGTCCCCGTGAGCACGGCTCAACGCGCGCGCGCCGTGGGGCGAGAGGAACTCGTCCGCGCTGAGCACCCGTGCCAGGATGTCCGGCAGATGGGCCGGAAGCGCCAGGGAAAAGAGGTGCGAGCCCTCGGGGTTCTCGGTATGGGGACAGGCACAGACGATGTGGCCGTTGTAGACGCCCCCCGCATGCCCCTGGAGGAACTCCCGGTAGCGGGGGAGCTTCGCGAGGGGACCCGGCCCGACGACCTCGGCGCCGAAGAGCGGGATCATTCCCACCCACGAGAACACGGAGAGCGGGTAGCTCCCGCCCGGCGTGGCCACCGCGTCCTTGAAGAACCGGTCGCGCTCGTCCCACAGGGCTACGCCGGTCTCGGACCAGCCGTGCATGGCCTCGGCGATGGCGAAGAACTGGCCGTGGAGCTGGATCGCCAGGTCCTGGTATGCCGGCTCGTCTTGGGCCAGCTCGATGGCCATGGCCGTGAGGTTCAGGGCGTACAGGGCCATCCAGCCGCTGGCGTCGGCCTGCTTGAGGCGGTACCCCGGCGGCAGGGGCCGCGATCGGTCGTAGACCGAGATATTGTCGAGCCCCATGAACCCGCCCTCGAACACCGCCCGGCCGTCGGGGTCCTTGCGGTTGAGCCACCAAGGGTAGTTGAGCAGCAGCTTGTGGAATACTCGGTGCAGGAAGTCCCGGTCGCCCGCACCCCGGCAGGCGCGTTCCGCTTCGAAGCACTCCAGGGCGGCCCACGCCTGAAGCGGCGGGTTCACGTCGCCGAAAGCCCACTCGTAGGCCGGGACTTGGCCGTTGGGGTGCTGGTAGCGATGGCCCAGGAGCACCTCCGCCTGCTCCTTGGCGAGATCCAGGTCCACCAGGGTCAAGGCCACGCAGTGGAAGGCCAGGTCCCAGGCGGCGAACCAGGGGTACTCCCAGGTATCGGGCATGGCGATGACGTCGGCCGCCTTGAAGTGGCGCCAGGCGCGGTTGCGGCCGTGCTTGCGGCTCTCCGGCGGAGGCAACGCGTCGCCATCCAGCCAGCGCGCGACGTCATAGTGGTAGAACTGCTGGGACCAGAGGAGCCCCGCCAGGGCCTGGCGGTGGATGGCCGCGTCCTCCGGCGTCGCGCTCGGCAGGAGGGCGTCGTAGAAGGCGTCCGCTTCGGCCCGGCGCGCGTCGAGCGTCCGGTCAAACCCGCGAAAGGAGCCCTTTCGCGCCGGCGCACCGAAGAGGAGGCCAGTGAGTCCCGCCGCAGCGCCGAGGAATCCCGGTGCGGCCGCGGGCGCCTTGCCACGGCCGCCCTTCGAACGGCCCTTCCGGCCGAGGCGCTCGAGGACCTCGGCCCGGGCGGCGCCGTGGGTGTCTGTGCCGCAGACCTCGCCGGGTTGGGACGCAAGCACCAGCTCCACCGAAGCCGACTCTCCCGCGCCCATGGTGAGGACCGTCCACGCGGCGCACTTGGTCCCTGTCCGCGCCGGATTGACCGAAGTCTCCTCTTTGCCGATCACTCGCCGGTGGAACGCGTCCTTGACGTAAGGGCCCGGGTTGGCGACGTTCCACAGCCTCTCGAAGTTCGTCTCGTTCTCGGTGAACAGGAGCTCGGCCTCCTGGGCGCCGAAGAAGTGGTAGGCTCCCAGCTCCGGGTGCTCGCCGTGCACCGCCCAGGCCGCCCCGGCGGGCGAGTCCACCGCATACAACCGCGGCCGAGCGGCTTTCTCCTCCAGGTTCGCCCACGACCAGGTGTTGCGAAACCACAGGGTGGGCAGCAGATGCAGGGTCGCCGCGTCGGGACCCCGGTTGTGGGCGGTAATCCGGGCCAGCACCGCGCCCGGGTCGAGCTTGGCGTACACGACCTCCACGTCCCAGTAGCGGTTGTCTTCGAATACCCCGGTGTCCAGAAGCTGGAAGGCGGGGTCCCGTCGACTGCGCCGCCGCGCCTCTGCGGCAAGGAGCGCGTATGGATACTCCTCCTGAGGATACTTGTAGAGATAGCGCAGGTAGCTCGCGGTGGGGGTTGCATCGAGGTAGAAGTAGAGTTCCTTGACGTCCTCACCGTGATTGCCCTCGTTGCCCGTGAGGCCGAAGGCCCGCTCTTTCAGGATCGGATCCCGCCCGTTCCACAGCGCCAGCGCCAGGCACAGCCGCTGGCCCCGGTCGCACAGGCCGGCCAGGCCGTCCTCGCTCCACCGGTAGGCCCGGGAGCGGGCCTGGTCGTGGGAGAAGTGCTCCCACGCCGTGCCGTCCGCGCTGTAGTCCTCGCGCACCGTGCCCCACGCCCGCTCGGCGAGATAGGGCCCCCAGAGACGCCAGTCCTCGCGCCCGGCCCTCCGGGCCTCCAACCGCTTCTGCTCCGCGTTCATGGGTTCCCCTCCGGACCGTGAGGCCCGGTGTCAAGTCCGGGGGCGTCCCGCGGCGTCCCCGCGTTTCCGTGCCAGTCCCCGGTGCCCGGTCGTGCGGCCGGCCGAGTGCGCACCAAGCCGGGAGGGCGGCGACTCCCGGTCCTCCCCGCTCTTGCCGGCGCCGGTCTCAGGGCGTCTTCTTGACGGCGTCTTTGACCTGGAACTCGACACCGCACTTGGGGCACATGATCACGGTGTCCTTCGTGATGGCGTCCTTTTCCTTCGTCTGGGTGCCGGCGCAACCGAAGGCGGCGAGGGCGAGGCCGAGGGTCGCGAGGGCTAGCAGGTTCCTCATGGTGTTCCTCCTTGGGAGGGCGGTGGGGCGGACGAGCTGTCCGACCCTTCTGTGGGCTACGGTAGGGCAGGAAACGGGGGCCGCCGGCCGGCGCTGCATCGCGCCTCGCGAAGCCGGGCCCGGTGCCGAGAATCGACTACGCTGTTCTTCCCCTCCCTTGCTTGGTCGCGCGCAGCCCGGAAATCTTACGCAACGCAGGACAGCGGGGGTCTCGCTACCCTCCGGTGCGAAACCCGGGGTACAAGGTCATGCCGCCGTCCACGAAGAGCGAGGCGCCGGTGACGTAGTCCGCCTCGTCCGAGGCGAGCCACGCCGCAGCCTTGCCGATGTCGGCGGGGTCGCCCACCCTGCCGTAGGGAATGAGCCGCAGGAGTTCGGCCTCGGCCTCGGGCGTGGCCCAGGCAGCGGTGTTGATCGGGGTCTTGACCGCCCCCGGGCAGATGCTGTTGACCCGGATCCGCTGGGGGGCGAGCTCCTGTGCCAGTGACTTCATCAGCATCAGCACGCCCCCCTTCGACGCCGCGTAGTTGGCATGCCCTGCCCAGGGGATCACCTCGTGCACCGAGGAGATGAAGAGGATCTTCCCGGTCGCCCGGGACACCTCGGGTACCGCGCCCCGCCGCAGGAACTCGCGCACCGCCTCTCGGGAGCAGAGGAAGGCGCCGGTGAGGTTCACCGAAATCACTCGGTCCCACTGTTCCAGGGTCATGTGCGCGACCGGGGCGTCCTGCTGGATGCCGGCGTTGTTCACCAGGATGTGGAGCGTGCCCCAGTTCTCGAAGAGCTGGCGAAACATCGCCCGGACCTCGGCCTCGTCGCCCACGTCGCCGGGAACCGACACGGCCTCGCCCCCCGCCTCGCGGATCTCGGCCACCACGCGCTCTGCCTCCTCGGGCCGGGCGACGTAGTTGACCGCCACCGCGGCTCCGGCGGCGGCCAGGGCCCTGGCGACCGCCTCGCCGATTCCCGAGTTGGCACCGGTCACCAGGGCCGTCTGGCCCGCCAGGGATTTGGCCCCCATGTCCTTCCTCCTCCTGCGCCGGCCCCTACGGGGCCGCGATGGAGCCCCCTCAGGTGAAGCCCGCGCCGGCAGTGCAGGCGTAGCAGTGATCCCCGGTGGGGATGGGGGTCCCCGGGATCGGGGGTCCGTCCATCTGGGAGACGTGGCGCCGCTTCCCTCCCAGGGCGAGGCCCCGGGCCAGGTTGAAGTCGCAGTCGTGCAGGTAGCCCTCCCAGTCCACCGAGACCAGGGTCCGGCACATGAGCCCCTCGACGGTGCAGGGGTTGAAGGCCCCGGCCAGCTTCTCCAGGTAGCCGTCCAGGTTGCCCGAGGCCTTGAGCCAGGCTCGGAAGCGGCCCACCGGCATGTTGGCGAAGGTGTAGAGACGGCTGAAGGCGATGTCCCACTTGCGGGCGAGCTCCCGGCGGATGCGCTCCTCGGCCTGGGCCTGCCCCGGGGGCAGGAACGCCCCCGTCGGGTTGGAGACCAGGTCGAGCTCTAGGCCCGAGCCCTCCCGGCCGTACCCCGCCTCGTTGAGGCGCCGGAGCATCGCCAGGGTGGTCTCGAACACCCCGTCGCCCCGCTGGGCGTCGGTCTGCCCGCGGTTCGTGGCGGGGAACGAGGCCACCACGGTCACCCGCAGCCGGGAAAACACCTCGATCAGATGCTCGCGCTCGGCCAGGGCGGTGAGATTCGAGCGGAGCATGAGGCGCGGGGCCAGCGGCGCCAGCCGCTCCAGGAAACCCGCCAGCCCCGGCACCAGCTCGGGGGCCCCGCCGGTCACGTCGATGACGGCGAACCGGCAGCGCTTCGCGTACGCCGCGACCGCGTCCATGGTCGCGGCCGACATCACCTCGGCCCGCTCCGGCCCGGCGGCCAGATGGCAGTGCCGGCAGCGCTGGTTGCACAGGAGCCCCACGTTCACCTGGAGGATGGCGGTCTCGGCCCGCACCAGCTCGAGCCCGTGGGAGGCCAGGTTCTCGGCGAAGGATTCGGGGGCGGCCGGCGAAGGTCCATCTGCCGGTGTCCGCCGCAGGCTCAGGGCTTCCACGTCTACCTCACAGGGAGAGCTTCTTGGCGATCTTTCGCATCTGGACCCCATGCACCAGGGAAGCGCCTCCGCGAATGGCATTGGCCACGTGCACGGCTTCGGTCATCTCGCCCAGGTTCGAGCCCTTCTCCAGGCACGCCTGGGTGTAGGCGTCGATGCAGTAGGGGCACTGCACCGCGTGGGCCACCCCCAGCGCGATCAGCGCCTTCTCCCGCTCGGTCAGCTCCCCTTCCGCGAAGACCGCGCCGTAGTAGTCGAAGAACTTCTTCGCCAGGTCCGGGGCTTCCTCGCCGATCTCGGGGAACTTGGCCAGATCCTCGGGGTCGTAGTAGGTGCGCATGGCTTGACCTCGTGCCCCGCCCGGAGCCCCTGCGAGCTCCGGGCGGGGGATGGGCAACGGTACGTCCTCTACTTCGGATGCGGCGAGAAGATCGCGTTGTCGTGGTAGAGATGGTCGAACTGGTAAAAGATCTGCCCGGCGGCCCGGGGCGCCTCGATCGTCACGTCGCGCGACGCCCCGCCGAACACCGGCGCGCCGTGGGCATAGGTCCGATCGACCCAGAAACCCTGCGCTGGATCGTCCGGATCGATGTAGAGCGAGCCGTTGGCCGGGTTGAGGTGGAGAAACGGCTTGAACGCCGGCACCGGCGGGATGATGTCGCCGCCTTCCGGGTTGGGGTTGCGCAGGAACGGCGGGAAGAAGAGCACGTCAGGCACGCCGTCGCCGTCGGTGTCGATGTTCTTCATGCCGAGGGGATGAAAGCCGCTCAGATCGACTCCGCATGGTGAACCGGCGGGAAAATCATCCAGTGTGCACATGCGGGCGATTCCGAACCCTTCCGTCGTACTGCCGATGAGCAGCCCGGGTGTCTCGTCTCCTTCCCGGAGGGGATGAGCGCTGGGCTCGGCCACGCTGCCGATGACGAAGGGCGGCGGGTTGAAGCGAAAATCGCCGCCGCGATGGACCTCGGAATACTGGTAGCCGAACCGCTCGTCACCCGCGCCGTCGAAGAAGGCCGCAAGCTCGACTTGATCGATGTCGCGGGAGAAGACGTCGGGCTGCTGGATGACGTCGAAGCCCGGGCGGAAACCCCAGCCGGCCCGCCACTGCATCTCGGCGACCTTGGGCGCTCCGTAGATCGGCTTGAAGTCGAAGATCTCGAAGCTGCTGCCGGCCGAGCTGCCCACGTCGCTGCCGCCGGCGATGAAGTCCGTCAGCCGCGGTCCGAAGTCCACCACGCGGTAGTAGTGCGTGTTGCTGTCCAGGTTGATCACCTTGACCCGCAACCAGTCGCCCTGGCCGAAGGTTTCGATATCCCCGGCGCCAACGGGGCCGTCGCCGTACATCTTCTGGTTGAGGAAGACGCTCACGTAATCATAGGGGCCGAAGTCGTCCGGCGCCAGGGCGTCCTCGGCGGTCAGAACGTCCCAGGCCTCGGGAGGTAGTTGCAGGTGATTCGCGGCCAGGCCCACCCACTCATCCCACGTGCCGCGCGGCTCCACGGCCTCTTCGCTGAGCATGGCCAGAACCTCGGCGGGCGGCGCACCGCCCTCGAGCACGGCCTGGGCGACGACATACATCTTCTTCTCCGGGGCGGCGTCGCCGATGTCGTCGATGGTCAGCTCTCGATGGCGCTCGGCGAAGCTGCGTCCCTCGGGATCGAGCTCGGTCTCGCCGGTGTGGACGTTGACGATCTCGAAGACCGGCTGCAGGAATTGGGATTTGGGCGGATGGGCGCGCCAGCCCCAGGTGTAGATGCCGCCGACATGGGCAATGGGCGGATGATCGACGGTGATTTCGGCAACCGTACCGTCTACGACCGTCTCCCAGGTGGTATCGAAGGCCTTGAAGCCCAAGGGCGCGCTGCCGGGGCGGGCGTGATCCATCATCATGGTGATGGGCGCGAACTCCTCGCGTTCTTCGGCATAGATGCGGTAACGGATGCGCAGCAGGTCATTGGGGTGCGCCGCCACCGGCACGACGATCAGGAACGTGTCGGAATCGAACCCGTCGTCGTACCAGAGCTGGTTCACGGTCACTTCCCAGATGGTGCGCTCTTGTCCGTCGATGCTCACGGCGGTATCGCCGCTGTCGCGCAGCCGCTTCATCTTGTACTCACCGGGAACGTGGTCGTCCACGAAGTCGCCCCGGTTGTAGTTGAGCATGGCGAAGCCGTCGTAGATGCGGCCTTGCGTGGTACCGAGCAGAATATCGCGCAGCTCCGCGGCTGCGGCCTCCATGGCCTCCTGCACGCCGTTGTCTGCCGCCGTCTCGAGAGCGCTCAGCGCCTGCTCCATGTCGTCGTTGGGGCTCGACACCTGGGTGATTTCGTGCCCCGTCAGGCTTTGCGCGCCCACGGCATCTTGCACGAACCTCTCGGCAATCAGTGCCTGATTGCCGTTCCCATCGATCTGCAGGGTGTTGGGGATCAGGACCTGCTGCCCCGAGAGCTCGGACAGCACCGGCTCGACGATGAAGGCGTTGAGGGGTTGCTGCGCCGGGTCGTTGGGGTCGGGAACGGGGAGCGCGACGGGCTCGTCAGGAGGCGGAGGATCGGTCACGGGCGGATCGACCACGTCCCCGTTTTCGCCGTTGCCGGGCAGTTCGCCGTCGATCGGCGGGCCCTCGACCAAGCTCGGGCCGCTCGAGCCGGAACAACCGGCCAGCGCGAACAGCAGCGCCAGGCCAAGGACGAGCGCGCAGGGAACGAACTTTTTCATGGCTCTCTCCTCGGGTGATATTTCCACCCCGTATCGCGTGGGCGCCGGGTTGCAGGGCGCGGACAACGTAACCAGGCTTCACGTTTTCTCCCCGAGCCCGGCAACGAATCCTGGTGGGTCCGCTTCGCTCGAACCACCCTACGGCCTACGACCGCCGTGCACAGTTTGGGGCTCGGCCGGGGGTCTCGTACGGAGGCGGCGCAGGCGGCTTTGGCGATGCCCTCCGCCTCCTTTGCACGACCGTCACGGGCCCGCTACACCGTCACGGGATCTTGCGCCGCCGGAGGACAGGCCCCCGGGTCGGTCTGAGGCGTCTCCTTGGTCGTTGCGGAATGGAAATCCTTTCACCGCGTCTCTCCTGGGGTTGCCGTGTCGCGCGCCGTGCGCGCCTCGGCCCTCCGGTCACGGGACGCTGCGCAGGTCCCTGAGCACGGCCAGGGTCTCGGCCGGGTCGGGCCGCACGGTGTAGTCGGGGCTCGCGGCGGCGTAGCGGATGATGCCGTCGGTGCCGATCACGAAACGGGCCGGGATCGGGAGCGTCCAAGAGTCGTCTCCGTTGTACAGGGGCAGGCGGATGCCGAACCCCTCGTATACGGCTCTCAGGTCGGCCGGCATGGTGTACACCAGGCCGTACCGTGCGGCCACGCCGTTTCCCCGGTCGCTCAGGACCGGGAACCCCAGCCCCGCCTGGCGCTCGATGGATTCGTTGCGCCGCTCGGTCTGGGGGGAGACGGCCACCAGGCTCGCCCCGAGCCCGCGGATCTCTTCGAGGACCTCCTGCAGAGCCTCCAGCTCTGTCTTGCAGTAGGGTCACCAGTTGCCCCGGTAGAAGGTGAGGACCAGGGGTCCCCGGGCCACGAGGTCCCGGGAGCTCACCGGCGTGCCGTGGGCGTCGGGCAGCTCGAAGGCGGGGGCCTCGTCGCCGACCTTCTTCGCCCCCTCCGCGATCCCCGACCGAAGGAGCTCCTCCGTGGCCCGCCGGGCCACGGCCGCCGCCTCCGGCGGCATCATGGCCGCGGACTGCGCCTTCAGGGCGTCCAGCTTCTCTTGCAGCTTCATGGGATGCCTCCTCTCGTGACGCGGGGTTGGGCGTGTGCCCCGCAACAGCGGGCGAGCCTTCCCCTACGGTTCATTCGCCGGCTGCCCGCTCTCGGGCGGAGTGCAGGCGCGGCCCTTGAGGTGAAAGAGGAACTTCAGCACGCCTTTGGTGCGGTCGCTGAAGAGCTTTTCCGAGAAGTAGCTGCCGGCGGCCCGCTTGGAGATCTCGGAGAGCGTCGGGTAGACGTGGATCGCGCCCGCGAGAGCCGAGAGCTTCACGCCCCCGGCCACCGTGGCGATCCACTCGTGGATGAGCTCGCCGGCGTGGGCGCCGATGATCTGGCACCCCAGGATCTTGCCCTTGCCGTCCACCAGCACCTTGATCTTGCCCAGGGGCTCGCCCTCGGCCAGGGCCCGGTCGTTGCCGGCGAACTCCTCGGTGAGCACCCGGTAGGCCACTCCCTCCTTCTGCGCTCTCTTCTCGTTGAGCCCCACGCTGGCCACCTCGGGGTCGGTGTAGGTGCACCAGGGGACCTTGGCGTAGTCGGCCTTGCGGGGCAGGCGAAGGACGATGTTTGTGAGCGCGATGCCCCCTTCGTACCCGGCCACGTGGGTGAAGGGGAACTGGCCGTTGACGTCCCCGCAGGCGTAGATGTGCTTGACGTTGGTGCGCAGCCGCGCGTCGGTGGGGATGCCCCGGGGCGAGAACTCCACGCCCGCCGCCTCCAGCCCCAGGTCCTCCACGTTGGGCCGGCGCCCGGTGGCCACGAGGAGCGCCTCGGCATCAAGGACGCGCACCTCGCCCCCGCCCTCGGCCGGAACGACGGTGAGCCGCACGCCATCGCCCCGGCGCTCGGCCTTCACCGCCTTGGTGCCGGTGAGGATCTCCATCCCCTCGGCCTCGAGGCGCTGCCGCAGGATCGCGGCGACGTCGGCGTCCTCCGGCCCCAGGATCTGATCCAGAAACTCCACCACGGTCACCCGGGAGCCGAGGCGCTGGAAGGCCTGGGCCAGCTCCAGGCCGATGGGGCCGCCTCCGAGGACCAGGAGCCGGGGGGGCAGCACGGTCTGGGAAAAGACCGTCTCGTTGGTCCAGTGGGGGGTCTCGGCGAGCCCCTCCACCGGGGGCAGCGCAGGCCGCGACCCCGTGGCGATCACCCAACTGCGGGCCGTTACCCGCTGGCCGTCCACCTCCACCGCGTGATCGTCCACGAACCGGGGCGCCCCGAAGCGCACCTCGGCACCCAGGCCGCAGAACCGCTCCGGGGAGTCGTGCTCCTGGATCGTCTCGATGACCGAGCGCACCCGCGCCATCACCGCCCCCAGGTCCACGGGGGAAAGCTCGAGGCGCGGCAGCCCGAACTCGGCGGCCCGCCGCGCCTGGGCCCACACCCCGGCAGTGCGGATCAGGGTCTTGGAGGGCACGCACCCGGTGTGGAGGCAGTCGCCCCCGAGCTGGGGCGCCTTCTCGATGAGGAGCGCCTTGGCGCCGAACTGGGCGGCACCCGCGGCCACCGTGAGGCCGGCGGCCCCGCCCCCGAGGATGCCCACGTCGTAATCGTAGTCTGCCATCTTCTCCCCTCCTCGCGCACGGCACCCTGCCGGAAAACTTGCCAGCCGGCTGTGCCCGTCGTTCCTACCATGAGTCGCCCGTTCGGAGCGGCCCTTACACCTCGCCCCGGATCCGCCACCCCTTGCGGCAAGATACCCGGCTTCGGCCGGTCCGGCTGTAGCCGTCGCTACAGCGCAGCCCCGCTTGGCCATCTATCTTGTTCCAGACGGAATGCCATCCTACTCGAGGGCCCCATGACGGCAACCCCCCGGCGCGTCCCCGATGACCCCTGCGGGGTACCGACCTCCCCGCTGCCGCTGGCCGCCGGGTCTCCCGTGCCCGGGGAGGGCGGCGACCTGACCGGCGAGACGCTTTCCGTCGGAGAGGTCCGTTCCAGGCGCCGCCCCGCGGGCGAGATCCTCCTCCGGGAAGGGGCCCCCGCGGCGAGCCTGTTTCTCCTCCTGGAGGGCTGCGTCTGCCTGTACCGCCGCAGCCCGAGTGGAAGGCCCGCCGTCGCGGGCTTCTGCCGGCCGGGGGATGTGGTCGGCGAGGCAATGCTCCTGGGCCTGCGCACGTCACAGGTGACGGCCGTGTGCCTGGAGCCCTGTGTCACGCAAGAGCTGTCCGCCGCCGCCCTGGAGGCTCTGGTGGCAGAGCGCCCGTCGCTGGGATGGGCGCTCCTTCGCCGCCTGGCGGGCCAGACGCACCGGATGGCCGAGCGGATCGCCGCCCTCTCGGAGCCGGCGCTGGCCGAGCGCACCCATGCGGTCCTCACCAACGCCGCCCGAACCGTGGGCCGGCCCCACCCGGAGGGGTGGGCGTTGGGGACCACCTTTTCGCACGAGGAGATCGGCCGTCTGGCCGGGGCCCACCGGGTGAGCGTCACCCGGGCCCTTGCCCGGCTTCGTTCGGCCGGCAGGATCCGCACAGAACGCCGCAGCATCGTGGTCGTCCAGGAAGGAAGGAACCTGCCCGGGGACGAGACGGTAGAAAGGGGCTAGGCAGTGCCTGCGAGAGGAGACGCAGCAGGAAGGACGCCGTTCCGAGCGGCACCGGCGAGACCTCCACAGAAACCCGGCTCCCGCGGTGCGGCCTGGGTCGCAGACCACGCAGACGCCCTCTTCCGCTACGCGTCGAGCCGGGTCGGAGATCGGGAAACCGCCCTGGACCTGGTGCAGCAGTCTCTCGCCGCGGCCCTGGCCTCCGCCACGGCGTACCGCGGGGCGGCGGCCCCCCGGACGTGGCTGATCGGCATCCTGCGCCACAAGATCGCCGACCACTTTCGCGACCGATCGAGGATGGCGGGGAGCCTGGATGCTTCCGACGAAGGCGCGTGGTTCGACGGCTCCGGGCGCTGGCGGGCCTCGGCGGGGGAGCCCGGGCCAGGGCCGGCGGCCCAACTGGACCGGAGCGCGTTCCGGCAGGCGCTTTCCGAGTGCCTGCGGAACCTGCCGCCGCGGCAGGCGAGCGCCTTCGTCCTCCGGGAGATGGAGGGGATCCCGACCCCGGAGCTGTCCGCCCTGCTCGGCACCACCCCAGACAACCTCTGGGTTCTTCTGCACCGGGCTCGGCTGGCTCTGCGCTCACAGCTCGCGCGCAGGGGGTTCGGCGCCGGGGATCTCTCGGGGCAATGACGGCCCTCAGACCGCTGGGACCGGCGCTGCCTCATCCGTTCAGGCCCCAGTCGTAGGCCGCATACGCCACCGCCAGGCGGTCCCCTTCCGTCTCGAGGAAGGCGCGCTTTCCCGGATCGAGCAGATGCCGGCGGACGAAGTCGAGCACCCCGGCACGGCCCCCGAAATCCGCCTGGTACCACTCGAAGATGCGCGACAACCTCACGACGTCCTCCCTGCGTGGGGCGAGACCCTCGGCCCCCTGCGTCAGGGCTCGGGCGAGAACCGCTCGGTCCCCGGGTGAATTCCCTTCCAGACGAACCAGTACGTCACGGTGGGGACGAGCTCGGTGCCGTCCCCGATGCGGGCGGTCAGGCGGTCCGTCTCGGGCTCGTGGCGCAGGGTCACGGTCTGCCCGTCCAGATGGTCGCGCACCTCGCCCCTGCGCCGGAGCTCCGCCACCGGGTAGGCCTTGGTGCGCCCGTTCCACTCCACTCCCGCCACAAGCTCCTTCTCCTCCTCCCCGGGGCCCGGAGCGAAGCGCGAGAACAAGCCGCGGCGGCTGCGGTAGTAGTCCTCGTAGGGGTCCTTGTCGTAGTCGCGAACGTGCCCGGTCTCGAGGCTCAGTACGGCGGTCTCCGGATGCCGACGGCGCCACTTTTCCCACGTGGTGACCGTGGACCCCAGTGCCCGCAGCCGGGTCCCGGTGCGGGGTCCCGTCACCGCCTCGCGCTTCACCTGCGACCAAAGGGACTCGGTCTGGTGGTCGTACATCAAGACATTGGAGTTCCACAAGAGCCCCGAGACGCCGAACGTATAGGTCTGGTCCCCGATCTCCCGGGCGTACACGACGCCCGCAAAGGACAGCGGTCACCAGCTCACCAGGGCCGGCACACCCCCCACCCGGTCGTTGACCAGCTCGTGCCAGGAGAGGATTCGAATCGGGTAGGCCCGAGCCTCGCCCCGGTGGACAAACCCGAGGACGCGGTCGTCCGGCTTCAGGAACCCGGCTTCCGCTGCCGGGACGAACTTCGGGTCGAGCAGCGCCGGGATGCCGTCCCGGGGCGGCCCGCCGGAGAGGATCTCCTCCAGGGGGATGCTGTGGCGGCTCAGGTCCCAGGCAGCGGCGGGAGCAGCGACCGCCAGGGCGGCGAGGACGGCGAGGGCGGCGGCGATTCGGGTCATGGTTCTCCTCCCTTCTTCCAAGGAGTCGCCGGTTCGGCCGAAACCTTACAGGGGAGGGAGGAGGCGGGCGCCCCGGCGGCCGCGCACCCGAGGGCCGGCCGCCGGGTCTGTTCCTGTAACTACTTCAGCGGCCCGATGAACAGATAGTCGTTGTCCGCCACTCGAGAATGGCAGCCCAGGCACATGCCCTCCTTGCCCTCCTCGTCCACCTTCCCATCGGGGGCGTACTTGGCCCAGAACCAGTCGCCCCCGGCCGGGTTGTAGCCCTGCACCTTGTACATGACGGTGACGGCCGCGAGCGTCTTGTCGGGCATGTAGTTCTCCTTCACCACGATGGCACCCGCCGGCATGGTGCCCTTCTTGCCCTCGATGGCACCCAGCGCCGCGCCGTTCACGTAGGTCGTCAGCAGCACCCCGTGGGGCTCCGTGCCCGGGTAGAGGGCGCTCTTTCCCGGCCACATCTTCCAGGACGTGTAGTTTTCGGCCTTGAGGTGCTTCCAGAGGGCGGCGCCCGAAGCCTCGGGGCCGGCCCAGGCGGCCGAGCCCGCGGCCAGCACGCCTGCACACAGGGAAACCGTGAGCCACGCCAGTCTTCTCTTCATGGGCTGCTCCTTTCCCGGGGCCATCGCCCCGGCGGTTGTGGGCCTTCGGCCCGAGAACGAATACCACAGTCTCGGGATTCGTCGAGTCCCGCGGCTGTGAATGGCGAGCGACACGCGACTCAGGACGCCGCCTCCCGGTGGTCGTGAGGAATGAGGCCCGCCGAGAGCCCCGGGCGCGTCAGGCCGCCCCCGTCGAGCCACGCGCCGGTGGACTCCCGGGCCCGCCCCATCAGCTCTGCAGTGCGGGTGAAGTCGTAGGAGGAGACGTCGAGGGGGCACAGGGACGGCACGACGAACACCTCGGTGCGGGACGCGGCCCATGCCACGTCGCGGACGAGCTGGTGGGCGATCAGCAGGTTGAGGGCGTGGAGCGCGATGGCCAGGACGTCGTGCGGGGGGTGGGGCGCGGCACAGGTGAAGCCCGTCGGCAGCACGATGACCCGGCCCGCTCCCGCGTCCACGGCCGCGTGGATTGGCGTGTTGCTGGCGATTCCCCCGTCCATCAGGTCGTGGATCCCGATGCGCACGGGCGGAAACAGCCGGGAATAGCCGCGCTGGCCAGGAGGGCGTCGGCCGCGGACCCGGACGTGAGCCGGACCTCCGTTCCACCCAGCAGGTCGGTGGCGATGACCGTGCACGGGATCGTCGCGTCTTCGAGGCGGCGCAACGGCAGGGCGCCTGCGATCAGTCTGCGCAGAGAACCGGGGTCGAGCAGGGCGTCCCGGCCGAACAGGAACCGGTACAGAGCCCGCAGACGCGCCAGGGGAAACACGTCTTCGCGCCGAACCCGGGCCCACACGGCCTTGAGCCGCTGCACGCCGGCCAAGGTGGGCTCGGCCGCGAAATGGGCCGCGCTGAGGGCGCCCACGGAGGACCCGACCACCAGGCCGGCTCCGACGCCGTGCTCCAGCAGCACCTGGAGCATGCCCACCTGCACGGCTCCGAGGCTGCCTCCCCCGGCCAGGACGAACGCGGTCTTCGTGGGTATGGACAAGGGCGACTCCCGTAAGACCGGTGATCTACGCGCCGGCGCGCAGGGCGCACCCGGGCGCTTCCGGCACCGCATCTGCCAAGTAGTCGCACGGCGAACCCATTCGTTTCACCGAACGCCAGGCGCGCGGAAGGGAGTCGGCCGGAGACCGAGAACCGGGAGAACGAAGCCGGGGGGGGAAGCGAAGGAAAACAGGGGGAGACGCCCGCGGCGCGGGGCGAAGGCTCTCAGCTCCCCTCGGAGGCGAGTGTCCGCAGGAGCGCGTCCTTTTCCTCGGGGGTCAGGCCGAGAACCTCTCCGGCCTCAGGATGCAGGAGCCGGCCGAGCTCCTCGCGCAGGAGCGCGCGCAGCGACAGGAGCTGCCGTCGGTACTCCGAGCAGCGGGGGCACATCCCCAGGTGCAGCGCCAGAGGCAGCCGCTCCAGGATCTTCAGGGGGGCGTCCAGGCTCTTCGAGACCAATTGGGCCGCCTCGCGGCACCGGAGCATCATGGGGTCTCCTTTCCTCCCCCGAACCCGCTCCGCTCGAGACACGCCCGCAGGGCCAGGCGCGCCCGGTGGAGCAGGACCCAGATATTCGTCGGGGTGGTCGCGAATTCCTTGCAGAGCTCTTCCGTGGAGAGCCCTTCCAACTCCCGCAGCACGAAGAGACTGGCCCGCCGCGGAGAAAGCCGGCGCAGGCAGAGTTGCAATGCCTGCCGAAATCGTTTCCGGTCGAGTGCGTCGCCGGGGTCGAAGGGCCAGGGTCCAGGGGGCACCCGCCACCGGCCGCCGCCGTCAAAGAGGTCCTCCTCGGGGTCTGCCGCCGAGGCTTCCGGGGTCTGCGCGGCGCGCCGGAAGTGGTCGGCGATCTTGTGGCGTAGCACGCCGATCAGCCAGGTCCTCGGGCTCGAGCGCCCCTCGAAGCCGGCGCCCTTCACGAGGGCCAAGAACGTCTCCTGGACGACGTCGCGTGCGGTCTCCCGGTCCCCCACCCGCGAGAGCGCATAACGGAACAAATCATCTGCGTGCTCCGCCACCCAGCGCGCCACGTCGGTCCCGCTTGCCGGCTCCACCCTTGCAAGCGCCCCGGATTCCGGGGCGGCCGTCTCCCTTCCATCATCCATGCGTGCACCGTACAGGACGCGTACCCACGTCGGCAAGTGCCCGGCCACTCGGGAGAGTCCCAGCGCAGGCGCCTTCTCGTGGGACCCGGAAGGGGGACCGTTCGGCTCGGCGCCGCCCAGGCCGGGCGAGAGGGAACCCTGACCCGGGGGATGTCGAGGCACGGGCGGGACCTGGATTCCCCGCCTGGCCGGCAAGCGGGGTCCGGGAGCCCCTACGTTTCGCCCCGCAATCCGCGGCCATTCGAAGAGGTGTCCCCGCGGACCTCGATACGGCGGGCTTCACCCGTTTGCGCCGGAAGCGGCCGGTCGGTCGATACGGCACGGGGCGGGTCTTCGGGCCTCCCGGACCCCGGCCCAAGATCAAGGTGCGGGTTCTGGGGAACCCCATCGACCCCGCCTTCCTCGAAGAACGACGCCACGTCCTCCCGGCGGCGGGTGCGGGGGAAGGGGGGGAGGCTGTCCAGGAGGAACCGGCCGTAGGACCTCTCGAGGAGCCGCCGGTCGAGGATCGCCACCACGCCCCGATCGGTGGTGCGGCGGAGGAGCCTCCCCACCCCCTGCCGGAGCGCCATGGCGGCAGCCGGGAGTTGGTAGGAGGAGAAGGGGGACTCACCCAGGGCCCTGGCCCGCTCGATCCGCGCCTCGACGAGGGGCTCGGTGGGAGTGGCGAACGGGAGCTTGTCGATGATGACGGCGGAGAGGGCCTCCCCGGGCACGTCGACCCCTTCCCAGAAGGACTGGGCCCCCAGGAGCACCGAGTGGGTGTCGCGCCGGAAGGCCTCCAGGAGCACCTCCCGGGGGGCCTGCCCCTGGACCAGGAGGGGGTAGGGAACCCGTGCGGCAAGGACCTCGGCCACGGCGCGCAGCACCCGGTGAGAGGTGAACAGGCAAAAGGCCCGGCCGCCCGTGGCCCGGAGCAGGGTGGCGATCTCCTCGGCCGCCGTCTCGGGGAAGGATGGGTTCCCCGGATCGGGCATCCGGGCGGGCACGTAGAGCAGCCCCTGCCGGGCGAAGTCGAAGGGGCTCGGGACCGCCACCTCCCGGGCGCCCTCCGGAATTCCCAGGCGGGCGGACAGATAGGCGAAGCTCCCCCCCGCCCGCAGCGTCGCCGAGGTGAGGACCACCGGCAACGGGCCCGAGAAGACCCTCGCCTGCAGGTGGGTGCCGATCTCCACCGGGGCGGCGTGGAGGGTGGCGGCGCGCCCCCGGGACGCGACCCAGCGCACCTCGCCCGCTTCGGGTTCCGTGGCGAAGCGGGCCAGGTCCTCTCGCAACTCCCGGCTGCGCCGGAAGAGGGCCTCCCACTCCTGACTCGCCGCCTGCCGCGGTGCCAGGCGGTCGATCCAGTGCGCCAGGGTATCGAGGAGTTCCGCCAGGGCCTCCCGGGCCTCCCCTTCCAGGGTGCCCCGCAACCGCAGGGGGACCTCGCCCCGCGGGAGGCTCGACCACAGCCTGTCGGAGGCCTCGGCTACAGCAGAGAGCGCCTGGGCCAGGGGGCCGTCGCTGCCGCCCAGGGCCCCGGCGGCGTCGCGGGTGAAGTCCGCCAAACGGTGGGAGCCCACGCGGGACCCGAAGTATTGGGTCGCAACCGGCTCCAGGTGGTGCGCCTCGTCGAAGACCACCGCCTCGTAGCGGGGCAGCACTTCCCCCGCCGAGGAGGAGCGCACGGCGAGGTCGGCGAAAAAGAGGTGGTGGTTGACCACGACCACCTGGGCCCGCTGGGCGGCGCGGCGGTGGGCACCCAGGTGGCACGGTTCCTCCCGGGGGCACTTCGCGCCCCAGCACGTCTCGGAGGTGGAGCAGATCTCCCGCCAGGGGCCGAAGTCGTCGGGAAGGTCGGCGAGCTCCGCCCGGTCCCCGGTGCGGGTCGCCCCGGCCCACGCCTCGAGGCGGGCGTACAGACGTGCCTCGGCGGCGAAGCGGAAGAGGGGCTGCGCCCGGAACCTCTCGAAGCGCCGCAGGCACAGGTAGTTCTGGCGTCCCTTGAGGAGGGCGACGGGAACCGAGCGCCCCAGGGCGGTGGCCAGGAGCGGGACGTCCTTTTGCAGGATCTGGGACTGGAGGGTCTTGGTGGCCGTGCTGACCACGACCTTCTTCCCCCCCAGGAGTGCCGGCACAAGGTAGGCCAGCGTCTTTCCGGTGCCCGTGCCGGCCTCCGCGAGAAGCACCCCGCCCTCCTGGAGGGTGCCGTACACGGCTTGTGCCATGGCCGCCTGCCCGGGCCGGGCCTCGTAGCCCGGCAGACACCGAGCGAGGGGCCCGGCCGGACCGAAAAACCCCTGGACCCCCTCCCCGCCTCGGCTCGTCACGGGGCCACCGGGGAGTCCCCGGTCCGTGAGGCGGGCCCCGCCGCGCGGAACCCGCCAACCCTCGGGAAAGGGTGCGAGACGCCAGGAGCACAGCCCCTTGCCGGCACGACCGAGCCGCGGGCCCCGAGGAAGAACCGCGAGGAGCGGCGCGGAAGGCCGCCGGAGCGACTGGGTCTCGAGCAGCCGCAGATTTCGGGCCGCGGCCCGGGGGCGTCGGGTTTCCCCTGTCGGCTGGGAGGGGCGATGCAGGCCACGGTGACTCCTTGTTGCGGCGCGTTCGCGGCGTCTAGAATGCCGTCCCATGAAGATTCGAGCGGACCTGCACGTGCACACCGTGGCCAGCGGCCACGCCTTCTCCACTGTGGAAGAGATCGCCCGGGAGGCAGCCGCGCGGAAGTTGCGTGCGGTGGGGATCTCCGACCACGGCCCGGCCCTGCCCGGAGGTCCCCACATCAACTACTTCCGCGCCCTGCGCTTCCTGCCCCCCTTCCTCCGCGGGGTTCGCCTCCTCAAGGGGGTGGAGGCGAATCTCCTGGACCGCAAGGGGCGCCTCGACCTGCCCCCGGAGCTCCTGGAGCAGCTCGACTACGTGATGGTTGGATTTCACGAGGGATGCGGCCTCAAACCTTCCACCACCGCGGGGAACACGGGGGCCCTGGTGGCCGCGATGCAGCGGCCCGGGGTGCGGGTGCTGACCCACCCGGGAAACCCCGGGTTTCCGGTGGACATCTCCGCGCTGGCCCAGGCGGCCTGCGAGTTGGGGGTCGCCCTGGAGATCAACAACTCTTCCTTTGGTCGGTCCCCGACACGCCAGGGGAGCCTGGAGCGCTGTTCCGCCCTCGCGGCGGCGGTGGCACGCGTGGGCGGCCCGATCGCTCTGTCGTCCGATGCCCACGTGGCCGGCCAGGTCGGAGAGGTGCACGACGCCTGGCGGGTGGCCTCGGCGGCCGGCATCCGCCCCGAACAGGTGGTCAACCGCACCTACAGCGGTCTCATGCGCTTCCTGGGCCTCGATGCCGAGGACGCGGCGGAGGCCCCGGTCCCCTAGCCACGGGAAGGGGGGCATCAGCCACCGGGGGACTCCTCCAGGTGGGTCACCCGATCCCACGGGATCTCCAGCATGCCGGTGGGAGAGCGCAGCACCAGCGCCTCCTCGCCCATCTCCACCACGATGCCTCGGTACTCCACTCCAGAGGCCGTTACCCGCACCTGCGTACCCCGCAGCCTGCGCCACTCCGTCACGCGCACCTCCCCTCCCCGGTCGGTTTCCCTTGGGCCCTGCCAACGGGTGACCGCGGAGCTTCCGCCCGGGCCGTCACTCCTCGATCCAGTCCACGAGCTCCACGGTGCGTTGGGCCCGGTCGCGCTGCAGCACCGCTCGGGCGATCCGCACCACCGGGTTCTGCGCCGCGGCCGGCACGTCCGCCGCCAGGAGGACCCGGAACCGGGCGCTCTCCACTTTCAGGTTCTGGCTCACGGCCGCGAAGTTCGCGACCCCGGAAAACGCGGCGTGGGTGCGGAGATCCCCAACCCGCTCCGCGTGCTGCTCCCCCAGCTCCTCGTAGAGCAGCTCGGCCTCGTCCCGCCGGATGGCCTCGTGGAGGCTCAGCAGGACCGGTACCGTCGCGGTGTTGACGTTGATGCCCCTGTCCGACCGGATGTCCACGTGGGGCAGGAGGCCGTGGAGCACCTCCCACGTGTACCCCTCCACCCGGCCCAAGTCCTCCAGGTGGTCCAAAGGCGCGTTGGGCACGGTGAACTCCGGGTTGATCTCGTAGGGGCCCTCCTGGTCCTCGTCCATCCAGTCCACAAGGGCGTCCACGAGGTCCGCGGGAGCGGCACCCTCCAGCTCCAGGGCGTCGAGCAGCCGCCGGTAGGCCGCGACCTGGGTCGGGACGGCCCTGCCGCGAGCATCGACGAGCGACCCCAGGGGAAACCTTCCATCCAGGTCTTCGACCGAGACGGACAGGGTTCCCTCCCCCAAGGGGACGGGGGGAATCGGCTGACTCCACAGCTCCGCCCGGTGGTCCACCGCGCTCTCTTCGGCATCCGCGAGGAGGAACGCCGAGGCCACCGTGACCCCGGAGCGCAGCAGCGCGTGGGCCTGCAAGGCATCGCGCAGGTTGACCGAGGACCGGAGCTTCAGCCGCGCCTCCCGCTGGAATTCGACCACCAGCACGGCCAGGAGGCTGATGAGGAGCACCACGAGAAGGAGCGCCGCCCCGCGCTGCCCCCTCACGACGGCCCCCTCCGTGCTCGGTAGACGGGGGTCGAGGTGCGGAGGACCCGCTCCTCCTCGCCCTCCCCCCACGCGATCTCGACCGACACCGCGAGGGGCAGCAGGGGCTCCGCGTCCCGACGGCCGGTGTCCCAGCCGTCCACCCAGTCCGTCCCGTCGTAACAGAGGACCTCGAAGCGCGAGACCCCGGGGAGGATCTCGTAGGAGACCCCGCCCTCTTCCGGGTCCCCGTCCAGGTCACGGGACTCTCGCCGGCGCAGGCGCAGCTGGCCCTCCCGGTCCCGCTCCACGAGGTAGCCCACCTCGGCCTCTCCCCCCGGCAGGGAGCCCGGCAGGGGGCTGAGCCGCGTGACGAAGGAGAGGGTGGACAGCCCGTCCGGCCCCCGATCCACATGGAAGCCGGTCGCCTGTGCACGGAAGGGGGTGGTCGTGGTGTGGAACGCCGCAGCGAGCTCGGTCGCCAAACGGTCGAGCACCATCGCGGCGGCGTGGACCTCACGGGTCTGGGCGTTCGACAGGTTCCGGGAGCGGGCGGCTCCCGAGTACGCGCCCTGGACGAGGCTGAGCACCAACGCCAGCAGCGCCAGCGCCAGGAGCACCTCCAGAAGGGTGAATCCCCGCCTCAACGCTCCCCCTCCACGGCGTAGTAGACGAGCTCCGTCGAGGCCCGGTCCCCCCGCTCGGGCCAGAAAACGATCAGGCGGACCAGGCGGACACCCTCGAACTCGGTGGTCTCCACCCGCCTCTCCCAAGCGTAGTCGGGAAACGCCTCCCCGAAGTCACCGTCGTCCTGCCCCAGGTCGGGAAAGCCCTCCACCTCCGTCTCGGTGAGGAGCTCCCGGGTCAGGAGGGTCGCGGTCATGAGCCGCCGCGCCTGGGCTTCCTGGCGGGCCGCCGAGGTGTGGGCCGAGAGGAGGACCGTGAAGGCGGATCCCAGAATGGCCAGGGCGAGGAGAAGCTCCAGGAAGCTGAAGCCGCCGCGGAGAAGGCGGGCCCTCGCCCTGCGGCAAGACCTAATCCGGATCCACACGGCCATCGAAGATCCCGACCTGCCCCGGCAGGGAGCGGATCACCACGGTGTAGAGGTTGCCGTCCCCGTCTTCGAGGTAGACCCAGCTGGGGGTCGCGTACCCCTGGGGGAGAAAATGGGTCAAGGCCCTTCCCCGGCTCACGACGCCCTCCACCGTGGTCTCCACTTCCCGAAAACGAAGGCCCTCGGGAAGGCGAACGAGCCCCGCCGGCAGGCCGGGGGACGGGAGGTAGTCACGCTCCTCCTCGTCCCACTGCCCCGCCCGATAGGTCTGTTCCTCGAAGTCGTAGATCAGGGCTAGGCTTTTTTTTTGAACGCGGCTTCTTCGTGGAGAGCCTGGGCTGTGGCGGCGAGACGCCGCAGGGCTTGGTTCTTTTGCCCCTCGCCCAGCCGGGGGAGGCGGGGAAGGAGCACCGAGAGCGCCACCGCCAGGATGAGGAGGACGACCGCCAACTCCACCAGGGTGAAGCCGCGGCGCGAGGGGGTCACTCCAGATCCCAGTTGGCGATGTCGGCGAACCTCCCCTCGCCGCCCGGCTCGCCGTCCGCTCCGTAGGAGAGCAGGTCGAAGTCCCCGTGGTTGCCGGGGGAGAGATAGACGTAAGGGTTGCCCCAGGGGTCCCTCGGGACCACAGACTTCTCCAGATAGCCGCCCGCCCTCCACCGAGTCGGCACCCGGCCGACCGTGGGCTCGCGCACCAGGGCCTCGAGCCCCTGCTCGGTGTCCGGGTAGAACCCGTTGTCCACCTCGAATTGGCGCAGCGCGTCCTCCAACACCCGGATCTGGATCCGGGCCGCCGTAATCTTGGCATCCTCGCCTCGACCGAACAGCCGCGGCATCACCAAGCCGGCCAAGAGACCGAGGATCGTCAAGACCACCAGGAGCTCAATGAGGGTGAAGCCGGCATCGCGGCGACGTCTGTTCACGGGCATTCTCGGGATCGGGAGGAGGGGTGGTGGATCAACCCACGAGTTGACTCATCTCGAAAATGGGCAGGAGGATGGCAAGAACGACGAAACCGACCGCCAATCCCATGAACAGGATCATAAGGGGTTCCAACAGGGACGTCAAGGTAGCCACCGAGGCTTCCACCTGGCCCTGAAAGGCCTCGGACACTCTGAGCAGCAGGTCGTCGAGAGCCCCGCTCTCTTCCCCCACACCCACCATCTGGCACATCACCGAGGGGAACTCCCCCGTGGCCCGCAAGGCGTCCCGGAGACTGCGCCCTTCCCGCACGTCGTCCCGCACCCGCTCCACCGCCCGCTCCAGCACCGAGTTCCCGAGCACCGCCCGGGAGATGTCCAACGCGGTGAGAAGGGGCACCCCGCCGCTCAGGAGCGTGCCCAATGTCTTGGAAAAACGGCTCACGCCGACCAGCCGGACGAATCGTCCAAAGGCCGGGGTGCGCAGCACCAGCCCGTCGATGACGAGTCGCCCCGCCGGGGTGCGGCCGTAGCGGCGCAGTGCGAAGAAGAGGAGAAGGAGCACCGGCAGGGCGACCCACCCGTACTCCTGCAGAAAGCTGCTCGTGGCCAGGAGCATGCGGGTAGGCGCAGGCAGCGCCCTGCGCATGTCGGCAAAGATATCCGTCACCCGGGGCACCACGCTGGTCAGGAGGAACCAGAGGATCCCCGCCCCCAACAGCGTCATCAGGGCGGGATAGACCAGGGCTGCCTGCAGCCGCTGCCGAAAGGCTACCGATGCCTCGAGGAAATCCGCCAGTCGGCTGAGGACGAGGGGCAGGGTTCCGCTTGCTTCCCCGGAGCGGACCATGTTCCGGTAGATCTCAGGAAACGAACGGGAGTGCTCCCCCAGGACGTCGTGGAAGGCCCGCCCCTCGTTCACCCCCTCGCGGACCTGGGACAGCAGGCGGCTCATGCGGGGGCTGTCGGTCTGCTCCAGCAGTGCCCCGAGGGCCGCCACCAGGGGCAAGCCGGCCCCCAGGAGGGTGGCGAGCTGCCGGGTGAGGACGGCGAGCTCCCCCACCCGAACCCCGCGAGAGAGTCTCGGCCTCACGCCCCGATCGGTCGTCGCCTCCGCCTTGGCCATCTCGGTCACGCGCGTGGCGAACACCCCCTGCCGCTTGAGCTTCGCCCGCACGGCCCGGGGGCCGTCCCCGTCCACGATCCCGCGGGCGGCGCGGCCCCGGGAGTCCAGTCCCTCATACTCGAAGACGGCCAAGGCACTCCCCCTAGATCGCCTCTTCCTGGGTGACCCGGAGCACCTCCTCGGCGCTGGTGATCCCCCGCAGGAGCTTCCGGGTGCCGTCGTCCCGCAGGGTCAGCATCCCCCCTCGCCGCGCTTCCTCCTTGATGGTCGCCGAGTCCGCCCCCTTCATGATGAGGTTGCGGATCCGCTCGTCCACCGTCAGCAGCTCGTAGATCCCGGAACGGCCTCGGTACCCGGTCTGCATGCAGTGGGGACACCCCTTGGCGCGGTACAGGTGCCCTTCGGGGAGATCCGAAGCGTGAAGGCCGAGCTCCGCCAGTCCTTCGGGGGGGGGCAAATAGGGCTCGCGGCACGCCGGGCACAACACCCGGACGAGGCGTTGGGCGAGGATCGCCAGCACGGAAGACGACACCAGGAAGGGCTCGACCCCCATGTCCACCAGCCGGGTCACCGCCCCGGCCGCGTCGTTGGTGTGGAGGGTGGACAACACCAGGTGACCGGTGAGGCTCGCCTGGATGGCGATCTCGGCGGTCTCTCCGTCGCGGATCTCCCCCACCATGATCACGTCCGGGTCCTGCCGTAGGATCGACCGGAGGCCAGCAGCGAAGGTCAGGGCGATCTTGGGGTTGACGTGGATCTGGCCGATCCCCCGGAGCTGGTACTCGATGGGGTCCTCGACGGTAATGATATTGATGTCCTCGGAGTTGATCCGCGAGAGGGCGGCATACAGGGTGGTGGTCTTCCCGGAACCCGTCGGCCCGGTGACCAGGAGAATCCCGTAGGGGCGGGTGATGAGCTTCTTGAACGCCTCGAGACGCTCGCCGCCGAGTCCCAACTCCTCCAGGTCCAGGAGCACCGCGGACTTGTCCAGCAGGCGCATCACCACCCGCTCGCCGTAGGCCGTCGGGAGCACCGAGACGCGGATGTCGATGTCCTTTCCCGCGATCTTGATGCGGATCCGGCCGTCCTGGGGCAGGCGCTTCTCGGCGATGTCGAGGCCCGCCATGACCTTGATCCGGCTGGTGATCGCCGCCTGCAGGGTCTTCGGGGGAGTGAGAACCGGGTAGAGCACACCGTCGATGCGGTAGCGGATCTGGAGCTCCCGCTCGAAGGCCTCCACGTGAATGTCGCTGGCCCGGTCCTTCACCGCCTGGAACATGATCCCGTTGACCAGCCGGATGATGGGTGCCTCGTCGGAGGCGTCCAGGAGGTCCTTGGGCTCCTCGATCTCGTGGGCCAGGGCAGAAAGCCCCACGTCGCTGAGCCCCTCCATCAGGTCCCCGGCCCGGTCGGAGCCCAGCTCGTACACCCGGTTGATGGCCTGGAGAATCCGGTCCGCCGGTGCCAGGCACGGTGACACCGGCCGTCCCAGGAGCACTCGCAGATCGTGGAGGACTCGCAGGTCCTCCCCGTCGGCGACCGCGACCAGAACCCGGCCGTTCTCCTCCCCCAGCGGGAGCACCCGGTGGCGCTTGGCGAACTGGATCGGGACGAGGCGAACCACGTCCTCCGGGATCTCGGCCGGCCGGATCTCGGGGGCGACGGGTAAACCGAAAGCCTCCGCCTGTGCTTGGAGGAGGGCTTCGGAGCCCACCAGCCCCAAGGAGGAAAGGGCCTCCGACAGGCTGCCGCCCCGCTCGGCCTGCCCGGCCTGCCCGCGGGCAAGCCCCTCCTCGTCCAGCAGGCCCTTCCCCAAGAGGAGCTCGCCCAGGCCCCTTCGCGCCGTCACGGCTGACCGGCCTCCCCCTTGAGACGGTCCAGATAGTGCTCCAGCTTCTGGGCGGGCTGCAGGGGAGGCGCTCCCGTGGGGGTCACCTGCTCTTCGTACAGGAAGCGCTTGTCCTCGGTCACCTCCTCGAGCTTCGCCATGCTCGTCACGATGCGCGGCGTGAGGAAGATCAGCAGGTTCTTCTTCCGGGTCTCCTGACGGGAGCTCCGGAAGAGGTACCCCAGGAGCGGAAGATCGCCCAGGCACGGCACGGAGGACGCGGTCATCTGGGTGTCGTCGCTCACCAGCCCGCCGATCACAACGGTGGTCTGGTCCTGGACCACGACCGTGGTCCTCGCCGACCGCCGCGTGGTGGACGGGGCGTTGATGCTTCCGCCGGTGGCCGTGCTCAGGATCTGGCTCGTCTCCTGGAAGAGGCGGAGCCGGACGAAGTTGTCCTCGTTGATCTGGGGGGTGAAGCGCAACGTCAACCCCACATCGCGGTACTCGAAGGTGGAGATGGGGTTCCCCTGGGAGTCGAACTTCTCGCTGGTCTTGAAGGGGATGTTGTCCGAGACGACGATCTCGGCCTCCTCGTTGTCCGTGGTGATCAGGTGGGGGGAGCTCAGCACGTTGACGTCCGAGTCGGTCTGGAGCGCTCTGAGCAGGGCCCCGACGTTGAGGAACTCTCTCCCGGCGAAGGTCACGGTGCCCTTGATCACCCCGAGGGCCAGCCCCTGGGGGACGGCCAGGGGCCCCCCGACCGCCACGTTGCCGATCGTGCCGAAATTGGTGGAGGCGAAGCCGGTAAGGTCCCCTCCGCGGGGATCGTCGGTGGTGCGCCACTCGACACCGAGCTCCAAGGCCTTCTCGAAGCTCATCTCGACGATCAAGGCGTCGACCAGCACCTGGGGCCGGCGGATATCGAGCTTCTCGATGACGTCGCGCAGGATCTCGTAGTCCTGGGGGCTGGCGATGATCACCAGGGAGTTGGTGGTCTTGTCGGCGGTAATCTGGACGGGCTCCTCGAACTCCACGCTCGCCTCGGTCGCCCCGGTGGCCCGGGCCGCGGGTTGGGGCTGGCCCGGCCGCGGCCGGGTGCCCGCGGACTTGGAGATGGCGGTGAGGACGGAGGCCACGTTCTCCGCGTCGGCGTACTTCAGATAGTAGACGTTGATCTTCCCGGAACCCTTCGGGATCTCCACGTCCAACGCCTCGATCATCACCTTGATGTCCGCCATGGTCTGGGGGTCGGAGATCACGATCAGGGCATTGGTCCGCGAGTCGGGGATGATCTTCACCGCCGTCGCCTCGGCCTGCACCTGCTGGACCTGGGCCTGTCCCCTGGCCGGGGCCGCCCGGCGCACCTGTCGGGTCCGGTCCGCGACGACCTGGGCCAGGTTCTTCGCCATGATCTCTGCCGAGGCGTAGCGCATGGGGATGATCTCGAGGACCGTGTCCACCGTCTCGACGTCCAGGGAACGGATAATCTCCAGGAGCCGCTCGATGTTGGCGTGGGAGTCGATCACGATGAGCGTGTTCGTGGCCGGATAGGCGATGACCGGGCTGCCCTTGGTCACCAGAGGGGAGATCACCTGCACGATGCCGTTTACATCGACGTACTGGAGCGGGATGATGCGCGTCACCACGCGATCCCCCGGAGGTGCCGAGTCCCGGACCGTCTCCACCGTGGTCTGGGATGCCAGCTGGGTCTGGACGATCTTGTAGACCCTACCCGACGGGACGATCGTGAAGTTCTTGATGTTGAGCATGGTCTGGAAGATCTCGTAGGCCTCGTCCACGGTCACCTGCAGGGGGCTGATCAGGGTGACCTTGCCCCACTGGCGCTGGTCGGCGTCGAGAATGAAGCTCTTCCCCGTCACCTCCGAGATGAACTGCACGACCGCGTTGAGCTCCGCGTCCTTGAAGTTCAGAGTGATGCGCCGGTCCGCCTGCCGGGTGGCCGCGGGCCGGGGCGGGCGCGCGGGAGCCCCCGGGGAGACCGACGGTTCCGGAGGCGCAGTCACCTCCGGCGCAACGGCGGGGCCGTCCTCGACGGTCTGGGCCGACGGCGGCGTCGGCGCGAGGAGCAGGCAGGTGATGATCAGGCCGATGATCGGGCGCAGGAATCGCACCGTCGGTCCTCCTTCTGGGTATCGTGGGATTCCGCCCTGCACCGGGCGTCGACCGGCGGAAAGCTATCGGATCTCGTAGTTGAAGGTCCGGTTTTCGTTGCGACGCACGAGGTCGATCTGGATCGACGTCTCCTCTCTCAGGGCCTGGTAGGCCTGGAAGGCCTGCTCCGGCCCCTCGAGCTCGATCCCGTTCACGCGCTTCAGGACGTCGCCGTTTTGCAGCCCGATACGGGCAAACAGGCTTCCCGGCCGGATGGCGAAGACCTTGAAGCCGTCCGGTTGGCCGTCGGCGAAGTTGGGCACGACCCGAATCTGGGTCATGAGCTGGTTCAGGTTGGCGCCGGCCTCCTCGATCTCTCGGCTGTCGATGAGCCAGTTGCTCTCGTCCACCTGCCTCACGGTCTCCGCTGCCGGGGCGGGCGGGGGTACCGGCTGCGCCCGGGCCGCGGCCGGCTGCCGGCCCCGGGCCGGTGCGGGCTGGGCGGTCTCCGGAGGGTACAGGAGGACCTCCTCCATCGCGCCCGCTCGGTCCACGAGAATCCGGTCCGACCGGACTTCGGCCAGGCGCGCGGCGGGGGCCACCTCCTCGTCGACACGGACGAGCTTGATCTCGTTTCCCGACTGGATCAACGCGAACGATCGGCCGCCCTCCACCACCGCCGTGCCGAACAGGGTGATGTTGAGCGGAGTCCGCGGGGCCGGAGAGGGAACCGCCTGACCCGCGGCGGCGCCGGGACCCTGAGCCTCGGAGGGCTCCGGCCTTGCCGGCTTGGGGTTGGCATTGAAGACGTTCCGATCCTGGATCACCAGGAAATCCCCCAGCCGCTCCCCTGCGGCCACCTCGGCGCGAGGCGCCTCCTGGGATGCCGTCGCGGTCTCGGCCACCCACAGACGCTTGGCGAGGAGGACGCTGGCGAGGCGCGCCGAGAGGAAGGCCGCTCCGGCCAGGAAGAGCAGAGTAAGGACCCAGAAATACTTCAGAATCTGGTCACGCATGCACCGTCTCGCATTCGCGCTAGGATACGCGACCGCTCAACGGGCGTGCAAGGACTGGATGGGCCACCGGGAGGAAGGCGGCGCCGAAATCCCCGGCCCGCCGCTGCCGCACGCGGACAGGGTGACGCCACGGGGAGGCGAACCTAACCTCCTCTCGCCTGCTCCTTCTCCAGTGCGTGCACGGGACAGGCGGTGCGCCACCTGCAGTATCCCTTGGGATGGGCGCAGCGGGGAGGAGAGAGGGGGATGTCCCGCGCAGCCCTTTGGCAGTGGTAGAGCTTGCCGGGGTGGCGGGCCCCAGACAGATCCACGGTCGCGTCACCCCCGCCCGGGGGGGGAGGGTTCGCTGCGGCCAGAAAGGCGCTGTCGATGACCGTCATGGCGGAGCCTTCGCGGAGATTTGCCGTCGCCCCCCACCGGAGCGGCGAACCGCACCTTCGATGCGGCGGCGGGCGTGCGGTTACCGCTCCCCGGCCGTCCCTGGGTGGGGAAACCCGTCATCCCCCGGAAGACCCCAAGAACGGCCGGCACCGGAACAACCCAAGTCATGGTTCTTCCGCTAAACGACCGGGTGGGCCCGCCCACTCCGGCAGACGAGGCCGGACTGCACGGTAGGTGTTCTCCCCCGCCGCGTCCGGAATCCTCGCGGCATCGCGACTCCCGAAGCGGCTGCTCACGTCGAGCGGCCGTCCGCCTACGTGGTCGGGCCCACCCGATCGTCCCTGGACACGAGGACCCGGTCATTTCCCGGATGATCTCAAATTGTGGCGCTCGCCTGGGGGCACGGCTTGAACCTCTCACCGGGATCTTGCTAAGATTCGCGATCCCTCCGCATCTGCGAGCCGCTGCCCGGATTCGCGACGGCCTACCCGAGGATCGAGATCGCCATGCTGGATGCCATCCTGGGCTTTTTCTCCACCGACCTCGCCATCGACCTGGGCACGGCGAACACCCTCGTCTACGTCAAGGGCAAGGGAATCATCGCCAGCGAACCCTCGGTGGTGGCGGTCCGCAAGGACGCCCAAGGGGGCGGACGCATCCTCGCGGTGGGCAAGGAGGCCCAGCGCATGCTCGGCCGCACCCCCGGGTCCATCGTCGCGACCCGCCCGATCAAGGAAGGCGTCATCGCCGACTTCGACATCTGCGAAGCGATGCTCCGGTACTTCATCCAGAAGGTGCACAACCGGCGGAAGCTGGTGCGGCCTCGTGTGATCGTGGGGGTTCCCTCGGGGATCACCCAGGTCGAGAAGCGAGCGGTTCGCGAATCCGCCGAGTCGGCCGGCGCGCGGGAGGTATACTTGATCGAGGAGCCGATGGCCGCAGCCATCGGCGCCGGGTTGCCGGTCACCGAACCCTCGGGGAACATGATCGTCGACATCGGCGGCGGCACCACCGAGGTCGCGGTCATCAGCCTGGCGGGCATTGTGTACAGCCAATCGGTCCGGGTGGCGGGGGACAAGATGGACGAGGCCATCGTCCAGTACGTGAAGCGCAAGTACAATCTGCTCATCGGCGAGCGCACGGCGGAGGAAGTGAAGATGTCCGTCGGCAACGCCTATCCCGACCCGGAAGAGAAGAACCCCACGATGGACGTCAAGGGCCGCGACCTCGTGGCGGGCATCCCCAAGACCGTCACCGTCAGTGCCGCCGAGATCCGGGAGAGCCTCCGGGAGCCCATCAACTCCATCATCCAGGCGGTGCGCATCGCCCTGGAAAAGACCCCTCCCGAGCTGGCAGCCGATATCGTGGACAAGGGGATCGTGCTGGCAGGGGGCGGTGCGCTCCTGCGCAATCTCGACGTGCTGCTGAGGGAAGAGACCGGGCTCCCGGTCATGGTGGCCGACGATCCCCTGTCTTGCGTCGCCCTCGGCGCAGGAATGGCCCTGGACGAGATCAGCCTGCTCCGGGAGGTGTGTTCCTGACCTACCGAAGAACCTCTAGCGCCGCCGGGCGATGGGGTCGGCCCTCTCTTCCGCACCGACCGGGCGGTGAGCCCGGCTTCCGTGTTCGCGAGGGTTCATGCTCGGGTTCCTCCTTCGTTATCGAGGGGTGATCATCGGCGGGGGGCTCACGCTGGTGGCCCTGGGCGTGCTCTCGTCCGGGAGGGAAGGCAACGGCGTCCTGGGGCGATCCGTGGGCCTGCTGGGGGCGCCGGTCCAGACGGCCGTGAAAGGGATCGCCGAAGGACTCGGCTCGGTGGTGGACCGCTACGTCTTCCTGGTCTACGCCGCTCGAGATGCGGAGCTCCTGCGCCGGGAGGTGGCGGAGCTCCGCCGGGAGCTCCTGGACGTGGAAGAGGTAGCCCAGGAGAACCTTCGCCTCAAGGCACTGCTCGGCTTCAAGGAAGCGACGCCCCTGCGCCAGATCCCGGCCCGGGTCGTAGGGCGGAGCGCCACGCTCTGGTTTCAGTCCCTGGTCCTGGACAAAGGGAGCGCCGACGGGGTCGTCGTCGACTGCCCGGTGACGACTCCGGCGGGGGTGGTGGGGCGGGTCTTTGAAGTATCCGGGTCGGCGAGCCGGGTGCTGCTGCTCACCGACCCGAACTCCGCCGTGGACGCCATCGTCCAGCGCACGCGGGCCCAGGTGCTGGTCGAGGGGACCCTCGGCCCCACGTGCCGGGTGCTCCACCTCGCGCGGGGGGAAGAGGCAGCGCCGGGGGACCGTGTCGTGACCTCCGGACTCGGGGGGATCTTTCCCAAGGGGCTTCTCTTGGGGGAGATTTCCCACGTGGAGGCGCGCCCGGGGGACGTGTTCCACGCCGCGCAGCTCGCCCCCAGCGCCGACTTCAGCCGCCTCGAGGAGGTGTTCGTGATCCTCCCGGACGGCGGGGACGCCCCGTGAGGGCCCAGGCGGCCTGGTGGGGCGCGCTGCTGGCCGGCCTTGCTTTGCAGACCACCCTCTTCCCGCTCTTCCTGACGGACCCCTGGCGGCCGGATCTCACGCGCGCCCTCGTCCTCTGGGTCGCCCTCACCGGGGCCCCTCGCGGCGGGGCTGTCCTCGCCTTCTCGGCGGGCCTGTTGCTGGATGCCGCTTCGGGAGCCCCCCTCGGGTTCGGCCCCCTGCTTCGCCTGTCCCTCTACGCGGCAGCCCGCCCCTTCCGGGGAATCTTCTTCGACGACCGCCCCCTGCTCCTCCTTCCTTTCGCGACCCTCGGGCCCGCTCTGGAGGCCGCCGTGGCGGGGACCATGAGCTGGTTCGCTTTCCGAGCCCCCTTGGGGCTGAACACCCTGGCCTCGGGCGCGTGGGCCCAGGCCCTGGTGGACGCCCTGTGCGTCCCCCTGGTGTTCGTGGCCCTGGAGCTCGCCACCGGCCGCCGGCCCCGGCTGGAGGTCGGGACGTGACGCCTCCCAGGCTCCCCGCCCCTGTGCACCTGCGCCGGCGGTTCCTCTGGTGCGTGGTGTTGGTCCTCGCGGCCTTCTCGGTCCTGTGCCTGCGCCTGGTCTACCTGCAGGTGCTCGAGGGTTCGCGGTACCGCCATCTGAGCGAGAACAACCGCATCCGCATCGAACGGCTGCCAGCCCCCCGCGGCATCATCTTGGACCGCACCGGCGAAGTTCTGGCCGAGGTGCGCGCGACCTTCGATGCCCTCGTCATCCCCGCCGAAATGCCGCTGGGGGAGAGGGCGCGGGTGTATCGTGAGCTGGAAGCGACTCTGGGGCTCGATGGAGAAGCAGTGGCCCAGGCCGTGGAGGGTCCGGGCCCTCCCCGCTGGAAGCCCCGCATCCTCAAGCGTCACCTCACGCGCCCGGAGATGGCCCGGCTCGAGGCCCGCAGGCTGGAGCTCCCGGGAGTGGTCGTCCAGGCCACCCCGGTGCGGTTCTACCCCTTCGGCGACCTCCTGGGCTCCACCCTGGGGTACGTGGGAGAGATCTCCGCGGAGGAGCTGCGGCAGCCCGCCTACGCCGACTACGAGCCCGGGGACGCCCTCGGCAGGACGGGGCTGGAACGGGCGTGGGAAGGGGAGCTGCGGGGCGAAGCGGGCGGCCAGCAGGTGGAGGTCGACGTCCGGGGACGCAGGCTTCAGGTGCTGGCCGAACGTCACGCTCGGCCGGGTCACACGGTGACTCTCACGATCGACCGCCGCCTCCAGCAGGCGGCCCTGGACGCCCTGGGGGAGGAGTCCGGTGCGGTTGCCGTGGTGGGGGTGCGCACAGGGGACGTCCTCGCCCTGGCGTCGAGGCCGGGTTTCGACCCCAACGCGCTCGCCAAGGGGGTCACCGCCGCCGAGTGGGCTGCGCTCTCCAGCGATCCCCTCCACCCCCTCCAGAACCGGGCCATCCAGGGCCTGTACCCCCCTGCAAGCACCTTCAAGATCGTAACTGCCCTCGCGGGGCTCGCCGAGGGGGTGATCACGCCCCAGACGCGGGTGTTCTGCTCGGGGAGCTACACCTTCGCCGGTCGCCCCTACCGATGCTGGAAGAGGACGGGGCACGGGTCCATGGATCTTCGCGCGGCGATGATCCAATCCTGCGACGTGTACTTCTACCAGCTCGGGCTGGATCTCGGCATCGACGCCATCGAGCGCCACTCCCTCGCTCTGGGCCTCGGGCGGCCGACGGGCCTGGACATCCCCTCGGAGAAGGGCGGGCTCGTCCCGTCGAGGGAGTGGAAGCGCAGGGCCCGGCGAGAGCCCTGGTACACAGGGGAGACTCTCTCGGTAGCCATCGGGCAGGGCTACCTGCTCACCACGCCCCTCCAACTCGCTTCCATGATGGCCGGCCTCGCACACCCCGAAGGGGTTCGGATGAGGTCGCGCATCGTCACGGGCACCGAAGACGCCCAGGGGCGCCCCCTCCAGGAGGTGCCGAGCCGGGAGATCGGGCGGCTCGGGTACCGCCGTGCACACCTCGATCTCATCAGGGACAGCCTGCGGGGTGTGGTCGCGTCGGAGCGCGGCACCGGGCGCCGCGCAGAGGTGGCGGGGTTCCCGGTGGCAGGGAAGACCGGCACGGCCCAAGTGGTGAAGCTCCCGGCAGAGGCGGCGCTTCCCCAGGACAGCATCCCCCGGGAACACCGGGACCACGCGTGGTTCGTGTGCTACGCCCCTGTCGACGACCCGGAGATCGCGGTCGCCGTCCTCGTGGAACACGCGGGGCAGGGGGGCGGCGCCGTGGCGGCCCCCGTAGCACGAAAGGTCGTGGAGGCGTACCGGTCCCTACGGGGAGGGGCCGTGACCCTGGGGGAGGCCGGACGGTGAGCCGACGCACCTGGACCGCCCAAATCGACTACGGGCTCCTCGCCCTGGTGCTCCTCCTCTCCGCCATGGGCCTGGTGGTGCTCTGGAGCGCCGGGCACGGCCCCGAAGGCGAGGTGGCAGGGTACGCAGCCCGCCAAGTGGGCTGGATGGCAGTGGGGATCGCCGCGATGCTGGCAGCCCTGGCGGTCGATTACCGCCACCTGGAGCGCTGGGCCGCGCACATCTACCTGATCCATCTGGCACTCCTGGTAGCGGTACTGCTCACCGGGCAGGCCAGCATGGGGGCGCAGCGGTGGCTCCCCGTCGGCCCGCTGCGCTTTCAGCCCTCGGAATTCATGAAGGTCGCGATGGCGGTGATGGCGGCCCAGCTGCTCTCCCGGGAGGCGGGGGCGCCCCCCCACGGCCTCCGGCAGCTCTGGAAACCTGCCCTGGCCACGGCCCTGCCGACGGGTCTCATCCTGATCCAGCCGGATCTCGGCACCGCCCTGCTGGTCGGGGCCGTAGGGGCCGGCGTGATCCTGTTTCAGGGGCTTCGACGGCGCATCCTTGCGAGCCTCGGCATTGCGGTCCTGGCCCTGGCGCCGGTGGCATGGGGCCTGCTGCACGACTACCAGCGCGCGCGGATCCTCACCTTCTTGAACCCCGAGCGCGACCCCCTGGGGGCCGGGTACCACATCATCCAATCGAAGATCGCGGTTGGCTCCGGCCAACTGCTGGGCAAGGGGTTCCTGCAGGGGACCCAGGTCCGCCTGCAGTTCCTCCCCGAGCGCCACACGGATTTCATCTTCTCGGTCCTGGCGGAGGAGTGGGGCCTGGTGGGCTGTGCGACGGTGCTCTTCGTCTACGCGCTCCTCCTCCTCTGGGGGATCGACATCGCCGCCAAGGCCCGGGACCCTTTCGGGCGCTTGCTGGCCATCGGCGTCACGAGCATCCTCTTCTTCCACGTGGCCGTGAACGTCGGGATGGTGAGCGGCATGCTCCCCGTCGTGGGGGTGCCGTTGCCCCTCTTCTCTTACGGGGGCTCCTCCGTCCTGACCACCTATGTGATCATCGGAATCCTGCTCAGCATCCGGGCCCGCCGCTTTTCCCGAGGCCTTTAGTTTCTTCGGGGAGAAACCGATGAAGAACCCCATGATCCGACAAGACGCAGACACCTTCGTGGCCCTGGGCCAAGCCGTCTCCCTGGCCACCCTGGAGGGAGCCCTGGGGCGCGGCGATACGCGGGAACTGAACGCAGCGCTGGTGGCCGGTATCCTGAGCGGGTGCATGGAGCTCGACACCTATGCCCGGGTCCACGATGCCCTCGCCCGTCTGCTGGAGCGAACCTTTGCCGAACCCCCCGGGGCCCGCAGCGACATCCGAGCCGGGGAGGGTGCTGTCCAGGACGGCGACGACCGCCTGGGCGTCTATCTGGAAGTGGTTGGCGACGCCTGGGAGAAGGTCTCCTGGGAAGGGGAGGCGTGCGGGCGCCTAAAGGAATTCGTGGAGCGCGCGTTCGACCTCTCCCGGGCCCGCTTCGGCGAAGGAGCCTGGTTTCGGGCGCCCCTGCGTGGCACGGTCGAGAGCGTATCCCGCGAGGCCCGCGCCGCAGGCCTTCTCGTGGTGTCGGTCCAGGGGACCCCGCCGACAGGGGAGCTCGAAGCGACCCTGGAGACGGCCGACGCCCCCGCAGGCCCGGCCCGGGTAGTCCTGGGCTGGGGCGATCGCCGCACCGCCCTCGACCTCCACTCCTGCGCCACCGCCTGAGAACGGGAACCCCTCGCAGAGACTCCGCGGGTCGCGAGCAGCCTTCGGCTACGGGTGATCGCACCCGCCCCTCCCGCACCAGACAGCCTGGTCTTCGCCGCGAACCGGCGCATGCGGGCCCTTTCGCGCCGGCGGTCGGGCTCGGGGGCGACCTCCGGAAGCGCCCCCGTCCGCAAGCTCGGGGGCTTCCGGACGGAGGAGTCCTCGGAAGCGGGGCGCGGGCGCTTCCCGGGTTCAGGCCGCGGGTGGTACAGTGCCGGCATGACCAAGATCCGGCGCATGTTCGAGTGCCAGAACTGCGGCGCCCAGTCTCCCAAGTGGCTGGGCCGGTGCACGGACTGCGGGGGGTGGGGCACCCTCACCGAAGGTCCGCCGGCACAACCCCCGGCGGGCCGGAGGCCCTTTGCCGGGCTGGCAAGCTCGGGCGGGCCGGTACCCCTGGCGGAAGTGACGGTCGAAGGTGAAGACCGCTCGCCCACCGGTGTCCCGGAATTCGATCGGGTGCTCGGGGGAGGGCTCGTTCCCGGGTCGGCGATTCTGGTAGGCGGAGACCCGGGCATCGGCAAGTCCACCCTCCTTCTTCAAGTGCTCCAAGCCCTTTCTCGGTCCCAGGGAAAGACCCTCTACATCTCGGGGGAGGAATCGGTCCGCCAGATCCGGATGCGCGCGGACCGGCTGGGCGGCCCGGAGAGCGACCTCCTGGTCTTGGCCGAAACGGACGTCGGGAGGATTCTAGACGCCCTGGAGGCCGCCCGACCCGTCGCCGCCGTGGTGGACAGCGTCCAGACCCTGTTTTCCGCGGAGATCGGGAGTGCACCCGGAACGGTCAGCCAGGTTCGCGAAGTCTCGGGCCGGTTGGTGGTCCACGCGAAGACCCTGGGCATGCCCGTGTTCCTCGTGGGGCACGTCACGAAGGACGGCTCCCTCGCCGGTCCCCGGGTGCTCGAGCACATGGTCGACACCGTGCTGTACTTCGAGGGAGACCGTGGTCACCCCTATCGGATCCTCCGGGCCGTGAAGAACCGCTTCGGCTCCACCAACGAAGTGGGCGTGTTCGAGATGGCCGATCGAGGGCTGTCCGGAGTGGAGAACCCTTCGGCGCTCTTCCTCTCCGAACGCCCCGTCGGGGCCCCGGGTTCCGCTGTGGTGCCCGCCCTGGAAGGGACGCGGACCCTCCTGGCGGAGGTGCAGGCCCTCGTGAGTCCGTGCGCACACGGCAGCCCCCAGCGGACGACCTGGGGGGTCGAGCGCACCCGCGTGCAGATCCTCTCCGCCCTGCTGGAACGGAGGCTCGGGGTGCCGCTCCTCAGCCACGATATCTTCGTGAAGGTATCCGGAGGGTTCGACATCTCGGAACCCGCGGCCGACCTAGCCGTAGTGGCGGCGTTGGTCTCGGCGGCGAGAGACCGCCCCCTGCCGGAGAAAGCGGTCTTCTTCGGCGAAGTGGGTCTCGCCGGCGAGGTGCGGGGCGTGTCCCGGCCCGAGGCGCGTCTGGCCGAGGCGGCACGGCTGGGCTTCCATACAGCCTTCGGTCCCCGTGGAGCGGCAACCCCCAAGCGCGCCGGGGGCAACATCGCGTTCCACCCGCTGGGGCGGCTCGCCGACCTCCTGGAGGCAATCACGCGCTGAGGCAGCGCCTAGCCTTCACCCCCCCGGGCTCCCCCACCGATATCGGCGGCTCAGCCGCGCCCCTTCTCCTGGACGAGCTCCGTCAGCACCCCGCCGGAGGACTTGGGATGCACGAAGGCGATGGAGGTGTTGTGGGCTCCCGTGCGAGGCTTCTCGTCCACCATCCTCACCCCGGCGCCCATGAGGCGCTCGACCTCGGCGGCCGTGTCGTCGACCTCATAGGCGATGTGGTGGAACCCGGGCCCGTTCTTTTCCAGGAACTTGGCCACCGGGGACTCGGGGCTCGTGGGCTGGACGAGCTCCAGGCGAACCTCGCCGATGGGCAGGAACGCCACCTTGACCTTCTGGTCCGCCACCTCCTCGATCCCCCCGAGGGTGAGCCCCAGGTGCTCGGTGTAGAAGCGGGCGGCCGCGTCGATGTCCGGGACAGCGATGCCGATGTGGTTGATCTTGCTGGGCATGGGCAGTTCCTCCTTGCTGCTCCCTGGGCCCGCCCGGGGGGCGGACGGCGCACTGCGGGCGTTCTACCCGAGGCGTTCCCGGATGAAATCCACCACCGCGGTGGTATCGGTGCCGGGCAAGAAGATCTCGGCAAACCCTACGTCCTTGAGGGACGGGATGTCCTCCATCGGGATGATCCCCCCCCCGAAGAGCAGAAGCTCTGCTTTCCCCTTGCGGCTCAGCCCTTCCGCCACCCGCGGAAACAGAACCATGTGCGCCCCGGAGAGGCACGACAACCCCACCACATCCACGTCTTCTTGGACGGCGGCAGCCACGATCTTCTCCGGCGTCTGGCGAATCCCTGTGTAGATGACTTCCATCCCGGCATCCCGCAGGGCCCTGGCCACGACTTTGGCTCCCCGGTCGTGTCCGTCGAGACCCGGCTTGGCGATCAGGACGCGGATCTTTTTCTGAGCCATCGTGACTTCCTCCCTGGCCCTCAGATGGGACCTTTCGAACCCGTGACGCTGGCGCTCACCCGCCCTCGCTGTACTCGCCGTACACACCCCGCAGCACGTCGGAGATCTCCCCGAGGCTAGCGTAGACCCGTACCGCCTCGAGGACGGGCGGGACGACGTTGCCGCCCTCCGTCGCCACCCGGCGCAGGGCCTCCAGGGCCACCTTCACCGCGGCGGCGTCCCGCTCGGTCTTGACCCCGGCGAGTTTGCGGCGCTGGTAGGCCTCCACCTCCCGGTCCACCCGCAGCATGTTCTTGGGCATCTCCTCCTTGATCTGGAACTGGTTGACCCCCACCACCACCTGCTCCCCCGACTCGACGGAGCGCTGGTAGGCGTAAGCGGCGTCGGCGATCTCCCCCTGGAGGTAGCCCGCTTCGATGGCCTTGACCACGCCGCCCATGGCGTCGATCTTGGCGATGTACTCCTCGGCCCGGCTCTCGATCTGGTCGGTGAGGGCCTCCACGATGTACGCCCCTCCCAAGGGGTCGATGCTGTCGGCCACCCCGGACTCGTAGGCGATGATCTGCTGGGTGCGCAGGGCGATGCGCACCGAGTCTTCGGTGGGCAGGCACAGGGCCTCGTCCCGGGAGTTGGTGTGCAGGCTCTGGGTGCCCCCGAGCACCGCCGCCAGGGCCTGGAGGGTTACCCGCACCACGTTGTTGTCGGGCTGCTGGGCGGTCAGGCTGCACCCGGCCGTCTGGGTGTGGAACCGCAGCATCTGGCTTCGCTTGTCCTTGGCCCGAAACCGCTCCCTCATGATCCTGGCCCAGAGCCTCCGGGCCGCCCGGAACTTGGCCACCTCTTCGAGCAGGTTGTTGTGGCAGTTGAAGAAGAAGGACAGCCGCCCGGCGAACTCGTCCACGTCGAGGCCCGTTTCCACCGCCGCCTGCACGTAGGCGATGGCGTTGGCCAGGGTGAAAGCGACCTCTTGGACGGCCGTGCTTCCCGCTTCCCGGATGTGATACCCGGAAATGGAGATCGTGTTCCATTGGGGGACGTGGTCCTTGCAGTAGGCCAGGATGTCGGTGATGACCTTTAGGCTGGGCCCCGGGGGAAAGATGTAGGTGCCTCGGGCTACGTACTCCTTGAGCAGGTCGTTCTGGATCGTACCCTGCAGCTTCTCCTTCGCGACTCCCTGTTTCTCGGCCACGGCCATGTACATGGAGAGGAGGACGGCAGCGGTGGAATTGATCGTCATCGAGGTGGAGACCTTGTCGAGCGGGATGCCGTCGAACAGGATTTCCGCGTCCCGCAGCGTGTCGATGGCCACTCCCACCTTGCCCACCTCGCCCTCGGCGAGCTCGTGGTCCGAGTCGTACCCGATCTGGGTCGGCAGGTCGAAGGCCACCGAGAGCCCCGTCTGGCCCTCGGCCAAAAGGTACTTGTAGCGCTCGTTGGTCTGCTCGGCGGTGCCGAAGCCCGCGTACTGGCGCATGGTCCAGAACCGGCCCCGGTACATGGTGGGCTGCACGCCCCGGGTGAAGGGGTACTCGCCGGGGAGGCCGACCCGTTCGAAGTACGCGTCGGCCTCCACGTCGCCTGGGGTGAACAGGCGCTTGACCTCCACCCCCGCGGTGGTCTCGAACCGCGCCCTGCGCTCGGGAAACTTGGCGAGGGCCTTGGCGATGACCTTGTCCTCCCACTCCTGGACCTTTTCACGCACCGTTTCACGGCTCATGGGTCGTCTCCTTCCGGTTGCCGGCGTCGCGGCTCACCCGCCGATGGTCATCAGCACTTCCCCCACCCCCACGTCCTGGCCCTTGGCGACCTTGACCTCGGAGACGGTCCCGGCCACGTGGGCCTTGATCTCGTTCTCCATCTTCATCGCTTCCATCACCAGCACGGTGTCGCCGACCTCGACCGCGTCGCCCACCTTGACCGCCACGCTCAGAATGTGGCCCGGCATCGGGGCGGTGATCACCTCTCCCGCCCCCAAGACGGGAGCGGCGGGTGCCGCGGGCGCGGCGATGGGGGCGCGGGGCGGCGGGGCTGCCGGAGCGGGGGTCGCCGCGGGGGTCGGGGTCGGGGCCGCACCCCCTGCGGGAATCTCCACCTCGTAGGGCACGCCGTTTACGGTGACGCTGGCGCCGGTGCCGGAGATCCGGCCGATCTCCACCCGGTACGGATTGCCGTTGATGACCAAATCGTAGCGGCTCATGCGCGTCGGCTCCTTCTGGTGTCGGCTCGCGTGGTCCCGGGCCGGAGCCCGGCTCGCTCACAGCGGGATGTTTCCGTGCTTTCGCGGCGGATTCGAGTCGCGCTTGTTCCGGCATGCCTCCAGGGCCTGGATCACGCGGATGCGCGTGTCCTCCGGAAGGATGACCTCGTCCACGTAGCCGAGCTCGGCCGCCTGGTAGGGGTTGGCGAACCGCTCCGTGTACTCCTCGATCTTCTGCACCCGCGCCGCCTTGGGGTCTTCGGACTTGTCGATCTCTTTGCGGAAGATGATGTCCACCGCCCCCTGGGGGCCCATCACCGCGATCTCGGCGGTGGGGTATGCCAGGTTCACGTCGCCGCGCAGGTGTTTGGAGCTCATCACGCAGTAGGCGCCACCGTAGGCCTTCCGGGTGATCACGGTGATCTTGGGGACCGTGGCCTCCGAGTATGCGTAGATCAGCTTGGCCCCGTGCTTGATGATACCCCGGTATTCCTGGTCGGTGCCCGGAAGGTAGCCCGGTACGTCCTCCAGGGTGACGATGGGAACGTTGAAGGCGTCGCAGAACCGGACGAACCGAGCGCCCTTCATGGACGCGTCGCAGTCGAGGCAGCCGGCCAGGTGGTTCGGCTGGTTGGCGACGATGCCGACCACCGCCCCCCCCATCCGGGCGAAACCGACCACGATATTGGGCGCGTAGTGCTGGTGCACCTCGAAGAAGTCCCCGTGGTCCGCCATGGCTCGGATGATGTCCTTGATGTCGTAGCCCTTGTTCGGATTGTCCGGGACCGTTTGGTTGATCTCCGGGAGCTTGCGGTCCACCGGGTCGTCACAGGGGACCGCCGGGGGGTCCTCCAGGTTGTTGGAGGGGAGGAAGGACAGGAGCCGCTGGATCTGGGCGAGGCAGTCCCGGTCGTCCGTCGCCATGAAGTGGGCGACGCCGGACTTCTGGTTGTGGGTGAGCGCTCCCCCCAGGGCATCCATGGTCACGTCCTCGTTCGTCACCGATTTGATCACCCGAGGCCCGGTGATGAACATGTGGCTCGTGCCGTCCACCATGAAGACGAAATCGGTGAGCGCCGGGCTGTACACCGCGCCCCCGGCACAGGTGCCCACGATCGCCGAGATCTGTGGGACCACCCCGGAGCTCATCACGTTGCGGTGGAAGATGTTGGCGTATCCGGCGAGACTCTGGACGCCCTCCTGGATGCGGGCCCCCCCGGAGTCGTTCAGGCCGACCACGGGCGCCCCGTTCTTCAGGGCCATATCCATGATCTTGCAGATCTTGTTCGACATGGTCAGGGACAGGCTTCCGCCGAACACGGTGAAGTCCTGGGCGTACGCGTACGTGAGCCGCCCGTCGACCTTGCCGTAGCCGGTGACGATGCCGTCGCCCGGGAACTTGGTCGCCTCCATCCCGAAGTTCGTGCACTGATGGGTCACGAGCTTGTCGACCTCGACAAAGGTGCCCGGGTCGAAGAGCGCCTCGAGGCGTTCCCTCGCCGTGAGCTTCCCCTGCTCGTGATGCTTGGCAACGCGCTCGGCGCCTCCGCCCGCTTCGGCCTCCCGGTTCTTCCCGGCGAGGAGCTCGAACTTCTTCTCCAGGCTCATCCGATTCCTCCTTAACACAGACGTTACCCGTTCGAGAGGCCGCGCTCCCTGTGGAACGACGCCTTGGGCGCGGGTCTTGCGGGGCTCCGGAAACCTCCCTGCCTGCTCCCTTCCCCTACCCCAAGGTCAGGAGCAGGGCGTCCTTGGTCACATTGTCGCCCTTCTGGAAGCACACCTGCTGGACCACCCCGTCCACCGGCGCCTCGAGGCCGTTCTCCATCTTCATGGCCTCCAGTACCACCACCACGTCACCGGCCTTGACGGGATCCCCCGCCTTGACCAGGATGTCCACGATCATCCCCGGCATGGGGGCGGTCACCTGCCCCTTGGCTCCCACCGCCGGTGCCGGCGGGGGCGCCGCTGCGGGCGCCTGGGCAGGGGGAGCCTCCGCCCGGGGTGCCGGGCCGGCGGGGGCGGGACGAGCGACCGGGGCAGGGGCCGCGGCGACGGGAGTCGCGGACGTCACGACCGGCTCTCCACCCAGGCCCTCCACCGCCACCTCGAAGTACTCGCCGTCCACGAACACGTTGAAGGTCCGGGCAGCCGGGCCAACGACAGGGACCTTCTTGACGGGTTTCTCCACGAGCTCGCCGGCGAGGGCCTTGCGGCACAGGTCCTGCTCCCTCTTCCAGTCCTCCGCCGTCCGGGGCTTCCACTCCGGCGGCGGGGGCTCCTTTCCGGCTCGCACCGCCAGGAACCGCTTCCCGGTCGTGGGGAACATGTTGTAGAGGAGCAGGTCGGCCCGGGATCTCGCCAGGTCGCCGATCTCCGCCCTGGCCTTCTCGAGCTCGGGTTCGAGGACGTCTGCGGGCCGGCAGGTGATCGGCTCCTCGCCTCGAGGGTATCCCTTCAGGGCAAGCTTCTGGAGCTCACGGCTGATCGGTCGTGGGGGCTGCCCATACAACCCGTAGCAGTAATCCTTGACCTGACCGGAGATCATCTTGTACCGCTCGGCGATGGTCCCCCCCGGCTTGCCCATGAGGACGTTCATGACCGCCTGGACGCCGACGATCTGGCTGGTGGGGGTGACGAGGGGAGGAAAACCCAGGTCCTCCCGGACCCGGGGAAGCTCGGCGAAGACCTCGTTCAGGCGGTGCTCGGCGCCGGCTTCGCGAAGCTGGTTGACCAGGTTCGAGAGCATGCCTCCCGGGGTCTGGTGCATGAGCACCCCGATGTCCGCCACGGCAAGGCGCGTCGTGTCCAGCAAGTGGCGGTACTTCGGGGCGATGGATTCCAGGTACTCCGCCACCTCGTTCAGGACCTCCAAGTCGAAGCCCGTGTCCCGGTCGGTGCCCTGGAGCATCATGACAATGGGCTCGATGGCCGGGTGGCTCGAGCGACCGGCAAAGGGCGCCGAGCAAGTGTCGAGAATGTCCACGCCGGCTTCGATCGCCCTCTGGAAGGCGTACTCCGCGAGCCCGGACGTCGTGTGGCAGTGGAGCTCCACCGGCAGTTTCGTGGCCTTCTTGATCGCCTTGACGAGATCGTAGGCGTCATCCGGCGCGAGCAGGCCCGCCATGTCCTTGATGCAGATCGAGTGCGCTCCCATGGAGGCGAAGGTCTTGGCCTTGCCCACCCAGTAGTCCAGGTCGAAGATCTCCCCGCCCATCTTCCGTCCCGTCACCGTGTAGGACAGAGCCGCCTGGAAGTGCATCCCGTTCGCGACGACGCGACGCGCCACGGTATCGAAATTCCGGGCGTCGTTGAGGGCGTCGAAGATGCGAAAGATGTCGATGCCGGCCTCGCAGGCCTCGTCCACGAAGGCATTGGCCATGTCGTCGGCGTAGTTTCGATAGCCGACGAGGTTCTGCCCCCGCAGCAGCATCTGGAACTTCACGTCCTTGGGGATGTACCGGCGCAGGCGCTTCGGCCGCTCCCAGGGATCCTCCCCCAGAAAGCGGTGCATGGTGTCGAACGTGGCCCCCCCCCAGACCTCCATGGCGTGGTAGCCGACCTTCCCCACGGTATCGAGGATGGCCTCGATGTCCTCGGTGCGCATCCGGGTCGCGAACAAGCTCTGGTGGCCATCTCGGAAGGTGAGATCGGTGATCTTCAGGGGCTGCTTCGACGACTTGCTCATGGCATGCTCCTTGTCCTCAAAAACCGCAGGCGGATACCGAACAGGAACCGGCTACCAGGATCTCGTCAGGCGCCGCTGCCACAGATCCCGCAAGGCCATGGACTCCTGCCGGCCGGCCAGGCCCCAGGACGCAAAACCCGGAGGTGTGGTCGGGGCGGGCCGCCCAGGGGGCACCGCCGTTTCCGGCTGGGCTTCGGCGAGATACTGCAGGACGGCTGCCATCGCGGCAGCCACCTTCACGGCAGGGTGACTCCCCATGACTCCTCCCTTCCCGTCTCTGAATTCGCGCAACAGGCGCCCGGGTGAGCCGGGGCGGTGTCCGCCCCCCTCAGCTCCCCTTCGCCAGCACCGCAAGAACCTTTGCACCCCCCGCGGGACCGTGGGCCAGGAGGCGGTGCCGCAGCGTCGATTCGAAGTATACGCTGTCCCCTTGCCGGAGGACGATCCGCTCCCGGTCCAAGAGGAGCTCGGCCTCGCCCTCGAGGACGAGGAGAAACTCCTCTCCCTCGTGGCTGTACAGGGTCTGCTCATCCCGCATCCCTGCATCCACCGAGAGGAGGAACGGCTCCATGATCTTGTCCCTCTTCCTGTGGGTGAGGGCGTGGTAGGTGTAGCCGTGGTCGCCCCCGGTGCTCGAGATCACCCGGGTGACGGCCGGCCGCGCCTCCCGGCGGATCACCTCGTAGGCCTCTTCGGGGCCTTCGTCGCGGAAGAAGTAGCCCACCCGCACGCCGAGGACCTTCGCGATCCTGGCCAGCGTGGCGATGGGGGGAGAGACGTTGTTGTTCTCCACCTGGGAGATGAGGGCCGGGGAAAACCCCGTCTCGTCAGCCACCTCCTGGAGGGTCTTCTTCCGGGTCTGCCGCAAGGCCTTGATCTTCGCCCCGATGTGGAACTCCTCCGGGGCGCCTTCCCGGACCCCCGCCGGCGGCCTCCTCGAGGCCCCCGGACGCTGAGCGCGCTTGCGTCCTCCTTGGGCTTTGGAATCGGACGACGAAGCTCGAGACACGCGGGGATCCTGGGCCACGGCAGACGGCCTGGTGAAGGGTCGAAAAGATCGTGCAAGTCGCGGCATTCTATGCAAAGTCACCGGGCAGGTCAAGAAGTCTTTAGCAAGAATAAAACGTCTTTAGCCCAGCTAAAAGCAACTGGCGCCGACAAGAGGTTCTTCCGGTAAACGACCGGGTGGGCCCGCCCCCTCCGGCGGACGATGCCGGACTGTACGGTAGGTGCGCTCCCGCGCCGCAGCCGGAATCCTCGCGGCATCGCTGCTCCCGAAACGGCTGCCCCCGTCGAGCGGCCGTCCGCCTGCGTGGCCGGGCCCACCCGGTCGTCCCTGGGCACGAGCACCCGGTCGTTTGCCGGAAAAACCACAAGAAAGCCCCTCTGCACGAGGGGCCTCCCATCGAGCCGAGGGGACTCGGAGTTTCACTGCGAAGACTCTTTCGGGGAATGACGGGGGTGGCGGGTACTGGACGAGCCTCTACGAAGGACCTAACCCTCCTGCGACACCTCGTACCCCAGTCGGGAGGAGAGCTTGCGGCCCGCCTCCAACGCCAGGGGGGCGAGCTCGGTCTCGATCCGGTCTTCGGTGAACCGGTAGGCCGGGCCCGAGATCGACAGGCCCGCCACCACGCGGCGCGTGTAGTCCCGAACCGGAACGCCCACGCACCGGATGCCCTCGTCGTATTCCTCGTCGTCCAGGGCAAAACCCGTCTGGCGTATCCGCTCGAGCTGCTGCAACAACTGGGCTCTGTCGCTGATGGTGTGCTGGGTGTACCTCTTCATGGGGCTGTCGCTCAGAATCCGGTCCACCTCGTCGAGGGATTCGAAGGCGATCTGGGCCTTGCCCACTGCCGAGCAGTACACGGGCAGCCCGACACCGACTCGCGAAATGACCCGGACGGGCCGAGTGGCCTCCACTACGTCCACGTATACCACCCGGTCGTCCCGAAGGACGCCCAGGTAGGACGTCTCGTTGCACCGTTCGACGATCTCCTCGAGAATGGGGCGCGCCATCTTCAACAACCCCATGTGCTTGATGAAGACCTGCCCCAACTCCAAGACCTTCAATCCCAGCCGATAGTTGCCGGTAACCTTGTTCTGCTCCATGTAGCCGCGGCTCTCGAGGGTAGCGAGAAGCCGGAACACATTATTCTTGTGAAGCCCCAGTCGTTTGGAGAGCTCCGTCACCCCGAGCTCCGTGTCCTCGCCCCGAAATTCCTCGAGGAGATCCAGGCCGTTGGTTACCGACTGGATGATGTAGCTGGATTTCTTTCTCTTGCCCACAGCCCACCTGCCTAACTGCCGGCGCCTTCGGCGCCGGTCGTCTACAAGATCTGAAGGACCGCGGAATCTAGCAACGGCCCCTCTGCCTGTCAAGGGCCCACTCTTCCCAAGTCTCTCGGGGGCCTTGCAAACGAGGCCCGGAGGCACCTTCGCCTCACCCCACAACTTGCAACACCCCGGGGGGGGGCAGACTCCGGGCCCCCCGGGCTTCGGGCCACACCGCCTTCCCCGCCGGCGCCCGCCGGTTCGCTCGAGACCCCGCAGGGCTGTGCCCCGGTTGCGCCGTGAGCACGCGCCGCAACCATAAAATGGTGTTCTATTCCTGTCAAGGGGAAACGAACGGGGGAAGGCGGCTGCCTTCCCCCGCGAGGTCCCGGGCTCAGTCCTGGAGCCAGGAGTGGGAATAGAGGACGTCGCCGTTGAGGACCTTGAAGGTCCTGTAGAGCACCTTCTCGGCGTCCGTGGTCGGGGCGGGGTCCTGCCCGTCCATCAGCTTTGCCACGTAGTCGACCTCAGCCTGCCGTTTGCCTTGGCAAAGGTCCATCATGTCCTTGTCGTACGCGTCGACGATCGCGGACTCCTGCCCCAGGTTGTACAGCATCATGAGGTACACGCCGTTGAGGATCGGCCGGAGGTCGTTCGGCGCGCCGTTGGAGACGTTGGACAGCCCGCAGGTGTTTGTCGCCCCGGGGACGATGTCCTTCACCATCGGCAGGAACTCCATGTACGCCTTCACCTGGTTGATGTCCACCGAGACCGGCAGGACGATGGGGTCCACCCAGTACCGGGCGTGCTCGATCCCGAGGTCGTCGCCCATCGCCATGATGGTCGAAAGAGCCACGGCGCGCTCGCTGGCATCCCGCGGGATGCCCTCCTCGCTCATGGTCAGCGCCACGAAGTCGGCGTCGTACTTCTTCACCAGCGGCAGCCGCTCCTGCATGCTCTGGGGCTGAGCCGAGATGGAGTTGACCAGGGCCCGCTCGTTGCACACCTTCAGGCCCGCCTCCACCGCCAGGGTGTTGGTGGTGTCCAGGGCCAGGCGCACGTCCTTCTTGACCTCTTGGACGGTCTTGACGAGCCACTCCATGACCTCGTCCCCGGCCTTGCGGGCCGGCCCGAGGTTCAGGTCCAGCATGTCGGAGCCCCTCTCGAGCTCCTCCTGCGCCATCTGCTGGATCGGCCCCTTGTCCTTCTCCCGGATCGCAGGCCCGATCGTCTTGGACATGATGTTGATGCTCTCGGCGATTGTGTAGATCTTCATTCTGCGCGTCCTCCTGAGGCAAAAAGGGTCACGGGCCCTGCAACGCCATCGGCGAAGGCCGGGGGGGGAGAGGCCGCCGCGGCCTCTCCCCCCTTACCCGGCCTATCCGGCCTTGGCAGCGTAGTCCTTGAGGAACTTCGGAAGATCCGCCGCCTCCCGGGGTCCGATGATCACGTCCCACCCCTCGCCGAGCTCCTCCTGGAACTCGCCGGAGAGCTGGGCCACGTAGCCCGGAATGATGATCTTCTTGTGCCCCACCTTCTCTGTGATGTCGGTCTTCTTCACGAAGGGGGCCATGGCGTCCGCGACGAACTTGCCCGCCGACCACGCGGTGAGCACGCTCATCCCCTCGGTGTCCATGATCAGCAGCCAGGTGGGCACCCGGCTGGCCTCGACCTCGGCGCTCACCACGAAGTACGTCAGCGCAAAGTTCGTGGTGATGATCACCGGGCTGGTCGGGCCGGGGTTGTTGATCTCGTAGATCCCCTGATCCATGGTCATGGGCCGCTGCGGGTCCGTGTAGATGTTCAGCCGGTTGACCAGGAGGGGCAGGCTGACCGCCGGGTCGAGGCTGCCGAGAACCACCACGCCGGCGTACTTGTCCATCAGGACCGTGGCGTAAGCGGCCTGGAGCTCCTTGTGGTCGGTCATGGCGCAGGGGAAGGCGATGGTCGGAAAGCCCAGGGCCCGGAACTTCTTGTCCAGGGCGGCCCGCCGGATTGCGATGTTGGCGGTGACGGTCTCCCGGAGGCCCTTCCAGCCGGTGTCGAGCAGGACCTCCTTCAGGCCCGCGGCGACGAACTTCTCTCCCACCGCAGCCAGGTCGTCAAGGGTGTCCCCCTTCGCAACCACGGCGCAGCCGAACTCCTTCGCCATCTGCACGAAGGAGTCGACGGTCTCTGCGGTGGCCGCGTGCAGCGCGAACTTCTTGCCCTTGATCGCCTCCGCCGCCGCCTTCAGGGTATCGACGCTCTCGGAGGAGAGGATCAGCCCCTTCTCCGTGGCGCCGGCCACCTTCTTCGCCAGCTCGACGAAGGAGCCCTGGTCCTTCTTCTCGTCCCACAGGAAGGCGAAATTGGGCTTCAGGGTGAGACCCACCCGCTCGAAACCGATCCCGTTGAGGAGCTTCACCTCGGCATCGACGACCGCCGGGTCGGTGCTGTTGGTGAGCGCCACGGCGAGGCCGGTGGGATTCACGAAGGTCTTCTCGTGGCGGTACTTCACGGTCTCGCCCCCCACCTTGTGGGCGTCGGCGCCCTGGCCGAGCTCCACCACCCGGATCGGGGGGGCGCTCGCCTCGGAGAGCTTCGCCTGGGCCTCCTCCGAGACGTAGGGACACTTGGAGAGCTCTGCCTTGCCCGCGGCCAGCTTCATCGCGAAGGCGAGGCACGTGGGCTCACCGCAGTCCTTGCAGTTGGTCTGCGGGAGCAGTTTGTAGATCTGAATGCCGGTCAGTCCCATGGGCCGAATCTCCTTTCGTCAGCAAACGCGCAGTTCGCAGCGTCTCGATCGATCCCCGCAGCTGCCCCCGGGGAGGGAAACCCCTCCCCGGGGAACGGCCTACATCATGGGGTCCATCTCCAGGGCCGGGTGCCCCACCTTCTGCATGAACTCCAGCACCTCTTCCTCGGTGGTGGCGTTCTCTTCCGTGGCGATCTTGTCGTAGAGATCGGCGCACCCTTCCTCCGCACCCCGCTTCTCGAGGACCTCCTTCAGCGACTCCTTGAGCGCCTTGGGAAGCCAGGCGATGCGCTTGATCCCGCCGTCGGCGCTGATGAACTTCTTCGAGCCGATGTAGAACTTGGACATCCCCACGAAGCCCGGCGTCTGGGCCCCGCCGCCCACCGAGCCCGCCAGCGTCGAGAAGGGCATGCCGCAGGGGGTCGCCCCCGCATAGTCCCGGTCCACGACCATGACCGCGTTGGACATGGGCAGCAGCACCGTGATGGCCTCGAAGCACCCGCAGGAGGTCATGGGGTCCACCATCAGGGAGTACGCGCTGAAGGAGGCGATCGCGTCGTGGGAGTTCTTCAGCACGAACTCGTTGACGCCTTTCCACTGCCCGAGGTTGTCGTCGAGGGTGTCGCCCTTCTTGATGGGCTGGTTCGGGCCGGTGGGGGTGATCTCGAAGGCGGCCTTGCCGTCGAGCCAGTTGTACGCGCCGCACAGGCCGGGCCGCTCGGGGCTGATCACGCACACGTGGTCCGGCGCGAAGGACTGGCAGAGCGTGCAGCTGTAGAAGGTGTCGACGCTCTCGTCGGTCATGGAGCCGAGGCGCTCCTCGCGCTCCTTGTACACCGCCCTGGCCTCCGACATGAGCTCTTTGACCTTGGCCGGGTCCGTGTAGACCGTCACCTGGACCTTGTCGAGGATCTTTCCGAACTCGTTGTGGAACTTCGCGTGCAGGATCGTTCCGAAGTGCTTCAGGCTGAAGCCGGCGGCAAAGGCCTTCTTCGAGATCCGAAGCCACACGATGTCGCGCTGGCCGATGTGGAGCACACCCTCCGCGCCGTTCAGGAGGTGGTGGATCTGACGCTCGAGGATCGGCTCGAAGTCGGGCTGCATGCTGCGGCCCGCCACATCGACCCAGATGGCAAGGGGGTAGGTCTTGCCCTCCTCCATGTCCTTCAAGTCCGGGCCCACCACCGCGAACTTCCCGTCCTCGACCTCGTCCAGCGGCTTCATCTGGCAGAACTCGAAACCCTCGGACTTGGGTCCGGCGAGCTCCACGTGCATCTGGTCCCTCGCGATCCGCTCGCCTTCGAAGGCCGGGGAGTGGGAGACCGGGATGTCGATCTTCGAGATGTGGATCTTCAGGCCGCGCACCTCGATGGCCTTGGCCACGATCTGGTCGTGGGGGATGCTCGACACCACGTGCTCGTAGGTGCACACCCCCGTGACGAGGATCTCGGGGATGCCGGAGTCGGCGATGGTCGGGAAGCCGTAGTTGATGGCCCCCGCGGCGGCCGCGTACCACTCGTCGCTGACCTCGCCCAGGGCGAGCACGAAGGCGAAGACCCGCAGCTTGTTGTACCGCAGGATCCCCGCATAGTCGCCCGGCTGGATGCCGCCGAAGGCCATGGCGGCCCGAGTGGCGAAGCCCACGGCGTGGATCGCCGCCGAGGTGTCGCGGCCGAAGGGGACGAGCCGGGTCGGCCACCCGACCTGCACGCCCTCCTCCACGAGCTGCTCGGCGAAGGTCTTGCCGTTGTACTCGGAGGCCATGAAGACGTAGATGCCCTTCTCCTGCAGCTCCTTGGCGATCTTTGCCGCCGTGGCGCTGTCCGGGGCCGAGCCCACCACCGCGGCGAAGCCGGGCGCCGAGCCGTCCACGAACTCCACGCCGCGCTTGCGCATGATGACGTCGTCGGCAGCCCCCAGCCAGATGTTGTCGGGGCTCGGGTCCTCGCCCAGGGTGTAGGGGACCGGCTCCTGCAGGTACTTGAGGGCCTCCTCCATGTCGTAGCAGAAGAGGGTCTGCATGCCGGCGTCGAGGCCGTGGCCCAGGTAGGGCACCCACAGGTTCTCGGAAACCTGAGGGGGCAGGAGGCTCTTGCACTTGTCGAGCACCGGCAGCATGTCGCCGAGCTTCTCGACCTTGTGGCCCAGGATGCCGTAGATGACCGGCAGGAAGTAGCCGGTGTTGGGGAGCTTGACCTCCTTGTCGGCCCCGTGCTTGGCGATGGCGTCGGTGACCTTCTTCTCCACGCGGGCGTAGATCTGGTGCGCCCCGCGGATGACTCCGGAAAGGATGATCTTGGACATTCTCGTGCCTCCCTATCCTTAGACCTTGAGCTCGCGGCGGGCTTCCATGTCGAAGAGCTTGCGCTCTTGCTTCTCGTGGATTCCAAGCGCCTCGCGCTTCGCGTTGATGTGGTCGATCATCAGCTTCGCCATCTTGTAGGGGTCGGGCTCCACGGCCCACTTGCCCCCGAGGTCGTTCTCCAGCCCGCCGAAGAGGTAGTCGGCAAACTTGGTACCCGGCACGTGGGGCAGGGTCACCCCGAAGACCGTGAAGACACCGCTCGCCACGAAGTAATGGCCGATGGCGATGGCCTTCTCGCTCATGTACTCGGGCGCGGCGCCCGCGATGGGCAGGTCGCTGATGTCGTCGCCCAGCCCGCCGGTCCTCACCATCTCCGAGACCGCGACCAGGATGCGGCTGTTATCCACGCAGGCGCCGCAGTGGAGCACCGGCGGCATGCCCACCGCCTCACACACCTCCCGGAGGCCCGGTCCGCAGTACTTGGCGGCCGCCTCGGGCTGCATGAAGCCCTGCTTGGCCATGGCGATGGCCGAGCAACCCGTCTGCACCACCAGCACGTCGTTCTTCAGCAGCTCCTTCACGAGCTCGATGTGCACCCAGTCGTGCTTGACCCGGGGGTTGTTGCACCCCACCACGCCGGCCACGCCGCGGATGCGCCCGTTGATGATGTTTTCGTTCAAGGGCGTGTAGCTCGAGCGGAAGCTGCCGCCCAGCATGTAGTTGATGGTCTCGTGGGAGAACCCGCCGACCATCGCCGTCTTGCGGTCCGGGATCTGGACCTTCTTGCGGTTCTTGAAGTTGTTGACGCCCTCCATCATGAGCTTCACGCCGGCTTCCCGCGCGCCGTGGTCGCCGTGGAACTCGATGTGCTGGGCGCCCTCGATCTTGCACCGATAGTTCGTGGTGAGGAACTTGGTGTGGTAGCACTTGGCGAGGTCCGAAAGGCCCTGCTGGATGCACTGCACGTCCACCATCATCGCGTCCACGGCGCCGGTGATGATCGCCGAGTCGCACTGCATGAAGTTTCCGGCGTGGGGGACGCCCCGGCGCACGAGCTGCTCGTTGCCCGAGCAGCACATCCCCACCAGGTTGATCCCCTCGGCGCCCACGGCCTTGGCCTTGGCCACGAGCTCCGGGTCGTCGGCGAGGCGCACCATCATGTCCAGGAGCTGGGGCTCGTGGCCGTGGACGATGACGTTGACCTCCTTCTCCTTGAGCACCCCGATGTCGATCTCGGCCCGCACCGGCCGCGGTGTGCCGAACATGATGTCGGAGAGCTCCGTGGAGATCATCGCCCCGCCCCAGCCGTCCGCCAGGGCGCAGCGCGCCGCGCCGAGCACGAGGTTCCGGTAGTCCTGGTCGACACCCATGTGGGTGCGGTGCATCATCTCCACGACCTCGCGATCCACACCGCGAGAGAGCACCCCGAGCTCCTTCCACTTCTCGAAGCGCTTCTTCGGCGCCCGCTCGAAGAGCTTCAAGTGCCCGTGCTGCTGGCTGAACTGCCCGAGGCATGCCTCGGCGAGCTCGATGGCCACGTCCTTCTGCTCCCGGCCCTCGGTCGGCACGCCCATGTGCTTGGCGAACTCCACCAGCTTGCCCGGCTCCTTGATCTCGAAGTCCGGGTTCTCGCCCTTGGCCACGGTGAGGAAGAGCTCGCTCATCTCCCGGCCGTGGTCGGAGTGGGCCGCTGTGCCGGCGGCCACGGCTCGGGCGAACCCGCGGGCCTGGAAGGTGTCGATATTGGCGCCGCACACGCCGACTTTCTCATACGGTGCCTTGCTCGACAGGCGGCAGGGCCCCATGTAGCAGTGCTTGCAGCAGGCGTTCTGGGCCCCGATCGGGCAGGGGCTGATCTCGTCGGCCCGGTCGAAGGCGGTCTTCACCCCCTCCTCCCGCGCCTTGGTGAGCATCTGCGCCGTAGACTCGCAGACGGTGATGTCCTGGATCTCGCGAAGCTTCGCCATGGTGTGTTTCCTCCCTCAGTAGTGTTCGCGACGGCCTCAGGCCATCACGTCGTCGATCACCTTCTTCAGGGCCCGAACCGACTCCGGGTGGCGCAGAATCAGGATGTCCGCCCCCGCCGTGAGTAGGTCTGTCGCCGTCACCGTCTCCCAGAGGACGCCCCGGGTCTTCACGTCCCCGAAGCTCGGCTCCTCGGCCTCGGGGATGCCGGCCTCCTTGGTCTTCCAGCAGTACTTGCCGATGTCGCAGATCAGGGGGGACTGCATCTTCTCGTCCCCTTGCTTGAGGCCGGTGAGCCGATCACGCTCCATGACCGAGTAGCTGTACTCGATGCCGTACCCCAGGGCGCCGGTGGAGGGGTCCATGAGGATCTTGTCCATGGGCACGCCCAGGTTGTTGAGCAGGATGTTGAGCTGCTTGGCCATGTTGACGTCGATGGGGGTCTGAGCCACGACCGTGTGTCCGTAGCCGATGGCGGCGCCGCCGATCTTCTTGTAGTTCTCTTCCACCGCCGGGCCGATCACCAGGTTCATGCCCTCGCACACCTCGGCCACCTTGGCCAGGGTCTCCGCATCCTTCTCGCCGTTCTCGCAGCCCCACACGATCAGCGGCACCGGGATGGCCTCCGCCACTTTCTTCGCCAGGGCGGCGGCTTCCGCGGCGCTCGTGTTGAGGCCGTTGGGGTCGGTGCTGGCGAGCTGCAGGCAGATGAGATCTGCCCCATACTCGTTGAGACACTTCAGGGCCCAAGCCACGGGGTCGCCGAGGACGTCCGCGAACGGCGCCTTGGCGTTCTCGGCCCAGGTCTCGGTGACCGCGGCCTTGTCGTAAACCTCCATCGCCACGAGGGGGCGGTTGGGGAACTGACCCTCGAAGTTGCACAGGGGCATGGCGTTCTGGCCTCCGACCTTCTTGGCCTTCGCGCCCGCGCCGAGGGCAACCTCGACGATCTTTCCGGCGTAGGAGTCTTTCGGGAACTCAAATGCCATGGTTCACGCTCCTTTCGTCCCTCGGCACGCGGCCTCGGACAGGTGTGATGTGCGGGCCGTCAGGCCTGCTCCTCCCTCGGTACGTAACGCTCCAAAATCTCAACCACGGCCCGGTAGGCCGCGGACTCCTCGGGGAGTTGGAAGGTAGGCCTGCCCTCGAGGTCGAAGGCGGTCACGTTCGGATCGGCCGGCACCACCCCCGCCAACTCCAGGCCCAGACGCTCGATCTCCCGGCGGGTGGGCTCCTCCAGCCCGCCGCTCACCCGGTTCACGATCACGGCAAGGCGGCCGATGTCGAGTTTGAGCTCCCCTACCAGGTCTCGAATCCTCCCGGCCGCCTGGATGCCCCGCACGGAGGAGTCCGTGACGGCGAGCACGAGATCCATGTTGTGGGTGGTGCGCCGGGAGAGGTGCTCCATTCCCGCTTCGTTGTCCAGGACGACGTAGGCGTAGTTGTCCGCCATCTCGTCCACGTACTTCTTGCACAGGGTGTTCGCGTAGCAGTAGCAGCCCGGCCCCTCCGGGCGCCCCATCACGACCAGGTCGAAGCCGTCGGCCTCGATCAGACACTCCTGGGTGCGGTAGTTGATGTAGGCGTCCTTCGTCATGCCCTGGGGTACGCTGCCCAGATTCTCCCGGATCTGGCCGATCGTCTGGTGGACCGAGAGGCCCAGCACCTCGTTCAGGTTCATGTTGGCGTCGGCGTCCACGGCCAGGACCCGCCCCTGCCCCCGCGTCACGAGGTGACGGAGGATGAGTCCGGCCACGGTGGTCTTGCCCGTTCCCCCCTTGCCCGCCACGGCGATGTGGAACCCCATTCTCAGGCCTCCGCTCTGGCGGCCGCCCGCAAGAGGGCCTGGAGCCGCCGGGTCTGCTGCGGAAAATCCTCCATCCGCGTGTGGGGAAGGAACAGGGCCGCCACATACTCCTCCATGTAGATGGGGGACGCCGAGAGCTCGATGTTCGTGATCATGGTGGCGATGGACTCCGCCTCCTCGATCTTGTCCCGGTAGAGAGTGGCGAGCGTGCACCCGGCCAGGCTGGTGTTGCCCCCGTAGCGCACGATCTCCGGGTTCACCTCCGGCAGGAGGCCGATGGCCATGGCCTTCTCCACGTCGATGTACTGGCCGAACCCGCCGGCGATGATGATCTTCTGCACGTCCGCGAACGAGAGCCCCACGCTCTTCAGCAGGACCGAGCACGCCGCGTAGATGGAGGCCTTGGTCCGGATCAGGTTGTCCATGTCCGGCTCGGAGATGACGATGTCCTGGTCGAGCTGGCTCTCGCCCTTCCAGCACAGGACATACTCCCAGCCGGTCTCCCCCTCCCGCAGGCGCGGCGACCTCTCTGCCAGCTCCTGGTTGAACTTTCCGTTCGGGGAGATGAGCCCCACCTCCTGGAACTCGGCCAGGCAGTCGATCATGCCGGAGCCGCATACACCTTTGGGCTTCGTCTGACCGATGGTGAGCATCATCGGCTCGAAGTTCGCGGGATTGATGCGGACCTGCTCGATCGCGCCGAAGGTCGCCCGCATCCCAAACTTCACCCCTCCCCCTTCGAACGCCGGCCCGGCCGAGGCCGAGGCCGACACCATCCAGTCCTGGTTCCCGATGACGATCTCCCCGTTCGTGCCCACGTCCAGGAAGAGCGTCAGCTCCGGGTTCAGGTGAATGCCGGTGGCCAGGATCCCGGCAGTGATGTCGCCCCCCACGTAGGAGGCGACACAGGGCATGGCGTACCCCAGCATGTGCTCCGGCACATGGATCCCCAACTCGTGGAGGCGGAACGGCGGGAAAAAGTTCGCCGCGGGCACGTAGGGGGCCTCTCGGATGTGCTTGGGGTTCAGGGACAGGAACAGCTGCGTCATCGTCGTGTTGCCGCCGAACACCGCATGGGTGACCTCGGCGCCCTGCACTCCGGCCTTCTCCAAGGCCTCCTCCAGGACCCCGTTGATCGTCTTCACCACCCGCTTCTGGAGGGCCTCCAGCCCCCCCGGCTTGAGGGCCGCCACGATGCGGGTGATGACGTCCTCGCCCATCGACACCTGGGAGTTGTAATCCCCCGCCCGAGCGATCTCGCTCCCCTCATTGACGTCCAGGACGGCCGCGTGGACGGTGGTCGTTCCGATATCGACGGCCAGGGCGAAGGTCCGGTCCCGGGTGTCCCCCGGTTCGACCCGCAGGAGCCGCTTCCCCCTGTGGGTGTGCAGCACCGTGGCGGTGACCTTCCACTCCCCCTGGCGCAGCGCCGAGGACAGGGACCGCAGGACGTGGATGTCGGTGCCGATCCTCTCGATCCCGTGGTCCACCTTGAGCACCTGCCCCAGCCGACCCATGTCGGAGACGTTGTTCTCCTCCGTCGGGGGCGCCAGCTCGCAGAAGTACTTCACCACGGGGGGCTCGGCCTTCTGATCCGCGAATTCTAACCCCAGGCGGGCCGCCGAGAGGACGTGCTCCACGGTGGCCCGGGTGGCTTTCCGCGCCAGCACCGCCTTCTCGTAGCGGGACTCCACGGGGACGTCCACGACCAGATCCCCCAGGATCTCGGTCTGGCATGCCAGGCGGTAGCCTTCGTCCCACTCCGCCTTCGAGAGCTTCGAAGAGGTCTGCGTCCGGTGCTCGCCCTCCCGGATCTTGACCTTGCACTTGCCGCAGGTTCCGGCCCCCCCACAGGAGGCATTGACGTGCACACCCGCGACCATCGCGACCCGGAGGAGATTCTCCGCCTCGCGGTAGACGTCGATGGTCGCGTCGTCCGGCAGGAAACGGACCGTGTGGCGCTTCTGGGGCAAGACGTCTCCCGGCAAAAGGGACGGGTGGGGAGGGTCAACCCTCCCCACCCAGACCGCAATGGAATGAACGGTCTAGAACAGGCCCTTGATCCGGCCGGTATCCGTGTCGATGTCCACGTACCTGTACGCCGGGTCCGCGGACAGTCCCGGCATGGTGCGCATGACGCCCAACAGCGGGTACAGGAACCCCGCCCCCAGGCTGGCGCGGATGTCGCGGATCGGCACGCGGAAGCCCCGCGGGCGTCCCTTGAGGGTGAGGTCGTGGCTCAGGGACAGATGGGTCTTCGCCATGCACAGGGGCAGCTTGTCGTAGCCGAGCTTGGTGAACTGGGCGATCTTCTGCTCCGCCTCGGGCATGTAGTCCACGCCGTCGGCACCGTAGATCTCCGTGGCGATCACCTCGATCTTCTGCTTGATGGACCAGTCGTCCGGGTACAGGAACTTGAAGTCCTTGGGCTCGTCACAGGCCTTCACGACCTCCTGAGCGGCATCGGTCGCCCCGGCGCCGCCGTGCATCCACACCTCGATCGGCACCGACGCGCTGGCGCCGGCCTCCTCGGCCCGCTTCTGGATGATGGAGATCTCGTCGTCCCGGTCGAAGGCGAACCGGTTGATGGTGTTGACCACCGGCACCCCGAACTTCTTCATGTTCTCGATGTGCTTCTCGAGGTTCTCGATACCCTTCTCGAGGTAGGCGTAGTGCTCCTTCTGCAGTTCCGTGGCCAGCTGCTTCGGGGTGTACTTGGAGATCTCGGAGTAGGGCATGCCGTGCATCTTGAGGGCGCGCACCGTACAGGTGATGACCACGCAGTCCGGGCTGAACCCGCCGTAGCGGCAGGTGATGTTCATGAACTTCTCGGCGCCCATGTCCGCCGCGAAGCCGGACTCGGTGACGGTGTAGTCGCCGAGCTTCAGCGCCACCCGGTCGGCGACGATGGAGTTGTTGCCGTGGGCGATGTTGGCGAACGGGCCGGCGTGCACCAAGGCCGGGTTCCCTTCGAGGGACTGGATCAGGTTGGGCTTGAGGGCGTCCTTCATGAGGGCGGTCATCGCCCCGGCCACCTGGAGGTCCTCGGTGGTCACCGGCTTCCCGTCGTAGGTGTAGGCCAGCAGGATGCGCCCCATGCGCGCGCGCAGATCCGCCAGATCCGTGGCCAGGGCCAGGATGGCCATGACCTCGGAAGCCACGGCGATATCGAACCCCCCCTGCCGCGGGATGCCGTTGAGCTTGCCGCCCAAACCGACCACGATCTCCCGGAGGCAGCGGTCGTTCAGGTCCACCACGCGGTTCCACTGGATGGTCAGGGGGTCGATGTTCAGCGGGTTGCCGTGCATCAGGCTGGTGTCGAGGGCGGCGGAACAAAGGTTGTGGGTGATGGATACGGCGTGAATGTCCCCGGTGAAGTGGAGGTTCAGGTCCTCCATGGGCACGATCTGGGAGTACCCGCCCCCGGCGGCGCCGCCCTTGATGCCGAACACCGGCCCCAGGCTGGGCTCCCGCAGGGCCAGCATGGCGCTCTTCCCGATCTTGTTCAGGCCCTCATAGAGCCCGATGGACGTGACCGTCTTGCCCTCTCCCAGCGGGGTGGGCGTGCAGGCGGTGACGTCGATCAGCTTGCCGTTGGGCTTGCTCTCCAGACGCTTGAGCAGCGCCATGAAGTCGATCTTTGCCTTATAGTTGCCGTAGTACTCCAGTTCGGACTCCAGGATGCCTGCTTTCTCGGCGATCTCCCGGATGTGCTTCATCTTGTGGCTCTGGGCGATCTCGAGATCCGAGGGGACGTTCTTGGGCGTCAGCTTGGCCATGGTCCTCCCTCCATCGGGCCTTTCGGCCTCAGCAAGTTGCCCGCGCCAGGAGTGCGCGGTTTCCCTTGAAAAAAGCGGAACGAAGCAAGTCCGGGGTCCGGCCGGGGTGCACCGTAACCGACCGGCGACCTCGAGGCAACCGATCGCGGAGGCCGAGAGGAAACCCCGAATCCCGTGACCCGAGAGGGACGTGCCGAACACTCTCCGCGAGGCAGACCGGAGACCCAAGCGCCCCTTGGGTCCGGCCCGATCCAAAGGCGGACGTAGATGGCGGCGGCGCGGCAACCCGCGGGCGGAACCCGGCTCTCGCGGTCGCGGCGCCCCCTCCGGCCTGCAAGGACCTTCGAACGGCTGTTTCCGCGCAATAGAGGGCGCGGCAAGGATACTGAGGCCCAATTTTTGATGTCAAGGGCATTTTTCCCGGTAGATCCAGAGAGAATACCGCGGAAGGCCGACTGACCGCCCGTAGCGCCTCCCGCGCGGAAGCCCGCGGGGCCTCCGCCCCGACATCAGAACCGGTACCCAACGCCGAGGTAGAGACCCGTCTCATCGAACAGGTGGAGCTCCCCCGTAAAGAACACGTTGGGGTTCACGAAGTAGTCCGCTCCGCCGAACACCCCCACGTAGTCGTCCCCCTCCGTGTCCGGAACCCCCCGATTGCCGTCGTAGCGCGCATAGGAGACCCGCACGCCACCGTAGGGGAAGAAGTATCCCACGCGTCGGGCCGCCCCGACCTCCCGGACGACATAGGTGGCCGCGTGGTACGCCTGGTGGCGCACCCGCTTCCCGCCGTCGGTGCTTCGCAGGTACTCCCCCTGGAGGTCGAGCACCAGCTTGATGGCACTCTCGGGGAAGCTGAGCAGCCCGAGGCGCACACCCGCGCCAAAGGTCTCCCCCAGGGATCCGCTGAAATCGGCGCGGTCGAAATCCAGGTCCCCGAGCCCCACCGTCCCGTACACGTCCACCCCGTCGGTCACACCGACCTGACCGCGCAGGAGAACCCGCCGCGTCACCACCTCGTCCCTTCTGCCGTCCTTCACGTCCCGCTCGCCATAACCCAGAGTCACCGAGGTCGCGAACCCTCCAGGGCCGAGGGGGGACGCGAGCCCGCCGGTCTGGGCCGCCGAGGCCGCCCCGGCAAGAAACAGCACGGTACCAACAGCGAGGGGAACGAAAGCTCTCATCGATGGCTCCTCCGCGACGGGGGCAGGACAGGGGACACAACCACTCTCCCCGGGGATAGACCCCTTCGTTTACCACAACGCGTCCGGGTGTCCAAGCGTCTTCGGACTCCTCCGGACGCCTTGCTTTTGGGAAACCCGTAATGTTAGGTTGGGTGCCCCTCCACGCCCCAAACCCTCCACACCCTTGGGAGTAGAGCCCCATGCTCGAGAAGATCCGCAGAAATGTCCGGCACCCGTACATCCAGGTGCTTCTGGGGCTGATCATTCTGGTGTTCGTCCTCTTTTTCGGTTGGGGCATGGAGTCCCAGCGGCCCAGCTACGTCGCGAAGGTCAACGGCGACGCGATCGAGTACCGGCCGTATCAGGAGGCCTACAATGGGTTGGTTCGTCTGTACCAGGAAGCCTTCCAGGGCGACCTCTCGGGCGACCGGCTGCGGGAGCTCGAGCTGGGGCGGCGCGCCCTAGAGCAGTTGGTGGACCAGACGCTGCTGATGCAGGAAGCGAGCCGCCGGAGGCTCCGGGTCACCGAGGCGGAACTGCAGGCCGCTATCGAGGCGGTGCCGGTGTTCCAAGAGTCGGGGGCGTTTCGAAAGGACCTTTATCTCCGCGTGCTGGATGCCAACCGGCTCTCGCCGCTGGAGTACGAACGGACGACCAGGAACGCGCTCCTCCTGCAGAAGGTCGAGGCCGCCATCCGCGCCGAGGCCACGGTCTCGGACGCCGACGTGGAGCAGGAGTTTCGCGACCGGAACACGAAGATCCGGCTCGAGCTCGTCTCGGTGGACCCGGACACCCTCGCCGCCGGCATCCGCCCCACCCCCGCCCAACTGGAGGAATTCTTCACTGTCGAAGCGGAGTCGCTCCGGGTTCCCGAGAGGCGCTCGGCCCGCTACGTGCTCTTTCGGCCGGAGGACTTTCTCGGCTCGGAGGAGGCCGCGCGGCTGGAAGCGGAAGAGGAGTACCGGTGGCGCGCGGGAGAGTTCGCCGTGCCGGAAGCGGTTCGCGCCAGGCACCTGCTCCTGCAGGTCGGCCCGGAGGTGAGCCAGGCCGAGGAAGCCCTGATCCTGGAGCGGGCGGAGAGTCTCCGCCAGGAGATCCTGGGCGGCGCCTCGTTCGCGGAGCTCGCGCAGAGGGTGTCCGAGGACCCCGGGACCAAGGACCAGGGGGGAGACCTGGGCTACTTCGAGAGAGGGCAGATGGTGCCGCAGTTCGAGGCCGCCGCCTTTTCCCTGTCGCCGGGGGAGCTGAGCGAGCCGGTGAGAACGGCCTTCGGATACCACCTCATCCTCGTGGAGGATCGCCGGGAGCCCCGCGAGCCCTCCTTCGACGAGGTGGCCGAGGGGCTCACGTCGGAGATTCGGCGGCGCAGGGCCCTGGAGGAGGCCTACGCGGCCGCGGACAACCTCCTCATGGACCTAGAGGACGGCGACACCTCCTGGGAGGCGGTCCGTTCGTCCCACGAGGTGCGTACGACCGATCCGGTCTCACGCGGCGAAGCCCCCGGCGGTGTGGAGAGGCCCGCCGAGTTCGGGCAGGCGCTCTTCGCCCTGGCTCCGGACCGCCCGGGGGTCCTGCTCGAGACCCGGGCCGGGACCTATCTGCTGGCGGTGGAGACCGTGGAGCCCTCGGCTGTCCCCCCCCTGGAGGCGGTTCGGAAACAGGTCTCCGCCCGCTTTCGGAACGCGGAGGGTCGGCGGCAGGCCGAAGCCCGGGCCCGCGAGGTCCTGGACATGGCCCGGGAGAAGGGCTGGGAGGCCGCCCTCGCGTCCTTCGGCCTGGAGCCCCAGCGGACCGAGCCGTTCCCCCGCAAGGGAGGGGCCGTGCCGACCCTGGGCTGGGCTCCCGCTCTCAAAGAGGCCGCTTTCGCCGTGGCCGCCGACGGCGGGGTCGCGGCGGAGCCCCACGAGGTGAACGGCGTCTTCTACGCGTTCCGCGTGTTCGAGCGGGTCGAAGCCGATCCGTCCGAGCTGGAGGCGGAGCGGGAGGCGCTGCGCGCGGAGCTCCTGCCGGGGAAGCAGGAACAGTACCTGGAGAGCTACCTGGCCGCGCTCCGAGCCGGCGCCAAGATCGTGGTCACGGAAGAGCTGCTCCTGTAGGGGGGACAAGAGCGGCTGTTCTCGTGGGCCGTTCGAGGTGCCCGTCCAGCCGGCACGCCGCAGGAAGGGACGGTGGGGGACTCACCCGGGCGGCGCCAGATACTCCAGTGCCAGCAAGGGGGTGGCCCGGTAGGCACGGCGCAGCCGCTCCTGCTCCGCCGGAGTCTTCTCTTCCCACAGGGAGCTGCGCAGGGGAAGGTCGCTGATGTAGGTGAGGGCGGCACCCCGCAGCCCGTGCCGCGGCACGGCGGTGAAGAAGGCGGAGAGCTCCATCTCCAGCGCGTCGTAGCCGTGCCGGCGCAACTCCACCAGGTTCTCCCGGGACTCGGCGGTGATGCTCCCGACCGTGAAGACCCTCCCCTCCCTCGCCGGGAACCCGCGGGAGGCCAAGAAGGACACCAGATCCTCCCCAACCCCTTCGGGCTTCGGCACCCGCCGAGCTCCCCGCACGACCCCGGAGAAGGAGTCCTGGGAGTAGCGACTGTAGCCCTCCCCGTCCGCGGCCTCGTGGGCGACGAAGAACTCCCCGATGGCGTGGTCCTCCGCCAGCCCCCCCACCGCCCCGGCGAACAGGACCCGCCGGGCGGGGGTGAGGGAGAGAAAGCCGAGGCAGTCTCCCACCCGTGAAGGACCGACGCCGGTCGCGATCACCGTGACCCGACGTCCACGGAAGGTCGCGGTGACGCCCCGGTAGAAAAAGGGGGGGGAGAGCTCCACAGCGGCTCCCGCCATGTGCTGCCGGAACCCCTTGAGCGGCAGGAACGGGGTGACGATCACGTCGTCGGCCACCACCTCCGGACGGCAGCCGAAGACAACCCCCACCACGGCCGCCGGATCACCCAGGGAGAGGGGCCCCGCCACCCCGGCCCCGGATGCCCCCGCCTCCTCGGAGGTCACGGCCGGGCCTCGATACCCAGCCGCCGGATCTGGTACCGCAGCGTGCCCCGGTCCATGGACAGCAGTCGGGCCGCCTGGGCCTTGTTGCCGCCGGCCAGGCGCAGGGCCTCGCGGATCAGGTGCCGGCCCAACTCGTCCACCACCTTGTCGTAGGCGATCCCCCGCAGGATCTCGGGCTCCTGCGGGAGCCAGACGCCATCCCTCGCCCCTCCTGGGCCCTTCAGGATTTCCGGCGGGAGGTGATCGGGCGCGATCCACTCGGCGTCCTCCAGGATGAGGATGCGCTCGATCGTGTTCTTGAGCTCCCGGACGTTTCCGGGCCAGGGGTAATCCAGCAGGAGCCCCTCGGCCTGCCGCGTGAACCCCTGCACTGCCTTGTGAAACCTTCGGTTGGCCTCCTGGAGGAAATGCTGGGCCAGTGGAAGGATGTCGGCCCGGCGGTCCCGCAGGGGAGGCAGCGGGATCGTGATGATCTTCAGGCGGTAGTACAGGTCCTCTCGGAAGCTTCCCTCCCGAAGCTTCTCCTCGATGTCCTGATTCGTCGCGGCAAGAATCCGCACATCGACGGGGATCTGATCCAGCCCCCCCACCCGGCGCACGGTGCGCTCCTCCAGAACTCGGAGCAGCTTGGCCTGGAGTTGCACGTCCATGTCGCCGATTTCGTCCAGGAAGAGGGTCCCCCCCTGGGCCTTTTCGATGAGGCCGATCTTTCGGGCCTTGGCATCCGTGAAGGCTCCCTTCTCGTAACCGAAGAGCTCGCTCTCCAGCAGATTCCCCGGGATGGCCGCGCAGTTGAGCCCGACGAAGTGCCGTGCCGAACGGCCGCTCTCGGCATGGATCGCTCGGGCGATCATCTCCTTGCCGGTTCCGCTCTCCCCCTGGATCAGCACGGTCACGTCGGGGTTCTGGGCGACCTTGCCCACCACGGTGAAGACCTTCTCCATGGACGGGTCCCGCCCCACGATCTGCTGGATCCCGAATCCGCTCAGGTTTTCCTCACGGAGCTCCTTCACCTCTCGCTTGAGGTGATCCGCATCCAGGGCGAGGCGCACGATGACCTCGATCTCCCGGGACTTGAACGGTTTGTTCACGTAATCATAGGCACCCAGCCGCATGGCCTCCACCGCCGTCCCCACGCTCCCGTACGCCGTCATCATGATGACGAGCAGGTCCGGCTGCCCCGCCTTGAACTCCTTGAGCAGGTCGATGCCCGAGGCGTCCGGGAGCCGCAGATCGAGGAGCACCAGGGGAAACTCTCCGGGCACGAAGAGCCGCCGCGCCTCCGCGGCGGTGGCGGCCAGGGTGACGTCGTACCCTTTTCGAGCCAGGAGCTGGCCGAGTGACTTCCGGATCAGCGACTCGTCGTCCACGATCAGGATGCGGTCCGGCATCTAGGTGTCCTCCAGGGCCGGAAGGTCCACAATGAAACGGCTGCCCCGACCGGGGCGGGACTGCACGTCGATCCTCCCCCTGTGCTGTTCGACGATGCTGTGGGCAATGGAGAGCCCCAGGCCCGTCCCCTCGTTCTTTGTCGTGTAGAAGGGGTTGAACACCTGGGCCAGGGTCTCCTCGTCCATCCCCGAGCCGCTGTCCTCCACGGAGACCCGGGCCCACGGGTGGGGTTTTCCGCCCACCCGGTCCGTCCACACCCGGATCTCTCCCCCGGCCGGCACCGCGTCCAGCGCGTTGATCGCGAGATTCAGGAAGAGCTGCTTGAGCTTCTCCGGGTCTCCCCGCACCTTGGGGTTCCCCCGGAGGTCGCATCGGAACCGTATGCTCCTCTTGCGACACTGCTCCTCGAACGTCCGGTGCCACTCCAGGGCCTTCGCCACTCGCATTACGCGGAATTGTGGCGGCTGGGGACGGGCGAAGTCCAGGATACCGCGGATCAGGGTCTCCAGGCGGTCGATCTCCCGGTTGATGTCGTCCAGCAAGGCACGGCCGTCGCCGCTCAACCCCGGCTCCTCCCGCAGGATATCGAGGCTGATCCCCACCCCCGTCAAGGGGTTGCGGATCTCGTGGGCAATCCCCGCGGCCAATTGCCCGAGGGACGCCAGACGCGACATGCGCTGCACCCGCTCATCCAGCCGCCGGTGCTCCGTGAAGTCCTGGAGGATCACGGTGGCCCCCCGGGGCCGGGGACCCAGCGCGAACACGCTCGCCAGCAGGCAACGGGCCTCCAGTCTCCCCTCGGGTCCGATCTCGCAGGTCTCGGACGAGTCCTCCCCGCCCAGCACGCGGTTCACCCGCTCCAGAAAAGGGGGAGACATGAGGTACCGCTCCAAGGGATTGCCCTCCGGGGCCTCCTCGATCCCCAGGAAGCTGCGGGCAGCCCCGTTCATCAGGATCACCCGGCGCTGGGAGTCGACGGCGATCACCCCGTTGGGTGTCCCGTCGAGGATCTGCTCCCGCAGGTCCCTTTCCTCTCGGATCTCCTGCAGGTAGCGACGCGCCTCGATCGCCTTCGCCGCCTGCGCGGCAAAAAGGCCTAGGAGCTCTTCGTGGTTGGGGCTGAAGGACTCCTCCCGGCTTCCCTCCACGGCCAGGACCCCCAGCACCCGCGCGTCACTCACCAGGGGAACCGCCAACTGACTGCGCCGCGAGGCGTAGGCGGTCCCTTCGCGGCCGGCCCCCCGGTCCGAGACCCGGAGAGGCCCGCCCCCCCTCGCCACCCACCCCACGATGCCGTACCCCAGCGGCACTCGCTCCCTTCCGGGAGGCGGCGGCTCGCCGGCCCAGGCCGCGAGGGAGAGATGGCCCGGGTCAGCGCCCTCCAAGAGGTAGAGGGCTCCCCCGTCGGCTTCCGTGAGCCGCAAGGCCTCCTGCACGACCATCCGCAGGAGCCCGCCGAGCTCCGCCCCCGAGGTCATCTGGCGACTCACCCGCTGGAGGGCAAGGATCTGCTGGATCTTTCCCAGATTTCCTTCCAGGAGCTCCCGCGTGCGCAACACGAGCCCCACGTGGCCGGCCACCGTGGCGAGGACGCCCGGAGCCGCGGCCAGCATTGTCGGCCGGGCACGCACCCAACGCCCCTCCAACACCCCCAGCACACCCGACGGTGCCCGCACCGGCACGAGGACCTGGGCGGCCCCCCGGGTCCGGGCTCTACCCGCCGAAGGATAGTCCTGCTCCCGAAACGCCTCGCCCTCCGCCACCACGACAGCCTGGGCCGTATGGGCGACCCGAGCGATCTCCGGCCCGCCGGCCGCGGGGCGGTCGCAAGCCCCGGCGTGGGCGAGCACCGCCGGGGCTTCCCCGGCCTGGGCCCGATACAGGGTGGCCGAGGCACACCCCAACCCCTCCCGAAGCCGCTCCAGGATCCGGTCCAGCACTTCCCCCCGCTCACCTTCGGCCGAGGCCAGCACCGCGATGTCCCGGAGCACGGCAAGGGTCTTCCGTCCCACGGTGCCAGCGGGGGGGGAGATGGAGGGCATGGGGACTCCGAAACGGGGAACTGGAGGCGTGGTGAATTTTCACTCTACCACAACGCTGCGCAAAAAAAGAAGGGGCCCGAAGGCCCCCGAGGGAGGAGCGTCTTGTGCTGTTCGTGCCGACGGCGCGGCGGTCACCCCTCTGACGAGGGTCCCTTCCGCCTCGGCCGATGGCCGTCAGGAACCGACCATGGACTGAAGATACACCTGCTTCCCTCCTCGCTCAAGAACAAAACGTCGTTCGTTCAAAAAAAGAACCGCGGCCCCAGACCCGTCGCGGACAATCGCCTGCGGGCCAGATTCCCGAACGACATTTGGCAAACCTCGTTCGCTCCGCGAGTCCTGCGACAAAAATACCCCGAGACTTCAGCGGTCTCGGGGACGTCTCCACTCGGCGCGCCCATCGGCGGGGGGATGGGACCTATAGGACCTCTAGGTCCTATGGGTCCCATGGGTCCCGGAGGACACCCCCTTTCACCCCATGGCCCGCACCGGTGACCACGCAGCCCCGCCCCGCCGGGAAGTCTCGCGGGCGAGCCCTCAAGGGACCACCAGAACGTGACCGGGGCAGTGATGGAGCACGAAGTGACAGACGCTGCCGAAGAGAACCTCCTCGAGCTCCCCCGTGCCCCGCCGACCCACCAGCAGGATCTCAAACCCATCCTCCCGGTACACCCGGCAGATGGTCCTCCCGGTGGTACCCTCCTCCACACGGGTAGCGACCTCGAAACCCAGCTTCGAAAGGCGGTCGGCCGCCGGAGCCAGGTGCCCTTCGGCCTCCCGGTGCATCGAGCGCAGAGCTTCGTACCTCGCTTCGGCGGGTAGGTGCTCGAGTCCGGGACGCTCCGGGTTTACGACCGTGAGCAGGGTCACCTGGAGGCCGTCGTGCGCCTCTACCAGTGAAGCCAGGAAGTCCAGGCACCTCTCGCTCGCAGTGGAGCCGTCCACCCCAACCAGGACGCGCACCGGCGACCGGTCCGCAGGACGCTGCGGCCCGTCCCTCTGGACCACCAGTACCGGCACCTCGCTGTGGTGCACCACGTGACTCGAAACCGACCCGAAGAGCAGATCCTGCAGGTCACCGTGGCCGCGGCGCCCCAGGATGACGAGGTCCATGCGCTCTCGCCGGGCGAAGTCGCAGATCGCCGGCCCGGGGACGCCCACCAGGAGGCGCGAGTCCGAGCCCATCCCCTCCCGCGCGAAGAGCCCCGCCTCCTTCTGGAGCAGCTCCTCGGCGGCCCGCTTGGCCCCCTGGCGGATCATCTCCACCTGGAAATCGGGGATCATCTTGTACTCGAGCCGCCGGAGATCGAGGGAGTGGGACAGGGTGAGCTGCAGCTTCAGGGGCCGGGCGAGGCGCGCGGCCACGAGGCAGGTCTTGCGGCTGTGCTCGGAACCGTCGGTGCACACGAGGGCGCGAAGGGACATGGCGACTCTCTCCTCCTACGGGCAGCCTCCCACACCCGAGCCTGCGAAGTCGGGGACGGGCCGGGGACCCAAGCCCCTGCCCCCCCGAGAACCGGGTGGGCCTCCCTACAGTCCGCCGCTGGGGTCGAGCCCCACCTTCGCCCCCGCCTCCACCGCGTCCGGGAAGAAGATCTTCGGCAGCCACAGGGAAAAATCCGGCCAGTAGGTGAGGACCGCGAGGACCCCCATCTGAATCAGGATGAAGGGCATGACCGCCCGCAGCACGAACACGAGGTCGCGGCGGGCGATGGTCGACGCGATGTAGAGGCTCACCCCCACGGGGGGCGTCACGTACCCGATGCCCAGGTTCATCGCCATCAGGATCCCGAAGTGCAGCGAGTTGATCTCGAACTTGGCCAGCAGCGGCAGAAGGATGGGCGTGATGATGATGGTGGCCGAGACGATGTCCATGAACATCCCGACCCCGAGAAGGAACAGGTTCACCACCAGGAGGAACACCCACTGGCTTGTGATGTTCGCGGTCACCGCCTGGGCGATGAACTCCGGCAGGCGCTCCACGGTGAGGAACTTGCCGAAGACGCTCGACCCGGCGACGATGATGAGCAGGGTCGAAGCGGTCACCGCCGAGGAGACGATGATCTTCCTGGCCTGGGCCAGCGTCATGTCGCGGTGGATGAAGATCTCCACGATGAAGGCGTACATGCAGGCCACCACGGCCGCCTCGTTGGCCGTGAACGCGCCCGAGTAGATGCCGACGAAGATGATCACCGGCAGGAGGATCGCCCAGACGCTGCGGCGGATGGCGCCGACGAACTCCGAAAAGGTGTAGGGCTTCTGCATGGTCAGGCCGCCCCGCCGGGCCACCACATAGGAGTACAGGCAGAAGCTCGCGACGATGAGCATCCCCGGGGTGTACCCCGTCATGAACAGGGCCGCCAGGGAGTCGTTCGTCACCGCCGAGTAGAGGATCATCGCCACGCTGGGGGGGATGATGATCCCCAGGATCGGGGAGGTCGTCATCACCCCGATGGCGTAGCGCTCGTCGTAGCCCTCGTGCACGAGGGCAGGGATCATGAAGCCCCCGATGGCGACCACGGTGGCCACGGTGGACCCCGAGATGGCCCCGAACAGGGCGCAGGCGAGGATGCCGGCCATCCCCAGCCCCCCCGGGAAGAAGCCCACGAGCGCCTTCGCGAAGCCGAGCAGCTTGTCGACGATCGATCCCCCGGTCATGATGTTCCCGCACAGCACGAAGAACAGCACGGCCACCAGGGAGAAGTTGTCCATGCTCTTGTAGAACCCCTCCAAGAGCAGCATGGCCTGGATGTCGAGGGGGATCATCGCCTGGGCGAAGAACGCCAGCCCGATGATTCCCGCGAAGAAGAGGGAGAGGTAGACCGGGACCGTCAGCCCGAGAAGGCCGATGAAGATGGCCAGAACATATACGATATCCCCGTCCATGTCGCAGTCTCCTTCCTACCGGCTCGCGCGAGGGGTTTGCGTTACTTGTGGATCGGCTTGCCGGTAATGTCTTCGACGACGACCTGGATCTGCCGGAGGATCATCAGGGCCCCCATGATCGGCAGCACGCTGTAGAGGATGAAGGTGGGGATCTGGAGGACGGTGGTCAACTGCCCGGTGCGGCTCTGGAGCTCCACCAGTTTGAGGCCCACGTGGATCGCGGTGGCGCCGAACACGAAGACCGCGGCATGGTTGACGAAATCCAGGGGCTTCCTGAGCCAGGGGAGGAGGTTGGGCAGGGCGTCTATGCGGATCGCGGCACGGTTGCGCACCGCGACGGCGCACCCCACGAACGTCGTGACCATGATGACCTGCCGCACGAACTCCTCGGGCCACGTCATCGTGTACACGAACAGGTAGCGCGTGGCGACGTTGACGAAGAGCGCCAGCATGGCCGAGAGGACCGTCAGGAAGAGGACCCAGTCCTCGAATAAGGACAGGACCCTGTCCGTGACGTTCAGGACGGCTCGAAACATCTCCAACTCCTCCCAGGTCGCCGCCCGCATCCGGGCGGCAGCGCTTCCTAGCGGGCTGGTGCGGCGGGGGGGACGCAAGAGGCGGGGAGCCGGGTCCCGAACCCCGGCCCCCCGCGAGAGCGCTACAGGCGGTATCCGACGAGGTCCTTCACCTTCTTCAGGTAATCGGCGCCGATCCGGCCCTCCCACTCCTTGAACACGGCCTCGCCCTGGCGTTTGAGGGTCGCCGTGTCCTCATCCGGGAGCCGCACGAAGACGATGCCCTGGTCCCGGGCCTTCTGGAGCTCGGTCTGCTCCTGCACCACGGAGTTCGCGCGGGACTTCGCCGACTCCTCCCGGACCACCTCGACGAGCGCCGTCTGGAGATCCGCCGGGAGGCTGTCGAACCAGCGCTTGTTGACCAGGTGGATGAAGAGACCCTGGGCGTAGTTGACTTCCACGAAGTGGGTAGCCACCTCGAACTTCTTCGTGAGGGAGGAGACCGTGCCGGTGTGGTCGATCGCGTCGATGACGCGGTTCTGCAGGGCCACCTGCACCTCGGGCCAGGGCATGGGCACGATGTTGAGGCCCCAGGCCCGGTAGAGACTCTGGTTGACGTCGGCCTCGGCGATGCGGAACTTCAGCGGCCGGGCGTCGGCGAGCGTCCGGATCGGCCGGGTGGAGGCCCAGCCGTAGGTGCCGTAGGCGGTGATGTCGAGGGCGGTGATCCCGTTGGCCTCACCCGACTTCAGGAAGTGATCGAACACCTCCTTGTCGGCGATGAACTTGTCGAGCTTCTCGGGGGTGTCGATCAGGAACGGGAGGTTCACGACGCCGTAACGGGGCCCGATGCGGGGCGCCACCACGGAGGAGCACAGCATGCCCTGGATCGCGCCCATGGCGAGCTGGTTGATCACCTCCACCTCGCCGCCGAGCATGGACAGCGGGTAGTAGTCGAAGTAGAGCTGGCCGTTGGTTCGCTCCCAGAGGGCGTCCCGGATCCGGAATCCGGCCATGACCCCGTCCAGGGCGGGGGTCGACACGTTGGAGACCCGCATCACGTACTTCGCGCCCGAGGGGTCGAAAGCGGGCCTCCACGCCTCCCGCGGATCCCGGCGTTCCTGGGAGACGCCCACGCCGACCAGCCCCGCGGCCATCGCACCCACGGTCAATACTGCCAGAAGTTTCCAGCGCTTCATCTGTGACTCTCCTTTCCCGAGTTGTGGCGGTCCGCCGCCTGTGCCTGCCCCACAAACCGAATAGAACGACGTTCGCAACCTACCACACGTTTGATAGGTCGTCCAAGAAAAAACGGACGCGCCGCCGCGGCGGTGGCCCCGAGGCGTTGCGACGCCAAACCGCGGTCCGCCTAGGGAATCCGGCAACAGGGGGGCTCAGCCCCCCGCCTCCCGGCCCAACCGGAACGCCGTGCGGTTGATCTCCAGGACCTTCGGGGGCACGCTCTCCTCCACCGCCGTCTCCCACGCCTCGAGGGGAAAGTCGAGATGGCGCGAGAGGGCCCCGGCCATCACGGCGTTGGCCGCCCGGATGTCCCCCGCCTGCCGAGCGAGCTCGCTGGCCGGGACCACGAGCTTCCGGCAGGGGAACTCCCCCATGCGGGCCTCCAGGTCCTCGGGATACTCCGCGAGGCCGGCCGCCACGGTGGACGGGTTGACCCGGTAGGTGTTGTAGAGGAGCAGCCCGGAGGGGCGCACCCAGTGGGCGTTGCGCACGGCCTCCAAGGGCTCGAAACCCAGCAGGAAATCGCACTGGCCCAGGGGCACCAGCGGGGAGTAGACCTTCTCCCCGATGCGCATGTGGGAGACCACGGCCCCGCCCCGCTGGGCCATGCCGTGCACCTCTCCCCCCTTCACGTCGAGGCCCTGGCGCAGGGCGGCCTTGGCGAGGATGGTGCTCGCCAGGAGCACTCCCTGGCCCCCCACCCCGCAGAGCAAGAAGTTGATGGTGTTCATGGAATCCTCCCTCTATGCCTGCTGGATGGCGTCGAACTTACAGATCTGGGAACACACCGTGCAGCCCGTGCAGAAGTTGGGGTCGATCGCCGCCTTGCGCTCGTCCCCCTGCCCCTGCATCGACAGGGCGATGCAGCTCACCTGGAGGCACTGCTTGCAGGCCGTGCACGCCTCCGGGTCCACCGTCATGGGCTTGTCCTTGACCCGGTAGTTCAAGACACAGGGGTCCTTGGTGATCACCACCGAGGGCTCGGGCTTGGCCAGCTCCTCCTTCAACACGGTTTCGACCTGCTTGAGGTCGTAGGCGTTCACCACGCGGACGTTCTCGGGCTTGAGCCCCAGGGTCAGGACGAGCTTCTCGATGTCGATCGGGGGAGACTCGACTCCCATCAGGGTCTGCCCCATCCCGGGGTTCTGCTGCCCTCCCGTCATGGCCGTGATCCGGTTGTCCTGGATCATCACCACCGAACTGCCGCCGTTCCAGATCATGTCGATGAGGCCCGTGATCCCGGAGTGGAAGAACGTCGAGTCGCCGATCACGGCGACCGTGCGGTTGAGTGGATCGGTCGACCCCTCCATCACCTTCGAGATGCCGTGGGCCATGGGGATGGAGGCCCCCATGCACAGGCAGGCGTGCATGGCGTTGAAAGGGGGGAGCGCCCCCAGGGTGTAGCACCCGATGTCCCCCGACACGAAGACCTTGAGTTTCTTGAGCACGTGGAAGACTCCCCGGTGGGAGCACCCCGGGCACATGACGGGGGGCCGCGTCGGGAGCCCCGCGGCCTCGGCCGGCACCTCGGTCGTGACGCCGGCGAGCCTCTCCATGACGAGCCCCGGCTCGAGCTCGCCCACGATGGGGAAGAGGTCCTTGCCGTGAGACACCTCCACGCCGAGGAGCCGCACCTGCTCTTCCAGGAAGGGGTCGAGCTCCTCCACCACGACCAACCGATCGACGTGCTGGGCGAAGTCCCGAATCAGCGCCTCCGGCAGGGGGTAGGTCAGCCCCAGCTTGAGGAAGCTCGCCCCGGGAACGGCCTCCTTGGCGTAGGCGTAGGAGATCCCCGACGTGATGATGCCCAGGGAGGTGTCCCCCATCTCGACCCGGTTCAGGGGGCTGTTCACCCCGTACTCCTTGAGCTTGGCGAGCTTCTCCTCGATCACCGGGTGCTTGGGCCGCGCGAAGCCGGGGAGCATGGTGTACTTCTTCACGTCTCGAGGCAGATCCGTCGGCTTCGGCCGCTCTTCCCGGGTCCCGAGCTCCACCACCCCCTTGGAGTGGTTGATCCGGGTGGTGGTCCGGAAGAGCACCGGCGTGTCGAACTGTTCCGAGATCTCGAAGGCGGCTCTCAGGAAGGACTTGGCCTCCTGCGAGTCCGAGGGCTCGATCATGGGGATCTTCGAGAACTTCGCGTAGTTGCGGTTATCCTGCTCGTTCTGGCTCGAGTGCAGGAACGGGTCGTCGGCGCTGACCAGCACCAACCCCCCCCGAATACCGGTGTACACGGCGGTGAAGAGGGGATCCGCCGCCACGTTGACGCCCACGTGCTTCATGCAGGCGAGGGCCCGGGCGCCGGCGATGGCCGCGCCGACGGCCACCTCGAGGGCGGTCTTCTCATTGGTGGACCACTGGCAGTAGATGTCCTTGCTGTAATCCGCCTTGATGTTCTGGAGGATCTCGGTGGAGGGCGTGCCCGGGTAGGCGGCGGCGAACGTCACCCCGGCCTCCCAAGCGCCCCTGGCGATGGCTTCGTTTCCCAACAGCACTTCCTTCATCGTGGCTCCTCGTTCTCTCGAGTGTGGGGCGGCGGAGGGGCCGCCGAGGCCCCATGCCGCCCCGGTCGTCGCCCCTGGGCCGGGGGATGCGCGATCTAACCAACCTGCACGACCAGGGCGGCCCCCGTGTCGCCGGCGGCGCAGCCGGTGAACAGGCCGTAGCCGCCGCCCTTCTCCGCGAGCTCCTCGACGAGCTCGATGACGCACCGGGCCGCCGTGGGCCCCTGGGGGTGTCCGAACACCAGGGGGCTGCCATAGTTGTTGGCCGCGTTGACGTCGACGCCGAGCTCTCGGGCGAAGTACAGATCGTTGATGACGAAGGGGTTGTGGGTCTTGACCGCCTTCATGTCCCCGATCTTCAAGCCGGCTTTCTCCAGGGCCATGGCCGCCGCCGGCACCGGAGCGCGGGGCATGAAGCCCTTCTGGGTCCGCGCGTAGCCGTAGGACACCAGCCGGACCTCGACGCCGGGGTCCGCCGAGAGCTCCCGCGCCCGCTCCCGGGTGGCGACGATCACCGCGGCGTTGCCGTCGGCCGGGTGGGTCTGGGCCCCGAAGCTGTGCACCCCACCCGGAAGAACCGGGGGCAGGCCCGCCAGGGCCTCGCGGGTAGTGGGCGTGATCCCCTCGTCCTGCTCCAGGAGCACGGTCTTCTTCTTGCTGAGCCGCACCTCGGCCGGGAACATGTAGCGCTTCTGGAAGGCCCGGTCCGCCTTCAGGGCGTCGCCGTACTGCTCGTAGCGGCGGGCTGCCACGTCGTCGACCTGCTCCTTGGTGACCCCGATCTCCTTGGCCACGTTCTCGCCGGTCTGGATCATGGCGTTCTTGGCGAAGGGGTCGTGGTTGAAGTTGTCCATGAGCCAGTTTTCGTGGAGCAACTCGCCCCCCGGCCCGTTGGGGTTGGGCCACACCACGTGGGGGCCGTTGGAGGTCCGGTCCGCGGCCAGGTGCAGCACGCTGCCGAACAGCCCGTTCTCGACCCCCGCCGCGGCGTTGTAGAGGCAAGTGGTGGCCGTCGAGCAGGCCTGGCTCACGTTGCACCCCGCCAGCCCCTCGGCCCCCAGGAGTGCCGCCACCCAGGGCGCACCGTAGAAGGCCTGCCTCTGGTGGATGGTGTAGCCGAGATAGAGGTAGTCGAAGCTCTTCGGGTCGATCCCCCTCTGGCCCAGCCATCGCGAGGCGGTGGCCGCCCCCAGAACGAGGGAGTGCTCGTTGGCCAGCGTCATCTGCCACTTCGAGAAGGGGGTGGTGTAGTAGCCGCGAAAGGGAATGTAGGCCTTCGTGAACATGGCTCCTCCTTACAAGGTCGGCCTTCGGCCGTTGGCTGTCGGCTCCCCCGCGCCCCTCCCACGAGGAGGGGATGCCGGGAACGCCGGTTCTACTGCGTCCTCTCCCGATCCCGCAGCTCCCGCTTCAGGATCTTTCCCGTGGCGTTCTTGGGGAGGTCGTCGAGGAACTCCACGATGCGCGGGGCCTTGTAGTCGGCCAGCCGCTTCTTGCAGTGGGCGATGATCTCCTCGGGCGAGGTCTTCCCCGGCTCCCGCAACGCCAGAACCGCCTTCACGCTCTCGCCGAACACGGGGTGGGGCACCCCGATCACGGCGCACTCCCGGACGTTCGGGTGGGCGTAGAGTACCTCCTCCACCTCCCGAGGCCAGACCTTCAGGCCCGCCGAGTCGATCATGTCCTTGAGCCGATCGACGATGAAGACGTACCCCTCTTCGTCCATGTAGCCGATGTCGCCGGAGCGCAGCCAGCCGTTCACCACCGCCTCGGCCGTGGCCTCGGGTTTGCGGTAGTACTCCTTCATCACATTGGGCCCCTTGATCCAGATCTCCCCCAGCTCGCGCCGGGCCACCTCGTTGCCCTCCGGGTCCGCGATCCGGATCTCCACGTTCATCACCGCGGTGCCCACCGAGCCCTCCTTGTGGCGAAACTCGTGGTTGTAGGTGGAGAAGGGCGTGGTCTCCGTCAGGCCGTACCCCTCTACCACGGTGAGGCCGAAGCGCTCCTTCCACCGGCGGGCCACCTCCCCGGGCATGGAGGAGGCCGCGGAGAAGCTGTACCGGACGGACTTCATCGCCTCGTCCGACCGGGGATCGTTGAGGACCAGCATGTAGATCGCCGGCACGGCGTACCACCGCGTGACCCGATTGCGCCGCAGGCTCCCCAGCGCCTCGTCCAGGTCGAACTTCTTGTGCAGCACCAGGGTGCAGCCCGCCTGGACCACGGAGTTGAAGATGAAGTTCTGGGCGAAGGAGTGGTAGATCGGCAGGAAACAGATGGCCCGGTCGTCCCGACGCATGTCGCACATGTACTTGGTTGCGTTGGTGTTGGAGACCACGTTGCCGTGGGTCAGCACGACCCCCTTCGGCCTTCCGGTGGTGCCCGAGGTGTAGATGATGGCCGCCGGTTCGTCGCGCTCCGTGTACACCGTGGGAAGGTCCGGTGCCGCGCCGGCCAGGAGCTCCGCCCAGGCCCTGTCGCCCCCCGCGCCGTCCACGCTCACCACCGTGCGCACGGCCGGGATGCGGTCCCGGGGAGGCACCTCGGGCAGGAGCCCCTCCTCGGTGACCAGGACCACGCCCTCACTGTCGTTGACCATGTACTCGACCTCGTCCGCCTTGCTCATGCTCGAGATCGACACGCACACCGCGCCCACCTTCTGGCACGCGTAGTAGGTCACGATGAACTCCGGGCAGTTGGTCAGGAAGACACAGACCTGGTCCCCCTGGGCCACCCCGAGGGACCGCAGGGCGTGCCCCATCCGAGAGGCCTCTTCCGAGAAACGCCGGTAGGTCCACACCTGATCCCCGTAGACGATGGCCTCGTGGTCGGGGAAGAAGAGGTGGTTTCGGTCCAGGGCGTCGGCGATGTTCATCGGGCTGCTCCTGTGTGTGCGTGCGCCGATCGTGGGAGATCAAGTGGTCGTTTTTCACCAAACACGGTCCAATATCCACCGGCAGGGCCCGCGCAAAGGCGGGCCGGCCCCGGCGGAACGGGCAGCGGCTGCGCGCCGCCGGCCTCCTCGGGGCTGACGGCGGCACAGCTTACCAACCGCTCGGTCGTTTGTGCAAGTCCGAGGCCACGGCAGGAGACGGCGCGGCGGCTCCGCCACCCCCCCTTGGCCTCCGGACCGGAAACCCGCAGGCAGCGCCGCGACCTCTGCGGCGGGCTCGACCGGCCGTTTCCCCCGGGACACGAAGACAGCCGGGGCCCCTGAGAGGGGCCCCGGCGGGGCAGTACGGGAAGGGCGGCGATGCCCTCAGCGGTTGGCCGTGTGGCCCAGGGCGATCCCGGCAATGATCATCTTCTGCACGTTCGAGGTCCCTTCCACCACCTGGTAGGACTTGGCGTCCCGGAAATACCTCTCGATGGGGTACTCGGTCGAGAAACCCCAGGACCCGTAGACCTTCATCACCTCGTTGGTGGCGTGGACCGCCGCCTCGGCGGAGAAGTACTTGGCGATGGAGGTCTCGAGCTGGTTGGGCTTGCCCTGGTCCTTGAGATAGGCCGCCCGGTAGACGAGGAGCTGGGCGGCGTGGTGCTCGGCCACGAGCTCGGCGATCGTCGCCTGGATCATCTGGTACTTGCCGATGGGCTGGCCGAACTGGGTGCGCTCGTTGGCGTACTGGATGCCCAGATCGATGGCGCCCCCCGCGCACCCCAGGGCCCCGGCGGCGCACCCCAGGCGGGTGTTGTTGAGCTGCCACATGCAGATCTTGAACCCCTCCCCCACTCCCCCGAGGACCGCGTCCTTCGGCACGCGGGCATCGTCGAAGAGGACCTCGCCCGTCGGCGCGCCGTGCAGCCCCAGCTTGGTCTCGATGGGCCGGGTGGTGACCCCCTCGGTCTTCTTGAGATCCACGAGGAAGCAGGTCATGCCCTTGTACTTGGCCGCCCGGTCCGTGTAGGCGTACACGAGGCCCACGTCACCCACGTGGGCGTTGGAGATCCAGGTCTTCTGCCCGTTGAGGATCCAGCAGTCCCCGCCGTCGCGGGCGTTGGTCTTCATGCCGGCCACGTCCGAGCCGCTGTTGGGCTCGGTGATGGCGAAGAACCCGACGCTCTCCCCGCTCACCCACCCGGGGATGTAGGCCTCCTTCTGCGCCTCGGTGCCGAACTCCTGCACGGTCAGGGCCGGGCCGATGTTCTGCATGTTGAAGGGGAGCCGCCAGGAGGGGCTCACCTTGGCGATCTCTTCCGCCAGGAGCACGCTCTCCAGCAACCCCATCCCGTTGCCGCCGTACTTCTCGTCGATGCCGCACCCGAAAAAGCCCAGCTCCCCCATCTTCCGGACGCGCTCGAGGGGAAACAGATGCTCCGCCTCCTCCGCCTCCATGGTGGGCCGGATCTCGTTCTCGGCGAAGCGCCTGGCCTGCTCCTGCACCATCCTCTGTTCAGGGGTCAACTCGAAGTCCATCGGTACGTCCTCCTCTCGTCTGCTGGGCCGGCCTTGGCACCGACCTCTGTTTTCAGGGCTTCTCGGAAAGGGTCCGCCGGGCCGGCCGGCAGGGGCCGCCCCTCTGCTCCGAGGAATCCGTCGCCATCCCAGCCCCGGCAATGCAACTTCGGGGCCCCTCCAAGAAGAGGCTTCCTGAAGCCGCGGAACCGGCGACGGGCAGTCATTCTGTAGGGCTGCCGCTACACCCCGCGGTTTCCGCTGGAACCGACGCCCCCACGCCGTCGGGAACCGCCGACATGTCCCCCGGGTCCAACGCCCATGGACGACCCCCTGCGCCTGCATTTCCCGGAGACCGAGGCTCGGGGCGGGAAATCAGGGGCTTCCGATAAATGACAGGTCCCGCACCCAAGGACGGCCGCTCGGTGACCCTACCCCCCGTCGGGACCTTTGATCCCTCCCCCCGGGTCGGACGACCCGAGGGCTCGCACGCGCCGGGGTCCTGCCTGCCGGAGGGAAGGTTTCGCGCCGAACGCACGCGGAGACCCGACCGCTCGTCGCAGCACGAAAATCAGGTTCATCCGGGAAATGACCGGGTACTCGTGTCCAGGGACGACCGGGTGGGCCCGGCCACGCAGGCGGACGGCCGCTCGACGGGAGCAGCCGTTTCGGGAGCCGCGATGCCGCGAGGATTCCGGATGCGGCGCGGGAGCGCACTTATCGTACAGTCTGGCATCGTCCGCCGGAGGGGGCGGGCCCACCCGGTCGTTTACCCGAAGAACCGAAAATCAGCCCTCGGAGGTGGGGATCCCGTACCGGGCCATCTTCTCGTACAGCGTCGTCCGATGAATGCCCAGCAGCTTGCCCGCTCGGCTCTTGTTGTTCCCCGCCACCGCGAGAACCCTCTGGATCGTGCGGCGTTCCGCCGCGGCCACCGCCTCGCTCAAGAGGGTGCTCGACCCCTCGTCGCCCCCGGTGTCGGCCAGGAGGTGGGCCGGCAAGTCCTCCAGCCGGATCGCCGAGCCCTTGGCGTTCCAGGCCGCCCGTTCCACCAGGTTGAGAAGCTCGCGCACGTTCCCGGGCCATCGGTAGGCCTGGAGGGCGGCCAGGGCTTCGGCGTCGAACGCCTTCGCCCCGGCGTAGTCGAACCGGGCGGCCAGGAATGCCCGCACGTACAGCGGAATGTCCTCCGGGTGCTCCCGGAGGGGCGGAACCCGCAAGAGCATCTTGTTCAGGCGAAAGTACAGGTCGAGCCGGAACTTGCCCTGCTCGGTCAGCTCCTTCAGATCCACGTTGCTCGCCGCGATGAGGCGGAAGTCCACGTATCGGATCATCGTGGCGCCGACCCGCTCCACCTCCTTCTCCTGGAGCACCCGCAGGAGCTTCGCCTGCATGTCCAGGGGAAGGGAGCCGATCTCGTCGAGGAGGATCGTCCCACCGTGCGCCTGCTCGAACTTCCCGACCCTCCCCTTCCGGTCCGCGCCGGAAAAGGAGCCGGGCTCGTAACCGAAGAGCTCGGACTCCGCCAGCTCCCTCGGGATCGCCGCGCAGTTGAGCCGCACGAACGGGCCCTCGGCGCGCGGGCTGGCGTTGTGGATGGCGTGGGCGAAGAGCTCCTTGCCCGTGCCGGTCTCCCCGATGAGAAGCACGTCGGCATCCGAGCGCGCCACCCTTCGCGCGAGCTCCACGGCCTCCGCCAGGCGCTCTCCCGTGCCCAGGATCTGGTCGAAGGTGTAGCGGTTCTGCTGGGGCATGGCCCGCAGCTTCTTTTCGTAGGCCGCCACCCGGTCTTCCAGGACCCGGACCATGCGGGTGAGCTTCGACACCTCCGCCAGGTCCCGGAACATGATGCTGCCCATGGCGCCGATGACCCGTCCGTCTTTTCGGATGGGGATGCGGGCCACCACCTTGGTCTTCCCCGCGATCTCCTGGAGGTGCCCGACCTCGGCCCGGCCCGTCTGGCACACCACCTGCAGACGGCTCGAAGGAATCAGCTCGACCACGGGCCGCCCCTTGGCCCCGCCCCGGGGGAGCCCCAGGAACCGCTCGTTCTCGCGGTTCATGTAGACCACGCGTCCCTCCCGGTCCACCACGATGAGCCCCTCGTAGCGGTTGTCCAGCAGGATGCGAAGCGCCTCTTCGGTCTCCTCGGTGATGCCGTAAGGCCCGAAGGCATCCTGGAGCACCGAGCGGATGCGGCTGAAATCGGTCATGTACAGCCCTCCTTACCCAAGGCCAGTAGCTACCACGCCTCGGAACGCCGCGTAAAGCACGGGCTTCGCCGGCCCCCCCCGGTCGCGGGTGGGCGCGCCCAGGATACCACTTCGGACCCCGGCGGACTCCCCACCGGAGGGCCGTGCGGCTCCGCATGGCCCGGGTCCGCCCTTCGGGTCGTCGAGTCGCCTGCACCACCACGGTTTGGGCGGGGTTGGGGAGACCCGGAGTGCAGCCGCGAACCGCACCGACCAATGCGTCGCGCCGGAGCGAGACCGGTGAAGATCGGCGCACCGGCTCCCCGGGAAGACAGGCCTCTCAACAGCCGCGGATTTCGGGGCGTAACGCAGGAGCTCCCCGACCCCGCCCCGATACGGAGCCGGCGGGTCCAAAGATCACGGCGTTCTTGACACGCCCGGGCAAGGTCTCTAAGGTTGTGCCTCGCTTCTCCCCGGGAACCGGGTGCAGCGCCCCGGGTCTTTCCCTCCACAACCCGCCGGACCCGATGCACATCATCGAACACTCTCAACTCGTGCCGGGCCAGTTCGGGCGGTCGGTGGTCACCGTGGGGAACTTCGACGGCGTGCACCTGGGCCACCAGGTCCTGCTGCGGCGGGTCGTCGAGCGGGCCCGCGGCAAACGGGCCTCCTCGGTGGTGTACACGTTCCACCCGCACCCCCTGCGGGTGCTGAACCCCGCGTTCTGCCCCCCCCTGCTCACCGCCTTCGAGGACCGCGCCGCCCGCATCGCCGCCCAGGGGCTCGACGTCCTCGTCTGGGCCCGCTTCGACCGCGACTACGCCGCACGGGAGCCCGAGGAGTTCGCCCGGGAGACCCTGGCCGGGAGCCTGGGGACGCGGGAGCTCTGGGTAGGCCCCGACTTCGCCTTCGGCCGCGAGCGCCGCGGCAGCCTTGGGCTCTTGCGGGAACTGGGGAAAGAGCTGGGGTTCACGGTGGAGGTCCTCCCCGCCTTCGGCCTGGGGGGGGAGGTGGTGTCCTCCACCCGGATCCGCCAGGCGGTGGCCGAGGCGGACTTCGAGACCGCCGAGCGCCTCCTGGGGCACCCGTACACCCTCCACGGACCGGTGGTGCGGGGGGCCGGCCGGGGGCGCGGCCTGGGGTTCCCTACGGCGAACGTGCTCGTCCGAGAGGAGTGCCTACCCCCCCACGGGGTGTACGCGGCCTGGGCCACGGAGCCCGGAGGGGGGGCGAGCCCCCGCCCGGCGGCGCTCAACATCGGCCACAATCCCACCTTCGGGGGCGCGGAGACCACCGTGGAGGCCTACCTGCTGGACTTCGGGGGCGACCTCTACGGGGAGGAGCTCGAGCTCCGGCCCGTCACCGCCCTTCGCGGCGAGATCGCCTTCCGCACCCCCGCCGACCTGTCCCGGCAGATCTGCAAGGATGTGGAGGAGACCCGGCGCGTCCTCGGCCTGCGGGACCTCACCGCGAGCGGGGGGTCATGACGAGGGGCTCCGGAAACCGAGCCCCCACGGCGCGCACTCGCCTCTTCGGCCTCGTCGGCCACCCCGTGTCCCACAGCCTCTCGCCGGCCATGCAGAACGCCGCGTTCCGAGCCGGCGGCCTCGACGCCGCCTACGCCGCCTTCGACGTGGCGCCGGAAGCACTGGGGGAGGCCCTGGCCGGCGCCCGCGCCCTGGGCTTCGGCGGGCTCAACGTCACTGTCCCCCACAAGGAGCGGGCCCTGGCCCTCGCGGTCGAGGCGGCCCCCGCCGCCGCACGGGCGGGGGCGGCCAACACCCTGGTTTCGGTCCCCGGCGGCTGGCGGGCCCACAACACCGACGGGGCCGGTCTGGTGGCCGCGCTCCGGTCCGAGCTGCGGCTCGACCCCACCGGCCGGACGTGCCTGATCCTGGGGGCGGGAGGGGCGGCGCGGGGCGCGGCGCTGGGGCTCCTGGAGGCGGGGGCTCAAGAAATCCTCTTGGCGAACCGAAACGAAGACCGCGCTGCGGCGCTCGCCCGGGAGCTGAACCGGCGCTGCCGCACCCGGCGGTTCGCGTCGGTGCCGTTGGGGGAGGCACCGGAGAGGCTGGGACCGGAGGGGCTCCTCGTCAGCGCCACTCCCCTCGGGCTGGGCCCCGGGAACCGCTGGCCCTGGGAGATCGAGCGCTTCGCCCGCGGTACCGTGGCCTACGACCTCGCCTACCGGGCCGAGGCCGAGACCCCCCTGGTGACCCAGGCGCGGGAACGGGGGCTCCGGGCGGCTTCCGGGCTCTCGATGCTGCTCCACCAGGGGGCCTTGGCGTTCACCCTCTGGACCGGCGGGCCCGCTCCGCTGGCCGCCATGGGGCGGGCGCTCCGGCGGGCCCGGGCCGCCCAGGGCGAGCGCTCCGGCGGGGCGCAGGCACACCGCACCGACCCGAGGTGACCATGTCGAAGAAGCTCGGAGAACTTCTCGTCCGAGAGAACCGCCTGACGGCCGTGGACCTCCAGAAGGCCAAGGACGACCAGCGCAAGAACGGCGGGCGCCTGGGCGAGGCGCTGGTGCGCCTCGGGCTCTTGAAGGAGCAGGAGCTCGTCGGCATCCACTCCAAGCAGTACGGCATCCCGGCCGTGAACCTCGAGAGCTTCGACATCGACCCCGACGTGTCCCGCCTCCTGCCGGAGGACCTGGTCCAGAAGTACCGGGTCATGCCCATCAACCGGGTGGGCTCCACCCTCATCGTCGCGGTCGAGGACCCCTCGAACATGTTCGCCGTGGACGACATCAAGTTCATCACGGGCTACAACGTGGAGGTGGTGGTGGCGGCCCCTTCGTCCATCAAGGCCGCCATCGACAAGCACTACGATTCCTCCGCCACCCTGCTGGACGTGATGAGCAACTTCGACCTCGCCGACCTCGAGGTGGTCCACGGGGCCGACGACGTGAGCGTGGCCGACCTCGAGCGGGCGGTGGACGAAGCGCCCGTGGTGAAGCTCGTCAACCTCATCCTCTCCGACGCCATCAAGAAGGGCGCGAGCGACATCCACATCGAGCCCTACGAGAAGAGCTTTCGCGTCCGCTTCCGCATCGACGGCATGCTCTACGAAGAGATGAAGCCGCCGATGAAGCTCAAGAACGCGATCACCAGCCGCATCAAGATCATGGCGAGCCTCGACATCGCCGAGCGCCGGCTTCCCCAGGACGGCCGCATCAAGCTCAAGGTCAGCAAGGACAAGGACATGGACTTCCGCGTCTCGGTGCTGCCGACGCTCTTCGGAGAGAAGATCGTGCTGCGGCTCCTGGACAAGTCGACCCTGCAGCTCGACATGACCAAGCTGGGGTTCGAGCCCGAGGCGCTGAAGGACTTCAAGGAGGCCATCCACAAGCCCTACGGGATGGTGCTCGTCACCGGCCCCACGGGCTCGGGAAAGACCACCACCCTGTACTCGGCGCTCTCCGAGCTCAACACCATGGACACGAACATCTCCACCGCGGAGGACCCGGTGGAGTTCAACCTCATGGGCATCAACCAGGTGCAGATGCACGAAGAGATCGGGCTGAACTTCGCGGCCTCGCTCCGGAGCTTCCTGCGCCAGGACCCGGACATCATCATGGTGGGCGAGATCCGGGACTTCGAGACCGCGGAGATCGCGATCAAGGCGGCCCTGACTGGACACCTGGTCCTCTCGACCCTGCACACCAACGACGCCCCGAGCACGGTGAACCGCCTGCTCAACATGGGGGTGGAGCCCTTCCTGGTGGCCTCCTCCACCAACCTCATCCTGGCCCAGCGCCTGGCCCGGAAGATCTGCCCCAACTGCAAGGAGCAGCTCGACCTCCCCGCCCACGCCCTCATCGACATCGGCGTTCCGGCCGATGAGGTGGGCACGTTCGCCTGCTACAAGGGCAACGGGTGCGCCGAGTGCAGCGACACCGGGTACCGGGGCCGGGTGGCCCTCTACGAGGTCATGCCCATCGGCGACGAGATCAAGGAGCTGGTCCTCAACGGGGCCTCCGCGATCGAGCTCAAGGAGGCCGCGGTCCGCAACGGCATGAAGACGCTGCGGATGAGCGGGATCACGAAGCTCAAGGAAGGGGTCACCACGGTGGACGAGGTGGTCCGCTGCAGCGTTCGGGACTGACCACGCGCCGGGGCAGGGCGCCCGGCGGCGGGGCGGCCCCCACGGAGCCCCCGAGGGGCGCCGCCCGCAAAGAGGGGAGAGAGCCTTGATCAGCCTGCACCAGCTCCTGAAGACCATGATCGAGCAGGGGGCGTCGGACCTGCACGTCACCACCGGCACGCCGCCCCAGATCCGCGTGGACGGGCGCCTGGTGCCCCTGGATCTGCCGGCCCTGGCGCCGGCCGACTCCAAGCGGCTGTGCTACTCGGTGCTCACCGATGCGCAGAAGCACCGGTTCGAGGAGGAGAGCGAGCTCGACCTCTCCTTCGGGGTAAAGGACCTCTCCCGGTTCCGCGCCAACATCTTCATGCAGCGCGGCGCCGTGGCCGCGGCCTTTCGGGCGATCCCGTACAAGATCCTCTCCTTCGAGGAGCTCGGGCTGCCCCCCGTGGCGCAGCACCTCGCCAACAAGCCCCGCGGGCTCGTGCTCGTCACCGGCCCCACGGGCTCGGGAAAATCCACCACGCTGGCCGCGATCATCGACAAGATCAACTCCGAGCGCCACGAGCACATCGTCACCGTCGAGGACCCCATCGAGTACCTTCACACGCACAAGAAGGCGCTCGTCAACCAGCGGGAGGTCAAGGCCGACACCGAGAGCTTCAAGAAGGCCCTCAAGTACATCCTGCGCCAGGACCCCGACGTGGTCCTGATCGGCGAGATGCGCGACCTCGAGACCATCGAGGCCGCCCTCACGGTGGCCGAGACCGGGCACCTGGCCTTCGCGACCCTCCACACGAACTCGGCGGCCCAGACGATGAACCGGATCATCGACGTGTTCCCGGCCCACCAGCAGTCCCAGATCCGGGCCCAGCTCTCCTTCGTCCTGGAGGGGATCCTGTCCCAGCAGCTCATCCCGCGGATGAGCGGCAGGGGCCGGGCCCTGGCCATCGAGGTGCTGGTTCCGAACCCGGCGATCCGAAACCTGATCCGGGAGGACAAGATCCACCAGATCTACTCCCAGATGCAGGTCGGCCAGGACAAGTTCAGCATGCAGACCATGAACCAGTCCCTGTATCACCTCCTCTCAAGGAAGGCGATCAGCCTGGACGACGCCATGGCCCGAAGCTCCGACCCCGAGGAGCTGCGCCAGATGATCGCCAAGGGGACCCCCGACTCGCTCCAAGGCCGCCGCCTGAGCGCCCGGGCGATGTGAGGCGGACCCGACGGCGGGGAGCCGGGAAGGCGCCGGGGCTCGGCCCGCCGCCCACCGTGGACAGACAGACGAGGTAGCCCATGCCGGTGTACAAGTGGGAAGGCCGCACGCGGGACGGGACCGTGAAGAAGGGCACCCTGGAGGCCGCCAGCGAGGCGGCCGTCTCGGCCAACCTCCGGTCGCAGAAGCTCGCGCCCACGAAGATCAAGAAGAGCCTCGGGGCCACCGAGATCAAGATCCCGGGCCTCAAGCCCAAGGTGACGACCAAGGACATCGTGGTCTTCACCCGGCAGTTCGCCACCATGATCGACGCGGGGCTCCCCCTGGTCCAGTGCCTCGAGATCCTGGCCAGCCAACAGGAGAACTCGACCTTCAAGGAGGTGATCCTGAAGGTCAAGGAGGACGTGGAGTCCGGGCACACCTTCGCCGACGCCCTCTCCAAGCACCCCAGGATCTTCGACCGCCTGTACGCGAACCTCGTCCACGCCGGCGAGGTGGGCGGCATCCTGGACACGATCCTCAACCGGCTCGCGGCCTACATCGAGAAGGCCATGAACCTGCGGAAGAAGGTCAAGGGGGCCATGGTCTACCCCGCCACGGTGGTGGGCGTGGCCGTCATCGTGGTGGCCATCATCCTGATCTTCGTCATCCCCGTGTTCCAGCAAATGTTCGGGAGCATGGGCAAGGCGCTCCCCGCCCCGACGCTCTTCGTCATCGCGCTGTCGGAGTTTATCAAGAGCTACATCCTCTTCATCGTCATCTCGCTCTTCGTCCTCGGCTTCGCGTTCCGCCGGGTGTACCGGACCGAAAAGGGCATGCTCTTCTTCGACAGGCTGTTCCTGCGCCTGCCCATCTTCGGCCCCCTCATCCGGAAGGTGGCCGTGGCCAAGTTCACCCGGACCCTGGGGACCCTGGTGTCCTCCGGCGTCCCGATCCTCGAGGGGCTCGACGTGGTGGCCAAGACCGCCGGCAACCGGGTGATGGAGCTGGCCATCCTCAAGACCAAGGAGTCGATCAGCGAGGGCCGCACCATCGCCGAGCCCCTCAAGGAGACCCGGGTCTTCCCCCCCATGGTGGTGCAGATGATCGCCGTCGGCGAGGCCACCGGGGCCCTGGACCAGATGCTCTCGAAGATCGCCGACTTCTACGACACCGAGGTGGACGAGGCCGTGACTGCGCTCACCGCGGCCATCGAACCCCTGCTCATGGTGTTCCTGGGAGGGGCCATCGGCGGGATCATCGTGGCCATGTACCTGCCCGTGTTCCAGCTGGCGGGCACCGTGGGATGACCCGGAGGCGCCCCAGCCGCCCCGCGTCCCGATGGGTCTCGTGACCGACATCTCCCGAGGCCGGATGCATGGGTACCTGGTCGGCCGGTCGGTGGTCCTCCTGGCGCTCCTGGTGCTGGCAGGGGCGTTCCAGGCCCGCCAGGGGGGCTTCCCGGTCCCGCTCGTCTGGTTCTTCGCGTGTACCGGGGCCTCGTTCCTCTTCACGCTGGCCTCCGTGGCGGCCCTGCGGCGCGGCGCCTGGCAGCGCCTGTCGCCGTACCTCCAGCCCGCCTGGGACGTGGCCTACGCCACCGCGCTGGTCTACCTCTCGGGCGGCGCGTTCTCACCCTTCGCGATGCTCTACCCCCTGGCCATCCTGGGGGGCGCGATCTTGCTCCTGCGCCGGGGCGCCCTGGCGGTGGCCACGGCGTCGGCCCTGGCCTACGGCCTCCTGGTGGACCTGCAGTTCTACGGCGTCATCCAGCCCCTCAGCCCGCTCCCGCTGCCGGCCCTGGAAGGGGGGCGGCTCCTCCTTCAGCTCCTCTTCAACATCCTGGCGTTCTACGCAGTCGCGCTGCTCTCCGGATACCTGGCGGAGGAGCTCCACCGGGCCGGCGTCCAGCTCGAGGAGGCCCAGGCCGAGGTCCTGGACCTCGAGCGCCTGCGGGACTCCATCCTCCAGGGCCTCGGGTCGGGCCTGGTCGCCCTGGACCGCCGCAGCCGCCGGCTCTTCCACAACCGGGCGGCGGAGGAGCTCCTGGGGCGGGCCGGCGTGTCCCTCGGCCCGGACACCGAATTCTCCCGGCTCTTCCCCCCCGGGGCGGGCGGGCGGTCCGAGGCGAGGTTCCTGGGTGGCTCGGTGGTCCTGGGCTACAGCCACTCCCCCCTGTCGGACAGGGGTGGCCGACGGGTCGGCAGCATCCTCATCTTTCAGGACCTCACCCAGGTGAAGCAGCTCGAGGAAGGCCTGCGGCGGGCGGACCGCCTGGCCGCGGTGGGGCGGCTGGCGGCGGGGCTCGCCCACGAGATCCGAAACCCCCTGGCGAGCCTCTCCGGCTCCGTGGAGGTCTTGCGCCAGGGCTCCCGGACCGACGCGGAGGACGCCCACCTGCTCGAGATCGTGCTCCGGGAGACCGAGCGCCTCAACCGCCTGGTGACGAACTTCCTTCACTACGCCCGGCCCGGGAGTGCGGAACCCACCCCCTTCCCCCTGCGGGAGCTCGTCGCCGACATCGGCTTCTTCTTCTCCCAGGGGGAGGGCCGCACGGGCTTCGTGCTGGAGAACGCGGTTCCCGAGGGTCTGTGTCTGGTGGCCGACCGGAGCCAGGTGGAGCAGGTGCTCCTGAACCTCTTCCGGAACAGCGTCGAGGCGGCACCGGGGGGGGTCACCGTCCGGGTGGGGGCGGCCGAGATCGACGGCGGGGCCGAGGTCACCGTGCGGGACGACGGTCCGGGGATCCCCCCGGACGTCGCGGCGCGGGCTTTCGAGCCCTTCTTCTCGGGCAGGGAGGGGGGCACCGGGCTGGGGCTCGCCACCGTGCACCGGATCATGGAGAATCACGGGGGAGCCGTCAGCCTGGGGCCCGGCCCCGCCGGAGGTTCTGCTCTCCGCCTCCGGTTCCCGTCGAGCCGCCCGGTGACGCCCCCGATGTCAGGGACGGCTTCCCCTGCGTGAGGACAGGTCCCGCCCCCCGGGGGGGTGGGCCCTGCCAGCCCGGCACAGCCGAGCAGAGTCGAAGGACATGGCGCGAATCCTGGTCGTAGACGACGAGCAGAGCATGCGGGAGTTCCTGGAGATCCTGCTGCGCAAGCAGGGTCACCGGGTGGAGACCTGCGCCGACGCGCCGGCGGCCCGGGCGGCCCTGGGGGCCGCGGAGTACGACCTCGTCCTCACCGACCTGAAGATCCCCGGGGGCTCGGGCATCGACGTCCTGGCCGCGTGCAAGGAGCGCCGGCCCGACACCGAGGTGGTCGTGCTCACCGCCTTCGGCACGGCCGAGACCGCGGTGGAGGCCATGAAGCAGGGCGCCTACGACTACCTGACCAAGCCCTTCAAGGTCGAGGAGATCAAGATCACGGTCCGGAAGGCCCTCGAGAAAGCCGCCCTGGCCCAGGAGAACCGGGAGCTGCGGCGCAAGCTCGAGGCCGCGGAGGCCGCCGGGGCGGAAGGTGAGATCCTCGGCCGCAGCCCGGCCATGCGGGAGGTCTTCCGCGTGGCGGACCGGGTGGCGCCCACCGGCGTCACCGTCCTGGTCCACGGGGAGAGCGGCACCGGGAAGGAGCTGGTGGCACGGCGCCTCCACGCCCTCTCGGGCCGCGGGGGCCCCTTCGTCGCGGTGAACTGCTCGGCCATCCCCGAGGGGCTCATCGAGAGCGAGCTCTTCGGCCACGTGAAGGGGAGCTTCACCGGCGCCGTCTCGGACAAGCCGGGCCTCTTCGAGGAGGCCGCCGGGGGCACCCTCTTCCTCGACGAGGTGGGCGAGCTCCCCCTTCCCCTCCAGCCCAAGCTCCTGCGGGCCCTCCAGGAAGGCCGGGTGAAGCGGGTGGGGGGGAACCGCGAGATCGGGGTGGACGTGCGCATCGTCTCGGCCACCAACAAGGACCTGCGCCGAGAGGTCGAGGTGGGCCGGTTCCGCGAGGACCTCTACTACCGGCTCAACGTCGTGGCCGTGGAGATCCCGCCCCTGCGGGAGCGGCGGGAAGACGTCCCCCCCCTGGCCCACCACTTCCTCAAGAAGTACGCGCGTGCCTTCGGCCGTTCCGTGAAGGGCTTCACCCGCGAGGTCCTGGAGCTCTGCGAAGCCTACGACTTCCCGGGAAACGTGCGGGAGCTCGAGAACCTGGTGGAACGGGCCGTGGCCCTGGAGACCGGCGAGTACCTCACGCGGGCCAGCCTGCCACCGCACCTGGGTAACCCCAACGGGCCCGCCTGCGCCCCCCACCCGACCCTGCCCGAGACGGGGACCGACCTGGAGGCCGTCCTCGCCGCCCTGGAGCGCGCCTACCTCGCCGAAGCCCTGCGCCGGACCGGGGGCAACAAGACCGAGGCCGCCAAGCTCCTCGGCATCACCTTCCGGTCCTTCCGGTACCGGCTGGAGAGGCTGGGGATGGAGGGAGAGTAGGCTGGGAGCGACCCCCATGACCAAGACCCGCGCCTTCCTCGTGCACCTCGCCCTCAGCGCCGCCGTCGCGGCGGCCGCGCTGGCGGTCTTCATCCGTTTCTGGTACCCGCTGCCCTTCTTCCTCGCCGACGGCGGGTGGCAGGGGCTGCGCCTGGTCGTCGCCGTGGACGTGGTGCTGGGGCCCCTCCTCACCCTCGTCGTCTATCGGGCCACCAAGACGCGCCGCGCCTTGACCTTCGACTACGCCTGCATCGGCGCGGTCCAGGTCCTGGCCCTCGCCTTGGGCCTCTGGACGGTCCACGGCCAGCGCACCGCCCTCGTGGCCTTCTCCGACGGACGGTTCTACACCGTGGACGCGGCGACGGCGGAATCCCTCGGCCCGCAGGCCCACGCCCTGCTCGGAGCGGCACGCCGTGGGCCGGTCTACGCGGCGGTCCGGATGCCCGAGTCCGAAGAAGAGCGCCAGACACTGAGGCGGGAAACTCTGCAATCCGGTCGCCCGTTGCATCTTCGCGCGGACCTGCTCACCCCCCTCGGGCCGGCAGCCCTGGCTTCGATCGCCTCCGAGGACGCCTGGGACCCCTCGGAGGAAGAGGCCACGGCCGCGCGCAAATTGATGTCGCGCCGAACCCGGACCGGCGACGAAGCCGTCATCGTCCCAGCTACCTGCCGCTACCGAAACGTCGCTCTGGCCTTCGACCCCTCTTCCGCCGACTTGCTGGACTGGGTCCTCCTGCCTGTGGGGCCCCGCTCTCGGACGATCCGGGTCTCGACCATTTCACGATGAAATTTCTTCGGGAAGCCGTCCCCGGGATTCCCTCGGTCCCCCTGTGTTCCTGGAAGGCAGACCTCGTATGATCCCCCAATACAAGGCCTGCCGAGCGATATGGATAGCTCCCCTCACGTTTGCGGGTCTGCTTGCTTTGCTCTGGGGCCTCTACTCGGTTGCTTTCGGCGCCCCATTCTACTTCGACACGGTTGTGCATCTGGTCGGTCGCACCAACATGCAGATGGTCGCCCTCTCGCCCCAGGCCCTCTGGGACGCCGTCCATTGGGATTTCGGGGGCCGGATCGATCGCCCCGTCTCGCGTCTTACCTTCGCGCTCACCCACTATTTTTGGGGCCTGTCACCTCACCCCTACCGCATGGGGAACGTGGTAATCCACGCCTTGTCCGCCATGGCTCTCTTCTTTCTGACTCTCTCCGTACTGAGAGCTCCGCGGGTGGCAAGAACAAGTCCCAGCCTCACACGACGGGCCGGTTTGGTGGCGGCCTGCGCCGCCCTGCTCTGGGTCTTTCACCCGATCCAGACCAACGCGGTAACCTATGTAGTGCAACGGATGTCGTCCCTTTCCGGCCTCTTCACGTTTCTCTGCGTGGGTTCCTACCTGCAGGCCCGCATGACCCGGGGGTCCCCACGCCGGCTCTGGGGTCTGCTCTGCCTGGGGACATTTCTTCTCGGTGTGGGCTCAAAGGAGACAGGCCTGCTCGCACTGCCCCTGGCCGTGGTCGCAGAGTTCCTGCTCCTCGATCGCCCCGTTGGATTCCCCTCTCGAAGGCTCGCCTCAAGCCTCGCGGCGACGGCGGGTGCGTCGCTGGCGGCGCTCTTGGTCCTGCAGCCCGCAGCCATGAGCAGTGTCATGACCTACCGCCATCGGTCTTTCGACATGGCGGAGCGCCTGTGGACCCAGGCCCGGCTACAGTTCGACTATCTGGAGGTGCTTCTCGCGCCTCTTCCGGCGCACCTCCGCTTCGTCTATGAACCCGGGATTTCCAGGGGTTGGCTCGACCCTCCGTCGACCCTGGTCGCGCTGCTCGTCTTGGCGGTGGCCGTGGCCTTGGCGGTGTCCCAGGCGAAACGACGCCCTCTTTTTTCCTTCTGCGTCCTCTGGTTCCTGCTGGCGCAAACGATGGAAGCGACGATCCTGCCGCTGGAGCTCTATTTCGAGCATCGGATGTACGTGCCCTCGGCAGCTCTTGCCGTGGGCGTTTCGGCAGTCGTCTGGACTCTCGTCTCGTCCCTCCCTCCGCGTCGCGCCGCCGCCTGTTCCCTCGCTCTGGTCGGCCTGCTCACGGCCGGAGAAGCCTGGGCGACTCTGCAGCGCAACCGCACGTGGGCGGACCCGGTCGGCTTTTGGACCGACGCCCTCGCCAAACAACCGGATTCCGCCCGCGTGCTGTCGTATCTGGGCCACGAGTTCACCGTGAGAGGACGCTATTGGGAGGCCGAGGAGGCCTATGGGCGCGCACTCGCTTTGCAGCCTGCCAAGTCACACATCTACGAACTGGGCCTGGCACGGGTGGCCTATGCCCAGGGGAAAAGGGAGGAGGCGCGACGGTACCTGCTGAGTTCGTGGGGCGATCTGAAAAGGACCAACGGGGAAGCGGCCCGGCAACTTGGAATGATGGCACTTCAGGAGAGGAACCTCTCGGAGGCCGAGAACTACCTCGGCGAGGCCTTGCGGTATGCGCCCACCGACGGGGAAGCCTGGCGGCTGCTCGGGGTTGCCCGACTCCTGAACGAAGACGCCGCAGGTGCCGAAGCGGCACTAGGAAAAGCGCTGCGGTTCCGCCCCCAGGACGCAGAGTCGTGGAACACCCTGGGCGCCATCGCGTTTCGGGGACAGCGGTACCGGGAAGCCGAAGCAAATTTCCGAACCGCGCTGCGCTTCTCCCCGGGCAATGCGAACTATACGGGGAACTTGGCCCGGGCAGTCCAAGCGCAGAGCAGCCCATGAGGACGCCGGCGCCTCTCCCCAAGCGAGCACCCAAGGTAGGAGTCAACGGCTCGCGCGGGTTGACCGGCCCGCACGGATGGCTTGCAGCGCCTGCTCCCCGATCCGTCGTTCTGAGAAATCCTCCCCTCCCGTTCGGTAAGCGCCCTGAGCCAAGGCCGTCCGGAGTTGGGGTTGGTCCCTGAGTTTGAGGATGGCCCGGGCAAGGGCCTCGGGATCGGCGGGGGGTACCAGACAGGCGTTCTCTCCTTGCCGGAACGCCTCCCGAATTGCCGGGGTGTCGGAGGTAATGACCGGGAGTCCGGCCGCGCACAAGTCGAAGACCTTGATCGGGATCACGCGGGATGCCTTCTCCGTGTCCCCGAAGATCCCGAGCCCTATGTCGTGGTTCCGATACAGATCCCTCAGTTCTCCCGCATCCACCCACTCCCGGAGGCGCACGTTGCCGAGGTCCCACTCCCGACACCGCGCCTCCAGTCGTTTCCCGAGCTGACCAGACCCAACAACGAGGGCGAATCGAACTTCTGCCACTCCGCGCAGCCGTCTGGCGGCGTCCAGGATCACTTCGATCCCGTGGAGGGGAATGTACGTGCCTACGAACACCACCCGGAGATCGTTCCTAGCGGTTGCGGCGACGACCGGATCGCGGGCAGGGGGAAACGTGGGGCCGACCCAGACGGGGAAGATCTTCTCTCGGGGTAGCCGGCACGTCGACGCGAGGTGGTTCGCGTGGGTCGCGGTATCGATGACGAGCGCGTCCGGCGCCCCACAGGCGCGGCGTTCCCAGAAGCGCAGCAGGCGCGCCGGAAGCCCCGTCTCGGAGAGCAGACGCCGATCGTGCACCAGGGTGTCGTAGAGGGGAGCGAAGACGTCGAGCACCAGCGCAGCCCCGGGCTGGAAGCGGTCTCGGAGCAGGCGAGCCAGATGCACGTGGAAGATGCCCGGGTAGCCGACGAGCACCGCGTCCACGGCGTCTCTGCGGGGAAAGCGCCGGGCAAGCCGTGGATAGGTCAGCAAGAGTCCAGCTCCGAAACGCAGTGCACCCCCAGCCCCTGTGACGGTTTGCAGCCGCTGGCCGAACCGCTCGGCGAGTGTTTCGTGGCACTCGAGCACCTCGACGCCGCGCTCCCGAAGGCCAGCGAGCAGATTGAGATGGCGGGGATACTCCGGCCGCTTCGAGTAAACGCCGAAGCTCAGGACCCGCTGGACGCCATGGTTTCTGTGGCTACCCGCTTGCGGCATGTTCACCCGTTGGCTGCTTCCCGGAGCACCAACTCGGTACCCGCCGCCATCGCGTCCACGCTCAGCCGGCTCAAGGCCCGGCGGCCTCCCTCTCCAAGTCGATTCGCCAGTTCCGGGTCTTGGATCACGCGCGCGATGGCCCTGCCGAGGCCCATTGCGTCCCCTGGCCTCACGAAGAGAGCCTCTTCCCCTTCACAGAAGAACTCCCGCGCTCCCCCGGCCTCGGTAGCCACCACCGGCGCCGCCGAGGCCATGGCCTCGGCGTAGACGAGACCAAAGCCCTCCGTGAAGGAGGGCATAACGAACACGTCTGCGCCCGCCATCATGCCCCGCACCCGGTCGTTGGGCTGCCAGCCGTGGAATGTAACTGCGGCCTCAACCCCGAGCCTGCGCGCCAGCGATGCCATTGCCGGCTGGTTGCGGTCCCTCCCCACTACGTGCAGATGGATCTCCGGATGTGCCGCCCGAAGCGCCGAGAGGGCTTCGAGGAGCACCGGCAGGCCCTTTCGTTGAAAGTTGCCCCCAACGAAGAGGAGGGCCGGCCGGCCCTCCAGGGCAATCCTCGGGACCGGGGTACCCTCGGGCAGCCCCAGGGGAACCACTCGAACCCTCGCGGGCGAAAGCCGGTAGCCCGCAATCATGGCTCGGGCGACGTGGGCGCTGTTGGCCGCGAGGCGGGGCAGGCGCCGGTAGGTGCGTCCCTCCACGGACCGCAGAAACGCGTAGTACGCGGACCGCTTAAGACGGTCGGCGAAGAGGGCACGGGGGTACCCCTGTCCGAGCCACTCGAGGGCGTAGGCGTCGTGAACGGCCCCGGCGAGGGGCACCGGCGGTTTCCAGGCGGCCCATGCCTCCCTGGCGTCGGCGAAGAACGCGACGTCGTGCTTCGCTCCCTCCCTGCGAAGTACCCGTGCGAACGACAACCCCAATGCAAACCACCCGCCAGGGGTGGGATCCCGCCGCGGCTGGGGCACCGGAATGATACGACCTCCATCCAGGGCAACGGCTTCGTGCTCCGGTGCGACCACCGATACGTCGTGACCTCGCGCCAGCAGCGATTCGGTCAGGGCGCGGGCATACGTGCCCACTCCGCTGCGAAATGCTGCCAGTTGCTGGGTGAAAAAGAGAATGCGCATCTGGAATTCCGTGGGGAGGTCGGGTCGCGGCTTACAGGGTCTCGGCTCGGATCTTCTCCCGCCGGACCTCATCCAGCAGGGCCGCCAGTTCTCCTGCCTGGGCGCGTCGAGAGTAGGGCAGGGCGGCTGCCGGGTCCCCGGTGGGAATTTCAGCCGCCTCGAACCATTCGGACAGGACGCCGGCAATTCCGGCCACGTCCTCGGGACTCCGCACCGCAACGCCGGAGAATCCGCGGAGGAATTGGGTCGTTTCGTTCTCATCGGAGACCACGAGAAGCGGTCGTCCGGCTCGGAGGTACTCGTAGGCCTTGCCCGGGATCGCGGTAGGAGCCTCCGGCGTAGGAAGCAGCAGGAGGGCGTCGGCCTTTCCCAGGAGAGCTGCAACTCTAGCCCGAGGAACGCGCTCGATCCACTCTGTCTGGTGCGCGAGGTCGAGGCGTTCTGCACGATCCAGAATCTCCTGATGGGTTGCGCCCACCTGCGTGAGGCGCAGTGTCCGGTACTTGGGTTCCTGCCGCGCGAGGAGGGCCATGGCTTCGAACACGGGCGAGGGATCTCGCCCGTCCTTGAGAGTTCCGGCATGAAGGAGCCACAGGCTCCCCGGTACTTTCGGCTGGACGGACGTCCCAGCGAAGTCCTCCTCGTCATATCCGTTTCGGACCAACGCCATGCGCTCGGCTATTTCTGGGTAGCGCCTTCGGTAGAGATCGAGACTCGCCTCGGTCACGTGGATGATGCGCGCCGCCCGACGAAGGGTCCAGCGCTCGAGAGGAAACTCGGTGAGGGCCTGGACGGGATTTCGCCGCCCCGCCAGAGCATTCCCCGCCCAGTCGTCCCGGAGGTCCGCCACGAACGGGAGCCGCGCGGCACGACCCACTGAGGCACCCAATACCAGTCCCGAGAACGGCGGGCCGCTCACGAGAACCGCCTGCGCCTGGTAGCGATGTGCCAGACGCAGTGCCTCCGGGTACGCCCGGGGCCACCACAGGACCGCGTCGTCGGGAACGAGCAGCAGGTTCTTGAGAACCCTCACGGTATGGATTCCCCAACGGCGCAAGACTCCCGCCCGGCCCAGGTTCACGGATCGGTAGGCCCGAACGAACGCCCCGTAGTGGCTCCCCGTCCGGTGGACCTGGGGGCCCCGGTGCACGTCCTCGACAAGAGATTCGTCGGGAACCTGCACAGAGAGGACAACCGGGGACCAGGGCGGCGGGAGGTACTTGAGGAGCTTTTCGATCCGCGTCGACCCGCCGGGCAGGATCACGTCGGGGAACTTGTAGGCGATCACGAGGACCCGAAGGGCCTGTGCCGTCTCCTCACCGCGTCCCCCGGGCGCGTCAGCGGCCATCGTCCACCATCTCGATGACCCAGTGCACGATCCCGGAGTCGGCGGCCAGCGCCAGCGCCTTCGCCGGTGCGAGGTGCCCGTACCCGGAGGAGTAGGAGGACTCCTCGACGCGCCAAAGGCCATCAGAAGACCGGAAAGCCACCCGGGCCCGCCCCACAGCCACCCAGACCCCGTCGCCCTTCACTCTTTCCACCCGGGCGCCCGGAACCAGGTGGAACCAGAGATCCGTTCCCTCCCGAGCCATTGAGCACTCGTCGGTCCCTTCCACCCCATCACCCCGAACGCTAAGAGTTCTGCGGTGGGGCGCTCCGAAGCCCCCATGCTCACCGACGAAGCGCTTCTCGGAGAACTCGAGGACCCGGGCACGGGCGCGTTCGGGCATGCGGAAGAGCCCTTTTCGGCCTCTCTCCCACCCATTCTGCTCCCTGCCCGGGACCGCGAGAGTGCTGTGCATGGCAGTGGAACGAAAGCAGTTTCGTTGGTCCGGAGCAGGGGTGTAGAGGTAGGTGCCCGGATCGGCCACCACTGCCTCCCCATTGACGCAAACCTCGAAGGAGAGTTGGTCGTTGTGGGCATGCCCCCCGTTGCCGTCCTGTCCCACCGGCCCACAGCGCACGGCCAGGTAAACCCGGGGTGACCGGTACACGAAGAGACCGAAATCAGGGTAACCGAACAGCTGAAGCTCCCGGGCCGCCTTGACAGGCGATGGTCCACCTTCCGGGAGCTCCTCCCTTTTCCCCTTCCGGATTCGCACCCGTTCGGCTGTGATGGCCTGATGGGCAGATCGATACGAAGCAGGGCGGACGTTCCCGGTCAAGGCAGCGGCCACCAAGGACTCAACTCGCCCCGCGCCCACGTAAGAGCCAAAGTCCTCGCGGCCGAACAGTCCGTTCACGGCGGCGACCAGCCCTCGCGCGTCGAGGTCTCCGTCCTCGGAGGGAGAGACGCAGTGGTCGAGCGCCAGGAAACGCCCGCTATCGTTGTCGCCGAACTGGGCGATCCGACCGTCCGGCCGGGTGGCTTCTACGACGAACTCCGCCGCCTTCTCCAGGAGTTCGAAGTGGCTCCGGGGCAAGAAGGTCGGCGCCGGCACCCCCGGCAACTCGTAACTGGGCAGCGGGGCCGGCCGCAGCCCCGGACGGGGTCGGAACCGGCGCCTGTCATACCGGAGCAGGGCCTCTCGCTTCTGCGGGGGAAGTCCGAGCACCAGGGCGGTGGTGTAGGCCAGCATCTCGCCCGAGAGCCGGTGATACGGGACCGAGGCTTCGAAGTTCGTGCCATCCCGGTGAAACTGGTGGGCGGTCTCCCTCTCCAGTTCCTGCACCGCAAAGGCCAGCCAGGCGTCGGTCTCAGGCGTTCGGTCGAGATACGCAGCGGCGAAGAGGAGCCCCGCCACGTTGGCTAGGTAATGGTTGCCCACCAGGTGCGGGTTCCACTCCAAGTTGGAGGCGACGTGGCGCGCGTGTTCATAGACGCTGCGTGCGAACACCCCGTCGAACTCCGGGTCGAAGCGGGCGCCCTGGGCGGCGAAGAGGTCCCAGGCGATCAGCCAGTTCGTCACCCGGATCCCCACGTCCATGGCCAGGACCCAGTTCGCGCCGTACCGGGGAGGGTTGGTGGCGGCGAAGTCCAGCACTTCATTGCGAAACTCTCGGGCATACACGGCAGCAGAGCTGAAACCCGGCGAATTGGCCGAGGCAGCGGTGTGGGCAAGGGCGAGCCGGGGCAGGTGCTGCATCCGGCCAAGCTCCCAGGGAACCTTGATGTCTGCCCCGGGCTGATCCCCATATCGCACGTCCTGGTACCAGACCTTCTCGGACCACCGAAAGCCGGACTTCCAGTCGAGTTGCCAGTCGATGGGCCGATACCCGGGGTCGACGAGGGCCCACAGCCGCCTCGACTCCGGCAGGTTTGCCGGGTTTATGCGCCCCGCCAACCACCGGCCCTCCGGGTCGGCGTCCACCGACGGTCCCGGATCATAGCGGTGTCCGTCCAAACCTCGACACGATGCGCCGTGGCATACTTCGACCCACCCGGAACCGAGCAGGTCGAAGTGATGGGTCAAAGACCGGGCGGTGGTCTCCCGCAGTACTTTCCCTGCCGCGGCCAGCTCGCCCAGCTCGACAGCCCCTAGAAGGCTCGTGAGGGGGGCGACTGCTTCGGGCTCGTAAGTGCGGAGTGTTCTGTCCCTATGTCTCTCCCAGATCCTTCTCGCGGCGCATCGAACCACGGAGGCGGATCTCTGAACCGGGAATCGGAGCAGGCGAGGCATCGACCAGGCCGGCGGCGAACTGCGACTCACTGTCGCCTCCGGAGAGCCATGAAAAAATGCGCCGCCGCCAATGAAATTACTGCAAGAGGGACGAGAGCGACGACGAGGAAGTAAAGGCCGTTCAAGAGGCGAACGTGCGGCTCTTCGCTTTCTGCGGCCTGATAGTACGACACGGGACCGAGCCAGTAGCGCATGGGTGGGAGGAGCACGAAGAGATTCCGGCTAGACCCATCCTGCACAAACACGTTGTCGAAAAGCGGCAGCCAGTGGGTGTAGTAGCCCGCAAGCCTCGCCGGGTAGGAGACTTCACCATGAAAGATCGGCCGAATGCCCGCTCCGGCATCCCGTCGGAGCGCCTCCTTGATTTCCTGTGCGCCGAGCAGCAAGCCCTCTCGCTCGAATGAGACGTTGAACGTAGGATCAAGGATCACCCACCGGCCATCCACCTCTACCTCCACCGTCTGGTGGGTAGCGAAAGGATCGAACAGGTTTCTGACCAGGCTTACGCGGCGAGCCTCGACCCCGTTTCTCCTCAGGACGTGGTAGTACAGGTCCGCCATGCCGCGGCACAGGAGCCCCCCTCCGGAGCTGGCGTGCTCCCAAAGTCGCTCAAAGTCCCGCGCCTTGAACGGCGCCACCGAGCCGACAGAGTTCATTACGGACTGAAGCAACGCCGTCGGTTCCTGTCCGGCCAACGGAGATGGGAGCACGTCAGTGGTAGGTTCGCGGTAGGGAGGCCGTACTGAAGCCAGGTCCGGCACTCGAACCCAGCGGGACATCGAGATGTGCCTCGCCATGACGCGCCAGACAGTCACGTCGGCGACAGAGAGGGCGAGGAGTCCCGCGACGAAGACTGTTCGCCACCGAATTCTCTTCGATCTCATCCGCAGCGGTCTTCGAGTTTTTCCAAAATGCGCCTCGTATGTTCCCTCCACGTGTGCCGGTCGACCGCCGCCTCCCGAGCCGCGGAGCCCAGGCGCTCACGGCGCGCTCGGTCCTCCAGGAGTACCCTAAGTCCCACGGCGAGATCACCCGCGTCTCCGGGCCGCACCAGCCAGCCGGTGCGGTCGTGCTCCAGCACCTCCCCGATCTGGTCCAGATCGGAAGCCACGATTCCCTTGCCCATGGCCATGTACTCGAAGAGCTTGGTGGGCGAGCCAAAAAAGGGGGTCCCATCGGGGTTGGGTACGTGGGGCGCGGCCAGAATGTCGCACGCTGCCAGATGAGCGGGCCCCTCTTCCTGCGGAACTAGGCCCGTGAGGACCGCGCGTTCGGAAACGCCCCACTTCGCAAGCACTTGTCGTGTCTCCGACATCGTGAGCCCATCTCCGATCATGAGCAACCGAACGGACTCTCGGCTTTTCGGCGACTCATTCAGTAGCCGGCCAAATGCCTCGGCCAGCACCTCGGCACCGTGCCAACGGCCGAAGGTCCCGATGAAACCGATCACGGTCTTTCCGACGAGGCCGTGCCGCTCCCGCACCGCCGAGCCGTCTACGTCCGGCGAGTAGCGCTCAGGGTCTACGCCGTTTGGGTTCACCAGTATCTTCTCGGCATCGATGCCGCGGGCGACAAGCTCATCCCTCATCGGCCGGCTGACCACCACCACCACGTCGGCGCCCCGGAGGTTGAGCAGCTCGATGCGCTCGGTAAGCGCCTCATACTTGAGCCGCCGGCCCCAGTTCCGGGCGATCCACACCTCGGACCCGTTATACTCGAGGACGAATGGAACTGCCCTCACTTTGGCGAACTTCAGACCAATGTAATTATTCCTACTGTATCTATGATAGACGAACGAGATCGGTGCTTCGGATAGGGTTCTAGCTGCGGCCGCCCAGGAAGTGCCGTTGTATCCAAACGTACGCAACTCTCTGAAATCCCAAAAACTTCTTTCTGGTGGGGCAACCACGATCTCAACAGACTCGACCACGGTAGCAACCGGCCCTGGCGTTAGAAAAATCGGAGGTGCGCCGAAAACCTCCAGATTGTTAAGCACACCGGCGATATGACCCACGGAACCCCCGGACCGGACCCCCATCCACAGATCGGTTCGGAGATACGTGGGCCTCCGAGTGAGGTCAACGGAGCGGTTCTCAACCGGCCCTGCCATTACTTCCCCTTCAAGGGTAATAAGGTCATCCCGGACCGCGCGGAGTAAGCGTCCCCTTGCCAGCCCGTCCCAGAGCATCCGGATCAGGGCGCTTAAGACCGCGCCAGCGGGAAGAGGCGCACATTCCCCGGAATCGTCGGATAGCTCTGTCCTTCCTCGACCGAGCAGCCAGACCACAAGGGCCACAGGTGCGGGGGGCGGCATCGTCCCAGGGATAATGAGCCGAATCCGAGACGCCCTCAGGGCCTCCCGCCAGAAGCGTTTACAACGCAAACCCTTACTGAGTTCGGGAAGCGTGATTGCCATAAGCCGTTTCCCAGACCCAACAATCTGTGGAGCCTCGTCTAGCATTTCTTCATCGCGCCACTTCACCCCAATCCTTCGTTCCCTCCGTCTCGACCAACCGCGAGGAGGCTTCGGGCCCAGATCGGATTGGTCCGCACTTCGGGTTCCGCCCAGGTGAGTAGCGTGCCCAACAAGCGACGTGCCAGTCTCCTCCTGAGCCGGCCCAAAGGAGAACGCATTGCTGAGAACACCACGGGCACTACCTCGACTCGATCGAATACATTCCTCATGACCTGCGACAGCGATTCTTGAGTGAATCCGACTTCGTGAGTGAAGTCCATGTAACGCTCGTGTGGGGAAAAGAGCCAGTCCATGTTCGGCACATCAACCAGAGCCACCCCGCCCTCTCGGAGGGCGCTCCTGAGGGCCTGCAAGAAAGCTAGACAGTGGTCCTTTTCCGTATGCTCCAAGATAGCCTTCGCCACAATTACATCGAAATACTTGGGATGAGCCAAAAGGTACTCTCGGGCCTCGCCGCACACCACCTGCGCGCCAGGTGTGCGATCGACTGCTCGCCCGACATCCTCGGGCGATAGATCTATCCCGTGCAATTCTTGAAATCCCTCTTCGTGGAACGCTCGCAGGAGATACCCGGCGCTGCAGCCCACGTCCAACACCCGGCTTCGGCCCCTTTCAAACGGGCTGAGGTGCGGTACGTATGCGAACTTAAGGTAAGCCCGAAACCACGAAAGTTTGCCTGCCTCGTCGGCATCGAGTTTGTCTAGATGGGTGTAAGCGTAGGTGCGAAAGAGCACTTCTCTCGAACCCATCACTGCCCCTCCGAGCTCTGCGTCGGACTGTTTGCAAGATTACACGCTACGTTCAGGCGCCCTGCCCCGCGACAGGCGTAAATCCCCAGAATCCCCAGAATGAGCCCATATGCCGCACCCGACGCGATAGAGGCCCCAACAATTCCGAACTGAGGCAGGAGTTGCCAATTCAAGAGGACATTCAGTGCGGTACCGGCCGCAGGAGCGGCAACGACAATCCACGGCATACCAGCTGCCGCAAGGTAATTGTTCAGGATAGTGGTGACAGAAAGCAGTAGAATGGCGGGCATCAACCAAATAAAAGGTTCTACCGCCGGCAGGAAGTCGACTCCATACAGAAGTCTGACGACAGGTTTTACGACCGTGATGGCGAGTAACCCGACTACTGAACTTACAAGTAGTACATACATTGCGGCACGGCGGGTCTGCTGCCATCGTTCACAAAGACACGCTGTGGCGACCAACTTTGGAAACAAGATGGTTCCAACAATCACCGGCAAGATGTATATCAACTCAGCCATACTGACCGCTACCGAGTACAGTCCAGCCTCCGCCTCTCCGAGCATCTGCTTCACCATCAGAAAGTCGATTCTGAGCACCAAGAATGACATGAGGGCCGCGCCGTAGCCTTTCACGCCGTAGCCAAGCATCGGTCCCACTACGCTAAGATCAACCGCGACAGGGCCGCCGCCCGCCGAAGCCAACCGCCGCAAGGACAGGACAGTGCAGAGAGCGGCCGCGACCGGAATCGCCGCGAATACAGCCTCCACTCGCGCCACTCCGACCAGGAACAGGATTACGACGGCGCCGGCCACCACGGCCGTGTTCGCCAGCTCTACCTTGTTGTACGCGGTGACATCGTGGACCCCGAGGAGTAGGCTTTTCAGGAGTAGATTCGCTAGACCCAGCGGGATGCTTGCCACGCAAAGTGCCAGCAGAGAGCCTCGGACAGGGAGCAGATCTGGTTGCACCTCGGCTACCACCCACGCCAACACACCCAGGACCAAACCAGCAATGGCACTTACGGCAAGGGAGTTACCGATGAGCAATGGGAGCTTGGCCCGGTCTCTTGCCACGTAGTAAGTGTTTGCCGCGTGAAGCCCAAGGTTGGCCAGTTGAATTCCCAGAGCAGAAACCGCCCCGGCCACTGCATATACCCCGCGCCCAGATACGCCCAAGAGCCGTGCGATCAGGACAGATGCTATAACTCCGACGACTACCGCGACCAATCTGGCGCTTACAGTCTGGCAGACCTTCCTGGCGAAATCTGTTCGTATAGGGGCGAGGAGAAGGCCGAACACATTCGACCGAGTTGGTTCCAAGGCCGGCACAGCCTTACCACCAGTCACTCGATGAACTCCTTCCACCACAGGGCGAGGTTTGCCAGGTACCAGACGTGAGGGCCCTCTGCCCCGGCGACGACCTCCCTTACCCGACGCCGGTCCAGAAGATCCACCTCGCCGCAGAACTCTTCGAGTTTCTTGCAGCTCCTCTCCCCCAGCCCTTCCTGAAGCCACTCGTGCACCGGCACGCCGAACCCCTGCTTCTCCCGGTCGATGAGGTCGTCGGGAATCAGTCCGCGAACGGCCTTCTTGAGGACTCGCTTGAGGTCTCCGTTTCGGGTCTTCATCGCGGAGGGGATGCCGAGCGCGAGCTCCACAAACTTGTGGTCGAGGAAGGGGACTCGGGCCTCCAGACTCACTCCCATGCTCATCTTGTCCACCCGCATGAGCAGCAGCTCGGGCAGGCGCAGGTTGAGGTCCAGGTAGCTCATCCAGTGTAGATGTGACTTCTCCCACGCCTTCTCCTCGAAGCGGCGTCGGATTGGTGCTAGAGCTTCCCAGGACGTGTAGCCGCGGAACTTCTCTCGAAGGCGGGGGGACAAGAGACGCTGCTTCTGGGCCTCGTTGAAGGCCTCCGCTCCACCCCAGAAGACCGGCTGGCCGCTCGCCCCTCGTCGGAGCCACTCGCAGGGCCAGCGGTCGCCCCTGCCCAGGGCACCAAGACTTGCGACGCCGAGCCCCTTGAGGAACCGGGGCACCGGCAGGTCGTCAAACTGCTGGAGCTTGAGCGCCCGCTTCCAACTCCGGTAGCCCCAGAAGAGCTCGTCGGCCCCTTCGCCGACCTGGCACACGATGACACCGTTGTCCCGGGCGAGCTTCGACACGTAGTACACGGGCACGCACACCGGGTCTGCGATCGGCTCGTCCTGGAGCCACACCATCCGCGGAAGGAAGTCGATCAGGTCCTCGGCCGTGAGCAGGAGCTCGTGGTGCTCGGCTCCAACAGCCTCAGCCATTCGGCGCGCGTGGTGAGTCTCGTTGCGGTAGCTCGCGTAGTCGCCCCGATAGCCGATCGTGAAGGTCCGAACGGGCCGCGTCTCTCCCTCGGTGAACAGGGCCGCGTTGGTGCTCGAGTCGATGCCCCCGGAGAGGAAGACTCCCACGGGAACGTCGCTCACCTTGCGCAGACGCACCGCGGTGCGCAACTCGGCGAGCACCCGTTCGGCCACCTCGTCCTCGGAAACTTCCTCCATGGGCGCGACATGGTCCCAGGCGTCCCAGTATCGATGTTCCCGAACGCCGCCAGTTTCGTTCACCCGAAGCCACGTTCCGCCGGGCAGCTTTCGTATCCCAGCGAAGAGGGTCATGGGAGCCGGCGTGGTGAGGAAAGACAGGTAGTGGAATAGAGCTTCTTCGTCCACCGCGCGCGGTTGGTCCGGGTCCTGCAGAAGGGCCTTGATCTCCGAGGCGAACGTAATCCGGCCGTGGTGGATGCTGTAGTAGAGGGGCTTCACGCCGATGCGGTCTCGGACGAGCCAGAGTTCTCGGCTGCGGTCGTCCCACAGGGCAAAGGCGAACATACCCCGAAACCGCCCCAGGCAATCGATCCCCCATTCCTCGAACGCATGCAGGATTACTTCGGTATCAGAGTGATCCGTGCTCCAGCGATGGTTTCCGCTTCGCTCCAGGTCGGCACGGATCTCGGCGTGGTTGTAGATTTCTCCGTTGAAGACGAGGTGCAGGCCCCCGTCTTCGTTGGCCATGGGCTGGTTGGCGGCTTCGGAGAGATCGATGATGGCGAGCCTTCGGTGCCCGAGGCCGATCCGCCCGTTTTGAGAAACCCAACACCCAGCCCCGTCGGGCCCCCGGTGCGCCATGGTATCGCGCATCCGTACCACGAACTCGTCGGTGACTCGGAATCTCTCCCCGAAGGACAGCGTTCCGCAGATCCCGCACATGAGATGAACCTGCCTACAGCCCGGGCGCTGACGGGTGGTGTCTTAGCCGTCGGGAGGCCGAACGCTTCCGCCACGCCCGGCAAGCCAGTGCCGGAGCCAAAAACACCAGAACGGAGGGCAACACCTGACATGCCAACCGATACACTGCCACCTGGCTGCGCGCAAACAGAAGCTCTCCATCCCCGAAGAAGTAGCATCTCGGACCGAGCCACCAGCGCAGGGGGGGGACCAGGAACAGCCGCGAGGAGGAAGACGAGTAGACGTACGCGTTGACGAACAGTGGCTTCCAGTCCAAGGGATACTCCTCGAGGGCGGCCGGATAAGCCCTCGTGCCATGGTGATGTGGCACGACCTCCGGACCCCTACTTTTCCGCAGAAACTGTTGTACTTCGGCAACCCCGAGCGCACGCCCATCTGCCTCGAAAGACACGTGGAATGTCGGATCGAACACTACCCACCGTCCTTCGAGCAATATCTCCACCGTCACGTGCGTGTCCCGGAAGAAGTCTCCCGAATAGAGTTGCACGGACCGGGCCCTGTATCCGAGGAGAACAAGGGCCTCTCGGAAGATCTCGCTCATGGACCCGCAGGCGAGTGGTGTTCCCCGGAGGCCCGCTTGCAGCAGGCCGAATCCTCTCTCCTTCCCCCAGTAGGGGCCTACCAGGGAGACCGAGTCGCCAAGCCAATGGGCGAGAGCCACGACATCGGGGAGGCCGCCCGGCCGGCCTGGGGTGAAGCCTTCTTCCTGAAGCCGCCTGAGAAACTTCTCTTGGCCTTCCTGTGATTCTCGGGGGCGATAGGCCGGATCATCGGCCCGAACCAAGTGAGTGATGGGAAGAAGGCGTACCGCGAGCCCGTTCCGCTGAAGGGCACCGAGGAGCAGGGCGTCTGCCAAGGCCATGCCGAGGAAGATGCCGAGGACAAGCCCCGGCAGTCTTTCCGTGCGCCCGCTAGGATGCAATCTGGTCCTCTACCGCCAGCGCGATTTCCGTCGCCTGCACCTGCTGCCAGAGGGGGATGGGCCACTGGCCGCCGGAGAGGATGGCATCCGCGAAGGCTTCGAGCTCGGCCCTATGGCCCTTGTCCGGGAGCTTGGTCTCCGTCCCCCCGACCTTTGCTCCAGCTACCGTGAGCCGGCGGTAGTCGTCCAGGACCAGCACCCTGCCTTCTGTGAAGACTTCCAACTGCTCCTTTGGATGCCCGCCGGCCCCCATGGCGGTGTAGAGCAAGCTGGCTACAGAGCCGTCGTCGAAAGAGAGCGTAGCGGAGAAGTTGTCCCGCGGGCCGTAGGGCCCCTCGGAGGGAGCAATGGCCGCGGCCTGCACGGATTGAATTCGGGCGTCCGTCAAGAACGTGAAGAGGTCGTATACGTGGCAGGCTTCCCCGAGGTTTCGGCCTCCGCCCTCCTCCGTCTGCACCCAATGATCCGGGGGAATGTAGCCCGCGTTCATTCGGTACGAAGCCACGAAGGGGTGCCGGCGGCTCTTCAGGAGCTCCCCCATCCGCCGGGCGTATGGTGAGAAGCGGCGATTGAAGCCAGTGAGAAGAAGGGGACCCGTGCCGGCCGAATGGTTGTCGAAGAAGGCGACAAGCGCTCCGAGTTCCCCCCGACTTAGCGCCAGGGGCTTTTCGACGAGCACGTGCTTTCCGGCCCGAAGTGCCTCCAGAGTCATAGACGCATGGCGGTCGTGGCGAGTCGCTATGAGCACCGCGTCCACCTCTGGGTCTTCGAGCACCTGCCGATACTCGGTCGAAGCGTAGTCGGCTCCATGCTGTCGGGCGGCGGCAAGAGCATTGTGGCCCGTGCGGCTCACCACGGCCCGCAGGTGGTAGCTGTCTCGCATGTGCTGAAGATTGGGCAGATGGGTACCCTTGGCGAACCCCCCCGCTCCCACGACCGCGATTCGCACCGTTCTTGTGGCGGCTCTCTCGGCCCGCGGGTTCGGTACGCTTCGCCGCAGCGCCTCCCCCTCTCCCCCAGGGTACGACAGGAGAACCATCAAGGGCCGGTCCGACTTCTGGAGCGTCGCGTAGGCCGCGGGCGCTTCGGCAATCGTGAAGATACCTCCTACCAGCGGCTGCACGGTCAGACGGCCTTCCGCCAGAAGTTGGAGATACGCTACCATGTTCCGGTTCTCGGTCCACCGGACGTAGGCGACGGGGTAGTCCAGCCCCTTCTCTTCATAGCGCTCGTCGTAGCGGCCGGGGCCGTAAGAGGTGGAGATGAGGAGGTCGATTTCCTTGCGGTAGAAGTCTGCCCGGCACAGGTTCAGTCCCACGTCCCCCACCACGATTACCCGAGCCTTCCGGCGGCAGGCATGGAAAGCTGTGGAAACCACGGCGTGGGATGGCGTCGACGCCGTCACGATGGCGCCGTCGGCTCCCAGCCCACCGGTAAGGCGCATCACTTGGTCCACGGGTTCCCCCGCTAGGTCGTTCAGCGCGCCGTCCATCCCCAGGTCTAGGGCCAGCCGGACGCGGGCCGGGTCCGGGTCGGCTCCGATCACGCGGCAGCCGTTTGCCTTGAGAAGTTGAGCGGTAAGTTGCCCCAACACCCCGAGACCGAGGACCAAGAAGCACTCGCCGAGAGTCGGATTCGCCCGCCGCACGCCCTGCAGGGCAATCGCGCCAAGCGTGACCGTGCTCGCATCGGGGAACTCCAGCCCATCCGGCACCCGCACCACCAGATTCCGGGGAACCCGGATGACCTCCGCATGAAAGGCGCACTGGGCGCCCGCGCAGGCCACCCGGTCTCCGGGTCGGAAATCGCCGCATGCTCCTTCCCCGACCTCGATGACCGTTCCGGCCGCTGAATACCCCGTTGGGGCTCCGGCTTCCAGTGCGCCCCGCACCAGCTCGCGGGTCCGGGCTACCCCTTGCGAGGCCACCAGAGCCAGCCCCTTGCGCACCAGCTCGGGATTCCGCAGGGCGCGCCGCCAGAGGGGAACCCGGTCTGCCTGCAAGCCGCTCAACTCGGTTCCCACGGAGATGCAGGAGTGGTCCACGCGGACCACGACGTTTCCGGGCTCGGCCATTGGGGCGGGTACTTCCTCGACTCTCACTGTGCCCTTGCGGATCAGCACCTGCTTCATGGACCCTGCCTCTGCCGGCAGCCCGGCTCGGCTGCCGGCGCCACCCGATCCGGGGACCCTACGAGGCGGGGCATTCCGCCGCGGGCTGCCACCCCTGTGGACCGAACCGGGCGACCATCGAGGGCTCCCTTCTTGAGGTAGTAGAGAATTCGTTCTTGGTTCAAGCGAACCCGGTCGAGCATATCGGTCACGATCGCCACCACGAGAAAGAGCAGGCCGGCAGCTCCGAGCGCTCCTCCAGTAAATCCTGCCCATAGGTGCCCGCTGAACGCTCCCGTCCGCCAATAGTGCGCCAGGAAGAACGACAAGAGAAAAAAGGACACGGACAGCAGCCCTGCGGCCACGCTCCCAAAGAAGCGAAACGGTCGATAGTCCCGGTAGGTCTTCAGGATGATCTTCGACGTCTGCAGGGCGTAGCGGAGCAAGCTCCCCGCCACTCGCGACTTGCCGAACTGCCGAGTGCCGCGGATCGGGACCGGTACCTCCAGGATACGAAGCCCCTTGTAGGCCAAGTCCAGAAACGTCTCGTGTGTGTAAGTGAACTTGCCCAGGAGGTTGAGGTTTAGCGCCGTCTCGCGGCTGTAGGCCCGGAAACCGCAGGAAACGTCGTGAAAGGTCTGTCCCGTCAAACGGCTGATCAGGCGGGCGATCCGGCGGTTGCCCCAGCGCTTCAGCGCCGGAATCTCCGGGCACGGTTGTCCCTCGGCAAATCGGGAGGCAGTCACAAAGTCGGCTCTCCCTTCGAGGATGGGGCTAATAAGCGCGGGGATGTCTTCCGGATCCATTTGCCCGTCGCCATCGATATTCACCACGATGTCGGCACCCCACGCGAGAGCGCTCTCGAGGCCGGTACGAAACGCGCAGCCAACCCCCCGAGTGGTCCCGTGGGACACGACCCTCGCGCCGTGCTCCACGGCCACATCCGCGGATCGGTCGCTGCAGCCGTCATCGACGACGAGAGAAAGCACCTCATCGATCCCGCTAATCTCCTGCGGTACCGCTTCTAGGACGGCCCCCAGAGTCAGTTCCTCGTTGAGACAGGGAATCACTACGGCAAGCTTCATCATGGGTTCCTCGCGCGGGGGTACCCCGCTGATCCCTTCACCGACTCACCTCCGCGGAAGCCCCCCTGGTCACCCGGAAACACGAGAACCCCAGTCCGGTCGCAGAATCCCGGGCATGCATCTTACTATGCTTCGTCCATGGACAGTGTAACCTTGAGTTTCCGGGTCCCTGGGTAAGCCGGATCTATCGCTCCCACGGGAGTTTAACGAGGTAGTCTGGGCAACGCGAGGTCCGAAAACATCCGGAAGCTTCGGGCCCTCAAGACCTTGGGGGTGCACAAGGAAGGCAACAGGCTGGCAGGCAGATTCCATGCGGAACGCCGTCAGCCGTAATCGAAGCAACCGGAGTTCGATTGTTCTCCAGATCGATGGGGGGGGGAAAGAGGGGGGGCAGGGATTGAGGTGACAGGAACAAAGCCTTCTATGCTCTCCCGGCTACCCGCCACGGTAATCCGGCAACTCGCGAAACCCGGGTAGCGCCGCCTTCGCAAAGTGAGCGTTCAGGCAATGACTACCAATTCTTGTTGTTCTGCTGGTCGATGGTGAAGAGACCTCCGCTATGGTTGGGGTTGGGAGCGCCCCGGGCCGTCGGGGTGGCCGTGGCGAGGAAAGTCTGGTTGCCCCCCGGCAAGGTCACGCTATAGGTGTAGAAGAGGCCCCCCGGGTTGCCGGGCTCGAACCCGGGAAGGTCCGCGATCAGCGCGGCCGTATCGGCGCCCGCTAGGTAGACCCGGTTGTCCGCGTAATACTGCTCCTGCAGGAGCCGGATCGTCTCGAGGTTCGCCTTGGCCTCGGCCATCTTCGACGTGGAAATGTACCCCCGGTACATGGGTACGGCTACCGCCGCCAGGATGCCGAGGATGGCGACCACGATCATGAGTTCAACCAGGGTGAAGCCCTTCCTTCGCATGCTCGTTTCCATCCCCTACTCCAGATCAATGGTGATGGCGCTGCCGGTCAGTGGGCTCCCTGCAAGGTCATAGGCCACTACCCCGTAAATGTTGGGTGTCACCGCCGTATTCTTGGTGATCACCACGGTGCCGGGGTCCGTTCCGCCCGTGGCGAAGGCGTCTGCGGCCGGATGGTACACGCTCTTCCTTCCTGCGCCGTTGAGCTCAGCCACGAACTCGGCCGGGGTGTCGAGGAAGGGGTTTCCGCCCGCGTTTCTCTTGGCGATTTCATTGCGTACAAGAGAGACGGCGGCACCGTAGTTGCTTTGAAGGGTCGTGAGCTTGGCCCGGGCCAAATAGTTTACATATTGAGGGATGGCCACCGCGGCCAGGATGCCGAGCACCGCCACCACGATCATCAGCTCGATCAGCGTGAAGCCCGACTCCTTGCGCATGACCTTACTCTCCTTGGGGTCGGGAATGCGAGAGGGCACCCGGGGGTGCCCTCTCGCGGTCTCCCGTGAAACCGGTTACTCCTTGATGATGGTCGTGGAGTGATCTGTCGCTGCCGTGCCGTTACCCGTCCAGTCGACCCCAACGTTTACACTGCCGCCGAGTACCAGGGTGCTCAGGTTGGCCACGCTTACCGACACCTGGCCGTCATGCGCCGGAGCCCCGGCGGCGATGAACGCGGGTTCATCCGGGGTAAAGGGGCTCTTCTTGTCCCCGGAGTTCAGCTCGGCCACGATGTCGGTCGACGCAGCGGCGCCGGCAGCTTGCTTGGCGAACTCGCTTTTCACGAGATTGACGGCGATGTCGTAGTTCGACTTGGTCGAGTTGACCTTAGCTCGCGCGATGTAGTTCAGGTACTGCGGGATCGCCACGGCGGCCAAAATGCCGAGGATGGCGACGACGATCATGAGCTCGATGAGGGTGAAGCCTTCGCGCTTCTGCATCTTCTTCCGAATCTGGGTCAGCATGGTGCTCCTCCTTGTGGGTTGTGAGCAATGGGCCGTGTGTCTCGCCTGGGTGGTCTGCTCTTCCTGCGCCCGGTCCGTGTTCCCCCTCCTTCCCCCCTCTCGGGACTCGGGTCCCTGCCGTGCCTGGGTGAACTCATCGTCCGCCTCCCGTCGGCGCTTGAGTCAGCAAGGGCCGTGCCACGGGGGTTCGTCGTCTTCGGTGTTCTGCGTCTCTACCGCCAGTAGAAGGGAAAGAAGAGGCCACTACGGGTAGTGTCATTCCTCGGATCGGGCACCGATGTCTCCCCGGGAGTGACAGGGAGCGTCAGTGGCGGGTGACGTTTTTGGGCAGTGGAGAACCTCCGGCGGTGTCTCTCCGTCATTCCGGCGCAGGCCGGAATCCAGGTGTCGCATCCCTTATCGTGGACCCCGGCCTGCCGCCGGGGTGACGGGAAAGAGAGTCTCTGCGGAGTGATCGCCCGTCATTCCAGCGGAGCCGACCCCGGGCTCCGATCCGGAGGCCGGAATCCAGGGTTTACTAACGGTTGCCTTGCGCCCGGATCGGAGTCCGGCCAACCTTGCCCGTATGAAAGGAAAAGGGTAGGACCATGCGCAAAGCCCCTTGTGTCTATATCCTCGCCAGCCGCAGGAAAGGAACACTTTACGTCGGCGTCACATCCGACCTGGTCAAGCGGGTCTGGGAACACAGGAGCGACTTGGTGGAAGGGTTCACCAGGAAATACCGGGTCCACGAGTTGGTCTGGTTCGAGCAGCACGAGACCATGGAGGCCGCCATCACGCGGGAGAAGCGGATCAAAGAGTGGAAGCGGCAGTGGAAGGTCAACCTCATCGAAGCGTCCAACCCCGAGTGGCGGGACCTGTACCCGGAACTTCTGTGAAGTGAAGGCCTGCTCTTGCGAGGCGGAGGCAGAAACCGTGGACCCCGGCCTCCGCCGGGGATGACGGGGAAAAGAGCTCACGGCGGTGTCCCTCCTTCGTTCCGGCGGAGGCCGAAATCCATGTGTCGCACCCCTTGCCGTGGACCCCGGCCTGCGCCGGGGTGACGGAGAGGGGCGCCTGGCGGTGGAGAACGGGTCCTGGGAGGGTTATGGGTTATGGGTTATGGGTTATGGGTTATGGGTTATGGTTATGGTTATGGTTATGGGTTATGGGTTATGGGCCGAGGTGGGCCAGGGGACGAGTCCGTGGTAAGGTACCGAGATTAGTTCCTCACGACTGGAAGTTGCAGAGGACGGGATGCCTCGGGAGATCGACGCGAGGAAGATGGAGCAGTACCGGGCAGCCGCGAGGAGGCGGGAGGCCGACCGAGAGGCCGCTCGGGAGCGTCGGCGAGAGAGGGCCCTTGCCGTGGCGAGACAGGCTGCGGAGCCCTGGCTTGGCAGGTTGGGCAGCATGGTCACGGGTGTGGGCGCAGGACGAAGAGGGGTGTCATATAGGACCGATAGGTCATATAGGTCGTATGGCTCTTTTGCATCGGCCGGCTTCCCCGAGACAGTACCGTGCGGCACCCGTTGTTGACCTGACGGCGCTCCAGCGAGAGCCTGCCCCGAAAGGAGCCTTCTGTGGCCGAGGGCTTCATCCCGCCCCACGGCGGCTATCAGACGTTGCTCTCGCACCGGAAGGCGGAGATCGTCTACGACGCCACGGTGCGCTTCTGTACCCGGTTTCTCGACCGGCGCGACCGCACGACCGACCAGATGGTGCAGGCCGCCCGGTCGGGCAAGCAGAACATCATCGAAGGCAGCATGGCCTCGGCGACCTCGAAGGAGGCCGAGCTCAAGCTGACCAACGTGGCCCGGGCAAGCCTGGAAGAGCTCCTGGCCGACTACCGCGATTTTCTGAGGACGCGGGGGCTGCGGTTGTGGAGCAAGGATTCTGAAGAGGCGCTTTTCGTGAGGGGGCTGGGGCGAAGGAAGGATGAGACGTATAGGACCTATGGGACGTATATCGAGACCCGTTCGCCGGAAGTCGTGGCGAACATCGTCATCTGCTTGATCCACCAGGCCAACTTTCTGCTCGACCGGCAGCTTCGGCAGCTCGAGCAGGCCTTCCTGAGCGAGGGCGGCCTGCGCGAGCGCATGACGAAGGCGCGCGTCGCCAGCCGGCGCAAGGGTTCTATAGGTCCTATATGACCTATAGGTCCTATAAGACACCTCTCCTCGGCCCCCATCCCGAGCCATGACCCGGCAACCCCCTTCCCCCAAACCCGAGCTCCTCGCCCTCCGAGAGATCCAGGCCAAGTCGGTCCTCACCCGGTCCCGCATCCCGGGGGCCGACTACTGCGTCAACCCCTACGTGGGGTGCTCCCACGCCTGCCGCTACTGCTACGCGTCGTTCATGAGGCGGTTCACCGGCCACACGGAGCCCTGGGGGAGCTTCGTGGACGCCCGGGTGAACGCCCCGGAGGTGTTGGAGCGCCAGCTGCGGCGGGCGCGGCCCGGTCCGGTCCTCCTGAGCTCGGTGACCGACCCCTACCAACCCCTGGAGGGGCGCTACCGCCTGACCCGAGGCTGCCTCGAGGCGCTCCTCCGGCACCGCTTCCCGGTGGACATCCTGACCAAGTCCCCCCTGGTCCTGCGGGATCTCGACGTTCTCGAAGGGGCCGAGGGGGTGGAGGTCGGGCTCACGGTGACCACCGACGACGAGCGGATGCGCGAGGTCTTCGAGCCGGGGGCGCCGCCCCTGGAGGCCCGCCTCGACGCCCTGCGGCGGCTCCGGGCCCGGGGGGTGCCCACCTACGCCTTCGTGGGGCCGATCCTCCCCATGGACCCGGAGCGCCTGGCCGATCAGCTCCGCGGCCTGGCCGGCCGATTCTACGTGGACCGGATGAACTACGTCGGCAAGACCGCAGCCCTGTACCGGCAACTCGGGCTGGGGAAGTGGCTGGACCCGGGGTTCGTGGGCGAGGTGCTGGGCCGGCTGGTGAAGGCCCTCGGGCGGGATCGGGTGGAGGTGTGCTGAACCGCCCTCCGTTCCAAAAGGGAGCGCCCTCCCGGGCGCGATCGCGGGCGGGAGCCCGCTCCCACCGTTACTCTTCTGGGAGGTCCCCGGGCACGCGCACCACCTCCTGGAACCGGCGCACCAGGACCCACTCCTCCACCCGCATCCGCAACAGGGCGCACCCCGGGTCGGCCACGAAGTCGGCGAGGTGGGGGTGCCGGGCCAGGTACGTCCCCCGGCACGCCTCCCGGTCTCCCGGCGGCACCTCCTCGGCGCGGCCGGTGGCGGTGGCCGCGGTCCCGGCGCCCAAGGCTCCCCGGCCCTCGGAGCGGTCGTCCAGGAGGAGCGCCGCCCGGGGGTCGGCGGCGAGATTGCCGTACTTGCGGGTGCTCCGGCTGGTGGCGAAGAGCACGTGCCGAAAATCGCCGGTGGCCGCGAAGGCCACGAGGCTGGCGTAGGGCTGGCCGGCCCCTTGGGTGGACAGCGCCCCCAGTCTCTGGGTGCGCAGCAGGGCGCGGATCGCCTCCCGATCGGCCCAGCCGGCGGTCACTCCGTACCCTCGCCGGGGGAGGCGGTAAGGAGCTCGCGCAGGGCGGGCTCGAGGGCAGGGAAGCGGAAGGAGAAGCCTGCCTCGAGCAGGCGCGCGGGCCTCGCCCGCTGGCTGGCCAGGATCACCCCCGCGCACTCCCCGAACAGCAGCCGCAGGGCAAAGGCCGGCGCCGGGACGAGGGAGGGGCGGCGCAGCACACGGCTCAGAGCGCGGGCCACGTCGATCTGCCTGGCGGGCTCGGGGGCGCAGAAGTTGTAGGGCCCGGCCGCGTTCTCCGTCTCCAGCAGGAAGAGAAGCCCCTGAACGGCATCCTCCAGGTGCATCCACGACACCCACTGCCGCCCCGAGCCCAGGGGGCCGCCCACGAAGCGCCGGGTGGCCTTCGCCATCTCCGCCAGGGCGCCGCCGTTCCGCCCCAGAAGAATCCCGAACCGGGTCAGGGCGACCCGGGCCCCCCGCTTTTCCCCTCGGAGGGCCTCCTCCTCCCAGTCCCGGGCCACGCCCGCCAGGAAGTCCTCGCCGGGCGGCGCCGACTCGTCCAACTCCTCGTCCCCGGCGTCGCCGTAGATCCCGACCCCGGACGCGTTCACCAGGGTGAAGGGCCTGCCCCGGGGCAGGCACGCCACCAGGTTGCGCGTGGTGGCGAGGCGGCTCTCGCGGATCAGCACCTTGGCCCGGGCGTCCCAGCGCTGGAAGACGGGGGCTCCCGCCAGGTTCACCGCCCCGTCGCACCCCTCCAGCGGGTCCCACCAGGGACCCCGGCGCATGGGATCCCCCTCCACCACGTCGATTCCCTCCGGCAAGGGCAGTCCGCCCTCGCCCTCCCGGCGCAGAAGCACGACGCCGTGGCCCTGCCCGCGCAGGGCGGGAAGGAGCCTGGCGCCGACGAAGCCGGTGCCGCCGGTGACGAAGATGCGCATGGCTTCCTCTGGAAGGGGAGAGACTCCGGAGCATGTCCACCGTAGCCCGGGAACGAGGGGCCGTCAACGGCCGACGTCGATGCGGCCGGGGCCCACCAATTGACGCGACCCGTCCCGGACTGGTACAACCTCAAGGCTTTCCAATCCCCGGCGCCCGCAGTGCGGTTTTCGGCCCCACACCGCCGCGGCAGTCGCCAAGTGACCGCTGGAGGACAGCGTTGAGCCTTACGTCCCTGGTCTTCGTCAAGCAGGTACCGGACACCAAGAACATCTCCGGCGAGGCGATGAAGCCCGACGGCACGGTGAACCGGGGCGCCCTGCCGGCGATCTTCAACCCCGAGGACCTCAACGCCCTCGAGCTCGCCCTGGAGCTCAAGGAGCGGTACGGCGGCCGGGTGGCCGTGTGCACCATGGGCCCCCCCGGCGCCGTCAACGTGCTCCGCCACGCCTTGTACATGGGGGCCGACGAGGCCATCCTGCTGACCGACCGCAAGTTCGCGGCAGCCGACACCCTGGCCACCAGCTACGCCCTCTCCTGCGCGGCTCGCAAGTTCGGCCCCTTCGACCTCGCCCTGTGCGGCCGCCAGGCCATCGACGGCGACACCGCCCAGGTCGGCCCTCAACTCGCCGAGAAGCTGGGCCTGCCCCAGATCACGTACGTGGAGCAGGTGCTGGCGGTGGAAGACGGGCGCGCCCGGGTGCGCAACCTGATCGAGGGGGGCTACGAGGTCGCGGAGGTGCCGCTGCCGGCCCTCTTCACCGTGCTGTCTTCCGCGAACACCCCGCGGCCGGCCGGCGCCAGGCGCCTGATGCGCTACAAGAAGGCCGTGACGCGCTCCGAGCTCCTCTCCCGCCACGCGGGCCGCACCTACGAGAGCGCCGAGTCCCTGGCCGAGGAAGAGGAGCGCCTCAAGGCCCGGGGCCTTTGGATTCACGAGTGGTCCGCAGCCGACGTGGGGGCGGACGAGGGCCGGGTCGGCGGGGCCGGCTCCCCCACGAAGGTGAAGAAGGTGGACAGCGTGGTCCTGTCCGGGCGCGACTTCGTGGAGATCGCCCCCACGGAGGAAGGGATCCGCACCCTGGTCCAGGAGCTCATCGCCGACCACGTGTTCGTCTAGGTCGCGCGGCGGAAGGACGGGCTCCCGCCTTCCTGCGATTTCATACGAGAACCAGCCAAGCGGGCAGGGACACATGAGCGAAAAGCGCGGCAATGTATGGGTGTTCATCGAGCAGGACGCGGGCAGGATCGCCGACGTGAGCCTGGAGCTCGTGTGCAAGGGGCGGGAGCTCGCCGGGCGCCTGGGCGTGCGGCTCGAGGCCGTGCTGCTGGGCAACGGGGTCGGCCCCCTGGCGAAGATCCTGCACGAGCACGGGTGCGACAACGTGTACGTGGCCGAAGACCCCCGGCTCGAGCCCTTCACCGCCCTGCCCTACACCCGGGTAGTAGCGGGCCTGGCCCAGGAGAAGCAGCCCGACATCTTCCTCTTCGGCGCCACGGTCACCGGCCGCTCCCTGGCCCCGCGGGTCGCGTCGATGCTGATGGCCGGCCTCACGGCGGACTGCACCGACCTCCAGATCGACGACTTCGAGGACCGGATCGGGAAGCGCTCGTTCAAGGACCGGCTGATGCAGATCCGTCCCGCCTTCGGGGGCAACATCATCGCCACCATCGCCACGGGGTGGGACGGCCCCCAGATGGTGACGGTGCGTGAGGGGGTGATGCGCCTCACCGAGCCCGAGCCCGGGCGGGCGGGTACGGTGACGCCCGTGCCCGTGGAGCTCTCGGACGGGGACACGGTGGTGCGCATCATCGAGCGGGTCGTGGAGGACAAGGCCGTCAACCTCAAGGGGGCCCGCATCATCGTGGCGGGCGGGTACGGGGTCGGGAGCAAGGAGAAGTTCCAACTCGTCCGCGACCTCGCCGAGACCCTTGGGGCGGAGGTGGGGGCCTCCCGGGCGGCGGTGGACGCCGGGTGGATCGACCACGACCACCAGGTGGGGCAGACCGGGGTGACGGTCCGCCCCAAGCTCTACATCGCCTGCGGCATCAGCGGCTCGGTGCAGCACCGGGCCGGGATGGACGGCAGCGCGAAGATCATCGCGATCAACACCGACCCGGCTGCGCCGATCTTCTCGGTCGCCCACTACGGGATCGTGGGGGACCTGAACGACGTGATCCCCAAGATGATCGAGGCCTATCGGGAAAAGGCCTGAGAGGTGGTCCTGCATGGGGGCCATACCCCCCATACGTCCCACAGGTCCCATAGGTCCCATCGCCCCAACCCATAGCCCGCAGCGAGCAGACTCCCATGGCCGAGAACTACTACCGCGACAACCCGGACCTGCGCTTCCACCTGATGCACGTCGATCTCCGGGACGCGGTGCGGCTCCGGGAGCGAGGCTACGCCGAGGCGGCGGAGTTCGCTGAAGCCCCCGAGTCCTACGAGGACGCCCTCGACAGCTACGACCGGGTGCTGGACGTGGTGGGCGAGCTGTGCGGTGAGCAGATCGCCCCGCGGGCGCGGGACGTGGATCTGCACGGGGCGACCTTCCGGGCGGGAACGGTGTGCTACGCGCCGGGCACCGAGCGGAACCTCGAGGACCTGCGCCGTGCCGAGCTCTCCGGGGTGACCCTCCCAAGGAAGTACGGAGGGCTCAACTTCCCCACCACCCTCTACACGATGATGATGGAGATGGTCTCCCGGGCGGACGCGAGCCTGCAGAACCTCGTCGGCCTCCAGGACATCGGGGAGACGATCTACCGCTTCGGCGACGAGGACCAGCACCGGCGCTACCTGCCCCGTTTCGCGAGCGGCGAGGTGGACGGGGCCATGGCCCTCACCGAGCCCGAGGCGGGCAGCGACCTCCAGGCGGTGCAGATGCGGGCCTGGCAGGACGAGAGCGGCCAGTGGTACCTCAACGGCATGAAGCGGTTCATCACCAACGGGTGCGCCCGGGTGCACCTGGTGTTGGCCCGCTCCGAGGAGGGGAGCAAGGACGGCCGCGGGCTGTCCATGTTCGTGTGCGAGTCCGGGCCACGGCTCAAGGTTCGGCGCATCGAGGAGAAGTTCGGCATCCACGGCTCCCCCACCTGCGAGCTCCAGTTCGACGACGTGCCCGCCGAGCTCGTGGGCCAGCGCCGCCGGGGCCTCACCCGCTACGTGATGAGCCTCATGAACGGCGCGCGGGTCGCCATCAGCGCCCAGGCCGTGGGGATCGCCGAGGCCGCGTACCGCTCCGGGCTCCTCTACGCCCGGGCGCGGGAGCAGTTCGGCCACACGATCGACAAGTTCCCGGCGGTCTACGAGATGCTGGTGCGCTCCAAGGTGGAGATCGCCGCGTCGCGCGCGCTGCTCTACGAGACCACCCGGTACGTGGACCTGCGGGACTCCTACGAGCACCTGGTGGAGCACCCCGAGGAGTCCCCCGGAGGGGAGGTCACCTCCGAGGACCGCCAGAAGGCCCGGCTCTACTCCCGCATCGCGGCGGTGCTCACCCCGCTCTCCAAGGCCATGAGCACCGAGATGGCCAACCGGGTGGCCTACGACAGCCTCCAGGTCCACGGCGGCACGGGGTACATGAAGGACTTCAACGTCGAGCGGTTCTGCCGGGATGCCCGCATCACCAACATCTACGAGGGCACGACCCAGCTCCAGCACGTGGCGGCCATCGGCGGCGTGGTGCAGCGGGTGCTCGAGCCCCTGATGGAGGAGCTCGCGCACCTGCCCTACGAGGGAAAGCTCCGTCGGCTCGCCAGCTCGGTGGACGTAGCCCGCCACAAGCTCAACCGGGCGGTGAAGTACGTCAACGACCGGAAGGACGGCGAGTACCAGGACCTGATGACCCGGCGGCTCTGCAACATGGAGACGGCGGTCTTCGTGAGCTACCTCCTGCTCCGGGACGCCCTGGCGGACAAGTCGCGGGAGCTCCTGGCCGAGCGCTACATCCTGGACGTCCTGCCCGCGGTGGACATGGACTGCGAGGTGATCACGTCCGGGGACTACAGCCTCATCGACCAGCGGGAGGAGATCCTGGCCCTGTAGCTGTAGGGCGAAGACCCTGGCCCCTGCGGTGAAGGTCCCCGACGGGTGCCCTTTTTTCGCTGCCGGGTCCGGGACCCGGGAGTGCAGCCCCGCACCGCATCCACCGACCCGACGAGGCCGGCGCAAGCGGGTGAGTTGCCCATGACCATCGGGTCGCCCCGAGGGATGAAACGCCGACCAGTCGCGGGCCGGTTGCCCTCACCCCAGGCCCCTTTCCCGGGGGGAGAGGGGATTCAAGGAAGGTGGTCTTCTTTATAGGCCGGCCGCACCGGGGACTGCTGGGACACTTCGTCGAAGTGTCGCGGATTGCGGGGCGAAACGCAGGGGCTCCCGGACTCCGCTCGCCGACGAGCCCGTGGATCGAGGGGACTGCGCCGTGTTGAGCCTGTCGGCGAAACCGCGTAAGATCCCGGGCGGCGACGGTCGGTCGTCCCCTTCCCACCTCCGGGCGGGCCGCCCCCCGCCGAGATTCGGGGGTTTCCTGTGTCCACCGCGTCTCTCCGGGCCCTCGCCCAGAGCGCCCTCCTCCGGCTGCACGGCCTGAGGCCCAGCGAGAACACCGCCCTCCTGGCAATGGCCGTGGCGGTGGGCCTGCTGGCCGGGGTGGGCAACCTCGCCTTCCGCCGCCTCATCGATCTCTTCCACTTCCTGGTCTTTCAGGAGGGGGGACAATGGCTGGGGGTCCACACCGGGTTCCCCGCCGTGCTCCTCCTGCCCCTGCTCCCCACGGCGGGGGCCGTGCTCCTCGCGCCCCTGGACCTCTTCTTCCCCGGGGAGATACGGGGATACGGCCTGCCCAGGTTCCTCGAGGCGGTCAACCTCAAAGGGGCGGTGTTCCGCGCCCGGGCCATGGTGGGGAAGTCCCTTGCGGCGGCGATCACCATCGGCACCGGGGGCTCGGCCGGGATGGAAGGTCCCATCGCGGCCATCGGCGGAGCCCTCGGCTCCCTGGTGGGGCAGGGGCTCCGGGTAAGCCACGAGCGGCTCCGCACCCTGGTGGCCTGCGGGGTGGCGGCCGGAGTGGGGGGAACCTTCAACGCCCCCATCGCCGGGGTCTTCTTCGCCCAGGAGATCGTCCTCCTTCGCTCCTTCGAGGCGACCAGCTTCACTCCCATCGTCATCAGCTCCGCCATCGGGACCCTGGTGACCCGCGCCGTCGAGGGGAACCACCCCGCCTTCCGCGTCCCCCACTACGCCCTCCACAGCCCCTGGGAAGTGATCTTCTACGCCATCCTGGGGGTCATCGTGGGGCTCGCCGCGGTCCACTTCATCCGCAGCTTCTACGCCCTGGCGGACCGCTTCGCCGCCTGGCGGGCTCCGGAGCGCCTCAAGCCGATCGCCGGCGCCTTCGCGACCGGGGTCGTGGGCATCGCCCTGCCCCAGGTGCTGGGAAACGGCTACGAGCACGTGGAGCTCGCCCTGGCGGGACAGATGGGGGGCCTGCTCCTGCTCGTGGTCGCGGCAGCCAAGGTCTACGCCACGGGGCTCACCCTGGGCTCCGGGAACGCGGGGGGCGTGTTCGCCCCGAGCCTCTTCGTGGGGGCCATGCTGGGTGGGGCGTACGGAACCCTGGTCACCGCCCTCTTCCCCGGGACCTCCGCCGGACCAGGGGCGTACGCCCTGGTGGGCATGGGAGGATTCCTGGCCGCGGCCACCCACGCCCCCATGACCGCCATCTTCCTCATCTTCGAGATGACCCACGAGTACTCGGTCATCCTCCCGATCATGGTGGCCTGCGTCATCGGGTACACGGTTTCCCGCTACTTCCAGAAGGACTCCATCGACACCCTGGAGCTCGCCCGACGGGGCATCCACCTGGAGGAGGGGCGGGAGGTGAGCGTGCTCCAGGCCATCCAAGCGGGCGATGTCATGAACCCGGGGGTGGAAGGCATCCCGGAGGGCATGCCCCTCAGAGAGATCCTCCAGTTCATCCCCCGCTCCCGGCACATGACCTTCCCGGTGGTGGACGCCCAGGGACGCCTCGCGGGCATCCTGAGCCTGCAGGACTTCCGGGAGATCGCCTACGAGGAGGGCCTGGAGGACCTGGTGGTGGCCGGGGAGCTGGCCACCCGGGAGGTCATCACGGTCTTCCCGGACGAGAGCCTGCGGGACGCCCTGGGGAAGATCGGCGTGCGCAACTTCGAGCACCTGCCCGTGGTGAGCCGGGAGGACCCCCGGCGCATCCTGGGCATGCTCTCCCGCCGCGACATCGTGACGGCCTACAACAAGGCGCTGATCGACCGGAGCCTCCGGGGCGAGGAGGCCTGAGTGCACCTGCAGACCCCAGAGGACCTCCGGCGCCAGCTCAACCCCGCCCAGTGGGAAGCCGTGGCCCACACGGAGGGGCCGCTGCTCATCCTGGCGGGCGCCGGCAGCGGCAAGACCCGAGTGCTCACCTTCCGCATCGCCTACCTCGTGGCGTTTGCCGGCGTAGACCCCCGGGCGGTCCTCGCCCTCACCTTCACCAACAAGGCGGCGCGGGAGATGCGCCGCAGGGTCGAGGCCCTCCTCGGCAGCCGGGCGGCGGGCGCGTGGGTCGGGACCTTTCACGGGACCTGCCTGAGGATCCTGCGCAGCCACGCCCACCTCCTGGCGGCGGGACCCGACTTCGCCGTGTACGACGGGGACGACCAGAAGAAGCTCGCCCAGACCGTGGTCGCGGACCTGGGCCTGGACCCCAAGCGCTACGCCCCCGCGGCGCTGCTCCACCGGGTCCACCGGGCAAAGGACGAGGGGAGGGGCCCGGACGCCGTGGAAGTCCCCCCCCACGCCCCGGGGGCCCGTGCCTTCCGGGACTTCTACACCGTCTACCAGGACCGCCTCCGGGGGGCGCGGGCCCTGGACTTCGGGGACCTCCTCCTGGAGACCGTGCGCCTCTTCCGGGCGCACCCGGACGTGGCGGACCACTACCGCCGGCGGTTCTCCCACCTGCTCATCGACGAGTACCAGGACACCAACCGGGTCCAGTACTGGTTCGCCCGGGAGATCGCCTCGGGCCACGGGAACCTCTGCGTCGTGGGCGACGACGACCAATCGATCTACGGCTGGCGCGGGGCCGACCTCCGCAACATCCTCTCCTTCGAGGAGGACTTCCCCGGCGCCCGGACGGTGAAGCTGGAGCAGAACTACCGCAGCACCCAGGCGATCCTGGAGGCGGCCTCCGCCGTGGTGTCGCGAAACCTCTCCCGCCACCCCAAGACCCTCTGGACGGGGAGGGAGGGAGGCGACCCCGTGCGGGTCCACGAGGCCGCCACCGAGGAGGAGGAAGCGGCCTGGGTTGCCGACACCGTGCAGGAGGCGGTCGCCCGGGGACTCCACTGCTCGGACGTGGCCGTCCTCTACCGGATGCACGCCCTCTCGCGCCCCTTCGAGGAGGCGTTCCTGCGCCGGCGCATCCCCTACGTGGTCTATGGGGGGCTGCGCTTCTACGACCGCCGGGAGGTCAAGGACGCCCTGGCCTACCTGCGTCTCGTGGTCAACCCCGACGACCCGGTGGCGTTCCACCGCGTGGTGAACACCCCGCCCCGGGGCATCGGCCGCGCCACCGTGGACCTGGTGGAGGGCCTGGCCCGGAGGGAGGGGATCGGCCTGGGCCCGGCGCTGGAGCGGGCCGTCGAGGACGGGGTGCTCCCCACCCGGGGCGCCCGTGCGGCCGCCGCCTTCGCCGCCGCGCTCCAGGGCTGGAGGGAAGGCGCGGCGACCGCGACCCTGCGGGAGCTCCTGGTCCGGATCCTGGAAGAGTCGGGCTACGCGGACTTTCTGAAGGGCGAGGGGCCGGAGCAGGCCGAGGAGCGCCTCCAGAACCTCGAGGAGCTCCTCAACGCGGCCGAGGCCTTCGAGGCGGAGGAGCAGGGGGGGCTGCGGGCGTTCCTGGACCGGGCCGCCCTGGTCACCGACCAGGACTTGGGCCCGGACCGGGCGGACGTGGTGACCCTGATGACCCTCCACTCCGCCAAGGGCCTCGAGTACCCGGTGGTGTTCGTGACCGGGATGGAGGAGGGGGTCTTCCCCCACCACCGCAGCTCGGACTCTTCCCGAGAGCTGGAGGAGGAGCGGCGGCTGTGCTACGTGGGCATCACCCGGGCCCAGGACCACCTCTACCTGACCCGGGCACGGGTTCGCCGGGTCTACGGGGCCGAGGGGTTCTTGCGCCCCCCGAGCCGGTTCCTCGAAGAGCTGCCCGCGGGGGTCTTCCGGAGGCGGACCGCTCCGGTGACCCCGGCCTGGGACTCCCCGGCGGCGCCGTGGTCGCCGGGAGAGGAGGAGGCCGAGGGGGGCCGGTTCCTCGTCCCCGAACCCGGCGAGGAGGAGTTCCGCCCCGGCATGCGGGTGCGCCACCCCCGCTACGGGGCGGGGCTCGTGACGGCGGTGGACGGCCGGGGGCCCCGGGCCAAGGTGGCGGTGCGCTTCGCGGGAGGCGAGGCGAAGAAGTTCGTTGCGGCCCTGGCCGGGCTGGAGGTGGCCGTGGATGACTGAACGGCCGGGGCGCTGACGGTGGCCTTCGCGGGAAACCCGAGGAAATACGCGGCCGACATCGGGGAGGGGTACGTACTGCTCAGCCCCGTGCTCCTGCGCGCCTACGACCTCGGCGCCCTCCGGGAGCTCAAGCTCGCCCTGGACCTCGAGCTCCGCGACACCCGCGGCCAGGCGCCGTCCTCCGACGACCTGCGGGCCGTCCAGGCCAAACAGCGCCGCGTCATGCGCCTCAACCAGGCCCTGGGGGTGCTGCGCGCCTTCGCGCTGAAGCGGCGGCTGGCGTTGTGAGGCCGAAAAAGAGGGTCACAGGGACCGCTGGAGCTCCCCGGGAAGCAGGGAGACCTCCCCTTCATAATCGAAGGGGAGCCGACCGTAGCCCCGCAGGTTCACGTGGCCACGGAGCTGGTAGCGAAAAGGCTGGGCTTGGGTGCGCTCGAGCTCGGTGAGCTGGCGGAACACGCCGAAGAGCGTGCTGGTAGCCTCCACCTGCACCGCGGCGGTGGCGTAAGCCGGCACGGTGACGGCCTGGTTGGTCACGCCGGTTGCGAAGCGCTGACCGTTGAGGAGGATCTCGCAGGCCATCCCCTCGATGGCCAAGGCGAAGTCGTTGGGGTTCTGGAGCTGGAAGTCCAGGAGGTACCGCTGGGAGAAGAGGGTGGCACCCTCCAGGCGCAGGTCGGTGAGCACCAGGGCCGGGGGCTCCGGGCGCGTCGTCAGGCCGGCACAGGAAGCAAGCAGCAGGAAGAGCGCCGCCAGCAGTTGCCAAGAGCGGTACATGTTGCCCATCATGCCCCCCTTGGTCCCGGGCTGCAAGCCTCCCACCCCCCAAGAGAGGGGAGGACCGCCGACGGGAAAACCTGTCGCGCGGGGCCGCCTCGGCCGATACGCGTCTCGATCGCGGCGCGAACCGCTCTTTTGCGGCTCATCCGGGAAATGACCGGGGGCTCGTGTCCAAGGACGACCGGGTGGGCCCGGCCACGCAGGCGGGCGGCCGCTCGACGGGAGCAGCCACTTCGGGAGCCGCGACGTCGCGAGGATTCCGGATGCGCTGCGGGAGCGCACCTGCCGTACAGTCCGGCATCGTCCGCCGGAGGGGGCGGGCCCACCCGGTCGTTTACCGGAAGAACCTCTTTTGCTGAAGGAGGAGATGTCATGACACAGCAGGTTTCCGTCAGCCCCGAAGGGGAGGCCTTCCCCCTTCCCACCCCCGAGGACTACGTCCGGGAGCGCGAGCGCCTGCAGACGCTCGCGGCCCAGCAACGGGCCCTGGGGAGGGAGGTCGTGGTCGTGGTGGGGGTGGGGTTCGTGGGGGCGGTGATGGCCGCGGTGGTGGCCGACGCGGAAGACGCCGCCGGCAACCCGACCAAGTTCGTGATCGGGATGCAGCGCCCCAGCCCCCGGAGCTACTGGAAGATCCCCCTGCTCAACCAGGGGCTCTCGCCGGTGAAGTCCGAGGACCCCGAGGTCGACCCGATGATCGCCCGCTGCGTTCGGGACAAGGGCACCTTGACCGCCACCTTCACCTACGACGCCCTCAAGCTCGCCGACGTGGTGGTGGTCGACGTCCAGTGCGACTACCTGAAGGAGGAGCTCGGCAACGTGCGCAACGGGCGCGCCGACATGGACGCCCTGGAGCAGTCCCTGGAGGTGATCGCCGAGCACATCCCGCCCGCCGCCCTCGTGCTCATCGAGACGACGGTGGCCCCGGGGACCACGGAGCAGGTCGCCTACCCGATCATGAGCAAGGTCTTCCGCCGGCGGGGGATCGCCGCCGAGCCCCTCCTGGCTCACAGCTACGAGCGGGTGATGCCCGGTCGGGAGTACGTGAACAGCATCCGGAACTTCTGGCGCGTGTGCAGCGGCATCAACGACGAGGCGAGGGAACGGGTCGTCCGCTTCCTGAACGACGTGCTCAACACCCGGGACTTCCCCCTCACCGTGCTGGACCGCCCCATCGAGTCCGAGACCGCCAAGATCGTGGAGAACAGCTACCGCGCCACGATCCTCGCGTTCCTGGACGAGTGGAGCCTGTTTGCGGAGCGCAACGGCGTGGACCTGGTCAAGGTCATCGGGGCGATCAAGGTGCGGCCGACCCACTCCAACATGATCTTCCCGGGGCCGGGGATCGGGGGCTACTGCCTGCCCAAGGACGGGGGGCTCGGGGTGTGGGCGTACCGGCACATCCACGGGTTCGAGGACGACATCTTCCGCATCACGCCGCTGGCGATAGACGTCAACGACACCCGGGCGCTCCACGTGGCCCAGCTCGTCCGCGACGCCCTGCGCAACATGAGCCGGCCGGTGGCCGCCGCCGACATCGTGGTGCTCGGCGCGTCCTACCGCGAAGACGTGGGGGACACCCGGTACTCGGGTTCCGAGCTGCTCATCCGGCGACTGACCGAGATGGGGGCCGAGCCCCGGGTCCACGACCCCTACGTCCAGCACTGGTGGGAGTTCGAGAAGCAGGAGGAGTACCCCTCCGCCGAGTACAGCTGGAAGCGGTTCTTCCGGAACCAGGACAAGCTCTCCGAGCTCCGGGTGGAGCAGGACCTGGCCAAAGCCCTCTCGGGAGCCGACGCCGTGGTCTTCGCCGTGCGGCACGAGGCCTACCTCGACCTGGAGCCCGACTGGGTCGTGGAGACCGCAGGCGGCCCCGTGGCCGTGATCGACTGCTTCGGGGTTCTGGACGACGACCGGATTCGGCGCTACTTCGAGCTCGGTTGCGAGGTCAAGGGCCTGGGGCGCGGCCACGTGAAGCGGATCAAGGACCAGGTCCGCGCCGAGCGGGACGCAGCGCTCCTCGCCGGGAGGAAGGATGTCCCGGGAGCCTGAGCCTCCGGCGCGCCCGGGGCCGCCGGTAGGGCAAGCGGTTGGGCCGGTCAGGAGGCCGACCCCTGCCCCCGGGCGCAAGGGATGCACAGGTCCCTTCCCTCGGAGCGCAGCAGCCGGCCCACCATGACCGGCTCCCCGCAGGACGCGCAGGAGAGACTGGGAGCGATCCGGGCCGGAGCCGGGAGGGGCTCCAAAGGGGCCCCGACCTCGAAGAGGGTTTCCAGGTCCCCCTCCAGGATTGCCCGGGATGCCTGGTCACGGGTCTCACTCCACAGCGCCTCCTCCGACGGGGTCAGCCCCCCTTCCTGCCGCTTCTCCTGCAGGCGAGCCAGGGTCTCCCCGGCCTCCCCGAGGGCCCCCGGCCGGGCGAGAAGCCGGGCCGCCCTGCCGTCCCGGCGGCGGTAGAACGAGAACGCCCGCTTCCCGTAGTCCCGGTGGAGGAGGTTGCCCTTCCCCAGGGTGCACCCCACCAGGGCCTGCACGGCGTCGACGGCGCACATGTCCGTCTCCACCACCGCGACCACCTCCTCGTCCACGGACCCTCCGAGCTCCGCCAGGGCCCACTCGGCGGCGCGGATCCCCAGGGCCAGGCCGGGGCACCAGTGGCCGTGGAGCTCCACGGCCCTTCGGATGAGGTCCGGGCTCAGGGCGCAGGCGGGCATCGGGTCCTCCCCGTTCGCGTTGCCGGCCTCCCCGCGCAGGGGGAACGCCGCGTCCGCGGATGAGGCTACCGCTCCCCGCCGGCGGCCGCAACCGAACGACGCACCCCTGGAATCCCGGCTGGTCGGCATGCGGAGTCCGGGAGCCCCTGGGCTTCGTTCCGGAGACCGCGGCCTCCCGGGAGGTGAAACGTACGGCGGAGCCCCGAAGGAGAAGAGAGGGCCGGACCCGGCGCGGCCGGGCCCTGTGGCGGCCTCCCCACTCCCGGGTAAGCTTCTTGGCGCGCCCGGCCGTGCGAATGCAACCTGGGAAAGGAGGGCCCCGTGGACGCCGACCGTCTCTCGAAGGCGAAATCCCACCTGACCCCTGCCCTGGTGGTCCACACCGACCTCCTCGTCCGCCGGGCCGAGGGGGCGACCGTGGAGGATGCGTCCGGCCGGCGCTATCTCGACTTCACCTCCGGCCTCGCGACGACCAACACGGGCCACAACCACCCCCGGGTCGTGGAGGCGGTGCGCCGGCAGGCCGAGCGCCTCCTCCACGGGGGGTGCATCTTCTACCACGAGCCGCTCCTGGAGCTCTGTGAGGCGCTGGCCCGCATCACCCCGCCGGGGATCGACCGCTTCTTCTTCAGCAACTCGGGCGCGGAGGCGGTGGAAGGAGCGATCAAGCTGTCCCGCTTCCACACCGGCCGCCAGGGGGTGCTGGCTTTCGCCCCCTCCTTCCACGGCCGAACGCTGGGCGCCCTTAGCCTCACGGCCTCCACGGCCCGCTACCGCCGCGGCTACAGCCCCCTGCTGCCCGGGGTGCACCACGGGGCCTACCCCTACTGCTACCGCTGCCCCCTCGGCCAGGTGCCGGCATCCTGCGGGCAGGCGTGCCGGGAGCACCTGGACTGGCTCTTCCGGCACGTGGTGACCCCGGAGGAGCTGGCCTGCGTGGTCGTGGAGCCGGTGCTGGGGGAGGGAGGCTACGCGGTGCCCCCGCCGGGTTTCCTCCGCCACTTGCGGGAGCTCTGCGACCGCTGGGGCATCCTCCTGGTGTGCGACGAGGTCCAATCGGGCATGGGGCGCACGGGCCGTTGGCTCGCCTGCGAGCACTCCGGCGTGGTCCCGGACGTGGTCACCCTGGCGAAGGGGATCGCGTCGGGCCTGCCCCTCAGCGCGGTGGCCGCTCGTCGGGAAATCATGGACCGGTGGCCCCCCGGCGCCCACGGCACCACCTTCGGAGGAAACCCCCTCTCCTGCGCGGCCGCGGTGGCCACCATCGAGGCGATCGAGCAGGATGGCCTCCTGGAGAACGCGACGTCCCTGGGGCAGCGGGCCCTGGCCCGCCTCGCCGAGATGCAGCGCAGGCACCCCTGCGTGGGGGACGTGCGGGGCGTCGGCCTGATGATCGGCGTCGAGCTCGCCAGCCTGGGGAAGGAACCCTTTCCGGAGGGGGTTCGAAGGGTTCAGGCCCACGCCCTGGAGAAGGGTCTCCTCCTCCTCGAGTGCGGGAGGGACAAGAGCGTGCTGCGGCTCGCGCCGCCCCTCGTGCTCCGCCCGGAGGAGTTCGACCGGGGGCTGGACATCCTGGAAGAGGGCCTGGGCGGTCTCGGCACGGAGGCCCTGTGACCGAGCGGCGGCGGGCGGTCATCCTGGGGGCTGCCGGCCGGGACTTCCACAACTTCAACGTGGTCTTCCGCTCCGACCCGGCGTTGGAGGTGGTGGCCTTCACGGCGACCCAGATCCCCTTCGCCGAGGACCGGACGTACCCCCCCGAGCTCGCCGGGCCCCGGTACCCGCGGGGAATCCCCATCCGGCCCGAGGCGGAGCTCGAAGAGCTGATCCGGCGGCACCGGGCCGACCTCGCCGTCTTCGCCTACAGCGACGTCTCCCACGAGCACGTGATGCACCGGGCTTCGCAGGTCCTGGCGCTGGGGGCGGACTTCTGGCTCCTGGGCCCCGACCGCACCATGCTCCCGGCGCGCCGGCCGGTGATCTCCGTCTGCGCGGTGCGCACGGGGTGCGGCAAGTCGGCGGTAGCCCGATACGTGGTGAAACTCTGCCGGGAGAGGGGGCTTCGCACCGCGGTGCTGCGCCACCCCATGCCCTACGGCGACCTCCTGGCCGAGCGCTCCCAGCGCTTCCGGACACCGGAGGACCTGGACCGGGCCTCGTGCACCGTGGAGGAGCGCGAGGAGTACGAGCTCCACCTGCGGGCCGGGGCCACGGTCTACGCGGGGGTGGACTACGCTGAGGTGCTCCGGGCCGCCGAGGCCGAGGCCGACGTGCTCGTGTGGGACGGGGGGAACAACGACTTCCCCTTCCTGCGGCCCGACCTGGAGCTCGTCGTCCTCGACCCCCACAGGCCCGGCCACGAGCTCGCCTACCACCCCGGTGAGACGAACCTGCGCCGGGCGGGGGTCGCGGTGGTGAACAAGATCGACACCGCCCGGCCCGAGGACGTGGCCGCGGTGGAGGCGAACGTGCGTGCGGCAAACCCCCGGGCGGCGATCGTCCGCCTGGCCTCGCCCCTCGCCGTGGAGACGCCCGAGGCACTGCGCGGCCGCCGGGTGCTCGCGGTGGAGGACGGCCCCACCCTGACCCACGGGGGAATGGCCTACGGCGCGGCCACCCTGGCGGCCCGGCAACTCGGGGCGGCGGAGCTCGTGGACCCGCGCCCCCACGCCCAGGGCTCCCTGCGGGAGGCCTACCGGGAGTACCCCCACCTGGGCAGGGTCCTCCCGGCCCTGGGCTACTCCCCCGAGCAACTCCGGGAGCTTCGGGAGACCATCGAGGCGACCCCCTGCGACCTCGTCCTCGTGGGAACGCCGGTGGACCTTCCGCGGCTCCTCGGACTCACCGTGCCCGCCGTGCGGGTGCGCTACGAGGTGGAGGAGGCGGGGGGGCCCACGCTGCGCGGGCACGTGGAGCGGTTCCTCGACGCCACCGTCGCCGCACCCCCTTGGCCGGCCGGGCAGGAGGGGGCGTGAGCGGCCGCCGGCCCGCCCCCCTCTACGTCGTCTCCCTCGGGGGCAACGCCCTCCTGCGCCGGGGGGAGTCGGGCACCATCGAGGAGCAGTTCGAGCACGCCCGGGCCTGCACCGCCCAGATCTCCCGGATGCTCCGGGAGGGCCGGCGGGTCGTGGTCACCCACGGCAACGGCCCCATCGTGGGCAACATCGTCATCCGCAACGAGGCCGCACGCAACACCGTGCCCCCCATGCCGCTCTACATCTGCGACGCCGACTCCGAGGGGGGCATCGGCTTCATGATCCAGCAGACCCTCTACAACCACCTGAGGCGCCACGACCGGGCGCGGGACGTGGTCACCCTCATCACACAGGTGGTCGTGGATCCGGGCGACCCGGCGTTCGGCGAACCCACCAAGCCCATCGGCCCCTGGTACACGGCCGCGGAGGCAGCCCGGCTAGATGCCGAGAAGGGCTGGCGGGTCGTGCGGGCCGGTCCCGGGGGGGCGGAGGATCGAGCGCGGGCCTACCGGCGGGTCGTGCCTTCTCCGCGCCCCCTGCGCTTCGTGGAGGCGGCCGTGATCCGCCGGCTCGCCCG